>DLGT01000086.1 GCA_002482845.1 Saprospiraceae bacterium UBA7687
CTAATTGGCTTTTTAGACAGCCTCGTCTTACGTCAAACTAAATGTGCTCCATAAAACTCACAGCATTTATTTGGTAAAGCAATCAACAATTTTACTTCAATTTTCGGCTATGTCTAATAAAACAAAGTAGGCATTTATTTTAGTTGAGAAGCACAAATCATCTCTTTTCTTATCGACCAGACACACTAAAGCATTAAAATAAGTTTTGTTTAACAAAATAATAATAAATATTAAACAAAACTTAACTTTTGGAAAACCTTTTATCGTCTTCTACGTTCGTTGCCTGTGTTGTATTTTCAACATTTAACAAAACAATTAATATTATGAGTATTTCACTTGCAACTTTTAATTTAGCGAGTAGCCTTGCTGCCAATGATTATGTTGGTTTTACTTTTTTTATTGGTTACATGGCAATGTTTGCCGCTTCTGTTTTCTTTTTCTTTGAGAGATCTCAAGTAGAAGGTAAATGGAAGACTTCTTTACTTATCGCGGGATTGATCACTATGATTGCGGCGGTACACTATTATTATATGAGAGATGTGTGGCTCACGACGGGCGAATCACCGACTCAGTTTAGGTACATTGACTGGATTTTGACAGTTCCATTAATGTGTGTTGAGTTCTATTTAATCTTAAGAGCATTTGGAGCTCCTATTTCTTTGTTGTGGAAAATGATCGGTTATTCACTTATTATGCTAGTGGCGGGCTACTTAGGAGAGACTGCTTATCGTGACAATAGCGTTGTATGGGGTATCATCTCCACTGTGGGTTATGTAGGTATATTGTATGAAGTGTGGTTGGGATCTGCTAGCAAATTGGCTGGAAATTCCAATGATCCGAAACTACAGAGTGCCTTCAAAGCGCTTGCATGGTTTGTA
This sequence comes from Saprospiraceae bacterium UBA7687, assembly GCA_002482845.1. Lineage (GTDB taxonomy): Bacteria > Bacteroidota > Bacteroidia > Chitinophagales > Saprospiraceae > OLB9. The sequence continues at coordinate 879 of DLGT01000086.1, forward strand.
CTTGTTGGATGGGCTATTTATCCGATAGGGTATATGGCTATCGAAACAGACGGATGGTTGAGTGGTGTATTAGATGTGAAGAATATGGACTTGATATACAACATCGGTGATGCTGTAAACAAGATAGGTTTTGGGTTAGTAATTTACAGCCTTGCTGTGAGTTCTTCAAAAGCTAAAGCATAATTTTATTCAAGCCACTAAAAAAACAAAAGGATCGGTAGTAATTGCAAAATTTATTGCCGGTCCTTTAATTAAAACCAATTATTATGTCTGCTAAAATAAGCTTAAGACTTACGGCTTTGGTAGTTTTTACCACATTGGTTTTTACATTATTAGGTTGGTTATTGACTGAATTTTTAAGATTTATTCAATATCCACTATTGGGGATTTTGTTAGTCACAATAGGTTTACCACATGGTGCTACTGACTATTTATTATTTAGAAGAATGCACAGATCTAAACTTACAAAGAAACAAATATTCAGGTTTTTTGCCATTTATGTCACTGCTGTCCTTGGGTTTCTTTTATTGTGGATAATCTTTCCGCTGTATTCATTCATCATTTTTATTGTTATATCTGCATATCATTTCGGACAGTCAAACTGGGAAAATATCATCATACCTAAAAGATATTCTATTTTAATCAACTTCTTTTGGGGAGTTTTTGCAATTGGTGGATCGGTATTATGGCATTGGGATGAAAGTAAGATGATCATAGGTCAGGTCATTGGGTTTATACCAGATCTATCATTGACTGTTATGGCTAATATTCAGTTAAGTTTAGTAATTATTAATGTCTTGATTATATTATTTCTAAAATACCATCAAAAACTAAATACTTTGGCGTTATTGGTCGAAATTTCCAAGATTATCATATTGTCCTTATTGTTTTATTTTACTCCAATGTTGGTTGGATTTGCTTTATATTTTGCCTTATGGCATTCATTGAGTTCATTAAAAAGTCAGTTGTCTTATTACAAAAAACTATGGCCAAGTTTTACAATAGGAGATTATTATCGTCAGGCTGCACCTTACACTATTCTTGCTGTTTTTGGATTTATTATGATGGTAATAGGTCACACATATATACTTCCAAACGTCTCTATGATTAGTACTTTTTTAGTTTTTATTGCATGTGTGACATTGCCCCATATATTTGTAGTAGATGAGAGTTATCAACAATAAATATTCTTGTATATTTCAAATTATAATCTTCGAAATAGATTAACTTCTCCTTATCTTTTGCTCTAAAGCTGTGGTAGAATACCCTTCTACAAAACGAAGTGATCTCACTTGACCGCCATGACTTAATACAAAATCACTTCCTACTATTTGCTCGGGTTTCCAGTCTCCACCTTTTACCAAAATGGAAGGTTTTATAGCTTTTATAAGATCTATAGGTGTTTCATCATCAAATACAATGACCATGTCAACACTTGCTAATGCCGCCAAGATATGTGACCTATTATATTGATCTTTGATAGGTCTGTTGGGACCTTTCAGTTGGCTTACGGATGAGTCACTATTGACACCAACGACTAAGATATCTCCTAATGATCTAGCTTCTTCTAGATATAATACATGACCAATGTGTAGAAGATCAAAACATCCATTAGTAAACACTATTTTTTTACCCTGCTGATGCCATTCTTCTATCAAAGGAAGTCCTTCATAAATATTCTTGCAAACTTTCGAAGCTATCGTTTTCATTCTTCTTTATTTATGATAGGTAAGATGATCAATGAAAGAATACCAAAAATGATATTGATAAATATCTGAATAGAAAAAAATACAATGTTTGCAAATGAAAAGGCATCAGAACCATTGACACCATACATAGCAAGTGCCTCACCTACTAAATAATGGTAGCTACCCATGCCTCCCGGAGTAGGAATTAATATACCCAAACTCCCGAAAACAAAGACTACTAACCCTTCTGTTGGTCCTAAATGTGATGTCGGGAAAAATGAATAAAAAGCTAAATAGCTCATGAAATAATACAAGACCCAAATGGAGACTGTATAAAAAATAAAAAGTGGTACACTAGATACATCTTTTACACTTTGTACTCCATCAGAGAAGCCTGCAATCAAACCATATATCTTTTTTCCGATGACGGAAGATTTTAACCTTTCTCTTTTGGCAAATGCAAAATAAACAATTGCTAATAATCCCAATAAGATAGCGGCTACTAAAATAGGACTACGCATGATACCTTCTAACTTTGCACCAAGATTGATATTCTGATCTAGATAAGCTAAAAAATCGCTACCACCCACTAGCATTGCAAGTCCAATAACTATAGCCAACATTAAGACATCAAATATTCGATCTGTAAATATGGTACCAAGTGCTTTTTCGACAGGGATATCTTCATATTTGGAAATCAATCCTGCTCTAATGACTTCGCCTGATCTCGGCACACCTAAATTTGCAAGGTAATTGATCATTATGGTACCAAATAGATTGATAAACTTAGGTTTGTAGCCAAGTGCCACAAACATCATTTTCCATCGTAATGCTCTGATTACATTGGTCATCATAAATAAAATCATTGTAATAATGACCCAAAAATAATTGGCATTGCTAATGTCATCTATAATTTTGGATATCAGGCTACATTCAGAGACTGGCGTTCCTTTAGTAAAACAATCTGCTTGAAAAGCAATATTTTGACGCTGATATACTAGGTAAAGCATAACGATACCTACCCCAAAAAATATACTTACTTTGGCAAACGTGCCAAGATGCTTTTTCATTCGATCCAATTGAATAACCAAAAACTAATCAAAATTCAATATTTTGACCTAATAACTCTTTGTAATGAATAAAGATAGAATTGACTAGACTAGTCTGTTGTTTTCATCAGGGAAGACAGCCTTTGCCTTATAAGTTTTTGCTTCTTCTGGAGTCATCATGGCATAACAAATGATAATCACGATATCGCCTACTTCAGCTCTTCTGGCTGCAGCTCCATTCAGACATATCATACCTGAACCACGTTCGCCTTTGATGACGTATGTTTCAAATCTTTCACCATTATTATTATTTACAATCTGAACTTTTTCTCCCTCGAAGAGATCTGCGGCATCCATAAGATCTTCATCAATCGTGATAGATCCGACATAGTTAAGATTTGCTTGAGTGACCTTTACTCGGTGTATTTTGGACTTGTGAATGTGTAAAAACATTGCTGTAAATGATTTTTTTAATGGAAATAAAGTGCAAATATCATAAAAATAGTCGGATGTAACTATAATCTTATACTTAAATCAACTTGCCCCTTAATAACACCTTATCTATATGATTGGTTCCAAATGAATAGACCATGTAATCAAGCGATGGGATGGCATGGGTCAAAATAAGATTTGCGACCTTTCCTTTTGCAATAGATCCATGTGTATCTCCGAGCTCAAGTGCACAAGCACCGTTTATGGTTACACCATTAAAAGCTTCATTAGGAAGGATTCGCATATTATTGCAAGCAAAAGCCATAAGTAAAGGTATGTTGCCAGATGGACTGGAGCCTGGATTGTAATCTGTAGCTATGGCTATTCCGAGACCTTCATCTATCATTTTTCGTGCAGGTGCGTAATGAATATTCAGAAAAAACGAACAAGAAGGCAATACTGTAGGAATAGTGTTTGAATTTTTTAGCGCTTGTATCTCTTCATCACCTATAGCTTCGAGATGATCTACAGAAATGGCATTATTGGCAATACCTACTTGTACGCCACCAGAAATGGCTAGTTCATTAGCATGGATTTTGGCTTTCAAACCATAAGATGCTGCAGCTTTCAGTATTCTGTCTGTTTCTTCTACCGTATAAAATCCCTTATCACAAAACACATCACAGTAATCTGCTAGTCCTTCATGTGCTACACGTGGCAGCATTTCATTGATGATAATGTCAATATAAACCTTTCTGTTTTCCTTATAAATCATGGGAATAGCATGTGCACCTAGAAAGCTTGCTTTGATCTCAATAGGACTATTTTCTTTCAGTTTTCTAATGACTCTAAGCATTTTTAGTTCACTTTCTGTAGTGAGTCCATATCCACTTTTGATTTCAATAGCACCTGTACCCATTGCAATGACTTCATCAAGTCTAGCTTTCGCAGATAGGTACAAATCTTCTTCGGATGTTACTTGCAGTTTATTGGCAGAATTTAAAATGCCACCACCTTTTTTGGCTATTTCTTCGTAAGATACACCTCGGAGTCTATCCACATATTCACCTTCTCTTCCTGCAGCATAAACGATATGAGTATGACTGTCGCACCACGAAGGTAAAACTAGTCTATCGGTAGCATCAATGACAACCTTTGCCCTGTCAGGTGCATCAGACATAGGTCCAAAATCAGCAATCACATTATTTTCTATCAAAATAAATCCATGCTCCAAAGTAGAAACTTGGTTCATTTCTTGTCCTTTTTTGAAATTGTGGTCTTGCGTTTGAATTCCTACAATGGACTTAATATTTGTGATAAGTGTGGACGACATCTATGTTTTTTTGATAAGAAATAAATAACAAAGTTCATTAAAATAGTTTTAATTACCAAATTAGATGCATCTCCGGAAATTTTAATTTCGCCACAAAGGCTGAAAGACACAAAGCATAAGTTATTTCAAACAGTTAATAATCAATTATTTTATACCTTAGGGACTTTGAGTCTTAGTGGCATTTTTTTATTTTAGCTTTTCGGAGTGGACTCAAATTTGAATTTTAAATAACTGCAAAAATGCTTTCAAGAACTTTGGGAAAGACAATATTTAAACCAATTATTGTAAAAATATTTAAATTGCTTACCACCATTATCCCTAAGAATATTTAGCTTTGGCAAAAATATTGAATAATGAACCGAATCATTTTGTTATTTATATTAGGTTTTATAGGGTTTTATGGTTGTAATACGGTAAAAAAAGGTGTTACTATTCCATTAAACTTTACGACAGCTAGTAAGGATACTATACCATATAATATTTTCTATCCAACTTGTTATGGCAAAAAAGGTGAAAAAGTACCTTTATTCTTATGGTTGCACGGTGCAGGCGAAAGGGGAAATGACAATAAAGCTCAACTAAAGAATGTCGTGCCTTATTTGATTTCTCCTGATGTACAAGCGAAGTTTCCTGCTGTCATCGTTGTGCCGCAATGCCCGAAAGAAGGATATTGGGCGCCTGTCAAAAGATTTGAATGGAGTATTATCAATGGTGGGTCAGTGACGCCACCGATGAATGGTGTGATACAATTGCTTGATAAGTTGATGCTCGACCAGAATATTGATACAGAAAGAGTATATGTAGGCGGTTTGTCAATGGGTGGATTTGGTACCTTAGATTTACTGAGTAGGAGACCAGAAATCATAGCTGCTGCTGTACCTATTTGTGGTGGATCAGACTTCGAGAAGGTTAAAAATTATAAAGATGTGCCACTTTGGATCTTCCACGGTGCTAAGGACGATGTGGTAAAACCTGAGCTTTCCAGAGACTTGGTCGCAAAACTGAAGGAATTGGGCAAAAATCCAAGATATACAGAGTATCCCGAAGGAAATCATGGAATTTGGGAAGCCGCTATTAGAGAGCCTGAGTTGTTGCCGTGGTTGTTTAGTCAGCGAAAGGGTAAGTGAAAGTTCAATATTTAAATGACAATACTTAAACCAATTAACCTTTCATCCTAACCATCGTCAGTATAGTGGCAATCGCTACCGTCTCTCCAGTCTCATCATAAACATCCACGAGCCATTTGACAATGCCTTTTGTATAATCTTCGTCTTCTCTTTTTTCTTGAGCTACCTTCTCTTTGACGGTAAGTCGTACACCTATGGTCATACCTGGATAGACTGGCTTAGTAAAACGACATTCTTCTAGACCATAGTTAAGCATAACTGGTCCTTTGGCAGCATCTACAAATAGACCTGCGGCAGCTGATAATACGAAATAACCATGTGCCACTCTCTGTGTAAATGGTGTGCCTTCTAATGATGTTGCATCTGTGTGTGCATAGAAATGATCCCAAGATACATTGGCAAAATTGACGATATCTGCATCTGTGACTGTACGTTTGTGTGTAATGAGTGTCTCACCTATTTCGAGTTCTTCGAAGTGTTTTTTAAATGGATGTTTGACATCTTCAATATACTTTCCACCATATTGATATTGTTGGGTGATATGGGATAGCGTCGTTGGTGTACCTTGGATAGCACATCGCTGCATATAGTGTTTTACACCTCGCATTCCACCCATTTCTTCTCCGCCACCTGCTCTACCTGGTCCTCCATGGACTAGCAATGGCATAGGAGAACCATGACCGGTGCTTTCTTTGGCTGATTCTCTATTAAGTACTAAAATTCTACCATGATGTGTTGCGGCATTGACCACATATTCACGAGCTATTTTGTCATCAAAAGTGACGATGGAACTGCACAACGAACCTTTACCTTTTCTAGCCAACTCTATCGCTTCGTCTAGGTCGTGATATGGCATCATCGTAGATACAGGACCAAAAGCTTCTATTTCATGGGTGCCTATTTGTTCGAAAGGCTTATCATTCCTCAATAAAATAGGGGCCATGTACGCTCCTTTGTCTTTGGTTCCATGTGTGACTTCAAAACTTTCCAAATCTCCATAAACCAACTGAGAAAATGACATCAACTCAGCAAGTTTTTCCTTTACTTCCTTTACTTGCTCTTGGCCTGCAAGTGCACCCATACGTACGCCTTCTATACGTGGATCGCCGATAACAAGTCCAGTTAGCGCTTTGCCAATAGCGATTTGTACATCTTCCATATAGTCAGCAGGCACGATGATCCTTCGAACTGCAGTACATTTTTGACCACATTTGATAGTCATTTCTTTTCTGACTTCTTTGATGAAAAGATCAAATTCTGCGGTGCCTGGTGCTGCATCTTGGCCTAAAATTATACTATTGAGCGAGTCTGCTTCCATATTGAATGGCACTGCTTCTCGGATGATATTGGGATTTGACTTAAGCATGATACCCGTACTAGCAGATCCAGTAAAAGTGACTACATCTTGATAATTGACGTGATCAAGAATGGTTCTTGCACTACCACATATAAGTTGAAGTGCTCCTTCTGGCAAAATTCCTGAAGCAATGATATCCTTCACTACTGATTCGGTCACAAAGGATGTTAAAGTTGCAGGCTTTACAATTGCAGGCATACCTGCGAGCCAGTTGACAGCACATTTTTCGAGCATTCCCCAAACGGGAAAATTAAAAGCATTGATATGTACAGCTACACCTTCTTTGGGTACCAAAATGTGATGACCCATAAATGTACCACCTTTACTGAGGCCTACGGGATCGCCTTCCGTATAGTATGGCAGGTCAGGAAATTTACGTCTCAGGCTTGCATTAGCGAAAAGATTACCGATTCCTCCTTCTATATCTATCCATGAGTCGATACGTGTTGCGCCTGTTTTATAACTTACTTCATAATATTTTTCCTTTCGATCCATTAGATATAGAGCCAATGCTTTGAGCATTCTGCCCCGTTCTTGGAAGGTCATTTTTCGCAGGTTTTTGTTGCCTATCCTTCGACCATAATCCAGCATTTCTTCAAAATCAAGTCCATTGCTACTAGCTGTGGCCACTTCTGCACCTGTACTAGCGTCATAGAGTTTTTGACCTTCGCCTGAGCCTTCTATCCATTTTCCGAGAGCATAATTATGTAATTGCATGATTTTTATTATTTGATTAGGTAGTGCGAAGGTAGATGTTTATAGTCAAAAATTTATCCCAAACCATTAAATATTACCTATTTGAAAAACAGGATTTCCATCTTTTTGGTAAATAAAGCCATAATATTTAAATTGCAAAACAACAAGGTCAGCTGATGTAGAACCTCTGTTACCATCAGGAGTTTCGACGCCAAGTTTCAAATTTCTTATTTTCCCATCTTCAAAAAATTCTGATGAAGAAAAAACGATTTTAATACCTTGTTTAGCTAGTTTTACGGACATTTGTTCCAGCTCAGTCTTTGTGGTTTCGTGGGATATTTTCATGATTGCGTATCCTTCTGATTGAGTAAATACAGTAGGTAAATCTTTAGGTTGACAAGATGCTAAAAAAACAAGTAAACTAAAAGCGAAAATAATCTTCATTATGATTCTAATTATGGTTGATATAAATCTATTAATTTGTATAATGCTAAAGTGTAATACTTGACAAATGTAAATCATTAAATATTAATTATAGAAGAAAAGTGTCAAAATATCAAGGGATTAGATTATTTTTGGAAAATATTTAAATCAAATATTTATCATGAAACATTTTGTAGGTATTTTATTAATCTTTTGTTTCTTTTTTGGCACTACACATAGCCAAAAACTTGTTTCTGTAACTTACAAAGGAGCAAGAACAAAACAGCAAATCACTACCATGTTTAGCCTTCCATTCGTAAAATACGGGGCTAAATATTATGCTGTCAATTATATATCTCCAGATGCAAAAGGTAATCAAGATACTTTATCAGGACTTATGGTTGTTCCGGATGATTTATCTTTTGAATATCCAAGACTTGTGTATCAGCACGGAACTTCAGATTGCAAAACTTGTGTTCCGTCTAGGTATGGAAGTAGTGGTGGCGAAGAAGGTCAGTTAGGTTTGTTATTTGCGGGTCTTGGATTTGTAACTATTTTACCGGATTATGTTGGAATGGGAGATGGTAGAGGGTTTCAGACATACGTCCATGGAGCTACGACAGTTTCTGCATCCATGGATATGTTAACTGCTTGTGCTGAATGGTCAGCAACAAATAGTGTTTTTACAAATGATCAACTTTTTGTGACGGGTTATTCGCAAGGTGGGTATGCATCCATGGCTCTGCACAAATATTTAGAAGAGACCCAAGGTCCAATTTCGATAACGGCAGCAGCACACTTATCAGGTCCATATAGTTTGTCAGGAGTCATGCGTGATTTGATTTTGGGTGATGTGCCGTACTTTTACCCTGCATACGTCCCAAATACTGTTTTGGGATTTAATGAAGTCAATGGAAATTTATTTAGCGATTTGAATGAGTTTTTTAAAGCCGAATATGTCGCTGATATCAAAAGATATTACGATGGCGTCATTTCGCTTACTTCTTTGAATATTAAACTTATTCAACTTTTGCAGTCGAATACTGGAGCATCTGTAGGTGGGCGAATGATACGTGATGATGTGAAAGAAGAAATCAAGAACAATCCACTCCATCCTGCCAATCTAATTCTCAAAGAAAACGATGTATTTGATTGGGCACCACAGATACCGACTAGAATATTTTATTGTAAGGCAGATGATCAAGTCCCATATTTGAATAGTATTGTAGCTAGAGATACTATGTCAGCAAATGGAGCACCAAATTTAATGGTTACAGATGTAAGCCCAAGTTCAAACCATGGTCAATGTGTAACTCCTGCAATCACAAATACGGTATTGTTTTTCTTGAGTTTACAAAAGATTACATCTAGTGTCAATGACCCCAATGATGTCACTACTGTAAATATTTATCCAAATCCAGTATCAGACTTACTAATGATAGAAGGACTTAGCGGTAATGAAACAATCGCGATAACAAATAATCAAGGACAAGTTGTAACTCAAAGGCAAGTACTAGGTTCCGAGATTGCGAATTTTGATTTTTCCAATTTTCCCGTAGGTTTATATTTAATCTCAGTTCATTCAGAAAGTGGTAAAACTATCAAAACACAAAAGGTGATTAAATCCCTTGATTAGTCTTGCACTGTAATCTGTGAAGGGTTTTGTACAGTAAGTGTGGCATTTGTTCCTATATACAGTGATTTGATAGTAGTAGATATGTTTGGATGTACATTGATATTTATTTCAGATGTTTGATTAGGAATGACGACATTATGGCACGATTCAGGTAATTGACCCAATGTCCAGCCTTCATCATTTGACCAAGTATTTGATCCGAGCATCCAAGTATTTTGGAAGCTAGAAGCAGTTGTAATATTTAGTACTACTTCATCACCTTTGGCATCTAATGAGCTATATGGTGTCATTGAGATAGATTTGATTGGGGCATTTATATCCCATATTACTGTAACTTGGTTATCCCAGTTTGACATATTAACAAAGCTTCCGCCTATTATTTCCCAATCATAATAGCTAGCTAAATCTGGCGTAACTTCATATATTTGTTCTGGTGTGGAGTTACAAACATAGATTTTGCCACTTATTACATGTTGATTTGGTTTTAACAACTCATCAAAAAACCAGTCAGAAATGCCAGGAACAATGTCAGTATATAAAGTACTAGATGTTTGTTCATGAACGTCATGACCTCGATTTGTATATGTATAAAAATCCTTTGGCAAACCAATATTGTCGGCTCTATCTGACATAGGAGTAGAACCATACACTACAGGCAAATCTGAACCTACCACAGCCCACAAAAGACTCCCAAAAGGTTCGCCCGACTCATATGGCACTGTCTCGTCATCTTCACTATGAAACATGACTACTTTAGGATCTTCATTTCCTTCCATGTATTCTGTGTCACCAAGTGCTCCTGCTAATGAAAAAATAGCTTTGGCGTGTCCGCTGTACGATTGGTTGTCTCCTGCACAGTCAAGACAACCTTGATCAGGACACCAACAAGTATTCCAATCCAAAAAACCGCAGCCTTGTTGCCATACGTAGGTAGAAGCAGGTCTCTCCACTTCTGTATCTAAATATGCATTATGGGTAGCAACAAAAGCACCAGCACTGTGTCCGCCAATATATATATGATCAGGATCTACTCGATATGAATTTGCATTAGCTGCATCAGCTTTAAAAAATCTAACAGCAGATCTTCCATCTTGTACGCCCCTATAAACGGCTCGTTTTGACAGCTCAGCATCAAAGATATTCATACCCAATCTGTAATCAATTACAGCTGTGACATAGCCTCTTTTAGCGAGTTCTTGTGCCAGTAATCTTATACTCCAATGATCCTTGCTTCCTGTCACAAATCCACCACCAAAACAAATGATGATCAGTGGTCTTTTGCTCAGGGTATCTCCTGTAGGTTGGAAAATATTCATGTACAAGTTTACTGGAGTTGTACTAAATTCATCAACATTGAGTGGATATCCCGTGATAGATTCATAAAAACCACCACCTGGTACGGGTTGTGGAACATTACTACTAAAAAGAATATTGGTTGATTCTGAAATAGTAGAAAATAAGTTTGAATTATATCTATCGATTGGAGGTTGAGTAAAAACATTACTAGACAAAAACACACCTATTAATAAGCTTATAATGTTTTTCATCACTCTAATGATTTTTGTTCAAAATATTGTACCAATTGCTGACGAACTGCTGGGTCTTTTGTCACCATCTTTTCTATTTCGCGATATTGATCTATGGTAATTCCGTTTTGATTACATAGTCTTATGATATTTTCTTGTTTGTCATTCTTGAGCTTATTTGACGCTTGGGCTATTTTTTTGATTGTTAATTTTTCTTGTTTGTTTAGTGTAAGTTTTTTGCCTTCAAATTCGGATTTTATAATTTCTGCATATCGAGTTTCTGACATGTTTTGAACTACCAAAATTTCATGAATAATAGAATCAATATTTATGTATTGTTTTTTTGATTGGATAAGTACGTTTCCATATGCTTGTATATTAAGATCCGTTTTTATATTTTGGGAAACCCCAAAGCATACTACAAAAATAGTAAAACAAACAGTGACGAATGGCTTCATAAATAATGTCTTGATATAAGATCAAATGTAAATAGAATTTTGGAAATACCAAATATAAAGAAGTCTATTTAGCTGTTTAAACCTACTTCCACCTGAATGTAGCAATGAGCGTATCGATGTCCTGTTTTACAAATGTAAGAATTGGAGCCGTCGAGTCAGGATTTACTTTACTATTAAAATACAGTGAAGCCCTAAAGAAGTGGTTTTTTTCGTCGGTAAGATAAAACTGAGTGGGTGAAGCTACCGGACCTTCGATATCAAATAAAATTCCCTTTACTCCATATTTATTTTCAATGATGGTTTCTTTTCTATAATTGGCTTTTACATTATGTTTTCCAGCTAGGTTAAAGGCATCATCTATCAGACTGCTGAGGTCTTTTTTGTCATTAATATTATAATAGCTACAATGTAAGCTAGTGTTTAAGTCTTTAGATCGAAGATCAAACCAACATGGATCAGCGGGTTTGCCTTCAAATTTAAAGCTATCCTTTACTATTTTGTTAAAATCAGCATACCTAAATCCAAAACTACATAAGGTGGTGTCGAAGTTAATATAATTTTTAGTTGGGTAAATAACACGAGGGTACATCCTTGGCTTTGGAGTTGAGACACCATTTTCGCTACATGAAAATAGAGACATCACACTAAAAGCGATGGCTATTACCCAGATATATTTATTATTTCCCATGTAAGATTAGGCTTATTTTTTCTATTCTACGCTTTGTGACTGTGACTACTTTGAGGACTATGTGACCTATCGTAATCTCTTTTTCTGAGGTAGGTATATGTCCTACGACTTCCAGAATAAGCCCTGCCAATGAGTCGGCTTCCCCTCTATTTTCATCAAAATAATTGGTATTTTCACCTATGACTCTACACACATCTTTGAGCAAGGTTTTTCCTTCAAAGATATAATTATTTTCCGAAATTTTTATGTAATCTATATCTTCATCCTGATCAAATTCGTCTTTGATATCTCCCACTACTTCTTCCATGATGTCTTCAAGTGTGGCAATACCTGCAGTACCTCCATACTCATCTACGATCACAGCCATGTGAGTTCTTTTAAGTTGGAACTCTCTTAGTAGTTCATCAATTTTTTTGGATTCTGGTACAAATAAAACAGAGTTTCTGATTAGTTTTTGCCATTCGAATGACTCAGGAGCTTCTGTAAAAGCAAGCAAGTCCTTGACGTACAAAATGCCTATGATGTTGTCCAAATCATCTTTATAAACTGGTAATCTCGAGTAACCAGAATCTTTGACAATTTTCATTAAATCCTTAAATGTTTCTGACTCTTCTATGGCAACGATGTCCATCCGAGGGTGCATAATTTGACGAGCAGCTATATCTCCGAAATTGACAATGCCTTTCAAGATATCTGCTTCTTGAACAGAAGATTCTGATACATTAGTCACCGTAAGATCGATAGCTGTATCAATATCTTCTTTGGATGTCATATTTTGATGGTTGTTGCCAAGTCTTTTTTCCATAGCATTTGACCATCCAACCAAAATACTACTAATTGGGCTAAATGTGTATGATAAAAGTGTAAGTGGACCAGACATCAGATGCACTATCCTTAATTTGTTTAGCGTAGCGTAAATTTTAGGCATTGCCTCACCAAATAGGACTAAGATAAATGTAACACCTACTACTGTGATTAAAAAATTAAAAATATCTGCCAATGCTTCTGGCGATGAGATGCCATAAAGATTTGCGTATAACCAATGGCCAATTAGCAATAAATTGTCTTGACCTAATAATATTCTTAAAATCTGATCTGCAACAATTACTATTGCAATATTTACAAAATTATTTGCTATTAATATTGTAGCAAGTAAGTTTCGCGGTTTTTGTTTTAACTGAAGCGCACGATTGGAACTTTCCGAATTTTCTTCTTCTAATGTTTTTACATCTTTTAAACCCAAAGAAAAGTAAGCTACTTCTGATGCAGATACGAGTCCTGAACATATCAGTAATAGAATGAAGAGTATTAGTGGAAATAACAAGTCACCCGTACTAGTCGGTATGACAGTCTGAAAGATAAAATATTCTAGATTGGGCGGTTCAGGATCCAAAATGTTTGTTTTTATGAAAAAATCTTACCATTTTTTATTAAAATGGTAGGTCATCATCTTCCGCTACTGGCGCACTATTAGTAGTACCTTGGTTAGAAGCAGGTACAGATCTGTTGAATGGATCATCTTCTACTGATGGAAAACCACCTGGTATTCCAGTATTTTGTTTTTCTCTTCGTTCTAATGAGTTGAGAGTTGAAGCTACTATCTCCGTTGTAGTTCGTTCTTGGCCTTCCTTATCTTGATATTTTCTGTGGGTGATTTTTCCCTCTACATATGCTAGACTACCTTTTTTTAAATCTCTTTCTGCTCTTTCTGCCAATCCTCTCCAAACTACTATATTGTGCCATTCAGTAAGGTTTTGCCAAGTATCATTTTTGTCTTTATAACTTTCAGTAGTAGCAAGTGAAAATGAACCCACTTTTGTACCATTTTCTAGTGTTCTTACTTCTGGATCTCTACCTAAATGTCCGACGAGTGTAACTTTATTAACCATATGATAAACTTGTATTTATTAATTTATGAGCCGTTTCGAAAAAAATTAAACCATCAGATAATAAAAATGCTAACTATTATATGCCGTTCTGATGTAATCGTTTATAATCTTTGGAAATGCAAAGTTTGATACTTTTTTGCGTTTTACCAAATAATAAGGTGGATTTATTTTTTCTAACTTATTGTTTACCTTGACTTCGTAAAAAAAGCCATGTATTTTTTGATGGGTCAAAATCTGGGTTAGCTTTCTTTTTGAAAATGAAATTTCAAAATTGAGATCGTTAATTCCGAATATTTCTTGCAGTTTGTTATTGAATTCTAGTTCGATTAATGGACGAAGGTCGAAAGTCTCTAACATTGGTAGTTCGTATAGTTTTTTCCAAATATCAGTATCAGATCTTTGGACGATGATGGTCGTATCTTCGTTATTTATACGAAGATCAATGAAATGGAAATATCGTTCTTTTCTTGGTGCTTTTTTACTTTTAATTGGTATTTGTGAAACCAAGTTTTTGATATTTGCTTCGCAAAAGGACTGAAAAATACATGTCTTACATTCTGGGTTATTTGGCTTACAAACCATTGATCCGAAATCCATCAAAGCTTGATTGAAGGATGATGGAGATGTGTATTCTATAGAATTGGAAACAAAATTATTTATGTCTTTGTGTACTTTTGGATTATCCACAGGTTCTGATATTCCTAGTATGCGAGATACCAATCGTATCACATTGCCATCCACAACAGCATGTGGAAGGTTATACGCAAATGAAGCTATAGCGGCCGCGGTATATGGTCCCACACCTTTGAGCTTGATTAAATCTTGGTAGCTAGAAGGGAATATTCCATCAAGACTATCAGAAACATACTTAGCTGTGTAATGGAGATTTCTAGCTCGGCTGTAGTATCCTAGACCTTCCCAGAGTTTGAGCACTTGATCTTCTTTTGCATTCGCAAGTGTAGTAATATTTGGAAATTTTCTGATAAATGCGTCAAAATATGGCTTACCTTGTTCTACTCTTGTTTGCTGAAGAATGATCTCAGAAATCCAAATTTTGTAAGGGTCTTTTGTGTTTTTCCATGGCAAATCTCTTTTGTTAGCTTCCCACCACCTTACGAGTTCAATCGCGAAAGTGTAATTATTCATTGAGAAATAAGATAAATTTGGTAATCAAAAGGTCTGCATTATACCATTAAAAATAAAAAAGGTCGTAATTTGTTTTACGACCTTCTGATATTCTTGTGAAAAAACTTAAAATTTCTTAACCATTAAGCTGAAAGTGATCTTACTAAAGTGTAATCTCCATAACTTTCTAAAATCATTGCTTTTAATGCTTTTCTTGCAAAAAAGATTCTACTTTTAACAGTACCAAGCGGTAGATCAAACTCATCAGCGATTTCCTGGTATTTGTAACCTTCATAATGCATAACAAAAGGAATACGGATATTGTCTTCCAAAGAGTCTATCATTCCATTTAATTCGTCCATTAATATATTTCGATTTGCATCGTTTTCTATTAGAGCACTTCCTGAATTAATGAAATAAAGATTATCCGTAGAATCGATTATCGTGTTTGACTTTGCTTTCTTACGATAATTATTAATGAAAATGTTTTTCATTATCGTAAAAGTCCATGCTTTAAAATTAGTGTCAGGCCTGAATTTATCTCTGTTTGTGATAGCTCTAATAGCTGTCTCTTGATATAAATCTCTAGCGTCTTCTGTATTTTTAGTAAGATTGTATGCAAATGCATTAAGCGAATCTGTCAGAACTTCAAATTTTTTATCAAATTCCAATGTTGACATGATAATTATTTTTGTTGCAACAAATGTACATCGATATTAAACAATAATCAAGTTTTGATGCTTAGAATATTGTTAAGAAAATACTAATCTTTTATTTTGACAACTTTTTATCAAATCACAAATTAGCTAAATTTACTGAAGAAACGCTATTCTACAATGGTTTACGACAAACAAAACAGAAAAATATTTAATTAAGCAGATAGGGATCTGATCAGATCAAAATCACCATAACTTCTCTTGATCATATCCTTCAGTGCTTTTCTTGCAAAAAATATTCTACTTTTTACAGTACCAAGTGGTAGATCAAATTTCTCTGCGATCTCATTGTATTTAAATCCCTCATGATGCATAATGAATGGAATCCTGATGTTATCTTCTAGAGACGTTATCATTTCTTGCAACTCATTCATTAAAATATTCCTTCCTCCATCATTGGTGATTACATTGCTACCACTATCAATGAAGAAATTATTATCAGTCGAATCTAAGATGGTATTTGCTTTTACCTTCTTTCTATAATTATTGATAAAAATGTTTTTCATAATGGTAAAAGTCCATGCCTTAAAGTTTGTTTCAGGTCTGAACTTGTCCCTATTATTGATTGCCCTGAATGCAGTTTCTTGATAAAGGTCTTTTGCATCTTCAGAGTTTTTAGTAAGACTGTACGCAAAAGCATTTAACGACTCCGTTAGGAAGTGAAAATTTTGATTAAATTCTATTGTTGACATACGATTCTTTATTTGTTGTCACAAAGGTATGGTTTTGTTTAACAATATGCAACAATAAGTTAAACAAATATTTTTAAATAATTAGTTATTTTTATTTCTGGTATGTATGAACGTAGCATTTACTGCTATTTACCTTTTATAATAGCCAATTTGGACAAAAATAATTACAATAAACTGACAAAATTAGAGATGGCTTTGCCTCGCCTTGGATGCGATGTTTGGGTATTTATTGACTTATAACCAATATCTTACAAATTCAATAATTGAAATACTAATGTTCCTAATGCACTGCCAGCCAATGGACCTAAAATAGGCACCCAACTGTAATGCCATTCGCTACTTCCTTTATGTGGTATGGAAATTATGGCGTGGATAATTCGAGGGCCAAGATCTCTAGCTGGGTTTATGGCATATCCGGTAGTGCCTCCTAAACTTAAGCCAATACCAAAAACCAATAATGCAACAGGTAAGGCGTCTAAAGATCCCAAAGAAGTGGAAGGAGCGAGAATAAATAAAACACCAAGGATAAAAATAAATGTGCCTATTAATTCGGATATAAAATTGTTAAATTTATTCGGTATGGCTGGCGAAGTACTGAATGTCGCAAGTATGAGGTCCTTATTTTCTGTTACATTAAAATGGTCTCGATATGCTAGCCAAACGAAAACCTGTCCCATCATTGCCCCTGATATTTGTGCAATAACATAGATAGGAAGTTGTGTCCATTCCATCTTGCCCATCAATGCTAATGATAAACTCACTGCTGGATTAAGATGTGCTCCACTTCCTTTAGCTGCGATATAAACAGCAATAAATACGGCCATTGCCCATCCAAAAGTGATTACAATCCACCCGCTTTGTTGTCCCTTAGTTTTATTTAATACAACATTAGCCACTACACCATTTCCAAAAATAATCAAAATGGCTGTTCCAATAAATTCGCTGACAAATGGTAACATAATTTTGGTTTTACGTTTTAAATTTTAAAAAATAAATATTTCATTTAGGGAGATATCCTTGAGCAAGTTTTGCAAAGGAATCTATTTGTTGATGATACCAATTATCATCCTTTTTTAATTCTTGCTGTAAAATACTGCAGACTTTAGGAGCTACTTCCAAAGCTACTTTTACATCAAGAAATAATAACCTAATCCTTCTAGCGAGTATATCTTCTAATGTACATGCCATTTCGTTATGAATGGCATTATGCACATCATTTATTGTGTATTCAAAATCTTGATGAAGTTTTGCATTGTTTATTTCCATCATTAATGTGTTTATGGTCAACAACTTTATTCTCCTTGTTTTGCATCTTCTGAAAGGAAGTGCACTTGATCTTAAGGCTTTGTTTACAGCGTCACGAGCCATTTTACGATATGTAGTCCATTTGCCACCTGTCACGGTGACAAGACCTGATGGTGAAACTGCAATGGTATGGTCTCTTATCAAATCTGCTGTAGATTGTATATTTTTCATTTTAACAAGTGGGCGCAAGCCCGCAAAAACTGATTTGATATCTTTGATGGTCAGCTTTTGATTCGTATACAAGTTGAAATTCTCTAATACAAACATGATTTCTTCTTCTGTAGCGATAGGTTCTTCGACTATTTGACTTGTTTTGATATCAGTCGTGCCTATTACTACTTTATTGAGCCACGGAACTGCAAAAAGTATCCGTCCATCTGTAGTCTTTGGAATCAGCATGGCATCATTTGCATTATAATGCTTTTTATCTACGACAAGGTGGATTCCTTGCGAAGGTGACACAATAGGAATATGTTTTTCACTATCTTTTTGCATAATATCATCTGCAAATACACCTGTAGCATTTATGACTACTTTTGTTTTTATTTCTAATTTTTTATGATCAATAGTATCCAAAGCATTGATACCTATGATCTTTCCATTTTCATATATAAATGAATCAAACGCCATATGGTTTATGACTGTTGCACCCTTTGAAATAGCTGTTTTGGCCAATGAAATACATATTTGGCTATCATCAAACTGACCATCATAATAAAGAATACCACCTTTTAGCGACTTTTCTCTGATTTCAGGAATCTTTTCGATGACGTCATTTTTACTTAAAAAACTGGTTTTGCCAATACTAAATTTCCCAGACAAAAAATCATATAACATCAGTCCAAAACCATAATAGTAATACCGCCACCAACTAAAAACTGGCAGTATAAAAGGAATTTTTTTGGTGGAGATAGGTGCATTCTTGAGCATAAACCATCTTTCGTGTAATGCACTTTTGACCATGGCAAAATTACCTTGTTCTAAATATCTCACTCCTCCATGGATCAGTTTAGTAGATCGGCTAGACGTTCCCTTAGAAAAATCAGTTTTCTCAATACAAAGTGTTTTGAATCCACGGCTTGCAGCATCGAGCGCCGATCCTAGACCTGTAGCACCACCTCCTATGATCACGATGTCCCAAATAGGTGTGGTTTCTATTGTTATTAATTGATCATTTCTATTCATAGAAATTTTTTGCTATTTTGTTAATGATACCGAAGCATTAACAGCTTTTAACCAACCTATATATAAGGAGTCTCTATTATCATTTGATATATCTGGCGAAAAGGTTTTCTCGATGCTCCATTGGTTCTTAATGTCATCAATGCTTTCCCAATATCCGACTGCCAATCCAGCTAAATATGCAGCGCCTAGAGCAGTGGTTTCTGTAATTTCTGGCCTTACTACTTTGCAGTTTAAGACATCGCTTTGGAACTGCATAAGGAAGTCATTGACGGTTGCCCCACCATCTACTCGCAATTCTTTAATAGAAATTCCAGCATCTGCTTCCATTGCTTTAAGAACATCTACAGTTTGATAGGCAATACTTTCTAATGCTGCTCTTGCTATATGTGCTTTTGTGGTGCCTCTACTTATTCCTGTGATAGTACCGCGTGCATATTGATTCCAATAAGGAGCACCCAATCCAGCAAATGCAGGCACTATATACACACCATCTGTATCGTCAACTTCGGTTGCTAAATTTTCAATTTCGGACGAACTCCTTATTATCTGCATTTCATCTCTTAACCATTGCACAACGGCGCCAGCTATAAATACACTTCCTTCAAGAGCATATTGGGTGTCATCACCTATTTTCCAAGCGACTGTAGTTAATAATTTATTCTGACTAATGACTGCTTTTGATCCAGTATTCATGAGCATAAAACAACCTGTTCCATATGTATTTTTAACCATTCCAGGATGAATACACATCTGACCAAAAAGTGCTGCCTGCTGATCTCCAGCTATTCCTGCTATAGGTATATTTGTGGCTGTGAGTACATTTTGTGTGTAGCCATAGACTTCACTGCTACTGCGGATTTGTGGTAGCATATTGCCAGGAATATCAAAAATATCTTGAAGTTCCCCATCCCACTGTAATGTATGAATATTACATAACATGGTACGAGACGCATTCGTTACATCAGTAGCATGTATCTGCCCATTTGTAAGTTTCCATATCAACCATGTATCTATAGTGCCAAAACATAATTCACCTTTTGTAGCCTTTTCTCGCGCACCATCTACATTGTCTAAGATCCACTTTGCTTTGGTAGCACTAAAGTATGCATCTATAATAAGTCCTGTTTTTTGTTGGATAAGGTCATCATTACCATCTTTTTTCAGCTTATCACAAAAATCTGCGGTACGTCTGTCTTGCCATACTATTGCATTATAAATGGGCTGTCCACTATTTCTATCCCAAATTACAGTGGTTTCTCTTTGATTGGTAATACCTATTGCAGCAATTTGTTGGATTGTGAGTCTGGCTTTTGTAATAGCTTCAGCAGCAACACCTATCTGAGTAGACCAAATTTCGTTTGGGTCATGTTCTACCCAACCAGACTGTGGAAAAATTTGGGTAAATTCTTTTTGCGCTATTGAGATAATTTGTCCCTTTTTGTCAAAAATTATAGCCCGGCTACTTGTAGTCCCTTGATCCATCGCTAAAATATATGTAGGTGTCATATTGGCTTTGATTGATTTAGATCAAAGATAATAGCTTTTTACAATAATTTACAAATGACTAAAAATAATGCATTAAAGAAAGTGTATTTCTTGAAATTGTGAATGAAAATAAAGCTTTTTGCATGTTTTTAAGCATAAAATTTTGGTGTTGAAACGAAATTTTACGCCTAAAAAATCATGTTGGATCTCTACAATATTATATCTGATAGTCCTTGTTTTATTTATGACAATCCTTTGACATCTGAAAATCCTAGGTCATCGTCTGTCCTAGTATCTTTGTGGCATAATTTAATTAATTCATTAACAACCAGATAATGCAAAAATATTTTACACTATTATTATTTACGATCTCATCTTCTATCCTATTTGCGCAAACGCCCCAATTGATTTCATGTGGCGCAGGATATAACAAACAAAGTTATGTTAGGCTAAGTGACGGCACCGAAAAACAAGTCAATAATGACTCTTGGGATTTGGCATTCACAGCATTTGGAACTCCAGATGCAGGTATCTTCATTAATGAGTCGGCTGGTAGTACGATGGGCCAAAACTTACCACAAACAGAACTTTATTACGCAAATACTTCTAATTTCGGGGCAGAGATTAATCTTAGTGAAATCACAACCACAAAATACATTAATAGCAAATTGTCTTGGAATTATGGTGCCTTTAATGAAACAAGAGATACTTTAAGTCCTTTTGATTATGGTTGGGGAAGTTACAATCCTATGGCACAATCTGTAGTGGGTGACAAAGTTTATGTTTTAAAATTGAGGAATGGTGAATTCAAAAAAATAAAAATTGAATCACTAATAGGCACTACCTACACCTTCAAATATGCAAATCTAGATGGAAGCAATGAAGTTGTAAAAAAGCTTAATAAACTTGTAGACAACAAAGGTCAGAAATTAATATTCTTTTCCTTCACTACTAACGAAACCGTAGATGTTCTTCCCACAGGTGGATACGACTTTATGTATGGTCGATATATAGCTTTAGCAACGGATCCTAATGGAACAATTCAGCAATTATATAATGTGACAGGAGTTTTGACAGGTCCAGGTATACAAGTAGCAGAAGCTGATGGTGTGGATCCTGCAACAGTAACTTATGCGGCATATGTAAATGACTTTAGTGGTCGTACAGATATTATTGGTTTTGACTGGAAAACATTGGTAGGTACGTCTTGGTCTCTTGATGATAATAAGGTGTTTTTTGTAAAAACTGCAGATAGCAAAGTGTGGAAACTTCATTTCTTTGATTTCGAAGGTAGTCCTACAGGAAACGCAGTCTTTGAAAAAACAGACTTGGGTATTTTTTCATCTTCAAATGATGTTCAAAATATCGAAGCAGGTATCTTCCCTAATCCGGTTCAAGACCAACTATTTATCGGTTTAGATGCAAAAGAATTGACAGGAAACAACCTTGTGCTTCAGGTGACAGATGTAAATGGTCAAGTAATCATGAATCAGTCATTAGATCGTTTTTCAGGTTTCAAGATGTATGATGTAAATACTTCAATGTGGACAAAAGGGATGTATTTGGTAAGATTGACAAGTGGTGGTCTTAATGTGGTAACCAAAAAAGTAGTTAAGTTATAAATTTTAATTATAAATGAAGCAGTTTATCACTATTTGTATTCTTTTTATTGGTTCGATATCAACACTTTGTGGACAACAGCAAAGGGATACGATCATGGAAGATAAAATAGATCAGGTAGTGATAACTGCTCAGTTTACACCCACTGATACACGTGAAACGGTCAATTCTGTACGTGTCATTAATCGTAAGACCATAGAACAAAGATCCGTGGTCAATCTTCAAGAATTACTTCAGACCGAGCCTAACATTCGTATCACACAAGACGCCATCTTAGGTAGTGATGTAAGTGTCAATGGTCTCAAAGGTGAAAATCTTAAAATACTGATAGATGGTGTACCTATAGTAGGAAGGCTTAATGGAAACATCGATGCAGGACAGATTCCATTAAGTTCTATAGAAAGAGTGGAGATTATAGAAGGAGCACAATCGCTACTTTATGGTTCGGAAGCTTCAGGTGGCGTCATCAATTTGATTACAAAAAAGAGTCAATTGGCAAAATTTGATACGGAACTTAATAGTCAATATGAAACAAATGGGTTCAGAAATTTGACAGCTAGAGTAGGGTATTCAAAAAATAAATGGATCGTACAAGCGACAGGAAGTTTGCAAAACTTTATTCCTGCTATAGATACAAGTAAAGGAAGAGATCAAATTTGGAACCCAAAAAGACAACAGTCTGGTCGCGCATTTGTAAGATTCACACCTTCTGAAAGTATGGATTTTAGGCTTTCTGCCAATATTTTGAGCGAAAAAGTAGATAATCTTGGAGATTTAAAAAGACCAAATTTCAGACCATATGCTTTTGATGATTATTATTTGACTGATAGACAAGATATCAGTTTTCATATGGATAGATGGACTAAGTCGAAAAATCTCTTTCAGGCAACACTAGGATATAATGGTTTCCAAAGGATCAAAAATTCCTATAGAATGGATTTTGAACAAGATACTCAATTGTTGTTAGATGGCATGCAAGATACATCATCTGCCACAGGATATCTTTCTAGATTTACTTATGCCATTGACAATAAAGCTAGAAAATGGAATTACCTTTTCGGCCTTGAAAACTATTTCGAAACGGCTACTGGAACTAGACTTATTGATACTACTTCAACAAATCCTGGTGAAGCAATTACCAATGATTTAGGATTGTTTGCTAGTGGAAAAGTCAGGGTTAGTAATCAATTAACCCTTCAAACAGGGGCAAGATGGACCATTAATATGCGTTATGGTTCAGCGGTGACACCTTCTACTTGGTTATTGTGGCAGCCTAAGTTACCATTCCAAACGAGATTTTCTTACGCATATGGATTTAGATCACCTTCGCTAAAAGAGTTGTTTTTTAACTTTATAGATGTCAATCATTTTGTCATAG
This sequence comes from Saprospiraceae bacterium UBA7687, assembly GCA_002482845.1. Taxonomy (GTDB): domain Bacteria; phylum Bacteroidota; class Bacteroidia; order Chitinophagales; family Saprospiraceae; genus OLB9. Next base: position 24,687 of record DLGT01000086.1, read on the forward strand.
GAAATAGTAATTTGAATCCTGAAAGATCGCTAAACCTTCGAGGTGAAATCACTTGGAAAACATTTAATTTTAACAAAGTAGATATCACACTCACCGCGACTGGTTTTTATAATAAAGTAAATGACAGAATCATCCTTACAGCTCTCGGACCTGTGCACTATGAGTATCGTAATGTAGAGACATGGAAAACAAAAGGAGCAAGTTTTAGGGTGAATGCCAATGTTGGGAATTGGCTGAGATTTCAGTCAGATGTCATATCGACAGGATTTCATAATTCGAATATTGAAAATAATGGGACTTCTGATTTGCTTTGGTCTACTGACTGGACTAATGACTTGACATTTACATTTTTGGATGGAAAATTGAGCTGGAATATTTGGCAAAAACTTACTGGTAAAACACCATTTTTCTATAACCAAGATGGAAAAACAGAACAAGGCACGACAAATAGTTACAATATGTTGAATTCAGGACTGTCTACACACTTCCTGAATAAAAAAATTAGAATCAACACTGGCGTAAAAAATTTATTTAACATAAGAGAATTACAAGCTAACAATAATAACGGTATACATATCGAAGCTAGTAACCAACAAAACTTACATTGGGGACGTACATTTTATGTAAACTTGATACTGCAGTTGCAAAAGTAGGTCCTTAAAATTTCAAGTATTTTTAAAAAAATCGATACGGCGGCTGGAATCCGCGTGATACTAAATCGTAGCGAAGACACTACGACTAACCTATTTCTTAGTCTTCTCGTACAAGTTCCATATCCGTTCTTTTGGTTTCAGGATCAGCAGCTGTTATTCTTACTTTTACAGTTTGCCCCATGCTAAATTCGTCCCCAGAGATTCTTGATTTTGCTTTCAGTCTACTCGTAGGTACCGTATATATCTCGCCTAAACTATCGAATGTCACAAGACCTTCTACTTTGCTTTCTAGTAATTCTACAAATATTCCTTTTTCGATAATCCCAGAAATGATGCCTTCAAAGACCTGACCAATAAACTTAGAAATATAGACCGTTTGCATATATTTTACGGATTCACGTTCTGCATCATTTGCTTTTCGTTCCATTTCGGATATATGTTTTGCCTTTTTCTCCATGGCTTCCTTGTCTTCACGTACGATATTGTTTTCTAAGTTTTTGAATAAAGTTCTATGAACTAAAACATCAGAATATCTTCTTATCGGTGATGTGAAATGCGTGTAATGTTCAAAGCCTAGACCATAGTGGCCTATATTATTGGTCGTATATTCAGCTTTTGCCATGGTACGAATGGCCAATGGTTCTAGCATTTTTAGTTGCTGATTTTCTTTGGAAGCTTCCGCGAGTTTATTGAAAGATTCGGCTATTTGTTGTGGTTTGTCCATCTTAAATTTAAAACCCAATTCTGCTGCAAATAATGCAAAATCAGCTAGTTTGTCGGGATTTGGAAGGTCGTGGACTCGATATACAAAAGGAATTTCAGGTTTGGCTTTGTGGTAAACATAGCTAGCCACTTTTTTATTTGCCAATAGCATAAAATCTTCTACTAACATGTGTGCATCCTTACGCTCACGCACATACATTCCTACAGGAAGGTTGTTTTCATCTAGGATAAATTGGACTTCTTCAGATTCAAAACTTATAGAACCTTCTTTATACCTATCTGCTCGTAGCTTGAGTGCAATGGCATTTAATGCATTTATCTCCACTGCAAAATCTCCTTCTTTGGTTTCTATTCGCTCTTGTGCTTCTTCATAGGTAAATCGTCTATCAGAATGGATAATTGTCTTTCCATACCATTCTTTGACAATATTATACTTATCGTCAAATTCGAAAACTGCTCCAAAAGTATATTTGTCTTCATGTGGATTTAGGGAACAAAGATCATTACTCAGCTCCTCTGGCAACATCGGGCAAACCCGATCTACCAGATAAACAGATGTGGATCGTCTGAAAGCTTCTTTGTCCAAAGCAGTATCTTCTTTTAAGTAATGCGTCACATCAGCTATATGGATACCGACTTCTATATTTCCATTGTCTAGGATTCTGTAAGATAAAGCATCGTCAAAGTCTTTGGCAGTCAATGGATCAATCGTACTTGTGAAGACTTGACGGAAATCTCTTCTTCTAGCTATCTCATCATCTGTAATGTCACCATGAAGAGAAGCTGCTTCAGAAAGTACTTCTTCCGAAAATTCAGGGTCAAAACCATTTGACAATAAGATAGATTGCATATTCATCTCATGGTCTGTCAGATTCTCAAGAATGCTTATGACTTTTCCCCAAATGGATTTATTTTGTCCTTTTCCCCATTCTGTAATCTCCACAACGACCCGATCATCATCTTTACTAGCTAAAGTTTGGTCATGATGAACCATCACTTCAGGAAAAATTTTGGTATTTTCGGGAAATACAACTGCAAATTTGTCAAAATATTTGATATGCCCAATGACGCGTGCAAGTGCTCTTTTTTCTATAGAAACTATTCTGCCTTCAGGTCTTCTGCGAGACCTACTTTCGGTGACAGCTACGGTGACTTGGTCTTTGTGAAGCGCACCTTTCAGATTTTTTGAGTGGACGTAAATGTCTTCTACTGATTCTGTATGGATAATATATGCTGCTCCTGATCGTGTCATATCTACCGTTCCCGTATAGAGAATGGTGTCTTCTGATTTTCTATTGGATCTTTGTGCTCTTTCGGGTGTGAAAACTTCCCATTTGTAGCGATCTTCAGAAAATTTGACCACTTTTTTATCTCCAACTAATTTTTGAAGCGATCTTTGGATGGCATCAGGTGGATTTGCTACGTTTATTTTTCTAGAAATTTGGGTAACTGTGAAGCGAGTTTTTGGATTCTTAGAGAGGAGCTTTTCTATTTGATTGAGTAGTTCTGCGTCTTTTAATTGTCTTGGTTTTCTAATCATTTTGTTTGTTTAACATCAATAGTTAACCAATAAAATGTGCATTAAGTTCAGAAAATGTACATTAAATTACTGTAAACTCACAGAATGTCTGTCAGTTTTAGACCACCAAGGACTAAGTATTTTGAAAATATTGATTACAAATTTAAATCTCAATTCAATGTATCCAATGCAAATATAATCTCACCAGTAGGCAATACTTCCATTGCAAAAGCTTTGGACATCGATGCATCATATTCTTCACCATCGAGAGTTTGTCCTGCAATGATATTGATGATAAGATCTGGCTCGATAGAAGCTACAGATTTTTTGATGACATTATCGTTTACGATGGTACTTGCGATAGATTTTTTATTAATAAGTTCGCCATTTTTGTCAAGGGTGACCATAATAAAGTCATATCTAAGAAGTGCACCTTTCCAATACACCACAGTATTAAATTTTTCTTCCTTCGGCAACCTAAAGCAAGGAATAAATTCTGTAAATTCGTCTGCATCTTTTTCCCATTCGAGTAATACTTCATCAATAAATACTTGTGGAAATGGATCAGCATTGGTTTCGTAATCACTAAGATAATCTTCTGAAACAATAATAGGAAGTTCGGTTTCCGGAAAATAATGGAGGATCTTGTCTAATTTGCTCATAAAAAACTACTAATCTTTAATCACTTTAAGACTCAAATCTAGACATCCAGCTGAGTGGGTCAATGCCCCTGCCGAAACATAGTCAACACCGGTCATTGCTACTTTACGCACAGATTGCAAAGTGATACCACCTGAAGCTTCCGTTTCAAATCGTCCATCTACATGCGCTACGGCTTCTGCCAAAATTGGTAATTCGAAATTATCAAACATGATTCTAGTCACGCCGCCTTTATTGAGTACTTCTTGAAGTTCTACCAAATTTCTGACTTCTACCGTAATACCAAGATCTAAGTTATTATTTTTTAAATATTCATGAACTTTTGAAATGGCTTCCGTGTGCGAACCACAAGCATCTACATGGTTATCTTTGATCATAATCCAATCGTAAAGTCCAATGCGATAGTTCTCACAACCTCCAACTTTCACAGCCCATTTTTCAAGAAATCTTATCAAAGGTGTTGTTTTTCTTGTATCCAAAATCTTGACAGGAAGTCCTTCTACTTCGAATGCAAAACGACTGCTCAAAGTCGCAATACCACTTAGTCGTTGCATCGTATTTAGAATTAATCGCTCAGCTTTCAGTAATGCTTGTGAATTACATTCCACATAAAAAGCGACATCTCCATATTTTACATCTTCTCCATCTTGGATTTTAATGTCAAGGGTAGCTGTAGGGTCTACATGTTTAAAAATGGCTTCCGCAATAGCTACTCCTGCAATCACACCTTCAGATTTTACAAGAAGTTTTGCATTGCTACGGTCATCTGCAGGAATACAAGCTAATGATGTATGATCTCCTTCATGAATATCTTCGTGAAGTGCATCAATGATTAATTGCTGTAAAAGAGTATTATCTAAACTTGCCATTTTTGTACATTTATATAAAAAAGATCACAAAGATAAGACAATCATTCTAAAAAACAGTCCAATATATCTCATTCTGATCAAAGATTATAATCACTCTGTTCAGGATTTTAGACTTTAAAGATATAAAATTGCTATAGGATAGTTGGTTTTAATAAACTCGACAGACAAAAAATAAATTCGTACCTTTGTGCTATCTTCGATAAATATGAAAGCAAAAAAATCATTTGGACAGCATTTTTTGGTGAATGAACATGTGGCAGAAAAAATTGCTAACAGTCTCCTAAAAACCGAAGGAATCAGAAATGTCCTTGAAATTGGTCCTGGAAAAGGAGTTCTCACAAAGTACTTATCCAAACACGACACTAATCTGAAAGTAGTGGAAGCAGATCAAGATATGGTGGCTTTCCTTACTCGAAACAATGTGTTGAATCCTGATCAGATCATTTTTTTAGATTTCTTAAAGTTGAATTTATCCAAAGTTTTTAATGGAGAACAATTTTACTTGATAGGCAATTATCCTTATAATATCTCATCACAGATCTTATTCAAAATGATCAATTCCAAGGAGTTAGTTCCTGAGATGGTGGGAATGTTTCAAAAAGAAGTAGCCGATAGAGTTGTGTCTCCACCGGGTTCTAAAACATATGGTGTTATAAGTGTCCTTGTTCAAGCCTATTATGAAGGGAAAACAATAATAGATGTAGCTCCAGGTTCATTTAGTCCACCACCAAAGGTTAACTCTAGTGTGATCAGATTAAAAAGAAAGGAAAATTTTGAACTTCCTTGTGATGATCGATTGTTTAGAACAGTGGTAAAAACAAGTTTTAATTCAAGACGTAAAATGTTGCGCAATACTTTGAAACCATTGGTGCAAGATCCATCCATACTCGAAGATCCGTTTTTTACACAACGTCCAGAACAGCTTGGTGTGGCAGAATTTGTGGAAATTACCAATAAATTAAAAAATCAAATAATACCAGAATAATATGAGTTTAGAGTCATTAATTACAAACGATCTGAAAGAAGCTATGAAAGCCAAAGACCAAGTAGCTCTTAGGTCTATACGCGCGATCAAAGCTGCAATACTACTATTTAAAACAGATGGTAGTGGTGATGTATTGGATACGGACAAAGAGATAAAACTCCTTCAAAAACTGGTCAAACAAAGACAAGATTCACTAGATATTTATACCAAACAAGGGAGAGAAGATCTTGCAGTCACAGAAAGAGAAGAAATCGCTGTTATCCAGAAATACCTTCCAGCACAGCTTACTGATGATGAACTAAAAGCAGCAATTACTGAGCTGATCGCCGAATCTGGTGCGACATCTATCAAAGAAATGGGTAAAGTGATAGGCCTAGCAAATCAAAGACTAGCAGGAAAAGCTGAGGGCAAGGCAATCGCAGCAACAGTTAAGGAGCTTTTGAGCTGATTTTGAGGAATTCAATATTCCTTTTTAATCCCTGATATTTGGTTCTTTTTACGGCACTACTTTCAAATAATGTATCAAAAACTGGAATAGTCAGTTCGTACCAATCAGCTTTGGTCATAGAAAGTAATTCTGCTTTTGGCAAAAAAGCTTCTTCATTATGTGGTGTCGAAAATCGATTCCAGGGACAAACTTGTTGGCAAATATCGCAGCCGAACATATAGTTTGCCATTTTATCACTGAACTCGGTCGATATCGAATCTTTCAGTTCTATCGTCAGATAGGAAATACATTTGCTGCCATCCATAAAATATCCATTAGGGCTGATGGCTTCTGTCGGACATGCATCTATACATCGAGTGCAAGTGCCACAATAATCTGTGATCGGGTCATCATAATGTAAGTCTAGATCAATAATTATTTCTGCAAGGAAAAAATAGCTTCCTTTTTTAGGATTGATCAAAAGCGTATTTTTTCCTATCCAACCTATACCGCTCCTTTTTGCCCAATCACGCTCTAACACTGGAGCAGAGTCCACAAAAACCCTTCCATCCACATCACCAAAAGTAGCTTTTATCCATTCAAAAAGAGAAAGCAACTTCTTTTTGACAATCTTATGATAATCTTTACCATATGCATATATAGAGATTTTGGGTGCTTCTACATCTTCTTGTTCTTCTTCAGAATAATAGTTGTATGCTAATGAAATAACACTTTTTGCACCAGGAACGAGTATTGTAGGATCCACCCTTTTGTCAAAGTGATTTGCCATGTAAGACATTTCTCCATGATGATTTTGATTGAGCCAGTTTTCTAGGTTTTTAGCTTCTTCTTCCATAAACTCAGCCTTGGATATACCGCATAAAAAGAAACCTAGCTCCGTGGCTTTTTCTTTAATAAGGGCTGATCGTTGTGAGACATTCATGATGCTAATTGAATGTCAAAGGTAAGGCTGTTTTGCTGAAAAGTAGGAAGATTGCTTTTAAATATTAACTAGGTACTTTTAAGAAAACCCAATTTTTGATCAGGAGTGATGACAAGATGGAAATTTTCTTTAAATAATTTGATGGCGATTGCAAGTAGTATGATACCGAAAACTTTTCGTAAAACTGCTGCTCCAGCTTCACCAAGTTTATCTTTTATCCAAGTAGAATAGTGGAGTACTGCAAATACAAGTATAATATTCAATACTATGGCTACCAAAATATCTACAGATTCATATTTAGATTTTAATGAAATAATGGTGGTCATTGTGCCTGCTCCTGCTATCATTGGAAATGCAATGGGAACTACCGTACCGACGGATGAACTACCTTGTCCTTCTCTAAAAAATCTCACACCGAGTATCATTTCTAATCCCAAGAAAAATAGAATAATAGCTCCTGCAACAGCAAAAGACTGAACATCTAACCCAAAGAGCCCAAGTATTCCTTCACCTACAAAAAGAAAAGCTATCATTAGACCCAACGAAACTAAAGCTGCCTGTAGTGAATCCACAACAACACCTTTGTTCTTTAAGTCGATAATCACAGGAATATTACCCACAATGTCTATGACAGAAAAGAGTATTAAACCAATGCTAAGTATATTCTGAATGTCCATGACAAATTTTATTTGTTTTATATATACAAAAAAGACGTAAAATAAAATATAATGTTGCTAAAATAGGTATTAACTTACATCAATTGACATAAGATTAACATTAAAGTGACAGATTAAGCACTTTATTACATTATTAAAACTGAATTTTTTAACTTGACGATCTTCTTGGTCAATTACTCGTCCACTCTTTCTATCTGAGCTCCAAGTGCATTCAGACGACCATCAATATTCTGATATCCCCTATCTATTTGATTGATATTGAAGATCATACTTTCGCTTTTGGCAGATAGCGCAGCGATCAATAATGATACTCCAGCTCTAATGTCTGGCGAGCTCATATGAATACCTCTAAGTTGGGACTTGCGCTCCATACCTATTACAGTGGCACGGTGTGGATCACAAAGTATGATTTGAGCGCCCATATCTATGAGTTTGTCTACAAAAAACAAACGACTTTCAAACATTTTTTGATGAATAAGGATGCTACCTCTAGCTTGTGTAGCTACCACTAAGATAATACTCAACAAGTCCGGCGTAAATCCTGGCCATGGACTATCGTAAATAGTCATAATAGATCCATCTATGAAGCTTTGAATTTCATATACATCTTGTGCTGGAATGTATAGGTCGTCTCCTTGTTCGTCTATCTGAATACCTAGTTTTTCGAATGTATTTGGGATGATTCCTAAGTTTGGTACAGACACATTTTTTATAGTCAAACTAGATTGTGTCATTGCAGCCATCCCTATGAAACTTCCTATCTCAATCATATCAGGAAGAATAGTATGCTCTGTGCCACCCAAACTTTCTACACCATGAATAGTTAGTAAATTAGATCCAACACCTGATATTCGAGCGCCCATATTATTGAGCATTTTGGAAAGTTGCTGGAGGTAAGGCTCACAAGCTGCATTGTATATTTGGGTGATGCCTTCAGCAAGCACAGCTGCCATTAGAACATTTGCTGTACCTGTGACTGATATTTCATCCATCAAAATATAACTACCTTTAAGCTTTTCAGCTCCAATGTAAAACTGGTCACCATGCTCGTCATAATTAAAATTGGCACCTAATTTTTCAAAACCCAAAAAGTGTGTATCGAGTCTTCTACGTCCTATCTTGTCACCACCTGGCTTTGGTAAATATGCTTTTTTATATCTAGCCAAAAGCGGACCGAGCAGCATGACAGATCCTCTTATTTTTTTTGCATTTTCTTGGTATTCAGTCGAAGAAAGTTTATCTGTATCAATGTCGTCTGCTTGAAAAGTAAAGTCGTTTGTATTTATTTTTTCTATTTTCACTCCGAGACCTTTGAGCAGTTCTATTTGCTTTCTGATGTCAAGGATATCTGGTATATTTTTAATTGTGACTTTTTTGTCTGTCAGTAGTACAGCACTTATGATTTGGAGGGCTTCATTTTTTGCACCTTGTGGCTGTATCTCACCGGATAACTTTGCGTTTCCTTGTACTCTGAATGCTTGGTTTGACATAAATCTGATTTTTTGTTTGTTTGACGGGTCAAATATATTACAATAAAATATAATGTTTTGAAAATAGAGAATATTTCTATGTTTTTATCTTTTAATTACTTCTGCAAAAGTGTATTTAATGATATTAAAACTTAGTTATTTAGACATCACTATGCCTTTCCCAATAGTTTTGGTCTTCCACTTCTTCGCACAGATTTAAATAGTTTTGATATCTTAGTTCACTAATGTAACCTTGTACCACTGCGTTTTTAATAGCACATTTTGGTTCATTTCTATGGGTGCAATTAGCAAACTTGCATTGATCTGATAGTGCAAAAAATTCTTTGAAGTTGTGCGAAATATCTTTTACTTCTAAGTGGGAGAAAGCAAGTGTCTTAATACCTGGCGTATCAATGATGGCACCACCAAATGATAACTGAAACATCTCTGCAAATGTGGTCGTATGTTGGCCTTTACCTGAAAAATCTGATATTTCTTCAGTCCTAAGATTGAGATTTGGCTCTATGGCATTGACTAAAGTTGATTTTCCTACGCCGGATTGTCCACTTATTAGTGTTGTTTTATCAGTCAACAATGAACGTATTTCATCTATCCCTGTGCGATTAACAGAAGAAGTAAGCATTACTTTGTAGCCAATTTTGGTATATACTTCATGAAGATGATGGTACATGTCCATATCTTCTTGATTGTTAATGTCCGATTTATTGAATACAATGATAGCTGGGATGGAGTATGGTTCTGTCATGATCAAAAACCTATCAATAAACCCAATTTTCAAATTTGGTTCTTTAATCGTGACTATGATCATCACTTGATCAACATTACTTGCCAAAAAGTGCAATTGATGTTTTTTGCGTGGTGATTGTCTTACGACATAGTTTTTACGTGGTGATATTGCTCTTATGATTGCTCTAAAAGCATCAGCATCTTCTTTTTCTAATTCTATAGTGACTTCATCTCCTACTGCAATTGGATTGGTAAGTTTGAGGTCATCAAGCTTTATTTTGCCCGCAATTCTACATTTATAATTTATGCCATTTTCGGCATTTACACTGTACCAACTACCAGTAGATTTTACTACGATACCTTTCATTGGAATTGTGTGGATTTTCTAGATGATGACTGTTCGTGAATAGCTTTTGATAGATCAATGATTAGTTGTGGATCTTTTTCTATTGCATTGCCTACCACAATCACATCTGCCCCTGCTTTGGAGTTTGCAGCAGCTTTCTCAGGCGTGGATATACCTCCACCTACGATGAGTGGAATATTGATGGCGCTACTTACGGTATTAATCATGGACTCAGATATCGGATTTTTGGCTCCGCTTCCCGCATCCATGTATATTTGTTTTAGTCCTAGTAACTCTCCAGCCATTGCTGTGCAAAGTGCAATGTCGTCTTTATTTGCAGGTATAGGACTTGTATTACTCATATATTGTACACTTGTCATGATGCCACCATCTATGAGCATGTATCCAGTAGATATAATCTCAAGTGGACTCATTTTCAGGAAAGGGGCTGTAATCACGTGTTTTCCAATTAATAAATCAGCATTCCTTCCCGAGATTAGTGAAAGAAATAACAAACCATCTGCTTTATAACTTAATTGAAAGGAATTACCTGGGAAAAGTATCATAGGAATATGACACATTTCCTTCATCGATTTAAGTACATAATCCAACATATCATTGACAACCAAACTTCCACCAATAAAAAAATAGTCTACACCTGCCTCTACAGATAGTTCCAATACTTTTTGGATTTTACCTAAACGTACTTTATCGGGATCAATTAGGACAACAAATTTTTTTTCGCCATTATTTTTGGCATCTAGAAATTGTTGGTATATCGTATTTGTTATCATATACTTGGCGGTAAACGATGTAAAGGTATGGATAAATCATGTAAAGTGTACTTATACCTATTAAGTATTTAGTCTTTATTGCTTCTTAGCTGGAGTTGTGATTATAAAACAATCTTCACAATCACCTGGCTTGAAATCAATGTGACCTTGTTTTTTTAAGTCCAGTAGTATTTCTTGATATGTCTTGTTGATATCAATTTTTACATTAGTATTTTTATCAAATTTAGTCCCTCTTTCTACTTTTATTTTTTTCTTATGAAACTTAAGTAAAAAGCCTTTAATTACATTATCAAGTTTGAATGTGGAACCTTTTACTTCAGGTGTAGAAGTTTTTTCCTTTTGTGATTTGGTTTTTGAAGTACCTTTTTGAAGTGGTTCTAAATTAGTATTTTTGGACTCTTCTACTACGGTTTTTATGGTATCTTGAGGTAAAAAAAAATTGCCAAATTTAAATAACAATGTTTCTCCTTTCTCTAGAATCCGTTTGTTGTTTCTGTTGAGTACTTGTGATACAGCTATTTTGCCAGATATATTTTGGATGATGGTCATGCCATCTTTTTTATTAATGGTAAACTCTGTTCCTAATACTTCTACCAATACATCACCATAAAATACCCTGAAAGGCAATTTGTCATTTTTTTTGACACTAAAAGTAGCAGATCCTGCAAGGATAATTTTTCTGTCGATTACATCATCTAAATGCAGTGGATATTCAAGCTTAGAATTTTGACTCAGTTCAATTTTAGAACCGTCAATCATATTTATTTTTTCTATATTGTTTGTAGTAATGACGGTAGTTCTGTATGGGTCATTGTTTTTAAACATAAACAAAAATCCTAGTATCAATATAAATGAAGCTGCTATGGTAATAACGTAAATAATTGGTTTCCTAAAAATTACTGACAATGGAGATTTTTTAACATTAGTACTCTTATCTTGTATAAGTGGTTGAGATTCACCAACTTTTTCTAAGAATAAATTCCATTCAGAATCCACATCGAAGACTTTGAAATCTTCAATTTCTTTATTTTGTTTCAATATGGAATCTAATTTTTTCAATTATTATTTTGTTATTATTATTTGTTTATTATTTTTAATTTGTTTTAAAGACGCATTATAAAATTTATGTCACAATATTAATCAAAAAAATCTGGATGATTTCTTAATTCTTTTTTTAAGTGTATCAAAATTTTGCTTATATTATCTTCTACGCTTCTCTTAGAAATGCGCAGATAATCTGCTATTTCTTCGTATGTAAGGCCTTCAAATTTATTCAATATAAAGATCTCTCGGGATTTTTCTTTTTTGTCCTTCAGGCAATTTTCTACTGCTTGACGGACTATATATGGATCTAATTGTTTGCCATTGTCATCTAAGATATTTAAATCGTTGGTATCTAAATCAGTATTGCTCAGATGATTTTTATTCTTTCGGATATAATCAATCATTGAGTTTTTGGTTACTTGAAATAAATAACTTTTTGGTGATGAATGTACTTCTATTTTATCTTTATTTTCCCAAATTTTGACAAAAGTAAATTGGACAACTTCTTTACTATTTTCAAAATTATTGATATATTTATTCACGAAATTGACCAAAGGGTTGTAGTATTCCCTATAAGTTGTTTCAAAATCTTTTATATTCTCAAAAGGTTTGGTCAATGTCCCTGAATCGTTTTATCTCGTGATGATTAAAAAATCGCACAAATATATTAAAAATGTCTGGATTTTGGTTTTATGCATTATTTAAGATTTTATTTTGACGATTATTACATTAAAAAGTAACATAGGAACTTATTTTATTAGTTTAAAAAAAGACCACACTCCGTAATTAAACAGAGCATGGCCTCAAAACTGAACTTACTTCCTCTTATTGTTTAACAAACTTGCTTACAGAAAATCCGTCTTTTGTTCTTACTTTTACAAAGTAAATGCCACTTGGCAATAAACTGATTTCTACTTGCTCTTCTAAAGAAACATTTGTTTGTGATACGAATGCTCTTCCTTGAATGTCAACAATTTCTAATAATTCTGCAAATGAATTTGAATTAGATATATTGATTTTTAATCTATCTACTGCAGGATTAGGTATGATTTCTAATCCTATATTATTGTCTATATCACTAGTTGAGCTCGGTGGTGGCAACAAAACTGCATCAATCACGTGAACTACGCCATTGTCGGCCAAAACATCTGCTACTGTTACTTTTGCATTATTTATGAAAACACCATTTGCGTTTATAGTAACAGTTACGTCTGCGCCATTAAGCGTAGCAATTTTTTGTCCATCTGCTAGATCTGTAGACAAAGTCTGACCTCCTACTGCATGGTATGTCAAAATCGCTGTTAGTGCTGGGATATCATTAAGAAGTGCTTCTACCGTACCTGGTTGCAATGCTGCAAAAGCATCGTCTGTCGGTGCAAAGACCGTAAGTGGTCCATCTCCCGATAGAGCTCCATCTAAACCTGCTGCAAGAACAGCTGCTTCAAGCGTATTGTGGTCTGGAGAGTTTACTATTATATCTAAAATCGTATTCGGATCTGCTGGAGGTAAAAGCACTGCATCAATGACATGAACTACACCGTTATCTGTTAAAATATCTGCAATAATTACCTTAGCATTATTTATAAATACTCCTTCCGCATTTATCGTTACTTTAACATTTTCACCTAGTAAAGTGTTTATTAACTGACCATCATTAAGGTCTGATGATAATGCTAATTCACCTACCAAGTGATAGGTTAATACATCTTCTAATAATCCATCGTCATCTAAGAGTTGACTGATCACATCAGAACCCAAAGCATTGATAGCTTGGTCAGTAGGAGCAAACAACGTAAATGGACCATATCCTTCTAGTGGTTCTGCAAATTCTGATAGATCTAGTAAGGATTCTAGTACTGTATGTACTTGGGAATTTCTTACAACATCTACGATTGTTGAGTCTGGTGCTAGTAATACAGCATCTATAACGTGTACTATTCCATTATCAGCAGCAATGTCCACTACTGTAATTTTTGCATTATTAATAAATACCCCATCTTCATTTACTCTAAAAGTTACGGTTTTATTATTTAGCATTAAACCATAAGCAAACTCATCTACCAAGTCTATAATTTCTTCAGATGGAATCAGTCCTTCTGCTACATGATACAACAATACTTGTGTAAGTGCACCTTGTGGATCAGCTAATAAAGCTTCTACTGTACCTGCTGGAAGTGCTGCAAAAGCTGCATCTGTTGGTGCAAAAACAGTGAAAGGGCCTGCACCATTCAAAGTATTTACAAGACCTGCCGCACCTACAGCTGCTTCCAAAGTGTTGTGATCTGCGGAACCTACGATAACATCAACTACAGTGTTTGTTGGTAAAAGTACAGCATTTATTACGTGCACTACACCATTATCAGTTTCAATATCAGCTACGGTTACTTGTGCATCGTCAATAAATACACCGTCATTATTAATGGTAACTTTTACAGTTTTTCCATTATTTAAAGTTACGATTGATTGACCATTAGTAAGAGATGAAGATAGTGCATTTGCTCCGACTACGTGGTTTAATAAAATGTTGGTCAATGCGCCTTGTGGATCTTGAAGAAGTGTCTCTACCGTACCATTTGGCAAGGCTGCGAAAGCTGCATCCGTTGGTGCAAAAACAGTGAAAGGTCCTGCTCCGTTTAAAGTATTTACTAAACCAGCGGCGCCTACAGCTGCTTCTAAAGTGTTGTGGTCTGTGGAACCTACGATAACATCAACTACAGTGTTTGGTGGTAAAAGTACGGCATCTATTACGTGCACTACACCATTATC
>DLGT01000017.1 GCA_002482845.1 Saprospiraceae bacterium UBA7687
TTTAGGACTTCCTGTTTAAGCTTTCGGACTAGTCAAAATCCTTTTAGGACTTCTTGTTTAAGCTTTTAGACTAGTCAAAATCCTTTTAGGACTTCCTATTTAAGCTTTCGGACTAGTACAAAAGACCTTAGCGCTTCTCAGAAAGCTTTCGAGTATGGTTGCCGAGACTTTGTGACTTGGTCAATAGTCCTTCTCATTACTCAGTTTGACTTTATTGATTCCAAATAAGAAGACGATATAGATGCTTTAGGATCAAACAAATCTTAAAAATATTTCGAGTTTTGTCCATTGGTCTTTTGGACTTCCAAAATTTGATCTTAACTGATGTTCATAGCTAAAAAAGAAAACCATTGATCAAAAACGAGTTTACCAAAAAAAGAATATTATAAAGACTTATAACGTTAAAGTACACTTACTTAAGCACCCAAGAAATTAATAAATCTTTTTGTTCTAAATTCAATATCAAAAGACACAATAGAAGGACAAATTTGGGCTTAGTGCGTTATTATTCTTTATCAAATTTTAAAAACCACCATTTTCTTGTATTTTTGACCCTTAAGATTAGAGATATAAAACAACAATATACCATGATCACATTGACAAGAACAAATTCAGAAAATGAAGATTTCCTTTCCTTAGTCAAACATCTTGACAAGGAGCTGGCCATCCGAGATGGATCTGATCACGCTTTTTATGCCCAATTCAATAAAGTCGATCACATAAAATATGTGGTCATCGCCTATGAAAATAATCTTGCAATAGGCTGTGGTGCTATAAAAGTCTACGATGAAAAAACCATGGAAGTAAAAAGAATGTATGTCCTTGAATCTTTTCGTGGGCTCGGTGTAGCATCTCAGATTTTGAGTGATTTAGAAACTTGGAGCAAATCACTAGGTATGGAATATTGTGTGTTGGAAACTGGTCTACAACAACCTGAAGCCATCCAACTTTATACTAAAAACGATTACAAAATCATACCTAATTATGGACAGTATCAAGGTGTATCGAATAGTGTTTGTTTTCAAAAATCTCTTTTAAAACCATCAGAATAAGACATAAAGATATTTTAAATTATCAAAATGAAATGCACAAGAAACATTTATTTTGTCGTTCATACGACTTAAATTATTAGCTTCTTCTATCAAAACATATTTGATTACCCATACTTTTACCTTATTAAAAAACATATGATTTGAAAGTCATAAATTCATTAAAAATGTAGATTATAAACACAAATAATAAATAAATATGAACAGATTACTATACACTTTAATTTTCTCAAGCTTTTGTTTATTTGCATCAAGTCAACAAAACCACTACTTTTTGGATTATGCCAGATGGGTTTATCAAACTGAAAAAAGTTATGAACCTGGGCAAATCAATCTTTATTCGGGCTTGGAAGAAAATGTGATCCTTGGAGACACGATTTTGAATAGTGTGGAATATAAAAAACTATTTAAACGATTTAAGCATATTAATACGGTCATGCCACCTTTTCCTAATCAAGGTTCTACCACTATCAGTTATGAAAGTAAAGGTCCGATGTTTATCAGATATGACGACTTAGAAAACAGCGTCTATTTCAAGGAATCAGCGGATTCTTCAGAAGTAGTGATTTATGATTTTAATATTGGATTAGGTGATACCATAGCATTGAGATCTGAATATTTTAGCGATAATACTGTAAAACGAATGGACACCATCTCTATATTAGGCATAAACCAAACGTTTTTTATACTTGACACCTTGTATACACCTGTACGCAATGGAATTATAAGTGGTCTAGGAAGCTTAAATGGGCTTACTTATTTCCAACCAAGATTTGAAGCTTTAAGTGGTGGCATTTTGATGACTGATTTAGTTTGTTTTGAATATAACAACAGTACTTTCAAGTCACTTTGGGCAGAACAAAATCAAACACTGTGTCCATCTTTAACCGAATTTATATCAAGCTCAAAAGATGTCGCTATTGAACCCATTACTATTGTTCCTAACCCAAATAATGGAACATTCCACATTCAAATCCCTGAAACTCATATTGGTTCTTTGTGTACAATTTTCAACTCTAATGGACAAAAGGTAAATTCTATTATTTTACAAGAAAAAAACACTACCTTTTACCTTAACACGAAAGGATTACATTACTATATAGTAGGGAACCATCATGGTAAAATGATTTCTGGCAAAGTGCTGATATTAGAATAAAGCGATTCTATCGGATTGCCCATCATTTCGTTTTATTATAATGATTTGTGGTTTAGATTTTGGGAATTGTTCAGATAGTTCGTCGTTCTGAAATGTGATTACTTGTAATCGAATCATAAAAGTTCCACTTCTTCTTTCCGTTAGTCCCATCACAATTCCTTAAAAAATCCATCATAATGGGTAAAGGATATACTCAATTATTCTAATAATCTAGAAAAATTTGATACCTACAAGTTAAAGAAGTTCACCTAACTTAGAATAAGTCTAAATAATTTAATCTTATTTAGACTTAATACAAATAATTAATATTACCTTTGCATTATTAATTTATAAAACAAAAAATAAGTCATGCAAAATCATCAAATCTCATTAAAAGATGCCACTAGCGTCAAACATAAGTTAGCAGAAACAATGCCATTCAATGTCAGAATGTTTAGAGGACAATTATCCAAAAAAGACTATCTTAGTTACCTTCAACAACAACTAGCTATATTCGAAACTATAGAAAATATTGGTATTCCACATGAAAATCTTAAAAGAGTAGCCAATGTCCAACTTGATATTAATGAGCTTATTCAAGAAGGTCATAGCCCATCAGATATATTAAATAGCACCATCGAATATCAACATCATTTAAAAAATAAGAATTATGATGAGATTTTACCACATATTTATCTGAATTACCTTGCTTTGGCCTATGGTGGACAAATGATAAAAAAGAATGTACCATCTACGGGAAAGATGTATGACTTTGACAACTTACAGGATGCTGTCGCTACCATTAGAGCAGTTCAAAAAGATGATTGGGCGGATGAAGTGAATGTAGGTTTTGATTTTCTAATCAGAATTTTCGAAGAATTAGATCATACGAAAATTTAATATCTTTACCATGGAGTTACTAAAAACATTTGGCGCTTTAGGCTTTTGGTTCTTCTTTATCAAGGGATTACTGTGGTTGCTACTCTTTGCACTTGTATATTTTGGGTTGGTAGATAAAGCAAAAATTAAGATCATTAAAGACAGACTAAGTATCCTAAAAAAGAAAAGAGATTAATTTTTATCTAATCAAACAATCTCTCCATCCTTCATCTCAATGATTCGATCACTGTTCTTGGCAAATTCATCATCATGAGTGACCGCAATAATCGTCTGGCCTAGCTGACTCGTCAATTCCTTAAATATATCAAAAACAATAGCTGTATTTTTACTGTCTAGGTTGCCTGTGGGTTCGTCGCACATAATCATGAGTGGATCATTGATGAGTGCGCGGGCTATGGCTACACGCTGTTGCTGCCCGCCAGAAAGTTTGCTTGCAGGTTTGAGTGCTTGATCTTCAAGACCTAAAAGTTTTAGTTTGTCGTAGGCTTTTGACTCTATCTCTTTGGTGGAATATTTCCCGAGTTTAAGTGCTGGAATCATGATATTTTTGAGACATGAAAACTCTGGCAATAGATAATGGAACTGAAAGACAAAACCAATCTTCTGGTTGCGCATGGCCGCGAGTTGGTCATTGGATTGTCCTGTGACAATTTGACCATCAATCATGAGTTGACCTTGGTACTCAGTATCCATGGTAGATAAGATGTACAACAAGGTGGATTTGCCACTTCCAGATTTGCCTATCATACTTAGAAATTCCCCCTTGCCTACGGTAAAAGATATATTTTTCAACACCTGAAATTCTACAGGATCGTGGAAGTATTTACTGATATTTTTTGTTTCGAGAATATTCATTTTATTGAATTATTTGTTTATTAAGGTAATATTTTTCATTGTTCGTTTGTTCGGTTGTATGTCGTCATTATCGGTCAGAAACCGTAAGTAATATTGCATCGAAGTTACAAACTTCGACGATCGGTCGGATTACTTTCTAAAAATGGAAACGGGATCTACCTGAGCAGCTTTGCGAGCCGGAAGATATCCTGCAAAAAATGTGATCACCATGCCCACAATAGCGCCTTGGATAAATTTTGACAATTCATAATCGATAGGGAAAAATCCTATGTCTCCTCCGATATACACTCTTTTCAATAAGGTGACCAAAATCGCTGCCATAATCATGCCACTGACAACGCCCATAACACCGATAGAAAGTGCTTGTGTCAAAAAGATACGAATCACATCATGTCCTTTGAAACCCATCGCTTTTAGAATGGCGATATCGTTGATCTTTTGACTTACAGTCATATTCAGAATGTTATAAATCCCAAAGCCTGCTACGATTAGTATTGTATAAGAAACAAAAGTGATGACTATTTTTCGCATTCTAAACGCTGCCATGAGTGATTCATTGGCTTCCTTCCAACCTTCTGATTTATAACCTGTTAAATTCGTTAAAACTGGGGCTACTTTAGCAGCCTTTTCTGGGTCTCTGACATTAACATTGATGTCTGTCACGTAAGTATTATTCTCTTGGAGCAATTGTTGTGCGGTCGTGATATTGATATAAGATTTTGATTTGTCTATGACACTGTTGTTTGTCTTAAATATAGCAGCCACTTTTAAATTTCGATTGACACCTTTGGATGAGGTGATATTGATGTTATCATTGATTTTTAGACTGAGTTTTTCAGCTACACCACTTCCAATGGCAATAGCATTCGTATTGCCTTGCATTTTGTCAAAATCACCTTCAACGATGGTAGATTTGATATTAAACATCATATCCGCTTCAGATGGAATGACACCTATTGCCATTCCTGCTATTTGGGTTTTACCCACATTGTAAAAAATGGTAGCGGATACTTGTGGCGTTACAATGGTGACATCAGGATTCTTTTTAATCAAAGAAACTACTTCATTGGGATTTATAATCGTATTACTCGCAGGTACTACTTTGGGATTGATGATAACGGAAGTTGAGCCTTCTGTTTGATGCAAAGGTTTGCTGAGTATATCGTCCTTGTACACTCGGATATGTGCTGTACTTTTAAAGATAGACTCACTCGATGTACGGTCAAAACCTACTAACATACTATTCATAAAGATATAAATAGACATGCCCAATAATACGCCCATGACCGCAACCAAGGTAAGTTTTTTATTGGTAAATAGGTAGGTACTTGCTATATCTGCGTTGATATTCATGGTTATGGTTTTATAGGTGCTAAGATATCATTGGCTGTGATGCCTTCCAATACTTCTACATAATCAGTAGATACAATGCCAGTTTTGATGATCAATGCGGTGTCTTGACCTTTGAGCAAAACTTTATTGCCGTATCCCATGTATTCCCTAGGAATGAGCAAAGCATTTTTCTTTTCGCCTACCAAAATATTTCCTTCTAGTGGTGTCGCAAAGATATTGGATGTAGCAGGTAGTGTATCAGTCAAAAGTATTTTGCATACAAATGATTGGCTGGCATTATCAAAAGCGGTCAATATTTCATTGACTTTGCCCGTGTAAGTTTTGGTCTTATCGGTATTGAGTTGGATCTTGGTTTCCTGACCGATTTTGACACGATGTATGCTACTTTCATCTATGGTGAGTACGATCTCTAGTTTATTCGGGTTGGCAACCGTGGCGATGATGTCACCTTTCCGTACATAATCGCCCGTGCTCTTGAATTTTTTAATGATCGTGCCATCGTTGATGACAGTTATTTTATTGTAGCTTTGGACTACTTGATTGTTTTTCAGTTGCCCTTTGGTGACGATTTTTTGTTGTTTGGCTTGTTGCAATAGTAGATCGTACTGTTTTTTGAGAGCATTGAGATTGGAAAGCGCATTGTCAGCGGCCAATTTTGCATTTTCATATTCAACCTTGGCAATGCTTTCTGTTTTTTGCAATCTTTCATACCGATCTGCCTGCAATTTGTCTTGTTGATACTTCGCTTCCGCAAATGAGATATTTTGTTTTAGCTGTTGTAATGCAGGTGCATTGGCACTTAGATTTTCATTGGCGATGACGAGTTGATCTGATGCAGTATTTGTATTGATGACGTTGGATTGGTTGTCAATGGTGGCTATAATACTTCCCTTTTTCAACACAGTACCGATGTCATAATTGGCATCCAGCAATATTCCATCCGTCTGAGCTGTGAGATTGTAACTATCGTCCCACTCTATCTGTCCCGGAGCAAATACCCATTCTTGGATATCTTGTACGACTGGTTTGATCTCGACGGTTTCTTTGTTTTTGCAGCTGATTATAAATGATGTACTTAGCAATAAATAAATATATTTTGATGACATAATTTGCTATTTATGAATTGATTAATATTGATTGTGGATGATGATTTTATGTTTTGCAAATGCTATATTGGCCAATNNTACGACTACATTTAGTTGGCTGTTGAGCATATCATTTTGTGATGTCAACAATCGGTCCAATGGCAAGATATTTTCGTTGTATTGGTTGAGATTTTTCTGATAAGTATCTTCTTTAAGATCCGCAATGGATTTAAAATTGGACCATTGTTTCTGAGCTTTTTCGTACTCTAAAGCCAATTGTTGATCTTTACTTTTTGTTTCATTTTGAATATGCACTTCGTTATTGGCAAGGGTTTGCAATTGATATTTTTTGTTTTTAATGGACGAAAGTCGCTGCACTGTGGGCAAGTCCCACCCTATTTTCAGCCCAATAAAGTTGTAATGTATGCCTGTGGAATTATTGGCAAAAAAGAAATCATTGCTTAGATTTTGCTAGTTGAGCGACGATGTGAATGAAAGTGTGGGATAATATTGATGTTGGAGTACTTTGATATCTTGGTGCAACATTTTGGACTGTAACATGGCATTTTTATATTGGATATTACCAGAAATAGGGACAGGTACATTGTCTAGAACATAGTTAAGTAAATCTTCTTCCACCGCAGGTTTCCATTTGTTTTCCAGAAAAAGCGATAGTATATTTTTCTGGAGACTGATATTGTATTCCAACTGTTCCAACTTATCTTGTAGGGCGATCAGATTGACTTCAGCTTCGTTGACATCTTGTTTTCTGATGATTCCTTCCTGATATCGATCAGTGACTTTAGCTTTGATTTGCGTAGCGATCTCGATATTTTTGGCCAATACAACTCGCTGATTTTTGAGCGAAACGATGTTATAATATGTTGCATTTACACTTTCGTAAAGAGTCATTTCATTGAGTAGGTTTTGACTTTCCGTAAGTTGTTGATTGATTTTAGCCGACTTTATCTGTGAGATAGCTGATAGATTGAAGATATCAAACTGTGGCTGTAGTGAAAGTAAAGCATTGTACTGCTGCCCGAAAGTCACTTCTCTAAATGTACCAGCAGGACCACCAAAAATCTCAGCAGGTATGAAGTTGTTTTGCAGTCGGGTATTGTCTAACATTGTAAACGAAACAGGCATCCGTGGATTAATGATGTTGCCGATAGCTGTCTTTCGTGCCAATTCTGCTAGTTCTGACTGAATGGCTGCATTTTTAAACAAAGTATTGCTTTGTTTGACATCTTTCCATACTTCTTCTAGTGATGTGTAGTTTTTCACATCTTGTGACACTCCTATAGATACTATACAAAATGTGAAAACAAACAGCATAAAGGATTTATAAAAATAAGATTTATACATGATATTATTTAGCGTTTTGAGTTACCAATGTAAAAAAGTCGTCGATCATTTGGTTGCCTTCTTTGACCAAATCAAATGAAAATTTGAGTGTTTTCCACTTAAACATCGTCAGTCTGAATCCACCCATTAGAAAATGAATTAATGTTTCCTGAGGTAGCACCGGTTCAATGTTTCCATTAGTAATACATTTGCTGACTAGTTCATTGATGATTTGTATTTTGTACAAAAACATCTTGATGATCTGATTGCGCATACCTTCGCTTTCGTCTATCAGCCCGTCAGAGAGTACCACGATGACAAAATGGGGATTATCCCTAAAATATCGGAACTGAGAATCAAATATCTGTACCAATTTAGCCTTAGCATCCACATCTTGCGCTAGGATAGGTTCGAATCTTTCTTGGATATTTTGATACAAATATTCCAACATAAGCACAAGAATATCGTCTTTACTTTTGAAATGACGGTACAATGCACTCTCTACAAATCCCATCTCAGCTGCTAGTGTCTTGACTGTAAGACCCGACAACCCTTTGCTAGCGAGAAGCTTTCCAGCTGCTTGAATGATTTCTAATTGGCGATCTGTGATACTCATAAATATATCGTGTGTGAATGTTCACTCACATGTAACATTAATAAGGTATTAAAAGTTTTATTTTGTAATAATTACTTTTTGAGAGTGTTGTTAAATGATAAAAGTCGTGACTATTTTATACATTTGCCACAAGAAAGTTAGGTCAACTAAATTATGGTATAATAACTAATTTGCTTACAATAAATAACTTAAATTAATATGCTTAAAAATAGGTTAGAGATTAATATGAAACTAAACATTATCATGTTGTTATTATTTTTTAAATGTACAGCAGTGAGCCAAAATACATTTAATGAAGTAATTGCCATTGAACTTTGTGATAAAATCAAAAAATGTGTTACAAGTAATTTGGATAAAAAGGATAATGTTGAAATTTGTCTAAATCAATTCGAAAAAGAATTCAAAGAAATTGAAAAATTACCTCCTAATGTACAAAATCAATTTATGAATTTTTTTGCGGCTAATTGCTTGGAAAAATTAGCATCTTCTGTTGTTAAAGTTGACAAAAAAGAAGTAAAAAAAGAGAATTCACATCCAATTAGTAATGAGAACTGCGAAAAATTCTTTCATTTAGAACCAGTCACAATGAATGTTTTGTACGAAAAAATAGATAACGAGTTAGAATTTGCAGCCATTAACTTAGATTCTGACTCTTTGTCAATAAAGTCAACTCAAGGTAAAATAATAAAAAATAGTAAACAAGGGTTATTTATTAATGGGCTTACACCCGGTATAGTAGATGTTGAAATAGAACAAAAGTTTAAACATAAAAAATTCTTCAAAGTAAAAGAACTTCCAATTCCTAATTTTTCATTTAAGGAATTTGAAAATTATTCTTTATCTAAAAAAGATTTGATAAAAATAGGTGAGGTGTTTGGTTTTCTATTAGATTTTGATTTTCCAATATATATTAAGATAGATTCCTTTGAAATTATTTTAATAAATAAAGATAAGAATATTAATACATTTATTAATTATGGGAATAAAATTTCAAAAGAATGTACTAATGAAATTAAAAATTTAGATGCAGGAGATTTAATAGCTATAAAAGATATAGAGTATTCCTACTATCAAAGAGATTTTAATAATTTAAACTTTTTAAAAAATGGAGTCGCTCAAAATGTTGTTTATTTCATTGAAGAATAATCTGTATTATAAAATATTTTTGAGTTTGGTTTTAGAAATAAGAATTTTGAGTATTTAATTGATAAAATTTCAAATACTCTTATCATAAATTATCACAAATATAAACCATTAACCATTAAAACCCAAGAAATACAAACATGAATTCCTTAGCCTATAAATTACCTTTTTGTTTTCTTATTATACCATTCCTATTCAATTCTACCACCCAAGCTCAAAAATGGAATTTAGGTGCTCATCTCGGCGTTACATCATCAAAGATGCTTTGGACTGATAAATATGAAGGTGCAAAATATTTCTTAGCCATTCCTTATCCTGAAACACAATTCAGGCAGTCATTTAGTGTAGGTTTATCTGCTGACTATAACTATAATGAAAAATTTTATAGTCCTTTTCACTTTGACATTTATAACAAAAGATTTTCCATAAGCACTCGTGGACTCGTACAAACAATCGATGAAAATGGGCAATTACTGTATATACAATCAGATTACTTAGATTATAGATTTACCCAAATGGCATTATCTGGTGGGATTGGTTATTTGTTTATAACTCAATTAGGAATTGAAATACAACCATACATTCATGTAAGTCTAACGGAACAACAAATAAAAGTAGGTGAAGTCATTGACTGGCAAAAAGATGATGGTTTTCAACAAGGTTACGATTTTGGTATTTCTGGATACATCCGTGGTAATTTTAACAAATTTTATCTGAAAGCTGGATATCAGTATGGAATTAGGGAGATTGCGGAGTATAGTGTGGTAGATGCACAAGGTGGCTCACTTGGGAAATTTCCAATCAGAAACACTATGTTTTTATTTTTAATGGGATATCAGTTTTAGGTTTGTTGTGGCGTAAATTACAACATCATGCGCTTACCTTGTAAATTCATACTGCCATTTTTAAAAATTACCATATCTTTGTAAAGTAAAATATTTTTAACTGGCCAAAAGAATAGTTCTACCACACTTAACCACTAAAATTCTAAAACTCATGATTACAAAAAATTCAATTTGGATGTTCGTTATTCTCATATCATTTAATTGTTCCAACCCTGGTGAAAATAGAGACACAAGCACCAGAAGACCGGAATATTTTAATGAATTTACCGTTGGTGATGTCCAGTATAATCAAAAAGTAGAATTCCCAAAATACGGAATGGGTACTTACAAATCATACGTACTCTTACTAGAACCCTACAAAGGAATCCACCTTACTAATGAGTTTAGCGATGACCAAAGCGAAATATTTTGGGACTTTCCTGGGATAACGGAATCCACCATCACAGAAAATAGACTTACCTTCCAAATGATGAAAGATGTCTTTACGATCGATGTTTCAGATGTAGATGCACCTAAACTTATCTCCAAAGTTACTACAAATACTGTAGATTTAAATAGTCTCAGTCCTTATAAACTTAATGGTTCGTTTGAATGCGTAGACCCTTCTAAAGGATATATTAAAAACTGGATAGTAGAAGATGTTTTCGATCCAAAATGCTGGAAATAAAACCGAAACAATTCTTAATTATAAAAACTAAATTTTATGAAATTTCATATTTCTCCTTTTATCATGATTACCTTCATGATGCACTTATCACAAGGTATTATTTGCCAAAATGAGCTTAGTGATTTTTATTTAAAAGATAAGGTCGGGATTACAGTGTCATCTTTTCTGAATAATTATCAAGCAGTACAATTTAATTTTGCAAAGGGAATTAAAGAAAATATGGACTTCAATACAGAGCTGGGTTATATCTATCGTGCAGAAAATAGAGAAGACTGCAAAGGTTTCAGAATACGCGTTCAACCTAGATTTAGAATCAGTCAGAATCCTACCAAATTCAGGGCATATGTCTCGCCTTTATTTCAATATCGATACACCCATTCAACAGTAGAAAATATTTTCAGTCGATTTGATGGCGCTTATTTTCAACAAATCACACACACAGAAGTCAATAATATGTTTAGTGTGGGAGCGATGTTGGGAAGGTTTTTTAGATTGAGTGATCATATGTATATAAATTGGGCCATTGGTTTTGGATTGAATTTTGCTAAAATAAGTTTCCCTGATGTTCCACCTGATGCTAAATGGCAAGCGGAGTTTAAAGATATATTTTTTTTGTCTGACGATGCATATGATTACCAAGACGAAGGCAATTACGGTTCATTTTTATTGATTTATCACGTTAATATCTTTTACAAGTTTAATTAATTGTTTTGAAAATTTAATACATCTAAAAACCTATCTACCATCTTTCAAAACTGACTCATGTCATTATGAACCATAATTCTCGTCATACCACGAAAGACAACCGTCCTATACTTTTGCTTTATCATTCATTACAATTAAACACACAAAAGATGACAAAGCAAAATAGTATCTATCTTTCAGATTTACATTTCGAGCACAAACAATGGAATAGTGAGCTCATGTTCTGGAAAGACGAAATCGCAACGTTTGAACACAGACTCGAAGAGATTGTAAGTAGATATACTTCAAAAGACGTTTTATCCAAACTTGAGCACTTTCAAAATCAATTGATACTTCATGGTAACGCAATTACATACTTACTCAAAGACATCAAAACGCATGAAAAAGAGCTAAGTCAATTTGCATTGGAACATCCAGTGGCAATAGACCATGTCAGGTTTGACGATCATACCGGACTGCGTACAAAGATGGAAACTCAACGAGAATTATACATTGAAATGAAAAAACTGTTTTTTGATTTCGTGTCTAAATCTATGTAAACCATATGTAAGTCGAAAATCATGGAGTTTAAAGCCATTGTTCATTCTTATTTGAACTATGGCTTTTATTTTTGAAACTTGAGTCCAATCCGAAAACACAACTTGATTGAAAATCAAGATTTTTCATTTTATTTGAAGAAAAGACTTTTCGGATTAGATACAAGCTTGATAATACTTTATTTTCTTGAAGCTCTAACCCAAATCTTATAACCTTCCACCCAAAGTACGCCTACAAAAGATGTCACAAGACACAACCCTAAATGATACATACTTAAACCTTGTAAGCCAAAAATCCGCTGAACTGGGGGAAAATAAATAGACATACTTAAAACAGCCAAAGAAACAACTATGACCAAAGGTATCAAATTGTTTTTGTACTTGATCGTTGTCAATACAGAGTAAAAAAATGATCTATTGACCAATGTCAAAAAAACATTACTTAATATCAAAGTTGTAAATATAATTGTTCTCACCAAAGACAACTCACCTCCATCTGACATAAAATAATATCCTAACCCTAAACAAGCACTAGTGATCACAAGTCCTTGTATGATACTGATGAACAATTCTTTGAATGAGAAAAAGTCTGTGGTCATTTTCCGTGGAGATTTAGACATAGAATTCTTTTCTATAGGTTCATTTTCAAATATAATGGAACAAGTCGGACCCATGATCAATTCCAAAAATATAACATGGATAGGCGTAAATATATCGGTGTACATCCATCCTAAGATCAAAGGCATCGTCACTACCAAAATGATCGGAATATGAATAGAAATAATATACCTGATTGCTTTCTTTAAGTTTTCATAGATTTTTCTTCCCAAAGCGACAGCTTCTACCATGTGTGATAAATCATCGTCCATTAATATCAAAGAAGCAGCAGATTTTGCAACATCACTACCTGTATTTCCCATAGCAATCCCTATATGCGCTGCTTTTAATGCAGGACCATCATTTACTCCATCACCTGTCATGGCGACTACTTCGCCATTTGATTTTAATGCATTGATGACCCTCAGTTTTGCGTCTGGAAACATGCGCGCGTAAACATTTACAGCTCCTATCTTGCTTTTTAGGTCATCGTCTGTCATATCTATGATTGCTTCACCTGTGAGGACAAGGTCAGCTTTTAAAATACCAACTTCTTTAGCAATAGCAACTGCTGTCCCTGCATGATCACCAGTAATCATTTTGACAGATATGCCTGCCTTATTAAACGCAGCTAAAGTTTTTACAATGTTGTGTTTAGGTGGATCATAGAAAGCTACAAGTCCTAAAAAACAAAATGAAATATCTTGCTGAACTTCAGGTAAGTCTTCTATTTCCATTCCAGACTTGCCTACCCCTAGGACTCTGTATCCTTTTGTAGCAAGATCAGATGTTACTTGCAAAATTTGTTTTTTTTGATCATCAGTCAAATCTGATATATCCAACACACCTTCTACACTACCCTTAACCGCTACGATTTGATTATGGTCTTTATCGCTATACACGTGCGTCATGACAGGTGGTTTTCCTGACAAAGGATACTCTCTGACCATTTTAAAACAAGGTCTATTGTCATCTTTATAGACTTGAGCATAAACATCATGAATTGATTTTTCCATAGCATCAAATGGTGCTATTTCAGAAGCCCACATAGCATATTCGAGTACTTCAGATGGAGAATTTGTATTCGAATTATATTCAAGCAATTGATCTTTGGCAAAGTCATAAATGGTCGCAAGCTGCATCTTATTTTCTGTCAATGTACCTGTTTTGTCTGTACATATGACTGTTGCTGCACCTAGTGTTTCTACAGTCATTGGACTTCGTGCAATCACTTTCTTTTTGTAAAGATGGTATGCACCCAAAGCCATGAATGTACTAAAAGCGACAGGGATTTCTTCTGGCAACACAGACATTGCAAGTGTGAGACCCTTTAAAAGACTTTCTAAGACATCGCCATCTTTGACATAATTTAAGATCCAAACCACCAAAAACGCGATGGAACCGAATATCACCATTGTTTTGATAAACTTGGAAATTTGTAGTTGAAGTGGTGTTTTTTCAGTCTCGATATTATCTATACTACTTCCTATCTTGCCCAATAAACTTGTCTTACCTACTGCTGTAACACGAGCAGTGCATGAACCAGAAACAACAAGTGTACCACAGAACAGTTGATTTGTTCCTTCATCTAGATTTTTAAAAATAGGAAGTGATTCGCCCGTCATGATACTTTCGTTAACAGAAAAATCATTTTGCTGAAGTAAAATGGCGTCTGCAGGAACTATATTTCCATCTTCAATCGTGAAAACATCATCTACCACTAATTCTTCTACGGGTAACATTTGTTTTTTACCAGATCGGAATACAAAGATTGTTGGGTCAGCTAGCTTTTTGAGTGAATTGACTGCTTTTCGACTTTTATTTTCTTGAAACAAGGATATTCCTGAAACGAATAATAAGGCAAATATCATGACCAATCCTTCCGTAAATTCTCCTAAAACAAAATATAAGATCGCTGTCAATACTAGAATAAGAAACAATGGTTCCAGGATGATTTCTTTTATTGTAGACCAAAATTCGCTTTTATCATCGTCAGCCAATTTGTTAGCACCAAAAGTTTTTCTGTTATTTTGTACTTGCTCATCATTGAGTCCTGTGTAAACTTCATCCTTCATGCCTATTGTATTAAGATGGTAAAGATACCAACAAAAATACTAGAAGTCAATAATACTAAGAAATGAAATTGTTTAACTAGAAAAATGAACGAATAAGAATCGTAGTTGGATTCTTGAAGAAAGTTTTTTTGGGTTAGAGAAAATAAAAAGGACTGTAAACCTCACTCATTATACATCTTTATGTGTTTATGACTCTGAGCACAAGTTGGTACGGATCCTAGGCACCTTCAATTTCGGTTGTTGGGATGACCTCTTTGGGGATCTTTATGCTTGTGTTTTTTGGATTACAGTCCTTAATACTAGGATCTCAAAATAAAAAACTTCAACTTTTGTCGTTAGACGATGCAAACATAATACATAAACATATTATAATAAAACATAATATGTATTATTTTGATATTTTTATTTTTCTCATATAATTTATTTAAATACATTGCTAATACAAGCAAACCTAACATACTGAATAACAATATATTAAAAACTACATATAAACAATAACATTAAAATAAAATTATAAAATAGGTTTGATCAAATCCCATAGATTTCCATACAAATCTTCAAAAACTAGCACTTCACCGTAAACTTCTTTTCTTCTTGGACGTATAATTTTTATTTTGTGATGCATTAATCTTCGGTAATCATCTTCAAAATCGTCTGTATATAAAAATAAAAACACCCTTCCTCCTGTTTGATTTCCTACCCTACTCTTTTGTTCATCACCTACTGCCTTAGCAAGTAACAAACTACAATTACCATTTCCTTTTGGTGCTACAATAACCCATCTTTTTTGCTCGTTCAAGATTGTGTCTTCTACAAGTTCAAAACCTAACTTATTGACATAGAAATCTATAGCTTCATCATAATCATCTACTACTAAAGCAATGTGCGCTAGATGTTGATTTGACATATTCCTTATTAGCGAATAATTGTAATATCACCACGATAATTCCAGATTTGACCATCAGACAATTCAAATTCAATAATCAAAACATAAACTCCAGGAACTACATCTTTACCATTAAAAGTACCATCCCAACCAATACTAGGGTCTCCAGCAATCATCTCCGTGGATCTGAAAACATTTTCTGCCCATCGATCATAAATAGCGACTTGGTTAATACGTTTGAATCCACGTGCCTGTGGGATATAGAAAATATTGTTTCCACCGTTTGATGTGGGTCTGAATATATTAGGAATAGCATTATTTAAGTCATTATTTACTTTGACCAATATAGTTACTTTCTGCTCACATGAACTTCCGACTCCATAAGTGATCGTATAGATGGTATTAATATAAGGACTTACCTTCAATTCCGTACATCCAATACAAAGTACGCTATCCCTATTTTCCCAAACTAATGAAGCTAATCCTGTCGGGTCAATATTAAATTCTGGGGCTAGAAGTATAGAATCACCAAACTGAATAGTGACTTCAGGATCTATACTAATCTGTAAATCTGGTCCTTCCGACAAAACGATGGTATCTTCTACCACACACCCATAAGCGTCCGTGATCACTAAGTCATATATTCCTGTAGGTAAGTTGAAGAACGATTGGGTATTACCTACATCAGTACCATTAAAAACTATATTATATTGTGGAGTCCCATTTAGTGATGACAAAATAATACTGCCATTAAATATACCCTCACAACTTGGCGGATTCACATCAGCAATGATTTCAGTAAATTGTGGTGGACTTTCCGTAATGACTTCAGTTCTTAATGTTTTGCACCCATTATTTACATTCAACAATTCAAAGAAATAGGTGCCTTCGTCCATTATTTCAATGATATAATCTGTCACTCTATTTACAATATTTCCATTTGTTGTGGTCCACAAAGCTATAAACTCGTCACCTTGATCTGATGCCGATGCATCCAATGTAGCATTTCTATTTTGACATTGAATATCACCAATTACTTTTACTTCTGACATTGGTTTTATGGTGTCTATCGGCAAGGTCAATATCAGAGTATCTCTGCATTTGTTGGCATTCGAGACGATCAAAGTATATCGTCCTGGTTCAGATGTATTTATAGTAGGAGTAGTATAAGTGGTACCAGATTCACTTTTCCATTCATAACTAACATCGGTCTCTAATGACGAAGCGACCAATGTGGCTATAGGATTTATACAATTAATAGTATCTGATTGCACATCAAATCCCGGTGGTCTAGTATCAATATCTATATAAAAATGATCTATAGCCACACACCCATTTTTACCAGTTACTTGTATGGTGTAATCTCCTTGTTCATTAGTCTGCGGAGATGCACTGCTATTGGTTGTGCCAGAAGGATAAATCCATTTGTAAGCCTTTAGACTATCATTAGACATCACTGACAAACTAATAAAACTTGTATCACAAGGCAATAATATTGTATCTTGGATCTCAAAAACGGGTAGAGAAATGTCTTGAATAATATCCAACATCGCTACCGAAATACAACCATTACTTCCTGTTACTGTCACTTTGTACTCACCTGGTTTGAAAACTATCGGTGTCCTTACATCGCTTGTAAAATCAGTACCTTCCCAGTGATAACTTATAATACTTGAAATCGGGTTGACGCCAATATTTATTTTACCTTTACTACAGGTCAGTGTATCACTAAAAAGTGTGTATTCTGGTACATCATCACTTTTAATAACATTAATCATAGTATCTGATGTGCAATAATTATCTGCTGTGACAATAAGCTGATATAAACCTGACTCAGACACAGACAAATCACCTGTGATGGTTGTGTCCATGCCGCCACCTTGCCATTGGTAGGATAGCACATTTCTATCCACCGTAGCACCTAATGTTACTGTTGGATTAAAACAATTGATGGTATCACTTATGATAGATTCTATAATAGGAGCAGCGCGATCTGATGTTACGACGACACTTCCTTCTGTCACACATTGATCATCATTGATAACATCAAATAAATATGTACCTGGCTGAGAAACATCAAATTCCAATATATCTTGAGGTATGCTTTGTGGATTATTGCCATTTCGCCAAGTGACAGTTTTATATTCGTTTATTGGATTGATGACTATGTTTGATAACGAATCACGACAATTTATGACCGTCGATGCAACATCAAACATTGGGAAAACTTTTCGTTCGACCACGTCGACAGTGTCTCGTGCAGTACAGTTATTAGCAGCAGTAATTAAAGCAATGTATTGACCAGGCATTGTAATATCCAATGAATTACTTGTGATACCATTTGGAAGCCATAATGTACTACTTTGTGGTTGGTTATAATTAGTAGATAATGTTATCTGGTTTTGCTGACAAGTAATGGTATCTGGTAGTAAAATGCTAAAAACTGGAGCTAAAGTGTCATAACCAATTGTAAAAGTGATTGAATCCCTACAACTATTGGGTGCCACACCCACCATAGTATAACTACCACCTTCATATACAAAAACATTATTTCCCGTGGCCAAATACCCATCTCCACGCCAAGTAAATGATGTACCTGGCAATGAAGACAAACCACTCACTCTGACAGAATCCATTTCACATTTTATGACAGGCGTCTCTACACTCAGCAATGGTAAAGTATCATTTCTATATATCACTACAGAATCTGAAGTCACGCAATTTTTCTGATTGATAAATGAATAATAGTATGTACCCGTTTTATTGACAAATGGAGATTGATCATTCGAATAAAAACCGTTTTCAAACCTGTATTCTATGGAAACAATGTCTGTATTAAGTAAACGAATTTGTACACTATCTTTTTGACAGTCTAAAGGCTCCGATACCACTTGTGGAGTCGTATAAATCCTATCATCTATTACCAATATATCTTGTTCATCTGTACAGCCAGTGTTCGGATTTGTGATGGTGACTTTATAAAAACCTCCATCTAGCACTCGTGGTTCAGAAACATCATCTTCAAGTAAACTAGGGCCTTCCCATCCGTATGTATAATTTCCATTGGATGATTCTTGTATCAAGGTTAAAGTATCACTTCCACATCTGATAGAGTCGACCTTATAAACAACTTGAGGTATATCTTCTCCATTCGGAACAAATATTTCAGTTTGGCCGATACATCCATTGATTCCTATGAAGGTCATATTGTACAAACCTTGTGTGTAGACCATTGGCTCTATGTCCGTACTTAAAAAATCAATACCCGTCCAAGTGGCAGATTTCAAATCTAAATCCGAAGTAACTTTAATAATCACTGTATCCACTAAACATGTCAATGAGTCTACCATTAATGTCACTATAGGAATTAAGGTATCTGCTTGCACTTCGAATGTCTCAATGGCAGTACAACCATTATCAGTGGCTGTAACGGTGACATTATAACTTCCAGGATTAGAAATACGTGGATTTGGCTGCATGGACTGTAAACCTGACCACTCATATTTCTCTACAGGTTCATTGACCGTAATTAATGGTATAACAAAAAGAGAATCACAGCTTATAGTATCTACCATAATAGAAGTGATCAAAGGTGCAATTTTATCTTCTTGGATGTCAAATGAAAAA
Organism: Saprospiraceae bacterium UBA7687; assembly: GCA_002482845.1. Classification (GTDB taxonomy): domain Bacteria; phylum Bacteroidota; class Bacteroidia; order Chitinophagales; family Saprospiraceae; genus OLB9. The sequence goes on from DLGT01000017.1 coordinate 19,419, forward strand.
GTGCCGCCACAACCATTCTGTCTATCTACAATATTTACAGAAACCATCCCTGCATTACTTACAAAAGGATTTCTCTCGGATATATAACTAGGTAATACGCCTGTCCAATTGTAATCATAAGTCCTATTTTCGTCGTGCATTAACAAAACTTGCACAGAATCATTTCTACAGGTCAATGTATCCGCTGTAAAACTAGGATTTTCAAAAAACTTATCTTCAATAACTATAATCGAATCCCTTGCTTTACAGCCATTATCCGATGTAATTGTTACAAAATATTTCCCTGGAAAACTCGTGCTTATCCCATTTGGTATCAATGTGAATAAATGACCATCTTCAGAAATCCAATTCAAAGAATCAATAGGCTTATTGGAGATGACTACAATATCTACTTCAGGCACTTTACAAGTTATGGTGTCCGTTTGGAAACCTATAGTTGGATTAGATTCGTCTAGAAAGATTGTTTTTGATACAGTATCTCTACAGGTCAAACCTTGCAAAGTACCGCTAACTTCTAAAAAATAAGTTCCAACCGTTCTTATGTCAACTATAAAATCCGTAGTATCGGTTACTATTTGACCATCAAAAGTGAACCAATTAAATGTCAAGTTACTGACCACATCACCCTCATTTGATCCTTCTAGCGCTATCAAATTAGACAGACAGCTTAATGAATCAGAAGTACTCATAATGGTAGCTTCAAGGCTAATAACTCTCAAATCTAATCTTACTAAAGAATCACATGCACCATTCGCAATAGAAATGTCATAAATTCCTTCTTGATCGTAAGTAACTCCATCTATGAGGACCGATGAGCCTTCACAAATGTATTGTTGTAAATTTACTGGTGCAGTTTGATTAGAAATAACAACCACCATACAGCTATCAGAGACTGCTGCACAATTTCCTGCTGAAAAAAACAAAGTATTTAGCTGTATATTATTCAATAAGGCACCTTCTGCGGGAAGGATGTTAGATTGATTATCAGCATATTGAATACCACAAATCGTATAAGTGCCTGCTGGAAAAGTCCTTAAATCTATCGCATCAGTATAAGCAATTAGAGCCGTATCGTTAAAAATAACATTGGTATAATTATAAATAGAATCTATTGGCTGTTGTACACTAAAAGTCTTGACAATATCTATCTCTAACCTATCATCTCCTTGGCAATAAGCAACATCAGGATTTAAAATCATCCCTGGATCAAGGATACACTCACCACAAGTAACACCTTCATCATCACAAAAAATCAGACTCGCATCCAATAGAATACCTTCATCTCCATCTGCAAAATCGATACATCTGAGCGTCCAAGTTCCATTAACAGGTCCAGTATTGAAATTTTCAAAACTGTCCATGTGCGGATAATAAATACCTGTATAATTATTAAGACTTAACCAATTTTGGTCATTTTCCCATATATCATCAAAACCTGAATCGGGTATGGCTGTAGCACCAGCGGGAACAAACGTAACATCCCACGTTATCAGTCCTGTAAAATATGCATTGATATTTCCACCCGTTAGCGTGACTTTCTGTCCAGAAGGAGAGATTAATTCAATGAACATCTCCTTCATAAAATTATGCCTAAACTTTAGCTTCACACCACAAACACCTTGGTTAGGGTCACCTAAATTATTGATGGTAGCTCCAGAAACCAAAATGGAAACATTGGTTGTATCTGCTTGATCGTTAAATTCATCTCGGATTATGTAAGTCTTGTCCAAGCCGCATTGTGCGGATAGATCAAATGTGAATATTAGTATTAAGAGTAGAATTATGTACTTCAACTTCTTTTATGAGTTTTGGTTAAAAAAGGAAAAAGTAAATTAGAGGGAAGCTGATATCGCAATGCAAATATAGGTAGTATTATCAAACATTGTTACCGAAATTGTGAAAAACAAAGAAAATAAAACAAAAACAAAGTTTAAATCTAATGAAATAATTACCTTAGCATCTTCAATTTTAAATAACCAATGAACAAAGTATTAGTAGCAAATAGAGGTGAAATCGCATGTAGAGTGATACAATCATTAAAAAAAATGGGTATCAAAAGTGTTGCAGTTTATTCTGAAGCTGATAAAAATGCCTTGCATGTCAAACTTGCTGATGAAGCCTTCTACCTAGGACCATCTCCATCATCTGAATCCTATTTGGTCCAAGATAAAATCATTGATATCGCCTTAAAAAATGGTGTAGATGGCATTCATCCTGGATATGGTTTCCTGAGTGAAAATTCAAAATTTGCATTAAAACTTCAGGAAAACAACATAAAACTCATCGGGCCATCGGCTTATAGCATGGACATCATGGGAGACAAACTTTCTGCCAAAGATGCTGTCAAAAACTTTGGAATCCCTATGGTTCCTGGTACTGATTATGCCATTACCGATGTTAACGAAGCTATCCAAATTGCAGAAAAAGTAGGTTACCCTGTACTTGTCAAAGCATCAGCAGGTGGTGGCGGAAAAGGAATGAAGCTTGTACAGAGCAGCGCTGAGATGCCAGATCAAATGCAACTTGCCATTAATGAAGCGACATCGTCTTTTGGAAATGGTGCCGTATTTATCGAAAAATTTGTGACATCTCCACGACATATTGAGATACAAGTACTAGCAGATTCTTTTGGCAACACCGTCTATGTTTTTGAGCGAGAATGTAGTATACAAAGGAGACATCAGAAAGTAGTAGAAGAAGCACCAAGTGCCATACTTACACCTGAAATCAGAAAAGCAATGGGCGATGCAGCTGTAAAAGTAGCTAAAGCTTGCCAATATGAAGGTGCTGGAACGGTAGAGTTCTTAGTAGATGATAAACTCAACTTCTATTTTCTGGAAATGAATACTAGACTTCAAGTAGAGCACCCAGTATCAGAAATGATTTCAGGACTTGACCTTGTAGAACAGCAAATCAAAATTGCACGAGGCGAAAAACTTGCCTTCACCCAAGATGATCTAAAAATAAATGGTCATGCCATAGAGTTGAGAATTTATGCAGAAGATCCATTTGACAATTTTACACCCAGCATCAATAATTTAGAAACCTATCGTCTGCCTAAAGGAGATGGTGTCAGAGTAGATAATGGTTATGTAGAAGGAGACGCCATTCCGATTTATTATGACCCGATGTTGGCGAAGCTTACAGTCCATGCCGATACTAGAAATGGTGCCATAGAGAAAATGTTATCTGCCATCCAGCAATACGACATCAAAGGAATAGCGTCTACCCTTGATTTCGGAGCTTTTGTTATGAAACATCCTGATTTTGTATCTGGAAAATTCGATACCAACTTTGTATCTAAGAATTGGAATCCTGAGACGATAAAAAATAGTTTAGAAGAAGAAGCGGAAGTTGCTGCATGTCTTGCCCAATATTTACTCGCTGATTCAGATGCTAAACTTGTAGTTCCCGGATAGAAATTTAACTAATAAAAATAAAAAAGCGTCATTCACATTTTAAACAAATATGAATGACGCTCTCATTTAAACTATATACAATTACCTGCTAATCAGGCTTTCATATACATTACTTCCTTCACTGCCTTAATTACTTTGGCTGGTGTAGGTAAGTACTCATCCAAAAACGTTGGCGCGTATGGTAATGATGTATCTGCCGAATTGACTCTAGTTACCGGAGCATCTAGATAGTCAAATGCGTATTTTTGGATCTCGTATGCGATTTCTGCCGAAACACCTGCAAATGGCCATGCTTCATCTACCACTACAAGTCGATTTGTCTTCTTGACAGATTCTACTATCGTTTTATGATCTAGCGGTCTAATCGTTCTAAGATCAATGACCTCAGCCGAGATACCTTGTTTTTCTAATTCTATTGCTGCTTCTTTAGCTACTTCTATCATTTTATTATACGATACGATAGTCACATCCGTACCTTCTCTTCTGATAGCTGCTTTCCCTATAGGAACCAAATAGTCACCATCAGGAACTTCTCCTTTAAGGCCATAAAAAGACTCAGACTCCATCATACACACAGGATCATTATCTCTGATGGCAGACTTTAGCAAACCTTTTGCATCTGCTGGATCAATACAAGAAATAACTTTTATACCTGGAATATTTGCCATCCAACTTTCAAAAGTTTGAGAGTGTTGTTGTGCCAACTGACCAGCTGAACCTGATGGTCCTCTGAATACTATTGGACACATAAACTGTCCTGCAGATTGAGACAAAGTTTTTGCAGCATTATTAACTATCTGGTCAAATGCCAATACAGCAAAATTCCATGTCATAAACTCAACGATCGGTCTAAGACCATTCATGGCAGCACCTACTCCTATTCCTGCAAAACCCAACTCTGCTATCGGAGTGTCTATCACTCTTTTAGGTCCGAATTCATCGAGCATACCTTTACTTACTTTGTAGGCACCATTGTATTCAGCAACTTCTTCACCCATCAAAAAGACATTTTCGTCTCTTCTCATTTCTTCGGACATTGCTTCACCAAGCGCATCCCTTAAAGTCAAAATTCTAGACATATTATATGAAGTATTATCTTTTTATAAAAATCAGCACAAAAGTAGTAAAATATTATTCTTATACACAAAGAAGGAAGATACTATGTTTAAAATTATAAACATTTAATCAACTTTGAACCTCAGAATCTTTCTCACGTTTTACTTCTTGACCTGCAACTTAATTCCAAAACCGCAAAATTTGTTTAATATATAGTGATTTATTTTCGAAAATGTACTTAATAAAACCTAGACTAACCTATATAGATTCATTGCTCGGCCTTCTTTTATTGACCAATAGTTTTTCCAAAATGTAATTTTAAACCAACTGAAAACGCAATACTTTTATAAATCATATTATTTTATTTTACATATAAAAATTTTACTTTTGCCCAATAATTAAATCAATATGACTTTTTTGAAACGTTTATTTATTTTCACTTTTTTCACTTTGGCTTTTACATCTTTAATAATTGGACAAGAAAAGCCAAATTTTATAAGAAAAGACCATTCAGACCAAGCTTGGTTTCTCGAGATTCTTAAAGAAAAACCAAATTACAACTTTGTCGAGCAATCTTTTAATGAATATTTTGCTAAAAATCCCTTAGAAAAAAGTCAACAAAAAAATCGTGTCAGAAGATGGCTGATGACGTCTGCTTCATCACAAGATAAAAATGGTAATGTCATTCCTGTTTATTCCACAAAGGAAGATGAATTAATAATCCAAAAAGGTCAACAACAAGGGCTTCGAAACTATAGAAATCAACAAAAAAATCGAACTTCCTATAGAAACAATGATAATCCACCGAATGCAACATGGACAGATAGTGTAGGTACATGGCGTATGATAGGACCGTACCATATTAGTGATAGAGAAGGTGTGTACAACATGTACGGTGGCTTTAACGACAGGGTATTTATTAATAGGCTAAATCCCCAAAATATGATTGCTGGTCAGTCTTATGGAGGACTATGGACATCTCAGAATGGCGGATCCACATGGAAATTGACTGATGGACCTTTTAAAAATGGTACTAACGAATACGCCAATAGAGATATGTACTACGGCGACATAGAAGTACATCCGTTGAATGCAAATCGCATATTAGTAGGTTCTCATGCAGGTGTATTAATCTCTACCAATGCTGGCGAGTCATGGACACTGGCAGATTCTTTAAATCAAGATGACAAACCAGGTGAAAGGTCTTATTTCATAGCACAAAAGCCTGATGATCAGAACATTATTCTGGCATCTTATGGAAAACGAATATTTAGGTCTACGAATGGAGGATCTACATGGACAATGGTTTTTGATAATAGTTCGGTTTCTCAAAATTTTAATCAAGGACAACATGATGATGCCACAGTCTACCAAAGGAGATATAACTTTGCAGGTATGGATTTCCATCCCACTGACCCTAATATTGTTTTTTTGAGTGCTTTAAATAGTAGTAACCAAGTATGTCTATATAAATCCACCGATGCAGGTCAGAGTTTCAGTTTACTGGTAAATACAACTAAGAGTAAATTTCTCAAAATGATGATCACACCTGCCGATCCCGACCATGTGTATTTCGGAACATTATTTACGAATGTGGAGACGCCTGCGGCAGACGATGGTATTTATAAATATGATACTAATGGAACATTGGTGAGTTTTAGTCCTATCCAAGGCATTACAGTATCTGGATTGGTAGACGATGTACAAGTATCTCCCACTGACTCCAAAATATGGTATATGGGTGGATATGCTGCGAGCGCTGTGCACAAATCCGTTGATGGTGGTAATACTTGGAACTTTTATAATACACATTATGGAGCGGGCATTACAGATTATGTACATCCCGATGTGCGATCACTTGCTATATATGGAAATACTGTTCTGGTGGGAACTGATGGTGGACTGCATATATCTACGGATGGCTCTCAAAATTTCCAATCTGCTGGCAAATGGATATCTGCTATCGACTTATGGGGATTTTCTTCTTCATTCAAAGGAGATGTTGTCGCTAGTGGTGATGACCATGGACCGTCTGAAATTAGATATGCGGATGTGGATCGTGGCTGGGTGCCCATAGGTGGCGCTGATTCTGGAGAGATCCAACTCAATCAATGTAATACTGATTATGCTTATGGTCGTGATGTTTACTCACGATTTATGGCAGTCAAAACAAATGACACTACTTACGTAAGAAATTCTAATGCACTCATTGATGCACAATATAAATATCTATCACAAGATCCTGATTCCTATTTTGCTTTTTATCCATCCAAAAACAATGTACTGAAAAAGTCAATAGACAATATGAAAACGTCTGTAGACTTGTACACTTTTACCAATAATATTACAAAAGTAGAAGTGGCACTCAAAGACAATAATAAACTTTTTGTACTGGAAAATAGAAATAGAGTACACAAATCTATCAATGGTGGCTCTAATTTTGTAAACATCACACCTTCTACAGCCGTCACCAATGGTCAAACGCTCATCACAGACATCGAAATAGATGAAACGGGTAATCATATTTGGTTAGCTTATGGAAATTCGCAGACCACTTGCAAAGTTGTACACTCTAGCAATGGTGGGACCACCTGGACCAATATTACGAATGGAAATCTACCTAGTTTACCTTTAGAACATATCACTTACCAACGTGGCACTAATGGAATGGTGTATGTAGCCATGAAACGTCAAGGTGGAATATGGTACAAAGACTTATCCATGCCAAATTGGTTATCATTGGGATCAGGGTTGCCAATGATTTCATACGTCACGTCCATATACACAGTGCCTGATTGTGGTAAACTCAGAATGGGAACGTCACGTGGCACCTTTGAACATGCATTGCCTGTACAATCTGATGTGCTAGCTCATTTTTCAGTAGATACTAAAATTACTAATGCTTGTTATTTAGATACGACATATTTTTATGATTATAGTTCTTATTCTGGACCTAATGTAACATTCCAATGGAGTTTTGAAGGTGGCACTCCATCTTCTTCACAAGACATGAATCCTAAAGTTGTCTATCTTGAGCATGGTATCTTTGATGTTACATTAGTGGTTACAGATGGCAATGGCAACTCGTCCACCTATATAAGGGAGAACTTTATGGCAGTCTCCGCAGAAAATGGTTGTGGACCTCAGACAACACCAACTTTTGCTCAATATTCAAATGATCAAAGCAGGTACGTGCAAACACCATCGATGGGACTTACGAATACCAATAACTATACCTTTATGGCATGGGTAAAAGGTGAAGGAACACAGGAAGATTATGCAGCAATATTTTCCCATGATCTGAGTGAAAGCGGTAGAGCTGTTCTTAATTGTCGAAATGAAAATCCGGATAGTACACAAATAGGTTATCATTACCCTAATGGACAATGGTGGTGGAATAGCGGACATTATTTAAAACCAAATGAATGGACCCATCTAGCTATGGTCGTAGAACCAAATGGTATCACCATCTATAAAAATGGTGTGGGTAGTAAACATAATTTCACTGTGCCAGCTAGAAACTTAATCTCTGGCGGTGCTATTGGTAGTTTTTTAGGTGCCACTTGGTATCGAAATTTTAAAGGATATATCGATGAAGCTGCTTTTTACAATAGAAGTTTGACCGCCAATGAAATCAGGTCCATGATGCATCTCACAAAAGAAAATCCAAAATACCTTGACCAACATGATGCAGGTCTAATTGCTTATTATCAATATAATGAAGCCATCAATAATACTGTGTCTGATGTCAGTGGTCATGGCAAAGATGCTACTATTGTAGGAGCTATCCAAATTTTAGAGAGTGATGGTCCATTTGGTGGTGGAAGGTCTCAAAACATCAACATTTCTAGTCCTGGAACATATGACTTTGCTGATCCAGGTGTCAAAATGCAATTCCAAGGTACTGTCCCTAATGGTAATGTCACAGTAAATCATATTGAAAACTTGCCAGACATATATCCTAGTACCAAAAAAACGCACGAAAATGGTTACTATATTATCAATAATTATGGTACGAATAAAACATTCAGTCCATTGGTAAATCTAGAGTTAACCAAAGCAGGTACGGTTAGTTCGGCAGTGGCAGGTACAAATGTTGGATTTGAACTTTTCAGAAGAGCGACCAATCTACATGACCAAAATTTTAATACGATTATAAATAACAATTTCACTTCTACAGCAGGAAATTATGGCGCTGTCAAAGCAAATAATGCCAATCCAATTACAAATTTTGGCCAATTTATTCTGATGAGAGATGCCTATCCCCAAGGAAATGCCAAAGTGAGTATGGTCACTCCTGCTCAAAATGGTCAGACATTAGAAGGTGGTGAAAGTGTCTCCTTATGGATAGGTAGTGCTAATCAAGGCTTCATCTTACCAACACTAAATGAAACTGCATTACAATCGGCAGGGGCGCCATCAGAAGGTATGATGGCTTACCAAAGTGTTCTGAAAAAGATCATTCTTTTTGCTAATAATAATTGGCAGTTATTAAAGTCAGGTCCCATTTTTGATATACCAAATGGTACATCTACACCAAATATAGGTATTGTGTTAGGTCAAAATAATAATACTGATGTTTCTGGAATTGTACATGTCACAGAACCAGGATTTATCAAACTGACCAATACAAATGAAGAAGGTCTAAAAAATATAAAATATCCGACAGAATCACTACTCCTATACAATAGTGATAGTAAAAATATTCAATATTTTAATGGTAGCAATTGGGTCAACCTAGTACAAACTTCATCAATACTTCCAATATCGACTTCTCCAGCTGCTTACTCAGAAGGGATTAGTGTGGGAAGTAATAGTAGCAAAATAGCCAATGCTGTCATCCAAGATGATGATATGAATGGTGGTATTATGATCCCGATATTAAGACCAGAAGCCATTAAAGATCCAGCAGAAGGATTATTAATTTATGATATCACACGACACTATTTTTTCTTTTTTGATGGTACTTATTGGAATAGAATAGAAAAATAGTGTGTATCCCAATTTGCACAGAAACTAATTTAAAATTTATTTCTCACTTTTACGCTCGAGGTAAAACAAAAAGAATTTTAAATTAAGTGTAATTTTGGGATACACCCAAAATAGAGGAATAACAAAACAAATAACATCATGCATAAATCAGTAAAATATCTACTTCCATCTGAAGCCATAGATATGGGTGGCATTAAAGTAAAGCAAGCGCTTCCTACACAGAAAGTAGATCAGCTAGACCCTTTCTTACTTTTGCATCATGGTACTTTTACTTCTACAGAAGATGCCCCTGCTAGACATCAGGGAATAGGTCCACACCCACATCGCGGTTTTTCACCTGTGACATTTGTCATCCGTGGCGAGGTCCATCATAGAGACAGTCGTAGCAATAATCAGATCGCAAAAGAAGGAGAAGTCCAATGGATGTTTGCAGGAGCCGGCATTGTTCATAGCGAAAGACCGTCAGAAGATTTGGCTCGTGTCAGTGGCACACAAGAAATCGTGCAGTTATGGATCAATGCACCCGCTGCTGCTAAAATGAACCAACCTAAATATCAATATAAATCTGAAGGAGAAATACCAGTGTTCACATCAGAAGATGGTCAAATCATTAACAAACTTGTAGCAGGAAACTATGGAGATATTCAAAGCAGTATGCAGACAGAAAGCGAGTTACTAATTATATGGGGTAAATCAATATTAGGTGGGCATCAAAGTTATGATATTCCAGTAGGATACAATGCGATGATATATATTGTGAGAGGAAATTTACATATCAAAGGGTATGGAAAAGTATCAAAAGAAAATTTAATTATATTTGATAAAAATGATGGGACCATTACCGTGACTGCTGACGAAAATGCAGAATTCCTATTACTATGTGGTAAACCTATCGATGAAGTTGTTGTAAAACAAGGTCCTTTTGTGATGAATAGTACGACCGAAATCATGGTAGCGATGCGTGATTATCAAATGGGGAAAATGGGAATATTGATAGAAGAATGAGTAACCTATATCGATAGCTTCGTTGCATAATTGAAGTATTTCTAAAATTATATTTGCAATTACAAATTATAATCATACATTTGTATCAATGTAACCTTAATTTATAAAATATAGATCCAATGAAGACAATTTATTTCCTAGCTTTGATGATTTTGACCGCTCTGTATTCCTGTCAATCAGGTGAAAGCAAAAAAACAGGGGACCTTCCTACTACATCTTTTAATGAAGGCGCTGAAATTGATTCCATCATGAAAGTCATAGAAAATGAAACTAATTGTTTTTTTGATGGCGACTATGATTGTTGGGCAAGTAATTGGAGTCATGAACCCTATACATTTCAAGGTTGGAATAATAGCGATGGCAGTTCAGATGCGGCAATTGGATGGGACAAAATTAATACACAAGGCAAGGATTGGATTGAAACATATTATAAAAACGGCGAAAACATCATACATCCCGTCGTCAAAAAAGAAAAGCCTTTGGTCAAATTTTTTGGTGAGAAATCAGCTTATCTTATTTGGAAACAATACAACGCCGATCAAGACAAAAAGTATTATCGAATTAGCCAAGAAACTAGAATTATGGAAAAACAAAAGGATGGTTGGAAGATTGTAAATGTAAGTGCTTTTTGGGATGCGGCTCCAAAAATTTCATTTGATAGTTTACCACCGATGGATTAATAAGGATTTATCCAGCATCTTCACAAACCTAAAATCCATCCATTTCCCACGTGGCAGAACCTAAAACAAAACAAACAAATGCAGATGTCAATGAATTTATTATGTCATTTGCAGAGACGGAACAAAAGCAAAAAGATAGCTTCGAACTTGTGAAACTCATGCAGGACATAACTGGTCATGAACCCAAAATGTGGGGACCGAGCATCATTGGTTTTGGTGTATATCATTACAAATCTGAAAGAAGTAGTCAAGAGAGCGATTGGCCATTACTTGGCTTTTCACCTAGGAAAGCAGCTATTTCACTTTATGTTTTTTCTGGAAGTGATGACCATCGTTATTTATTAGAAAACCTTGGCAAATTTAAAATGGGAAAAGCCTGCATTTATATCAAAAAACTATCCGACATCGATCAAGCTGAACTAGTGAAGTTAATGCAAGCCACGATCGATTTCTTAAAAGGTGGACAATACAAATGTTGAAATATTGGTATGAAAGTTTTTTAAATCTAAATGACATTTAAGGAAATAAATTCCATTTTTTATTCTGTTCTTTAAAAGAAGAAACTATCTTTGATTTAATTTACATCTTGAAACATAATTATTTTACGAATAAAACATAAATGTGTTTATGAAAAAGTATATTTTTTTATTTATCTTACACTCATATAGTATTTTTTTATTTTCTCAAAGTTCTGATTGGAAGATTATAGGCACACCATCTCCAATTTCTGTTATTTTACAATATCAAGCTAGTGATGGTACACTATTTGGGGAAATGCCATCATCCAATAATCTTTTCTTTTCTGTTAACAACGGAGAAACTTGGGTGGAGCTTAATAACGTCAGCTTGGTTTATTATAATCCAAACTTTTATTCGCAATTCAAAGAAAGTAAAAACGGCGAAATATACTTTTATTCTGGGAACAAGTTATGTTTATTTGATAAAGTAAATCTCACTTTTATTGAATTGATCAATTTCAACCAAACTGGATCAAACTTTGAAATTCGAGATTTCACGATTTTACATAATGGAGAAATTGTGGTTGGGTTAAAAAATAGTTTGCAAGTCTATTCATCATCAGGCACCCTGAAAAGTATAGTTAATTTTCCTTTAGACCTTTATAAGTTTTTATTTTCTAAAGATTCAACAAGTAATCATTATGCCATAATGATTTCAGATAATAATACTCATTTCATTACTGAATTTTCTCCCGATTTAAATTTTATAGGAAATGAAAAAAAAATAGATCCTATTACAACTTATGATATTATTAGATCTGAAGATAGACTTTTAGGAACTAAGAGTTATTCTGATGATTTCGGGGCAACATGGCAGCAGTATTCTGGTGAATCATCTGGTTTTATACAAAAGATAATAGTAGGTTTTAATAAAAAAATATATTTCGTCGGAAAGTATGGTGTTGGAGTATATGAATCTCAGGATAATGGTAAAACAAGAGAAATTTTAAGCTTAGCGATTGATAATGTATCATATATTTCATCAACAAATGATAATGTAATGGTAATAGCAACAGATGAATCATGTAATGAAGAAATATTTATTTCAACAGATAATGGTCTTAATTTTAAAGAAACCAAACATGATATTGGACCACATTATGTTTCAAAAATCTATCCGAGTACAAATGAAGATATATTTGCTTTTACGTGTAATTTACATAGAAAAATCAGTCCTATAAATGGGTGGAAAATTGTACCGTCAATTGAAAATAATGGAATACAAGTAAAATTAGAAGGTGTTTATCCGCTATCAAATAATGAATTAATTGGAGTAAGTTACAATAACGACTTGTTTAAAAGCTCTAACTATGGAACAACATGGATACCTTTAAACAACAACTCATATTTTTCAAATATTTATAACCATAATTTAACTGAAAAAAAAGACATAATTTACCATCTAGATAGAGATAGTCTTGCAACTTCTAAAGATTTTGGATCTACTTGGCAAAGAGTTGCTCATAATCCACATGTAAAGGACCCAAGTTATTTTGATTTTAATAATCAAGGAGACATGTATTATTTTAATTATGGGGACACTCTAAAAACAATAAATAAATTAAACATTTATAGTCGAGAAGATGAAAAAATTATGGATCTACCAAATAATTTAAATGCTAAAATTATAGTTACATCTTTTGATGGAAAACACGTTTACATTTTACTTGAAAACAACGAGATTTATGAATTTTACCATATTGACGTTGATGGCCAAACTTTTCAAACTACCAATGTGAGTGATTTTTTTAAAAATCAATATCTACAAACAGATCACCTAGGAAACCTTTATACTTATAACAGTAATCAAGTTTTTATGTCGTCAGATCATGGGGTTACATGGGCAGATATTTCTCCAACACATCCTAACATTATCAATATAGTTGACCTTAAAGTAAGTTATGACAATTACTTATACATAGCCACACGAAATCTAGGCATTCTAAAATATAATCCACAATTATCAAAACCTAAAAGACTTGATGTTTCATTGTATGAAGATGATAATAAAAATTGTGTCCAAGATGAGAATGAACAAACTATAAGTCAAGGTAAAATTGTTGTAAATAATAACCATGTTAAATTATTGGACACTAACGGTGTAGCCACATTCTATCTCAACCAAGACCAAAACAAGGTTTCCGTAGAGTTTAATGATAAAATATACGAATATTGCCAAGCGTCATATGATGTCGATTTGTCCACAGGAACAAATGCAATTGCCATCCCACTCAAAACAAAAAAATACTGTGCAGATTTAGTCACTTCTATCTCTACGCCTTTTCTTAGAAGATGTTTTGACAATACTTACCATGGACAAGTATGTAACGAAGGCAATATTGATGCAGAAGAAACAGAAGTCAAAATCATTTTAGACGATTACTTTGATCTTATCCAAGCTAATCTGCCACAATTGTCTCATGTAGGAAATGAACTGACGCTCGACGCTGGTACTATCAAACCTGGAGCATGTAAAAACATCAATTTTACCATTAACCTAAGTTGTGATGCTACTTTGGGTCAAGAACATTGTGTGATTATAGATAGTGAAAGTCCCTCACAAAGCTACAATAGCATCGAAACGCGTACTGAATACACGGAATGTCAAGATAACATTGGTTCTTTTGACCCAATTGATAAAGCCATCTTTGTAAATGGTGTCAGAAATCAGACTTACTTAGAGCCAGGTGATAAACTGGAATATATGATTAGGTTCCAAAACACAGGAACAGACACCGCATTTACTGTAAAAATACAAGATCCGATCAGCACAAAATTTGATGTAGCTTCTATGAGACCGGTTGCTGCTTCACATGATTATATTTGGTCTGTAGACAATGGAACACTTAATGTGGTATTCAATTAAATCATGCTCGTAGATAGCTTTAAAAACGAACCTGCTTCTCATGGTTTTATTAAATTTGAGATCACCCTAGATGAAAAAACCATGCTCAACGAAGAAGTGAGTAACATAGCAGGCATTTATTTTGACTTTAATGAACCAATTATTACTAATGAAGTAGTCACACCTGTTGGCAAACCAGTATTCACAAATGATTGGTCTGTATCTCCTTTCTTTATCTATCCAAATCCAACCACAGATTTCCTTTCATTAGGTATAAATGATGTTAAGTTCAACACAGGAAAAGTCAATATCTTTGACCAAAAAGGTGGTAAGTTATTAACAACTGATTTTAACATTGGACTTAGCAATAGAATAAATGTAAGTCAGTTGCCATCAGGATTTTACATCATCCAAGTTGTCAATAATAACTCAGAATTTAAAACTAAATTTGTGAAGTTGTAGGCGCCAAATGTAAGACTAAAAATCTCATCTATTTCTGCCATAAGTCTTTAAATAATTGAGTTATGGCAGAAATATGATTTACTTTTTGTAAAAATTCTGAGTGATCTTAGTGATGCCCTTTGTGTACTGAGTGGTAAAATCCATGTTCTTAGTGGTAAATAAATCAATGCACAATAATCACAGAATTAATATTTGATTCTTCATCTCGCTCTTGCAGTTCATTGGCAGGGTCAATGATCCAATTATGTTCATCAATAATAAATTTGTAATAATGTTTTCCTGGAGGTAACTTTTGTGTGACCTTCCATCCGTCTTTGGTTTTGAAAGCACGAACTCCTTTTGGATCCCAATTATTAAAGCTTCCAGACAAGGCTACTGTTTTGGCATCTTTATACCCTTTTAAAATAAACTGTTCTTCTCTTCCAACTACTAATATAGAATTGAACGTGAAATGTTGGTTCTGGACCGTGTATGGATTTGCAGGGTCGGTCATCCATTCACCATCTACGATAAACTTATATTCATAGATGCCAGGCGTAATTTTAAGACGAATTTTCCATTCATCACCTACTCTAAACATTTTGATGGATTGCTCGTTCCAATCATTAAAAGATCCAGAAAGTATTACTTGTTTTGCATTGCTCCTACCCTTCAGTTTGAACTCTACATTACCATTTATATGAACCTTTGCTGGTTCGTCCACGATATCACTACTTCCTTGTTTTGACCTTTCAGAAACTGGATAATTCCAATATGATATGTCAATTTTGAACTTATCTTCAAAGTCAAATGTCTTATCGAAATGCATGAGTTTTTTATGGAGTTGGTAAGTATTGGCACCCGTTTTCTGCAAAGTCCATCCATCTTTTTCCCACAGTGTGACCATACCTGACTTTA
Source organism: Saprospiraceae bacterium UBA7687 (assembly GCA_002482845.1). Lineage (GTDB taxonomy): Bacteria > Bacteroidota > Bacteroidia > Chitinophagales > Saprospiraceae > OLB9. The sequence continues at coordinate 35,293 of DLGT01000017.1, forward strand.
TCACCGCAGCCAAATCATAATGCTTAAATTCAGCTAGTGCCATACAAGCTTCATCATCGGAATTAATGCAAGTTTCATTAAATTTTATAAAAACATCTTCGCCGTTGATCTCACATTGAGAATACGGTACTTGCTGTCCAAATAAACTTGGAACTTGGAAAACAACAAAAAATAAAAGTAAATTCTTAAACATTATGGATTTATTACTTTTAACTGGTGCAAATATAACCTTTGTTTTTTATAATTGATACTAAATAGCCATGGTGACAAAAACTCAAACCCCAATATTCCATCTAAATTGGATTGATATATCTTGTTGAGATTGTCCATATTCATCAATACAGTGGCCATGGTCGCACATCTATATATTTCCAGGATGGCTACTCGATACAGCCTTCCTGCTATTACTTCGCTATCTTTTCCATCAGAACCAGTTAGGCTGATAGTCCGTATAGGTGCGAATTGCGACATAATATCCTTTGACCTTTTGAGATCCAACAAATTAATTTCAGCTCCTGAATCAATACCAAATTTCTTCTTGACACCATTTACTGTAACATCAATGACTGGAATAAAATTCCCCAAAGTAAAAGCTAAACTATCTTTTTTGTTAAGGATGTAAGGCATTGGATCTATAACATTCCCTTTATTGTCCACCGCAGATAAGGCTATAAATCGACCTCGATAGTTAAACATAATTTCATAATCCTTTAGGAGATCATATCCTATTAGTCCGAATATTTTTAATCCCTTTTTCAACTCAATAGATGACAAATCCACTACATCTGCATCCACATTATTAAATTCCAAACCATTTACCTTTACAGCATTATCATAACTGACAGTCAACGCTTTACCTCGACCAGACAAGCCATAATATCCCCGTGAATCATCTCTCACACCTTTAAAATGTTGGCTATTCAAGACCAACCCTTCTGCACCAGTATCTATTACAAAATTTCCTATAGAATCATTGATTTTTGCCTGAATAATAATGAGACCACCGTTCAATGTAAAAGGAACTATCAGACTGCTTTTTTCTTGTATAGTGGGAATGACAAATGAACGAATAGGTGTAGCTTGTGTCTCTAGATAAAGAAACAGAACAGTACAGAATAGAGATATTTTTTTTAAAGCAGGCAACCTAAAATTTTGAAAGCCAAAAGTAGATGAATATCTTCAAATAAACTATACCATCAATAAAGTCTTAGACCAAAGAATGGAAATGATAGAAGCAGAAAGTGAGTTTTCTTAAATTTTAATAATTTTTGAATATTGCTTTATGTTATCATTTGTAATTATGATGTGATATTGTCCGGCTGGTAAATGACTTACATCTATCCTTTTTTCACTATTTTCAATTAAACTAACCTGATAAACTTCTTGACCTAACAAATCAAAAATCTGAACACTAAAATCAATTAAATTATCTGAAACAAAGAATATACCATCAGTAGGATTTGGATAAACTAAGAAGTTGTTTACATTATCTTTTAAATCTTGATTACCAACTAAGAATGAACTTTCGTCATTTAAGATTACAAAGATATTCTTATCAGGTACATACTCATATCCGACGCCAAGTAAAATCCCATTTTCGTCAACATCTGTAATTCGCATATTTTTTTTATATTCATCTTTAAACTTGTAGGTCTTTAATATTTTCCCATCCTGATCCAATTCCCAAAAATAATTAGTATTTGGGACACTAACAGGCGTATCAAGTTCATCTGTACTAACAGAGACAACAACTTTATTGCTTTGATTTATCTTCTTTCTAAGTACATATGTTACGATATCAGGAAAACTTGTGTCATCATAATCACCAGGAATGATTTCATTTCCTTCAAAAGATACAGAATATAGGTATAAACTTTTGGTATTTATCCATCTACCCAATAACTGAACATTACTAGTATCTGCGTATAATATTCTGTAATCAAAATTGAATACTTTCTTGTCGTCTAATTGAACATAAATATCGTAATCCTTAATTACCTCAAATGCATTATTTAAAATTGTGATAGTTGACCCTGACATCAAATAATGGGTTTGAGAACTAGCGTTATAATAGTAATCATACAGTGAAACATCTTCCACTTCGATGGATGACAACTTTTCTATAATGCCATCAGTATTGTAAGACAACATCATTATGGCTCTGTCACTAGAATAATTATTCGATACACTAAATGCTACATAATTTAACTCAGTATTTGGATCCATAATACTGTGATAATCAATCGAACTAATAAAAAGATAATCTATCGTCGTTCTTTCTATTACTTCAAAAGATGATAAATCAAGCGGTGAAGAAACAGTAACTAAATAGGATTGTCCATCTAAATTATTAATGCCTGTTGCTACAAAAGTATAACCATTACCATTATTGACACCATCAAAAAACATCAACCTTTTATATCCAGAAACTTCGGCCTTAGTGTAAACGTCTATATCTCCGCAATAATCAACCTTTGTTAAATAGGTAGCCAAATTTATAGGTTGCGATCCACTAAACTGGTCAATTGAAAAAATAATTGCTTTTCCATCTTCCATACTTTTGAATCCTATAGTAAAAGCATCACTGCTTTCTCTTTCATAAGTAAATAACATATCTTTTTGTGAAAAAGCAATGTTAGTGTACATTAAAATAAAACTGTAGATAATATATTTCATTTACAAAATTGATTGAACCAAAGTCAAAAATAAGGTTATTTCAAATGAAAATAAAATTATACGGCCTATTTTATCATCTTTTCGCCCACTTAGCAGCAATAATGCTTACAATCAATATCTGCAATGCATGAAAAATCATCAGTGGCAGCAAAATCATAGCAACAGGAAATGATGCTGGAAATAATATCTTAGAGAAAACAGTACCATGAACTAATGATTTTTTTGTACCACAAAACTGAGTTGTAATCTTGTCTTCTGTGCTAAATCCTAACCAATCTGACAAAAAACCAGTGATAAATAAAACCACAAAAAACAACCCTAAACATGCTATACTAATAAAAGTCAAATCAATCAACCCAACAGACTCAAAAATACCTTCATCAAAAGCATGGGCAAAACTTTTGTAAATAATAATTAAAATTATAGACTTGTCAAACACAGATAATTGAGAAGCGTACCGCAAAGCATATTTTCCCCAAAATCGTTGTAAGAACAAACCCAAAAGGACTGGAACCAATATCTCTGTAACCAACTTGATATATACATCTCCCAATTGAAACTCAGTCACATTTTGCTCCATAAACAAACCCATCCATAATGGTGTGACGATGATACCAATGAGACCAGAAATACTGGCGTTAAATATGGCTGCTGGTAGATTGCCTTTGGCCATGGACACCATCACTACAGATGATGAAACGGTGGATGGTAAAGCAGCTAAAAATAGAAAAGCCAACCACAAAGATTGACCTTCAGTAGAAGCTACCAATGGATAAAAACTTAAGATAATCAATGGAAATAGCAGAAAAGTAGATGACTGAACCAAAACATGAAGTTTCCAATTCTTTAAGCCAGTTTTTAATTTTTCTAGACTCAACTTTAAGCCGTAAAAAAAGAAAATCATAGCTACACCAATGCTCGCAATTTTATCTAATGGCACAGCACTTTCACTCCTACCCCATTGTGGAAACAAGTAAGATATCACTACTACAAAAATAATGGATAATACGAAGTTATCAATTTTTAACTTCATTCGCTTTGCACTTCTAAAATGTGTCGCAAGCAGATGAATATTCTATGATGATTACTTGTATCCATTGATTTCATTTACTTCAATTATCTCTATTGCCCAATGGACTTTCACCTTTACTCAATCTTCTAAATAGCTTTGCAAAACGAACAGAAATAGCCACTAAATCTTTAGTTTCCAGCATGATACTGAACGTAAGGTCTGTATTCTTAAATCCAAATTCTTTATTAGATATCCCATCCACTTGGATGATCAATGCATGTTCTACATGGTCAAAGATGACTCTTTTACGTTGTTTGAATGAAGCTAATTCATCAAAATACTGATCATTTAGACATGTCACCAAAGATGCCAGATAATCATTTACTTCACTTCTGATTTGGAGTACGATGATTTTCTGACTTTCAGACAAAGGTTTATGTCCATTTTTTACGTGTGAGCCTGCGGCATTTATGATTAATTGGAGTGACTGTAATAAATCTTGCATTAAATCATTACTGAGTATGTATAGTTGCGCTGTTTGTTTTTCAGCCAAAGGTGACTTTTTGATGGCTTTGAATAGATTATTTTTAACATCTTTATAATAGGTGCTCAACTCTTCATACAACTTCTCCGCTGTTTTTATGGTATTTTCATCTTCATTGATTAGTCCATCTATGGCTGCATTATAAGCATTTGTGGTAGTCGTAAGGCTTGTCGCAAGCATTTTGGAAGACTTACTCAGCTCTTTACTGGTGGTTAAATCTATAGCGTTAAGGATATCTTTAGACCTTGCCTTTAGTTTTTGTTTATAACTGTGGTAGTAATTAGTACCTAAAATCACACCAACTACCAAAACAATCATAAAAACCAACCCGAAAAGCTTGAAATTCAAAAGGATTAGTGCAACAATAGCCGTAATGGAGAAAGCAACAAATGCGGTAAATAACCATCCTGCTATAACATTGATCACACCTGCTATTCGGTAAGCTGCTGACTCCCTACCCCATGCTCTATCTGCTAGAGAAGTTCCCATAGCGACCATAAATGACACATAAGTCGTAGATAATGGTAATTTATAACTTGTAGCCAAAGCGATCAGCATACTTGCTGCCGTAAGATTAACGGATGCACGTAGTAAGTCAAATGCAGGTTTATCTACAACCTCATCCAAGTCTAAAGGAGCAAATTTTTCATTTAGTTTATCCACATATTTATCAGGCAACCACTCATTGGCTGCTTTATTGGCTTTTAAGCTGGTTTTGACAATCCATCTCGAAAATGCATTCGAACTGAACTTCTCCTCTATTTCTTCTTGTGAGCCTAGACTCACTTCTGTCTCCGTAACACTTCTCGCCTTTTTTGAAAACCATAATGTTAAGATCATTATTAAACTAGCAATGATCAAATACAAGTATGGTGTCTGAATAGGAAACTTAAGTCCTGTCATCAGAAAAGTATTTGAAGTAAGGTTTGAACCAGGAATTGAAGAAGCATATTGAAAAAGTTCATACGATTGCCAGCCTGCTAGCGGTACCCCAATAAAATTGACTAAGTCATTACCAGCAAATGCCATTGCTAAGCTGAATGTACCTACCATTACGACTACTTTGAGTGCATTTATCTTTAGATAATCAAGTACCCAAAATGCGAAAAGCCAAAAAACAAAAACAATCAATAAACTAGTAGCTAAGTGAATTTTTATGTAGTCCGTAAATGCTTTGATATCTTTATTTCCAAAAAATATTTCGTAGACTTCTTGCCCTTCATATTCGCCTTTGCTTGCTACTTTTTTGACAAAAACCATTTCGTTATCCTTGCCTTTGTTAAATACTTCCGTATCACTTATTAAAAGTGTATCTGTCATGTTAGGATCAAAAGACTTCTTAAAATCAATAAGCTCTTGACTCAAAAGTTGTTCTGTAGAATAGGTAGATTTAAGTCCTTTATAAACCAAAAAATAGGTCAAAGTTAGCATAGCAATGGATGCCCAAATGATGGTAGCATACTTTTTCTTAGCGCTGAACCTAAAGCCAAACAAGACTCGAGAAAGAAACATGACCAAAACACCGACTGTAAATGACAAAATAACGGACAAAAAAATACTCGAAATAATGGTGTTTGTTTTCGACCAATTAATATAACCCACGATACCATTTGCATGGTCATTTATATTAAAGAGCCAATTCATAGGCTGATCATTCGTCAGTATTTTGTAAGACGCCACTATCAACGAAGCACCTAACAATTCAAATATGATAGAAACCGTCGTAGATGTGGGAAGACCAAGTGTATTAAAAGCATCAAGCAATAATATATCTGTGAGCATGACTGCCAAAAAGATAACAATGACATCATTTAAAGTAAAATATTCTGGATTAAAGATGCCTTCACGAGCTATTTCCATCATACCCGCAGAAGAAAGTGCACCCACCAAGATACCTGCAGAAGCTATCCACATGATAGTCTTAAAACTTGCTACCTTACTACCAATCGCAGAGTTGAGAAAATTTACTGCATCATTACCGACACCCACCACAATATCCATCAATGCTGTAGCAACAAGTACAAAAAGTGCAATTATTAAAAATACCTCCATAAGATTATCAATAATATTGAGCGCAAAAGTCGTGTTCCATTAAACATATATAATAACAAATATACAATTTTTACAACGGAAACAAAAACTTAGGTGCTATTTTGTGAAAATAAACGCATAGATATGGTGTATTTTCAATAGTCAAGATAAAACCATATTAAATTAAGATTAATTTTGACATAGTATATTAGAATATCAATAAAGCAAAGCAACATTTTCTTAGTCGTACCTAGAAACCAATATTGATGGTGAGTTTTACATTCTAAGTTATAAGTTAAACTCAACCGTCAAAGGACAATGGTCACTATATGAAGTCCAATCTTCAAAAACCCCGATTTCAACATGTTTAAGTTTTTCTACGAAATAATGTGATGCAAAACAATAATCCATATGGTATGGCTTATTTTGATGACGGTATAAAAACAAAGTAGCATGTTCTTCTTTACCTTGCTGCTGTTGATGAAAATAGTGGTAGGTACTAAAAATTTGATAAGCTTCCAATTTTTCGACAAGTCTTGAATGATTTCCTTCTCTCCTTGGTCTGTCCCAAATGGTATTACTGTTAAAATCTCCGACCAAAATAGCTTTATTTGTAGCAATCAGATCTTGATAATGATGTAAGGCCTTCCAAATTTGTGTGACATAATGACCATCTTTATCTTCTGGATTATTTGCCCATATAGCAAATAAAATAAAATCAACTTTCCCTCCAGTCACTGAAATGGGCAATATGTTTTTGAAGTCAGTGTTATGACATTCCAACAATTTAAATCGATAATCACTATATGAAAACACACCAATTCCTTTATTTAGATTTTTCCCATGCCAAACGATGTCTTTAGGCATTAATTTTTCATCATCAAAAATTAGTTTTGCTGGACATTCACATTCAGGAACGATGACTATATCTGGTTTTTGATGCAAAACATAGCGAGCTTTTTTTCTGAAAGCCATATTACAATTCCAAGTGATCAGTTTCATTTTCCTATGAGTTTAGAAAATTTTGCAAATTAAAATGGTTATGATTTCCAATTAAAAACGATGCAAAGTATTCCTTTTTCCGTCAGTATTTAAGATTTTAATACAAATCTTGTTCAGGAAGTTTAGATTTATGCTCGCAAAAGCCATAAAGGGTAATATTATTAAAGGGTAAAATCCATCTTCTTGTCTACCTTCATTTCTTTGTCACTTTGTAGACTTTTCCAGCTGCATCATATGTTGTCCATTCTCCTATCGATGTCCCTAAGTCAAAATATCCTGAACGTTTTTTAGTGCCGTCAATCCTGAACCATTCCCAATAACCATCAGGAAGACCATTGACCACTTGGCCTTTTGACCAAATAGTTTCTCCATTTGCGTGATATTTAATGGTGTCTCCATTTATAATTTCCGATTTTTTAGGTTTAACTCCCTTAGCCATCGTAATATTATTTATTTATGTTATTCATTATTGAGTGAATCAATACCTTGTTCTTTCAATTTTTCTAGATGATCTTTCATCACTTTCACTTGTTCGGCGAGATGACTTTGCCATAAGCTCACTTCGCCCACGACTCTAAATGGCTCAGTAGACCGAAAAGACATAGTTGGATTTCCTGGGAACTTTTTGTCTGTCAAATCAGGATCATTTTCTATCTCGCCCAATGGTTCTATTAGATAAATTCTCTCTCGTCCATCACCTGCTGCCAATTCAGCGCCCCAAATCGCAGCATCCAAAGTCGCAGTCAGAAATATATATTTTGCATTTTTCTTTTGTCCATAATTTGAGTTGTAACCCGCTTCTATGAGATCGCCCAATTTTAGGTTTGCTTTTGTGCCATGAAAATAAGTTTGGGCAAAAGGAGTGGCACCTTGACCATTTGTTTTAGGTTTGTTGTTTTGGTCCATTAGCTTTAAATATTTTTTGGTGTAAAGGAATAAAGATGTTGGAAATTATGAATACAAATATAATACAGAAATGAGAATTCCTTAAACATTAGTTTATTATATTATTAGTGGCATATAATCCTGTAGGGATAAAATGTTAGATGGAATGATTACGTTACTGCAGAATAATCCCGTAGGGATAAAATATCGGTAGAAATATTTGACATTAAACGATATCTCGTCCCGTACGGGACGAAACAATAATTTGATCTTTTATTTCAAACATCATTAGGTGCTACAAGCACTGTGAAAAAAAAATCATTTAATCTGATAATGGATATGATCATCATGTCTTACAGAGTGACAACCTTGAAACTTGATTTTAGGATTCATTAGATTCATTCTTCTCTTTAAATGTGGTTCAATGAATACTTTTTGTGTGACGCTGTCTTGTAGGATATATTCGATAAGTTGCTTTGTGTTTTCAAGATCAAATTCCAAATCGTCTCTGCTGCCAAAGGTCATTAGTTTAGAATAATCATAATACCAATATCCCTTAGATTTACACTCATTGGTTTGATTCTGTTCTGATGAAGTCGGTTCTACAAATATACCGTATCCGGAATTTGCTGGTTTTAGATTTCCTTCTATCTTATCTTTAGTATAATACAAGGACAAATCCACTTTCCTGCCATCTTTATGACTCAAATGTGGCAACAATGGAAACCCATCTATAAAAGGAAAATTTGCATCTAAATAGGTGAGCTTTAATTGATTGTTTTCAGCATTAATGTTGTCTGCAATATTGGTCAATTGTGATTTAAGTGGTGGTTTTACATAATGCCTATTTAAAATCGGAGTTATATAATTATGCGGTATTAGATTTCCAGATTTGAATACTGGCAAAGCAACTCTACCACTCAACTTTGCGAGCTGTGGAACAATCAAAAATGTAGTTGCTAAATACAAAACAAAAAAGCCACCAAGTTTTGTCCATCTTGAAACATTTTGTTTCCGAAACCTAAATAACCCAAAGTTCAGGATCCATACGATCCCACCTATTTGTGTTAGTAGGGTAAGGATAAAAACAATGAAGATGTGAATGATGGTTTTTAAGATATGTTTGGTTTATTTATACCTTTATGATTCCTATTTTCCATTTTGTTTTCTGGTTAAAAAACTAATCAATTTTCACTGATAATCATTATAGCGTGGAATAAAAATATCTTCCTTTACTTGAATAGAGAATTCTTCCGAATAATATTCATGTATCTTTAATCGAGCTTTTGTTTTAAACGGCCCTTCAAATACGGGAATTGATGTTATTATAATTTCTTTTGGAAACAGTGGTAATGACATGATACCTGTGCCACAAAAACGCTTATAAGGGTGCGAAATGTCTTTCCATTCGCCTTTGGAATTTATAGCTTGAATTATAATATTTACTTGATTATCAGTTATTAAACTATAAAATTGATCTGAAACATTTTCAATAATTAATGGATTGGTTAGGATAGTGTCTTTGTTTCTCCCCATAAATGAGTTTATCGGTTTTTGATAGATGATAATCGGATAAGATAGACTGGAATCTATTTTAACCATTAAATCATCTTGATGTGGAAATGGTAAACGGCGACTTAAGTAAAATATGATAGCTGGATGCGAAAAATGCTGTGTTTCATCTATATATTCCATAATTTGATGTTGAAGTATAGGTTGGTAACCATCTACTTCAATTCTTCCACTTTTTGAACCGAAATAGAGTATTTCAAAAACAGACTCTATTTGATTTGAATATTTTATGGTATTAATCTTAGAATGATCAACATTTTTATAACTGATCTGGAATTCACTTATTTCTTCCTTTGGTTGTTCTTTGCAAGCAAAAAGTTGGGTTAATAAAGCCACAAAAAACAATGAGAAAAGATTTTGATTGAGATTTAAGTCCATTTTCACTAGGATTTAATTTAGATATTTGTAAAAACGTATTTTTTTGTCAAATTATTCTGAAAGCTTGAATAACAAATAATTTTCAAGCACCTTTGATAAAAAATCTGATCTTATCCTATAATATTGGATTTTATTTAGCTATTTGGTTCAAAAATATCTTTCATACATAATCCAGACTAAATCAACATCCATATTCACTTTCACCATATGGATACACACTATTTTAATATCGATGTATACTTAATCAATATCCATTTACAATATCGCGATATTGATATAGACTTTATCCATATTGATGTCGTATAAATCAATATGGATAAAGTCTCTTTTACTATTAATTTTTTCTCAATCGATATCGATATAGAAAATATTAATATCGATTTACACTCTTTAAATATCGATTTACACTCTTTTAAAATTGATATAGACATTACTGTTATCGATTTATACTAAATCAATAACGATTAAGATGATAAAGTAACCCACAAAGCTTATTGCACCCTTGATTAAGAGATAACTACTTAAAGATAAGGCTTGTCGACTACCCAAAAAGCTTAAAGTATTGGGCAAAAAGCCTTCATGACATAACGTTATAGATTCATGACTAATCATGAAGCCTTTGCAAATTATCAAAAAGCTTAAAGGCATCATCATGAAGCCTTAATGCATGAACGTTATGCATTAATGAATAGTCAGGAAGCCTTTACGACTTATCACTAAGCCTTAATGAATGGTCACAAAGCCTTGGCGACTTGTTATTAAGCTTAAAGTAATAGTCATAAAGCCTTAATGGTCGAACCAAAACCTTAAAGGTAGGGTCATGAAGCCTTATTGACATCTCGGTAAGCATTCATGAATAGTCAATAAGCCTTATTGACCGTTCAAAAAGCTTAAAAGCATGAACACGAAGCTTAATGGTATTAACGAAAAGCTCAAAGCAATGGACATGAAGCCTTAATGGCTTGCCTTTAAACTATGATGAACGAACATAAAGCTTTTATTATCGAACTAAAAGCTAAAAGAAGATAAGTTAAAAGCTTTAGGCAAAGATGTAAATTTAGTACCGCCAAGTTTAAACGTCAAATAAAATAAGAGAGTGTAGAAGAGTGTAGAAAACAATTCTTACCCGCATCTCATTTCAATCCTGGTAATTCAAGCATGCCCTTATCCAATTGGTAAAACTCGTAATCTGGAATCAGATTGTATAGTTCCAACAGTAGGATCATTTTTTTGAGTTTGGGTTCATCTTTTGTTGCAGGGAAATGCTCCATAAATATTTTTACGCGTTCTTTTTGGTAGTTAGCCAAATCAAAATCTGTATAGGTTTTGATTTTAAAATAGTCAAGATTTCTTATTAAATCATAAGCCCAATAGTTATGACTGTTGCCGATATATTGTTCTTTTAGAATACAATATCGTATTGTTTCATATCCTAAATCCACGATGATTTGTTTATGATGATCACGAAAGAAGTTGATTTTATGATCATTGGCCAACGAGTCCATAAATTTTAATTTTGAAGAAATTTCTGCAGTCCAGCTTCCTTTTTGTATCATCTCCTTATCAAAAAATTGAAGCTCTTCATGCAAATTTAATTTCGCTTGATTAAAATTTGTGGCTATGCAACTACATATACTCGCTTCTTTAGTTTGACCATTAGAGCAACTCAATAAGTTGAGCAAAAATAATAACGACAATAAATATTTCATCAAACAAATATATTAATCCCCTAACTTCTTCATCAATTCAGATAGTTGATTTTTAAGGAATTCGTTTTCTCTTTCTTTCTCAAGCAAAGCTCTTTCCTTTTCGTCAATAATTTTATGACTTTCTGTTAACGCTTGTTCCTTTTCAACTAATGATTTTTGATATTTTTTCTCCTTATCATCAAATAAGGCATTAATACTTCTCCATACTTCTTGTTCTATTTCTATTTGCTTACGTTCTTGTGGGTCTGGTCCAGCGTGGTGATTGACGATGATCATTTTATAGTATTACCTTTTATTAATGCAGTACAAAGATACATGTTTTTTATAGAAATAGAAAAGTACAAACTTTTAGTGAATTATAATACTTATAAAATTCATAAAAATCAGGCTTCTAAAATGCTAGTAAAACCCTTTATAACTCCTACACAAAAAAAGCCCACAACTTAGATTTTACGCTTAGTGTGGGCTCCTACGATATTAGTATTCCAGATACTTATTCTACTTTAAATACGTCAGCTGCTACCGTCTTATTGATTTCGATAGTGGTTGCTTCTAGTACCATCGGTACTGGCATAGCACCAGAAATAGTGATAGCATGTGGCACCATCACACCTTCTACAGCTTTATAATCTTTGAAATCATTGGTGATGGTTGCCATTTTTTCGCCTTCACCTTCTGTTTTTACAGATCTTGTTAGTAGGTTGGTTTTGATGTCATAAAATTCTGTGGTCACATCACCTTTTGGAGTAGTGACTATTACTTTATAACAATTGGCACCTTCTACGTTTTCTATTCCTTTGATATCGAGTTTGTAACCTGCATCTCCGTACATCAATTGCTCAAACATTTTTGCTTGTGCTTTCATCTCTTCAAGTTCTTCGCCTTCTGTGATCACTTTCTTTTGACCCATCTGAGCATTAAGTCCTTTGGTACCGTCATATTTTTGCTCTTGCACGGTCATGCCCATCATATTTACTTTCATGGCAAATTTGTCTGGTGCCATCTGATAGGTTTCTAAAGTTGCATCTTGACCCATGACATTGGTTTTCATGGCAGTGTACATACTTTTCACACCATTCAACTTTGCTTTTCCACCAAGCGCTTCAATATAATCATTTACTACTGCAGCAGCAGTAAGATTTGGATCCATTTCTATTTTTGCATCTTCTAGCTTCTTGCCAAATGCATCATAAAAGTCCAATTTTCCATCACTGTCAAATTTCTTGAGTTTGTCTGCAACATTGTCTTTATTACCTACTACGATGATATTACAATTAGATGGTCTGACATATTTTCTTGCCATATCTTGAACATCCGTCACGGAAACAGCGTCAAGATTTTTCAAATAATTATTGTAATAATCTTTTGGTAAATTGTATCTGAATGTATTCAACGCAAAATTTGCAATCGTCTGTGGTGACTCCAATGAACGACCGAAGTTACCATTCAAACTACTTTTAGACAAATTAAGATCTTCTGCACTTACAGGTTCATTGACGATTCTTTCCAATTCATAGATAAATTCAGTGATAGAACTATCCGTAACTTCATTTCTCACACTCGCAAAAGCATTGAAGTTACCTATCAATTTGTCAGTAGCGATATTAGACCTAGCGCCATAAGTATATGCTTTTTTCTCTCTTAGATTTTGCATAAGACGTCCAGAAAAAATACCACCACCAAGGATAGAATTCATCACACTTGATTTGATAGCATCAGGACTTCCCGGCTTCATATCTACTGGATAAGAAATATTGATCACGGATTGGACAGCACCATCTTTATTACCAAAAGCCACTTGTCTTCCTGTCGGTGCTATTGGTGTGGGATATTTGAATGCAGGAACATCTCCACTTTTCCAACTGCTAAAGTACTTCTCCGCTTGCATCTTAGCTTCAGCAGGCGTAATGTCCCCTACGATTACAAGATAGGCATTGTTTGGTTTGAAATAAGTATTGATATACTTTTTACAATCATCTACAGAGATATTTTTGATAGACTCTTCTGTTTGAACTTCACCATAAGGGTGATTTGGGCCATAATTTACAATACTCTTAATGTTACCTGCTATTGCTTCAGGACTTGTTTTGGTGGTCGCAAGGTTTGAAGCTGAACGTTTGCGTATTTTCTCAAACTCATCTTGTGGATACACAGGATTGTAAAGTACATCCGTCATGACATCAAGCAATTTGCCTGTATGTTTTTTGAGTGAACTTGCAAAGATACCACTTGCAGATGTACTCATGCTAGCACCGATATAATCGATGGTCTCATCTATTTGAGCTTTCGTTCTTGTGGTCGTACCTTTGCTGATTAGATCTCCTGCAAAAGATGTGTATCCTGCCTTATCACCTTCTATAAGTGCATCATTATTAAATGACAACTGATAAGATACTCTAGGTAATTTGTGGTTTTCTACCACGATGACTTTTAGGCCATTTGCTAGATCAAAAGCCGTGTAATCTCCTATGGCAATATCTCTAGCAGCCGCAGGAGCAGGTGCCATTTTTCGCCATGTTTGATCAACAGGAGCAGTGACAGTTTCCGTTGCCTTTTTGGCACATTGACTGAATAAAAATATGGTGCTTAACGCTATTACTAATTTCTTCATTCTATATTATCTTTTAGAATTTGCTTTAAAATGGATTAATGATTATGGATTCACAGGTTTAGGCAAGTAGTGTAGGACTACCCTATTATCTTTGCCGTAGTATTTGTTTGCTACTTTTTTGATGTCTTCTTTTGTCACAGCAAGGTAACGCTGTAACTCTGTATTGATCAAATTAGCATCACCAAAATACATCTTGTAATTTGCCAAACTCTCTGCTATACCTGCAACTCTTGAATTGGAAGAAACGAAGTCATTTTCTACTTGATTTCTCAATTTCTGGAACTCATCATCCGAAATGGTTTCTGTTTTGATTCTGTCTATCTCTGCTGTAATGGACTTTTCAGCATCCAATACATCCGTACCCATACTGCATATACCATAAGCGATAGATACACCTGGATCTTCTAGATCTAATGGAAAATTACCTACTGCTACAGCTTTTTGCTGCTCGTCTACTAGGGCTTTCTGCAATCTAGAAGACTCACCTTGAGACAATAATGTCCCTAGCATTGATACTGCATAATAATCAGGTGTACCTGCTGCTGGTATTCTGTATGCCATGATCACACCTGGCAATTGGATATTATCGTAAAAAGTATCTCTCACTTCTCCACCTAGTGCTGGCTCTACCACGGTAGGTCTGTACACTGGTTTCTTGCCTTTCGGTATAGAAGCAAAATATTTGGTTACCAAAGCTTTAGCGCTTTCGTAATCGATGTCTCCTGCTATAGAAACGATGGCATTGTTTGGTACATAAAAGTCAGCATAAAAGTTTTTATAATCCTTCTCTTCAGCTGCATCTAAGTGGGCCATCGAACCGATCACAGGCCATCTGTAAGGGTGTACTTTGTAAGCACGCATCATCGTCTGCTCTAAGAATGAACCATAAGGTTGATTATCGATACGTTGACGTCTTTCTTCTTTAACTACTTGTCTTTGTGTCTCGATACCTACGTTTTCTACCTTTGCATGAAGCATTCTTTCTGACTCTAACCATAGACCAAGCTCTAATTGGTTTGATGGTAAAATCTCGAAGTAATAAGTACGATCCATAGAAGTGTTTGCATTCAATGTGCCACCTGCTTTTTCGATATACTTGTCATACTCGCCTCTACCGATGTTTTCTGAACCTTCAAATAAAAGGTGTTCAAAAAAGTGAGCGAAACCTGTTTTTTCAGGGTTTTCGTTTTTTGATCCTACATGATACATGACGGAAACCGCCACGATAGGTGTGCTTTTATCTTGGTGAAGGATGACATGCAATCCATTATCCAAGGTAAATTCTTGAAATTCAATTTTATTGAGTTGAGCATTCGAACTTAGTGTTGCAAAACCCAATAATAACGTAAATAAAAATCTGTTCATACAATAAATTATTAATGGCTTAAAAAATTTTGTTCAAAAGTAAACATTTAATAGAAATAATGGCTTAGCAATCTACCAAACCATTATTTTTATAGATTAAAATATTTTTTAGTAGTTAAGTCTATTCTGAAAAGCCTTTAGCTAGCATAACAGTAAAATAATGATTTCTACTGGATTGATAATCAAACGTTTCCCATTAGGGTCAGGGTAAAAAGCGTTTGATTATCAATATTTGTGTTTTCAGCGTGGACTAATAATTATTAAATACTACATTTTGATAATTCTAACAGTCGATGATTTATCAGCTTTTACTGCTTTGATAAAGTAAACGCCTGCAGCAAAAGCAGACATATCGACTTCTAAGGTATTTTGAATCACTGACAATTGTTGACCTTGAGCATTGTAAAGAATGATGCTTTCTGGTTGAGCGTCAGTCTTGATGGTCACGATGTTGTTTGCAGGATTAGGCGACAAAGTCATATTTGAGTCCAAATCACTATCATTGACGTTAGTGACAATTAAGAAATCAACTATGTATCTTGGTAATAATTGGTAACCTCCTGAATATGGTGCAGCTGTCTGTGGTGCAAATTGACCAAGAAGACCAGTGACACTTAACTTACTACCTGGAGAAAGTACCACGGGACCATTTGAATATAAATCTACGTCATTATCAATTCTGATTGTAAATTCATTTGTCCCATTGGTCATGATCAAATTAAAACCAGAACCCATTCCTGTCCACTGTGAAATGTCGACATAATCAAGATTTTCAACAGTCAACAAACTTGACTCATCTTCTTCTACGAACTCCGTCACAACTTTTGGTGAAACTAAATTATTGCCTTCAGAAATTAAACGAACACTATCTAATCTCATTTGAGTCAATCCTCTAAAATTATCTATTCTACCTTTTATTTCAACTTCATCCCCTTCTTGAACCGTATACCCTAAGTTTCCTGAACCACTAAAAGCACCGATACCATTATTATTTGCATCCATGACGGTAAATTGTAATCCTGTAGCAGCATTTATATTGACACCATAAACGATACCTTGTAATGTACATGTTACGTTGAGCGAATCTGTTTGGCCATCTGCATTTGTGGTAGAAACAGATGTAATCGTACGGACAGGGTAAATATCCACAATCACAGGACCATTTACTGTTACAGTTCCCATCATTCCTAAAGAAGCATGTGGATCACATTGATAATTGTAAAACCCAGCAGTATTAAATGTAAAATCATATGTCCATGCGTCTCCTGATGGAGCTCCATTACTAAAACTCTCTGGATTGGCAGGAAAAGTAGCTTGTGATCCATTAATATTGTGTGTACCACCTGTATTAACCCACCTAACAGTTTGGCCTACATCGATGGTAATATCTTTTGGGGTGAAAAAATTTGATGCCACTTCTACGATAAAGTCTGGTTCGACAGAACAACTTGGTATAGAATTGGCAAGTCCAGGCGTTCCGAAAACTTGTTTGCCATTAATCATAAACCCAAGGTTACTCAGAGAAACTTTCCAGTTATCTCCCTCGTTTGGATCAGCTTCTGGATTGCATATTTCAATAGATTTACCTTCTCCATCTGTACCATCTGCAACGGTTGGCCACGGTGCAACATCTTTAAAATCAACGGCATATATTTCAGCACCTGAAGCGTCTGCAATAGCCAAGGCTTCTCCACCATTGTTTAATGCACCACTTGTCCATTGGAGAGAGGGTTTATTATAATTACGCATAAAAGCACCTTCATTTACAGAAAGTAAAAGATAACCTCCCGCATTGATGGTGACTTCGGGAAAAGCAAATTCAATACCTTTTGTAAACTTGTAATCCTTTAAGTTTAGGGCAGCACTACCTAAGTTGTATAATTCAATATACTCCAACGAATCCGTGTTGGTTTCAGGTGGATTGTAGGATAACTCAGTCACCACTAATTGGCTCAAAGCTGTGCCAGCAAAAAATAACATAAAAATTAGTGAAGTAAATAAATTCTTCATATTGCAAAGATTTTGGTTATTAAAGACATAAAAGTAGGTAAAAAATAGAATGTGGACAAAACTGTTAATAAATATCTAAAATATATATATAAAATTTAACATTATTTTAATATTTGATGCGTAGTTTTGCGCTGATTTTTAAACCAAACCAATCATTTATCAACCGTGACGACTTAAACATGTAAAGAAAACAGAGAGTTTACACCTTGAAGCGATCGAAATATGATTAAGGAAATCACAAAAACACAAAATTTTAATTCATGAAAACGAAATTTTTACACATTTTTTTATTCTTGTTGCTGGGACTGGGTGTTCAAGCGCAGGTGACGACCGCTGGAATGTCGGGACGTGTAACTGATCAGGCAGGAGCTGAGTTAATAGGTGCAACCGTTTTAGCGACGCACACACCTTCTGGATCACAATATGGAACCGTAACAAATGAGAGCGGAGTATTTAATTTAGTTGGTATGAGATCTGGAGGACCATATAGTGTGGAAGTATCCTATGTGGGCTACACATCTCAAACAATCACTGATATTGTATTACGATTAGGTGAAAGTTATGAATTAAAAGTAGCGCTTAGTGAAGATGGAGTTCAACTTGAAGGTATTGAAGTTGTTGGAACTCGTAGTAATATCATGAATTCCAATAGAACTGGAGCTGCAACCAACGTTGGTGTTCAACAAATTAACAGCTTGCCAACGATTAGTAGGAGTATTAATGACTTTACAAGACTTACTCCTCAAGCACAATCAAACAGTGGATTTGGAGGTAGAGACGGAAGATATAATAACATCCAAATTGATGGAGCGAACTTCAATAATAATTTTGGACTAAGTTCGAGTAATTTACCAGGTGGAGGCTCTCAACCTATTTCATTAGATGCAATCGAACAAATTCAAATCAATATTGCACCATACGACGTAAGACAATCTAATTTCACAGGTGCTGGTGTTAATGCGATTACAAAATCAGGTACTAATACTCTAGAAGGTTCAGTTTATGGATTTTATAGAAACCAAGACTTTAATGGTAGAAGAATAGGTAAAGATACATTGCCAGAAGGCGATAAAACTACATCAAAAGTTATTGGTGCAAGATTAGGTGGTGCAATTATCAAAAACAAATTATTTTTCTTTGCCAATTTTGAAACTGAAGATAACACTAGACCAGGTATAAACTTTATTCCTTCCGCTCCAGGTAGAACAGGAGATAATGTTTCTCGTACTACACTTGCTGATATGGAATTAGTTCGTAATCATGTTAAAGAGAAATATGGTTATGAAACAGGTGCATCAGAAGGATATGCTTCAAATTTCCAAACCAAAAACTATAAAGCATTAGCTAGAATTGATTGGAATATCAACAATAATAACAAGCTTACATTTAGATATAATCAAGTGATAGCTACCGATGATCAGACAGTAAATGGTACTAGTGCTCCAAACCCAAGATCAAGTTCAAACAGAATTAGTCAAAATTCATTTGCATATGAAAATGCTAATTATGGTTTTGAAAATAGTGTAAGATCATTCACAGCAGAGTTAAATTCAACATTTAGCAATAAAGTTTCAAACCAATTTCTTGCTACTTATACAAGAATTCAAGACAAAAGAACATCCAAATCAGATCCTTTTCCATTTATTGATATTAAAAAAGATGGTGATTCTTACTTAAGCTTAGGATATGAATTATTTAGTTGGAAAAATGATGTTATTAATAACGTAACAACCATCACAAATAACCTAAGTTACACAACTGGCAAACATAATTTAACAGGCGGTTTTACATTCGATTATCTTACTTTTGGAAACTCATTCCAAAGATATGGTACAAGTTACTACAGATACGCTTCCATTGATGACTTTATTAATAATGCAACTCCTGAAGCGTTTGCTTTGACTTATTCAGTATTACCTGATGGAAGAGATCCTTATGCTGAACTAGACTTTGGACTTGGAGGTTTGTATTTACAAGATGAATATAGAGTTACAGATAAATTAAAAGTCACAGCTGGAATAAGAATGGATCTACCTTTCTATTTTAATAAATTAGAAACAAATCCTGCTGTAAATGCTTTAACCTTTTTAGAAGCAAATGCTGTAGATTCACTTAAATTAGATGTTGCACAATGGCCTACTTCAAAACCACTTTTCTCTCCTAGACTTGGATTCAATTATGATGTCAATGGAGATAGAAGTGTTCAATTAAGAGGTGGAACTGGTATTTTTACAGGAAGAGTTCCATTTGTATGGTTTACTAATCTACCAACTAACTCAGGAATGCTTCAAAATACAGTTGAAAGAGTTGGAGCGGCAGTTTCTGATTTAGGCATTACATTCGATCCAAATCCACAAGCATGGACAAATAAGTTTCCTCAAACAGCAGGAACTTCAGCACCTGGTTCTATTGCTGCAATTGATGAAAATTTCAAATTGCCTCAAGTTTGGAGAACTAACTTAGCTTTAGATGTACAATTGCCAGCAAATACAATCTTTACATTTGAAGGTTTATATACTAAAGACCTGAATGGTATTGTTCAATATAATGCAAATCAAAAAGCCCCTATTGGAAATATGAATGCTAATAATGGTAAAGACACTCGACCATTCTTTGGTGCAAATAGCGCAGCAAGAAGAGTGAACGGATCAATGAGTGAGGCAATAGTTTTGACAAATACAGATGAAGGATATTCTTACTCATTAACTGGTCAACTTGCAAAAGAATTCTCTAAGAACTTCTCTGCAATGGTAGCATACACTTACACTCAGTCAAATGATGTTAGTAGTAATCCTGGTTCACAAGCAGCATCTGCTTGGTCAAACAACCTTTCGGTAAGAGGTCAAAATGACTTAGATCTTAATCCTTCACAGTTTGCTGTTCCTCATAGAGTGGTGGGAGCTATCTCATACCGTTTCGAATATTTAAAAGCTTTGGCTACGTCAATTTCTTTATTTTATGATGGGTCTAACACTGGTAGATATGATTATAGATATACTGCAGATTTCAATAGAGATGGTATCAACTCAGATTTAATTTACATTCCTGCTTCACCTGCAGATATAACATTTACTGACATTGTAAGTAGTGGAAATGTGGTATTTACTGCACAACAGCAAAGTGATGCATTTTTTGCTTATGTTGAACAAGATTCATATTTAAGCAAAAATAAAGGAAGTTACGCTGAAAGAAATGGTGCTGTTTTACCTTGGAGAAATAGATTTGACCTTAGGTTACTTCAAGACATCTTCACTAATATCAAAGGAAGAAAGCACACCCTGCAATTAAGTGTTGATGTTCTTAATGTGGGAAATATGATAAACTCAGATTGGGGTATTATCCAAACAACAAACTATAACAACGGTGCTATCTTAGTTCCAAGTGTTGCAGCTGACGGCACAGCTACTTTCCAAATGGCTAGAGTAAGTAACGCACTTCCTACAACATCATTTAGAAATGTACTAAGTACAGCAACAACTTGGGGTATGCAAGTTGGTCTTAGATATATTTTCTAATACAAATATTTAGAAATACATTTAAAAAGCCCTGCAAACATCAAAGTTTGCAGGGCTTTTGTTTTTTATATAACTTACTTATTTCTAGTGCACTGATAGAAATGTGTATGGATTACTCTTCTTCTTCTTCTTCTTGCTCTCTCTCAGGCAAAAAGACTTCTGCCATCATACATCGTACACTACCACCACCGAATTTCTCAATGTTATCTATAGGTATTGGTAAAAGATTTGTTTTTTCTGACAAGCGTTCTTTCTGATCTCTAGTTAGTGCTTTATAAGCTGTCTGAGACATAGCCAGATATCTTTTCCCTTCATTGCTGATGACTTCTAGCATATTGCCTGCGAATGACTCCATCTGATCATAAGAAATTTCAATGACTTCTTTTCCTGTCCGTGCGAATGATTTTAAAAGATCTTTTCTACTGTCTTCATCAGGGATACTTTCCATACAGATGACCACAAAATCTTCACCAAGTGCCATCATTACATTGGTATGATAAATTTCTAGTCCATGTCTATCTACAGATTTGAACACGATGCTGCTGGTGCCCATCAGTACATTAAACTTATCGATTAGCGTCGCGTCTGTCCGCTGACTCAGACATGCATAAACGATTTCATTTGGTCGATCAAAAATCATGCTTCCTGTCCCTTCTAAAAACAGTTTATCTTCGTCTTCATAGAACTCAAATGAATATCTATTTTTAACTTTAAAGGACGCTTCGATCTGCTCGATAATATCTTCTCTTCTTTCTATACGACGATTGGGCGCGTACATGGGATAGGTGATGAGCGTGCCATTTTCATGTAAACTTATCCAGTTATTGGGAAAAACAGCATCAGGTTTTACAGGTGATATTGTATCTTCTACGACCATTACATTGATACCCTTTAATCTCAAGATAGCAACCATGTTGTCAAACTCTTTTTTAGCTACTTCTTTGAGTGATGCAGCATCAGAAATGACATCTTTTGATTGGAAGGCATTGTTGGTAGCCGTTTGTTCGTTGAAGCCAAAGTTGGCTGGACGAATCATCATGATATTACTGGTAAGTTGCTTCATTTGGATTTGTTTTGTTAAATTTTGAATGGATTTAAAAGTGTTTTGTAACAAACTACAATTGCAATTACACTAACGATAATTTTTTGACTTTATTTTTGAGTCTACTCCGAAAAGTACTTAGTTAAAATAGAATGAAAACTTTTTATTTCTACTGCATTGATAATCAAATGTATACCCCTTTAGGGGCTAGGGGTGCTTCCCTTTAAGGTTAGGGTTAGAAACGGTTGATTATCAATCTATTTGTGTTTTCGGAGTGGACTCATTTTTTAAAAACAATATAATGCGCCGTTGTGATAAAATTTCTAAGTACAGGAATACTGGCTAAAAAAGGTAAAAGCTTTTTTTGTATCCAACCAAACTTATGTTTATAAATCGGATTGATAAACCAATGGACTTCCTCTAAAATCTTAAACTGATTGTCTTTTAGAATTCTGTACATTCTACCGATATTAATACCTGTCTCTTTTATTTCTAAAAGTTCTTTGATAGTACCTTTATTTTCTCCAAAAGATTTTAATACCCATGTATAAACAGATACAGGCAAAAGATGAAACCAAGGCAAAGTGCGCAATAATTTATGATCGCAAATCTGCTGATGTCCGCCAAATGGCATCCACCATGGCGGATATGCAAAAAATATAATGCCATTATCAGAGATAAACTCTTTTAGTTTTGGAATAAAACGCTCTTGGTCAGGTATATGTTCGATCACATCTTTTAGGACAATGACATCAAACAGCTGAGGAAAAGCTTCTTTGGGATCGATATCATAAATATTTTGATTGATCACTGCTGCCCTACCTTGTTGTATATCATCTGCAAGAAACTTCTTTGCATTTTCATACCTAGTAGTGGACAATTCTACACCGGTGACATGATATCCATGATTGAGAAATGCTTTTAAAACGCCTGCCTCTGCACATCCTACTTCAAGTATCCAATTGTCTGTAGATTTATGCAAATATGGTGTTATAAAAGGAATGATACTCTCTTCTGTGACGACTCGTTGAATCTCAAAATACCGTGGTTTATCCGTATGAAAATCAAACATTTATGATTATTTAGTAATGAAAAAGTCAGATGTGCTTAAGGTACGAAACTTCAAGCCGCAAATGTATAGTAATACTTCAAGGTGAAGAGGTTGAAGTAAATTGAGTGCAGCTGACTTACAAAAATAATTTGAATCTGATGCTAAAGATTTATTTGGGTTATTTACATTCTCTTGCATTTAGCTGTTAGATTTGAATTTTCTCTGAAAACCATTTGACAGGAAAATAAGAAACTACTACTTTCTACTAAATTGATAATCAACTGTTTCCCTTTAGGGTGCAGGGTAAAAAACGGTTGATTATCATAATTTGAGTATTTTCGGAGTGGACTCATAATTTAAGCATATTAATTTAATAATCAATTATTTTTGTGAATTTCAACAGACACTATTTAGCTTTGAATTCGGCTTTACGCTTCTCTACAAAAGCAAGTGCGCCTTCTTTAGAATCTTCACTGCCTATGGTATGTCCGAAGTCCTCATATTCTTTTTTAAAGCCATCGATTTGTTTATCAAAATAGGCATTTACCAATGAAATACTTTGAGCTACAGCTAAAGGACCTTTGGTGGCAATTTTATTTAATATTTCCATGGCTTTTGTGACTTCTTGACCTGATTCGACCACATGTGTCACTAGTCCAAGCCTTAAAGCTTCTTCTGCATTGATCATATCAGCCGTGAGCAACATTTCAGTTGCTTTGCCTTTGCCTATGAGTTGAATGAGTCGCTGAGATCCACCATAACCAGGTACAAGGCCAAGATTTACTTCAGGTTGCCCAAACTTAGCATTTGATCCTGCTACTCTAATGTGACATGACATAGCCAACTCGCATCCACCACCAAGTGCAAATCCATTGACAGCAGCGATGACAGGTGCATGAAATCTTTCTATTTTGAAAAATATATCTTGTCCACGTTTAGAAAGAGCAGATCCTCCTACAGCATCCAAGGTACTAAATTCTTTAATATCCGCTCCAGCTACAAATGCTTTTTGGCCTTCACCTGTGATGATGACTCCTTTGATGGAATAGTCACCATAATGTTTGGTAAAAAACTGATCCAACTCATCAAAAACTTGTCTGTTCAGTGCATTGAGTGCAGTGGGTCTATTAATGGTAAGGATATAAAATGGTCCTTCTTGGGTTACATTTATTAACTGATCTGACATATCTATTGACATTTTTTGCGTGGGCAAAGATAGTATTTTTTTGGATGATCGTCCGTTTTTCAGTCTTGTAAAATATTAGCTGCCCAAGGAGAATTATATGGTATCGTGGAGATGCCAAGCGTCTTTGTTGAATTGTTTCTGAACGGTAGTCTTAAAGAGATCAGGATTTTTTGCGATACAATCATAGGAAATCCCTACCCTTTTAAGTCCATTATGCATTTGTGAATACGTCTTGAATCCTTTGGCATGGATACGTTTTATAAGTTTGTCAGCATTATTGGTATTCTTGAATGCGCCTACGATGACAATGCACGATTTCATAGTAACAATTGACTGACTATTTTTTACTTCAGCTTCCTTTATTTCTGGTGTAACAAGTTTCGTTAAGATCTGATTGGCAGAATCTTTAGTAACTTTTGTTGCTTCTTTTGATTCCAAAATAGAATCAATTTCAGTCAATAAACTATCGTCATTTAAAGCAGATGTATGAGCGATTTCATTTTCAGTTTCTTCTTTTACGATGTTTTCTTTAGTTTCACCAGAATCACTAGAATAAAACCAAGCCAATATCACTACCAATGTCAATAATGCTAATAAAATAGGCCACAAGTAGTTGTTTGTCGACGTCGACGCTTGTGATGTTAAAATAATAGGTGCATCCGCTTCTTTTGTAAAATCACCATTTCTCTTTAAATAAGTGGGTAAAGCTGCGACTGAGATAGGCTCGAGTCCTTGGTAACGATTGAATGTACCCACAGATTTTTCTACAAAACCTTCGGCTGTTAACGTTACGAATGATCCCAATTCAAATCTTTGATTTTGGTGCCAAGCTGCATTATAATCACTTACCAATGAAGCCTGCAATTGTTTGGCATCAGACGCATTCATTCCTGCATCTATTAGTTGACGTTCAAAAAGGACATCTTCTACAACTTGACTATTAAAAGAAATTTGGGTAGCAGGTGGAGATAGTTTTGAACGATCATTATTAAATGTAGCAGTCAAAGGATGCAATGTAAATGTACCTAAAGACGGTATAGCCACTCGGCCATACGACATCAGCATTTGGTAAACATATCTGGAATAAACCTGATTTTGCATCAAAACAATCATATTTCACATAAAGATATAGAAATAATTGTGCCAATTTAAAACATGTTTAAATATTTATGGCTTTATAATCAGTATATTAGGAACCTTACTTCAAAAAAACCGCATCGTTTACTTCATCTGCCAGTCTGAAATCGATGGTAGGCAGGCACGCTAAACTCTTTAATTCTTTTATTGTCAGAACCATAAGTTATCGATTAGCTACTAAAAAAATATTTAAACATCTTCTGACGAATTTACCATTTTTTGACATTGGTAGATTTAAGAAAAAGTAATTTTGCCATTATTTCGACAATTCAAGAAAGGTATTTTTATCGATTATATTATTCTTGAAAACTAGAAGGCTTACATCAAACGTATATAGTTGTAAATCTTTGTGGCGAAATGGATGTTATTCATGGATTAAAGTAAATATTGTGAGATTATGAGGTTTCTTTCTTATGGTGTGATGGTCTATATGCTGATGGCATTAATATGGTGGACCGTATTATTGCTCAAAAATAATACAAGTTTGTACGAGTCAAAATTAGAATTGCTTCAAGAAAGTCAAAATAGAATTTTCGAAGTAAAAGATTTTGACATCAAAACTACACCTGAATACGAAACGATCACATCCACCTTTGAAAGAAATAAAAAAATGATTCTTGGTGAAGGTATGGTTTTCGGTATCTCACTGATTTTAGGGCTTTGGTTTATCCAAAATGCTTATATCAAAGAAGTGGAAAACACAGGAAAACAAAAGAATTTCCTACTCTCTGTCACCCATGAACTTAGATCTCCCATAGCATCCATAAATCTCATCACTCAGACGCTGTTAAAAAGAAAATTGCCACCTGAAAAGACCATCGATCTGCACGAAAGTATTTTGTCAGAAAGCACTAGATTAGAAAAACTTATCAATAATCTGTTACTGACCACAAGGATAAATAATTCGTACACATACAATTTTGAATCCATCAATGTCCACGATGCTATCCACGAAGTAATTAAAAATACACATTTTCAGTGCCCTGAAGTAAATATTCATACACATCTTCCTAATCCAGATTTGAATATCATGGCGGACAAAGAAGCTTTTATTTCCATTATCAATAATATGGTAGAGAATGGCATAAAATACTCTCCAAAACCTGCTAAAATTGATATTAAGGTACATGAAAATCAAAAAAACATCATCATAGAAGTGACAGATGAAGGTATTGGGATTCCAGAAAATGAAAAATCAAAAGTAACAGGACAGTTCTATCGAGTTGGTAGTGAAGAGACTAGAGAAACAAAAGGAACAGGTCTAGGGTTATATATCGTAGATAAGATCACCAAAGCCCACAATGGCTTTTTGGAAATACAAAATAACGCACCAAAAGGAAGTAAATTTATCATTACATTACCCAAAAAACAATCATAAAAATGCGCATATTACTAGTAGAAGACGAAGAACAGCTACGTAAAATCATCAAGATGAATCTTGAGCTAGATGGATATGAAGTGATCGCCACAGATAATGGACGAAAAGCGCTAGAACTAGCTGAAGGACAACACTTTGACTTGATGGTACTAGATGTGATGTTACCAGAAGTCAATGGCTTTCAAATATGTGAACAAGTCCGACTTCGCAATAGCAAAGTAGGTATCATAATCATCTCAGCCAAAGATACATCTAATGACAGAATCACAGGTCTCAAACTCGGTGCTGACGATTATCTCACCAAACCATTCAACTTAGAAGAGTTATTGCTACGTGTGCAAAACTTGTTAAAAAGGAGTTCGGAAGAAAATGCCAAAGACTTAGAAAAATATAGTTTCAGTGGCAATGACATCAATTTTGTTACATATGATGCTCACAGCCAAAATGGAGAGTTCCGACTGACAAAAAAAGAAGTTTTACTTCTTAAGCTATTGATAGAACGACAAGGGGAAGTAGTCTCTCGTCAGCAAATACTTCAGACTGTCTGGGGATACGACATCTACCCTTCTACGCGGACGATAGACAATTTTATTCTTTCATTTAGAAAATATTTTGAAAAGGATCAGCGCGATCCACAGCATTTTCACTCTATACGAGGTGTGGGTTATAAGTTTACACCTTGAGTTGGAGTTTTTAATTCTATTTTCTCAATAAAATACCTTGTACCAGCCACAGTTGTAAAATATGGAGCAAGCACGATTCCTAAAATCGGAATAGCAAACATAACTAAAAATATAGCACCAAGGGCAATGGCTGCCCACTTGTGTTGATAGACTTTGGCAACAGATTCTTTGAAAGTAAAGTGACGCTCAAGATAAAAATCCATGATGCCAAATCCTGTAAAATAAGCTTGAACAAGAAACATCACTGGCACCACAAAAACCGTCAAAAGGGGAAAAAATCCCAAAATCAATAGAAAAATTGTCAGGGATAATTCTTTGAGCATATTTCTCATATTGATACGCACGCTTCTCACCGCTGATTTTGTGAATGAAAATCCAGCACCTTTGTTGCTACCTTGCAATACCAATTCTGTTCTTTCTGAAATGTAACTCAACATAGGCGATAAAGCGATCAATAATATATATTTGATCAACATAAAAAACAGTAAAAACACCGCTATGCCTATTATAATCGAAAATACAATTGACTCATGTGCCCATTCCCATGGTACTAACGAACCAAGATAATCACCCGTAACCGTGGCAAATTTAAAACCCAAATAAATTAATAAACCACAAATGACCAACGCTGCAAATCCAGAATAAAAAATATATCTTAGTGCATCTGATTTTTTGCCCGTGATGGTACCAAAAAACAATGTGATAATATTTGAAATTTGTCTGAACATAAGTAAATCTTAGTTGGTTTGCAACGTTAAAAACCACTACAAAAGTAATTTTTAATGTGTATCTTTGAAAGAAATATCGAAAAATATGCTGAAATGATAGATGAAGTATTAAAACTAAACAAAAATAATTAATTTTGACCTATGATAACATCTCGACAACTTTTATTATTTTTATGGTTATTGTTGACTAACATTTTCAACATCCAATCGCTGAAAGCTCAGTTGACCCACATCATTACATACAACATCAAATATGATGATAAAAATGATAAAGTCAATAATTGGAATGATCGTAAAGAATACATGGTCAAGCAATTGCGTCATTATGATGTGTCTATTTTCGGTCTACAAGAAGCTTTGTTGCATCAGTGCGAATATATTGATTCGAGTTTGACTGATTTTAGTTACGTCGGCGCAGGAAGAGACGATGGTTTGCAAAAAGGCGAATTTAGTCCAATTTTCTATGACAGCACCAAATATGAAGCTATTCAATCAGGTACTTTCTGGCTATCAGAATCACCCGAAAAACCAGGTAAAAGTTGGGATGCCGCCTTTCCTAGAGTATGTACCTATCTACTACTCAAAGACAAAAAACTTCAAAGTCGTTTTTGGGTTTTTAACACACATTTTGATCATATAGGTGTGCAAGCAAGAATAAACTCCGCCAAACTCATCACGGATCAAATAAAGATATTCAATCGTGAGCAACTACCTGTCATACTCATGGGCGACTTTAATGTGGAACCACAAGATGCCCCTATTCAGACAATTACTGAATATTTGACAGATGCTTTGACCATTTCAAAGAAACCATTATTTGGACCTTTGGGTACTTTCAATGGTTTTACTCAGGAAATTGTTGACAAAAGAATTGACTATTTTTTTACTAAAAAAGTAAAAGTGCATGCTTATGTTCATCTAGATGACAAATTGCCAAACAGCAAACACATTTCGGACCATTTGCCTGTATTGATAAGTGTAAATATTGGGGAATAGTCGATAGTATTATTTGATTACCAGCCCCTATATTTTGGTGGTTTGATACCCTTCAATCTCAAATAAACAATCAATTGTCCACGATGGTGCGTAGCATGATCGTGCATCAAGTGGATTATTTGTCTGACGGTTTTCGGACCAGCAAAAAAATCCATTTTATCATTTAATCTATTGATGTCCATCTCCTTATGAGCTATCATAGCTAAAGCATAAGCATCTTCTATTTCTTTTTTGATGTCTAATGCTAAAAATAGTTGTTCCTTGTTTTCCTTTTTAAAAGTAGTATCATTCATCATATAAACCTGCGAAAGCCAAGTCATATTTTGTCCCATGTGCAGTAATTGTTCGCCAAAACTCATTTCTTCATCGGTTGGTTTAAAACCATACAAAGAATCTGGCATTAATTCAGCTATCTTCATGGTGTAATCCATTGAGTTTTTCCACTTTTCTTCAAGTTCTTTTAGTGCCAAATTACTTTGTCCATTTAGACTTAGAGAATTTAAATACATAATTAAACTAAATAAGATCAAATTTTGAATTTTCATTTTAAATCTTGAATTATAAAAAAGTGAAATAACTTTATAAGTAGCTATTATTGACAATCGAAACATAAACACAAAAGTAAGCTTGATGGTTGATCTTTAGAATAATTCTAGGAAAATTGATATTCCAATCAAAATCACAATCAAAACTGAAATTTTTCTATTTTTACACCAAATTCATTAAAATCCAACCTTATGAAGCATATTTTTGCCATCGCTACCCTATTTATTTCTATTCATCTTTATGCACAAGACAAGCCAAAATGGGATGTAAATAATCCTCCTGGCAACTCCAAAGAAGTCTCCTTCACTACCAGTGAAGGTACGTGGATGAATCTTGATGTCAGCCCTGATGGAAGTATGATCGCATTCGATATGCTAGGAGATATTTATACCATGCCGATATCAGGTGGCACTGCAACGGCTATTCGTACAGGTCTTGCTTGGGAAGTACAGCCAAGATGGAGTCCCGATGGCAACAAAATATTATTTACGAGCGACTCTGCAGGCGGAGACAATATTTTTCACATGGATGCAGATGGAAAAAATGTAAAACATATCACCAAAGAAAGTTTCAGATTGCTCAACAATGCCATATGGATGCCTGATGGTCAATACATTATAGCTAGAAAACATTTTACTTCTGGCAGATCGCTCGGTGCAGGCGAAATGTGGATGTACCATATCTCAGGTGGCGAAGGCTTGCAACTTACCAAAAGAAAAAATGATCAGCAAGATGTCAATGAGCCGACGATTTCGCCTGACGGGAAGTTGCTGTATTACAGTGAAGATGTGTATCCTGGTGGCTATTTCCAGTACAATAAAGATCCCAACAGCGAGATTTTTGTGATCAATAGTTATAATATGGAAACAGGCGAAACCAAAAGAGTTACTGGTGGACCTGGTGGCGCTTGCCGACCACAAATATCCAACAAAGGTGATAAAATAGCTTATGTACGTCGTGTCCGAGAAAAATCAGTGTTGTTCATTTATGAAATATCGACCGGAAAAGAATGGGCTATTTATGAAGGACTCAGCAAAGACCAACAAGAAGCTTGGACAGTTTTTGGTATTTACACAGGCTTTGATTGGATGCCAGATGATAAAGAAATCGTCATCTGGGCAAAAGGTAAAATCGTAAAGATCAATATTGCAGATAAAAAGGCGACAGATATCCCATTTACTGTCAATGCTAAACACAAACTGATGGAAACTGTGCAGTTTGAAAACAAAGCATATGAAGAAGCATTTGATGTAAAAGTATTGAGAAATGCAATCACTTCTCCTGATGGTAACAAATTAGTATTCAGTGCATTGGGAAGTTTGTATGTTTCTCAAAATGGCAAAACTCCAGAAAGATTAACGACAGGTACAGACTTTGAAGCAGAGCCACAATTTAATGCAAAAGGTGATCAAATCGTTTATGTCACATGGAATGATGAAAGCTTAGGCAAAATACAAATATATAATCTAACCACTAAAAAATCAACAGTCGTCACCAAAGATCCTGCCATCTATCGAACACCATCATTTTCTCCCGACGGCAAGCAAATCGTCTATCGCAAAGAAGGTGGCAATGGTCATCAAGGCTATCAATATAATACCAATTCGGGAATTTATACAGCAGAAATCAATGGCGAAAATGCCGAATTAATCACGCAAGAAGGAGAAAAACCAATGTTCTCTGCAGATGGATCTGAAATCTATTTTACGACAGGTGGATTTTTGTTTGGTTCTATCGCCAAAGCATTCAAAAAATATAGTTTCAAAACCAAAAAGACAGAAGTTGTCTTTAATACGAGTTATACCACCAATTTTGTCCCAAGTCCTGATAATAAATGGGTAGCTTTTACAGAATTGTACAAAGTCTATATCGCTCCCATGCCAAAAACTGGTCAACCTATCGGACTCTCTGCCAAAACCAAAGCTGTTCCTGTCGCACAAGTGGCGCGTGATGCAGGTATCAATCTACATTGGTCGGCAGATAGCAAAAGTTTGCATTGGACACTAGGGAACGAATATTTTACAGAAAGTCTGAATAGAAGATTTCTATTTCTAGAAGGTGCGCTTGACTCGATCCCACCTATAGATACTGTAGGAACAAAAATTAGTTTAACCATCAAAACTTACAAACCAAAAGGAAAAATAGCTTTCAAAAATGCCAATATCATCACCATGGAGAATGATAAAGTCATCAAAAATGGTATCGTCCTTGTAGAAGAAAACATTATCAAATACGTAGGTCCTTCTTCTGGCATAAAACTAGATAATAATACCAAAATCATTGATGTCAAAGGCAAAACGATCATGCCAGGATTAATAGATGTGCACGCTCACCTTGGTGCATTCAGAGATGGCATCAGTCCACAAAAACATTGGGAATATTTCGCAAACCTAGCTTATGGTGTGACCACAACTCACGATCCATCTGTCAATAGTGAAATCACATTTGCACAGTCAGAAATGGTCAAAGCTGGTGTACTTACAGGTCCAAGGATATTCTCCACAGGTACGATTCTGTATGGTGCAGATGGCGACTTCAAAGCCGAAATAAATAGTCTCGAAGATGCTAAATCAGCACTCAGAAGAACCAAAGCATTCGGCGCTTTTTCTGTAAAATCATACAACCAACCAAGACGCGAACAACGCCAACAAGTCATAGAAGCTGCTAGACAATTAGGAATTAGAGTAGTACCTGAAGGTGGTTCATTTTTCTACCACAACATGAGCATGGTGGCAGACGGACATACAAGTGTGGAGCACAATATCCCCGTAGCACCATTGTACAAAGACGTGGTCAATTTTTGGTCTAATACGAAAACAAGTAATACCCCAACACTCATCGTTAATTATGGTGGCCTTACAGGTGAATATTATTGGTATCAAAATACGGAAGTGTGGAAAAAAGAAAAATTGCTCAAATATACACCAAGGTCCATCATAGACTCCAGATCAAGACACCGTACGATGGTGCCTCAAGAAGAATATGAAAATGGCCATATCTTGACATCAAAGTCTTGCAAAAAATTGGCAGATGCAGGCGTAAATATCAATCTCGGAGCCCATGGTCAGTTGCAAGGTTTGGGTGCACATTGGGAATTGTGGATGCTACAGCAAGGTGGAATGTCGAACTATCAAGCCTTAAAAAGCGCGACTGTAAATGGTGCAGAACTATTAGGTATGGAGAAGCAAATAGGCACACTCAAAGCTGGAAAACTTGCCGATCTCATCGTCATAGATGGCAATCCGATGGAAGATATCCGCAAAACCGAAAATGTGATCTACACCATGATCAATGGCCGTCTCTATGACACAGATACCATGGATGAAATAGGCAATACCACCAAAAAAAGAACCAAATTCTATTGGGAGCTAGATGGTAGTGGACTCGCCTACCCTTTCCATCAGGAGACCAATGGATTTATGGGTGTGAGATGTGCTTGTGGGTTGTAGTGGAACTGATTAATTATTGGTTTTCTATTACAACTAGAAATTATATTGCAATTTTCACTTAACTTTCTCCTGCTAAAGGCGTAAACTGTAAAGCAATTTCAGTAAATTCATATTCATTATATTGAAATTGCAACCAATCTTTTTGTTCCCAATTATAGGTCATGAGCCGATTATTTAGATTATTCGGCTCAAATATACAACAAAAATGAGCCGATTAGACATTTTATTCGGCTCATTTGGCAAAAAGCAAATAATTTCCATACCTAAAGGAAAGGGTTAATTGCAAATATTGATAGGCGCAATTAGCAAATATCTAAGTGCTAAAATAATAAACTTCTGTAGGATTCTTGTAAACTATCTGCTAGTCTTTTATAATCTTTTTTAGCACATTATTTTTAATCTTTAGCAGATACAGCCCATTTTGTAATCCATTTACATCTATTTCTCCATTTGTCATGCCTGACATCATTTCAGTTCCATGAGAGGTATACACTTTATAACTGACTTCACTATTTAGATTTTTAATATAGATTTTGTCAGAACAAGGGTTCGGATAGAAGGTAAGGTTATTTGCCGTTTCGGATTCATCTGTGTTTACAGTAACTGGTAAGGCGTCGCATTCATCATTTGAGTAGTTTATCGTCGAAGTGACATGATCGGAATAACATCTAAATTTATGTGTTGGAAAATCAAATACATTTATTAGAAACTCATTCCAAAAAAGTGAAAAGGGCGATGATGTTACCCCAATTTTTTCAATGATGTTTATCTTTGTCAGAATGTTATTATTTTCATAAACATCAATAGTTTGCTGTCTCAATGATTCACCTTGGATGGTTATTGTTTGTATGTCTGAAACGACATTTTTATTGTTTTGTACAGTGTGGAAGTTCATAAAAGGAAGAGTATCACCTATCTGCAAATTAAAATTATACAATTGCTTAAAAGTACTGTTTTTATACTGCCAAATCGTATCTCCAGATTGGTAAACAAACTGTGCCCTTTTATCCTTATGTTCAATAGTTTTTGTTTGTAAACTTACAAAATATACATCTCTGAGTAGTTTTTTGCAAAGCTTGCCTTCTATCAGTGTATCAGATGTGTACACTATTTTTTCATAACCACTCCCTTCCCAAGTGGAGAAAAATCTGTAATGCCATGTAGCATCTTTTTCAAACCAAGTAGTTTGAGAAGTTAGTGTAGATAAAACAGTAAAAAGTAAAATTATTGAAATGGATAATTTTATATTCATGATTTAGTGATTATTTTTTTATTTGTTCGAATCTGCACAATTTAAAGAACAAAGTAAATTTATAAATTAATAAGATACTCGTATTCAAAACGTCAAGATTTATTACTAAAGATGTCGTGCAGATATCAAAAAGCTAAAAAAAAAACTTATGTTTTTAAAATGGCGGTTAGGAATCGATGCGAGGTATTGCGAAAAATGTTTAGGCTTTTTATTTTTATCCTTTCAGCATTCTACTTCTTCTTATAAGCATCATGAAATCCTTCGCCATTCATGATTTTATCGATACATTTTTATATCCTGTTTATTCGGGATGTTAACTATTTATATTTTTGCACCTTTTAAATATTAGTAAAAATCATTTTTGAAGGTACAAAATTTGTAATGATAACTTCGTCTGAAAATTGGTAAAACACTATGGTATATTTAGAGTTAAATCTTATACATTTCAATCCTAAAGCAGCTCTCTTTAGATCATGGCAATATGCATAATTTACAGCCTCAAAATTCAATGATTCGATAAATGCATAAACTCCTTCAATGTATTTATTGGCGGTATCCTTAAGTCCTTTACTTTCAATAAAATAAACAAGGTCAGCCAAATAATCAGCAAACTCAACTGCATATCTTATTTTGACTTGTCCCATTTTTCTATTCTTGCCAATGTTCTAGCTTTTGCTTCTTCTAAAGTTAGTAACGCTCCATCATACTTCTCAATAACACTTTTTTTAGTCAGCGCTTCGTACTCATCTTTAGGCAATATGACGTACTTTTTGTCATCAATAACTACTTCCGAAACCATACATTTTGATTTTAAAGAATTTTTAGACCAATAAATCAATGCAAATGTAAAGGATATTTTCTAGATTTCCCTTAAAATCATGAGGAATGTTATTGCAATGAAATCCTAATTTGCAAAAGCATTCTTTTTAAATAACATCTACTTCTTCTTATAAGCATCATGAAATCCTTCTCCATTCATGATTTTATCGATACATTTTTCTATTCTGCTAATTCGAGATTGTGGTTGTTTGGGTTGTGAAAAATGTATGATGTATCCTCTCTGTTTTCCTGGTGTGAGTGCATAAAATGCATCTTTTAATGCAGGCAGCTCATCAAATATTTCAATCAACTCATCAGGTACAGGTTCTAGGTCTTTTTTAAATTCGACTTTTGCCCCACTCTCTTCGATGGCTACTGCTTCTTTTACATATTCTTTGATGGTATCAGATAAATTTATGACTTGATCAACAGATGTAAATCTGATGATTCGAGCAGATTGTACACTTGGCCCTTGTTGTTCTAATATCTTTTTAGGATCAGAGAGCAAAACGCCTTTTAAAAACCCAAACGTTACACAATCTTTTAAAGCACTTAAGATGACAATGTTTTTCCCTTGATGCGTATATACAGGTACGCCCCATTTGACTTCTTCAGTGAGATCAGTTTCAAGCATAATTTGCCTAAGATGTTGCAGTTCCATTTGCCATGTTCTGACTTTACATTTGTCGGTCGCATAATAATCGCATCTACCGCACCCATCGGCTATGAAAAGATCTACTTTGGGATTTAGTGTTGTCATTTGCCTGTAATATTTATTAATCTGCGATCATCAGGCCTAAAATACCAAGATATGATAACTAAAATCATGGTCAAAACGGATGGAAATGTGTCTTTGAAGGAATCTCCCATGATGATGTGTGAAATAAAAGCACCTGACATAGCAAAAAAGAATCCTGAATAAGCCCATTCTTTGAGCAAAGTATATTTAGGCACCAAGATGGCAATTACACCCAAAAGCTTCCACACGCCAAGAATTGTCAGTAAATATTCGGGATAACCCAAATGCTGAAAGTTTTTGACGGCATCTTCCATTTTCATCATTTGAAAAATCCCACCTGAAGTCATTCCAAATGATAGCCATACCGTCGATACCCAATAAATGATTTTGTTTCGTTTTGTCATTTCTATATTAATTTTGTTGGTTAAATAATCCTTCTAATCGATTGTGCGCCATATTGATTCCATAAGCAAAAGGAAGTTTGAGCATTTTGTCACGATCTTCTACAGATTTATAGATGATTTTTATGGTAAGTTTACTTGCATTTGTTTCCATACTTTCAAATATCAAAAACTCTAATTGTACAGGAAAAGAAGTATTTTCCATTTCGAATGTTCTAGTTATTTTTTGATTCACTTCAATATCATGAATCGTCCCATTAAAACGATGGATGTTGCCCATAGGATCTGTGGTTTCGAAAATATAAGATCCATGATTATGACTATCAAGTTTTATGACTTTAGTGCCCATCCACTGTGCTAATAAATCCTTTTCAACATAAGCTTTGAAAAGCAATTCTACTGGAAGATTAAATTGACGAGTAATGACAATTTCTTGTTTGTTTTCCGCGGCTTCGACGTGCGTTTTTTGTTGCATAATTACTAATTATTGGTTTGATAATTTTGCATTACGGATTCCAAAGCATCAAATCTTTGATCCCACATTTGTCTAAATGGCTCAATAAAATCTGCCACTTCTTTCATTTTTTGGGGATTGAAATGATAGTGTACTTCCCTACCCTGTTGTTCTTGACGCAATAATTCACATTCAGTCAATATCTGTAAATGCTTTGATACAGTTGGCCTCGATGAATCAAAATTAGCAGCGATAGCTCCTGCTGTCATACTTTGTGTAGCCAGTAAAAGAAGGATCGCCCTACGAGTAGGATCGGCCAAAGCTTGAAAAACATCGCGTCTCAAATTCATCTGATTGTATTATGCATTTAAATGAACCAATAGCTAAATGAAGCTATTTGACTGCAAATATAAATGAAGTCATTTGACTACGCAAATATTTTGAATAAAATTTTTAATTTTTCTCTAATCCTATCTTACAGAAATGGCTTTTACAATTAAAATGCCCAACAAACATTTCATTGAAAGTTGTATTGCAATATCCTACCAGAACTTTAACACATATCCTTGTCTTAAACAACCCTGAAAATGGCTAAATTACACCCGATACATTATATGATATTCATTTACTTTTGCATTTCAATGAACAAGGAAGAAAATTCTCTTGTTCAAAAATTAAATTTGATTTAAAACAATCTAAATGATGGATGATTATTTATTTGAAAATGATATTCTGATCGCTTGCAAAAGAGCTAGTCGCTTTCCTGAAGGTGTAGCAGAAGCTTTCGAAACACTGCATGCCATTATACCTTTTTCGACCGACCGGAAATTTATGAGTTTCTCGTGGATGAATGATGAAAAAGAGATTGTATATTTAGCTGGTGCTGAAATATTGGATGGAGAATCTTTTCCCAATCTAGAAAATATTTCCCTTAAAAAAGGGAAATATCGAGGTAAAGTTATTAAAAATTTTATGGACAAAATCCCCCAACTGGGCCAGCTTTTCCAAGAGTTATGCAGAGACCCAGATTTAGATAAAGAAGGATATTGTGTTGAATGGTATTTTAATGAAACAGATGTGAAATGTTTTGTAAAACTTATAGATTAATTCAAACGCACCATGATAAAAAATAGTCTTAAAATACGTCTAGCTAGTGCTTTTTCAGATGGCAAATTTGCAGAAACTTACGCATATTTACATGAAAATGTACTTTGGAATGTCGTAGGAGAAAATAAATTTATTGGCAAACAAGCTGTAATAAATAGATGCGAAGAAGTAAATGCTTATTTTGCATCTGTAACGACCAATTTTATCACACATCACATCATCTCAGAAGAAAATATGGTAGTGATTAATGGCAGTGGGGAATTTTTAAGAGATGGAATAAGAGTTTCATTGATCTCGGCAAGTGAATGGTATGAATTTGATGACAATGATAAAATCATTAAGATTTATTCTTATTGTATTCCAGAAAAATAATACTCCAAAAGATTAAAATATTGTAAAAATCAATTAATTTAGTAGTTCATTACATCTTTTAAAACAAAAATAATGATCAGAAAAGTTTATCAAGTAAGCATCAATGCACCTAAAGAAAAATGTTCCAATTTTATGTTAGGACTGTTCGACATAAGCACCTACGAACAATGGACCGCAATCTTCAACCCAACATCGACATACGATGGATCGTGGGAGAAAGGAAGTAAAATTAAATTTGTAGGTGTAGGAGAAAATGGCAAAAGAAGCGGTATGGTATCAAGAATCGCAGAGCATATACCGAATGAATATGTATCCATCGAGCATTATGGAATCTTCGAAGATGACGTAGAAATCACTGAAGGACCACAAGTAGAAAGTTGGGCAGGTGGACAAGAAAATTACACTTACCAAACTGCTGGAGATGGGACTAATATCACTGTAGAAGTGGATGTTACAGAAGACCATGAAACATGGTTTGACGAAAATTATCCTTTGGCCTTAGAGAAATTGAAGGAAGTGATAGAGAATTCTTGATGAAAATTGTGTTTATTTTTTCGATAAATTCAGTGATGGTTCCATTTATTATATGACATGAAAATATGATTTAGAATCGAGAGATTTCACAAAATATCAAGCAGTTGTTCAAAAAAATTAAAGCAGTTGCTAACATGTTAGAAGATATCTGACTTTCTGTAACTTCGTCCATCAAATTTAATTGATGCGGATCACTAATTGTACAACCTACAAACTTTTCCTTATTTTAAATTTGGAGTTTTGAAACATCAAAATGGCATAATAGAAATTATAAAAAAACGGTCTATAGTTTGCAACTGTTACAAACGTATTAAGCATAAAGATAAATAAGACAAATTCTATATGCAGTTTACACAAAGTATTCTACACTCCCTACACTCCCACTCCCCCCGTTTTCTGCATTCCCATTCCCTCCACTCCCAAGTATTCTACTCACTCCCTTTATAGGCATGCACACTTTGTTTCCTTTAAGTGTTTCTTTGTAACGCTTA
>DLGT01000041.1 GCA_002482845.1 Saprospiraceae bacterium UBA7687
CACTCTCTAGATAACTTGTTTTGCAACAAGTTGTACAACTAACATTTTAGCCGTACATTTGCCATTCAAGGCACACACAGCAGCTACCCAAAAGTGGCGGTTCAGTGGTTAATTCAAGCTTTGTACTTCTATCAAAGTTTATGCTTGGTTGACAGTGAAGTGCTTCGAAATCGCCACCTTCGGGTAGCTGCCAACCGTTATACACCAGCTTACAAAAACACCCTTGGAAAAATAAAATATTAACAGAAGTATGAAAATCGTAAGTTTTACACTCGAAAATTTTAGAGGATATAAAAAGCAAACAACTATTAGTTTTAATGACTTAACTGTACTAATTGGAAAAAATGATATTGGGAAATCTACAGTACTAGAAGCATTAGATATTTTTTTTGAAAATAGAAAACTGGATACTGACGATGTCAATATTGAAGCAAAGAAAAACAGAGAATGTGTAAAACTCACAGCAGTATTTTCAAATCTTCCAAATGAAATCAATCTTGACGCAGGAGCGAAAACAAATTTGAAAAATGAGTTTTTACTAAATAATGACAATCTGCTTGAAATTAAGAAGGACTTTTCAACTGTAAGCAAACCAAAAACATTCATTGTTTGTAATCATCCTACTAACGATAACTCAAATGATTTGCATAGTTTGAAAATTAAAGAATTACAAGCTAGAGCAAAAGAATTGGGTATTGTAGGTGACTTTAATGCAAGTGTGAAAAATGAAATAAGAAAAGCAATTTGGGATAATCTTGGACAAGGTATTACATTGGAAAGAACAGAATTGGAAATAAGTGAAGAGGGGGTAAAAGATATTTGGGATAAAATATCAACTGAACTTCCTCTATTCGCCTTATTTCAAGCTGATAGAAAAAATGATGAGAAGGATAAAGAAATTCAAGACCCTTTAAAGTTTGCAGCAGAACAAGCGTTTAAAAAACATTTGGCTGTCTTAAATCAAATAAAAAAGGAAGTAGAAGCTGAAGTAGCGGAAATTGCAAATTTAACAATTGAAAAATTAAAGGAGATGAATGAAGAAGTTGCAAAGCAACTTTCTCCACAATTCCCAACAGAGTTAAAATGGCATACACTTTTCACTCCAACTTTGACTAGTGATGAAGTGCCGATGAATAAAAGAGGAAGTGGAGTTAGGCGACTGCTACTAATTAATTTTTTCAGAGCAGAAGCAGAAAGAAAAAGAAAAGAAAAAAATTCTCCGAATGTAATTTATGCAATCGAAGAACCTGAAACATCTCAACACCCAGATTGGCAAATTAAACTTATTGATGCTTTAAAAGAACTTGCCGATAATGGAACTGCTCAAATAATTACCACTACACACAGTCCTGCTTTGGGAAGTCTTATACCAATTGAAAATTTAAGATTTATATATAAAGAAGAAAATGAAAATTTTATTGAAATAGGAAACGAAGATAATATTGAAAAAATAGCAAAAACATTAGGAGTTTTTCCTGCATTAGAAAAACAACCTGAACAAGTACAAGTTTTTCTTTGTCTTGAAGGACCAACAGATATTAATTTCTTCAATAATATTGCACCTTTATTTGGAGTTGATTTAATAAATGACCCAAGAATTGTTGCGATTAGTCTTGGCGGTGGAACTTTAGGACATTGGGTTACAAATAACTATTTGAAAAAATTAAAAAAGAAAGAAGTTCACATTTATGATAAAGATGAAGATTTAAAATATAAGGAATTCGTTGATGAAGTTAATAATAGAGGGCTTAATCATTTTGCTATACTTACTCAAAAAAGAGAATTAGAAAACTATTTTCACGAAAACATTATCATTCCAAGCTTCAAAACCAATGATGGTTTCGAAATTACATTAACAGTAGATGACGAAACGGACATTCCA
Source organism: Saprospiraceae bacterium UBA7687 (assembly GCA_002482845.1). GTDB lineage: Bacteria > Bacteroidota > Bacteroidia > Chitinophagales > Saprospiraceae > OLB9. The sequence goes on from DLGT01000041.1 coordinate 1,883, forward strand.
ACAATGATTGCAAAATTGAGACATAATCAAAGAAGCCCTGGAAAAGTATGGGAAGAACAAGGGAAAAATTATAGAGAGAAATGTTGTGGACACGTTAAAAAATATTTGAGTAATATTACTTCTACTCAAATGACTATAGATATTCTAAAAAGTAGAAATGCTTATGAAGAAATAAATAAATGGTTTGAAGAAATAAAAACAAGATTAAACTAGAAAAGCCGAACGCATAATTGAGTAAACTGCCCCTCTATAAGAAGCTAATTGGGAGCGCCTACTCCATAGTATTAATTGCCTCATTTAAATATTGATACAAATCGCCACTACACGTCGTTTGTGGTTCCTTCAGTATCTATTGGAATCGTTCACTTGACTTGCTAATCGAATATTCAGTCTTAGTTCGCAATTTGATATATTCAGTTTAATGTATATGTCCAAAAGTGATTGATTTAAATTTTGAAATTGCTTAAGTGGTCAATTGATTTTATCCCCAATAAAAAGTCATTCAAAACGCCATACCTTAACCCACCAAAATCGCCATTCTTAAGGTTTCATATTTTGAGCAAGCTGCTATAACCTAGTATAGAAGATTTTATTTAACTTTACATCCTGTATTGATTATTAACACTTTTAGTCCCAAAATGCTGATATGTTACTTTACCGTTAGCACTAATCGTCGAGAACCATGGAACATCTAAAAACATTTTTTAATCGATTTAACAATAATTCTAAAATATCGCCTTCAAAGCCATTTACTCTAAAAGAATTTGATTCTCTTGAAGAGCGGTTTAAGATAGAGTTTCCTAAAAGCTTTAAATTTTTTGCTCTGACTTATGGAAACATTTGGACACCTAATATCTTGGATTTAATTGATGAAAAGGAAATTGAAATTTCAGATGTTCAAGAGTTTTGGAATGCTGAGAAAATTATTTTCGATAAAGAAAATGAATGGACATCAAATATTGAAGAAAATTTAATTCCGTTTGCGTCAGACTGCATGGGAAATATATTTTGTTTTGCCGTTAAGGATTTAATATCTAGCAAAGAAGATTGTAATGTATATTTTTATGACCATGATTTCGATACGATAGAAAATTTATCACTCAATTTTGATGAATGGATTGAACAGTTCAATAAAATAAACGACTAGTCCTACCAACTAAGCGTTCGTTCATGCAAAGCATGATAGGCTGTGTCCAACGGACAACCTGTCCCGCTTTTCGGGATGAGATATCCGAGTGCAATAGCTTTCTATTATCCTTCTGCTCGATTGATAGATGGAGAGGGAAATGATGAATTATAAGTTTTACTTAGATTTTCTATGAGTAGTTTGGAAAAGCCGTATGGGTGTCGTAGGTTTGTATTAGAAATAAGTGAGTTATCTTTAACAAAAAAATAAAAATAGTACAATGGGAATATTTAATAAATTTTTTAGTTCGAACATAGGAAACAACGTAACACAAAATTTTAGCTTTGATATGAGAAATAGAATTGAAACTATTTATCCATATTTCAAACAGGTTTTAGTTCCTTCAACTATTTCACAAGAATTACCTATTGACTTTAGTGAAATCGAAGAAAATAAAACTTATAAATCTGAAGATTTAAGTTTTATTACAAAAAATATTTGTGGTGATCTTGTTTGTTTTTACGTTTTAGACAATCAAAATGGATATGAATATATTCAGGAAAACCATTTAAAATCAGTAAACATTAATGCTGAACAATTACATGAAATAGCCATGAGTAACTACCAACGATTGATTTCCAAACAAATGAGAAACCAAAACAATGATGATGCTATTTGGTTTTTTGTTGATGGTAATTTAGAAGCATGTCTAATATTAGTCGACGAAATTTGGGATCAGGTTTATATCTTTTTAAAGGAAGATGTAGTAGTTTGCGTTCCAGCAAGAGATATAATATTTGCCACAGGAGCAAGCAAAACCAATGTGATTAGTGATTTTAGTGAAAAAGCAAGAGAAATTTTGAATTCAGGAGATCATCCCTTATCTAAAAACTGGTTCATAAGAAAGAACAATAGATGGGAAATATTTAAACAAATTGAAGCATAAAATGCTATAGATAACAAGCGATATGAGATCAGACTTACTATCGTTGCGTCGGGTCCATATCACAGCCGTTATCTGCAATTTAGTCAAATCTTATGCAAAAAGAAGTCTTATGTCACAAAGAAATAACTTAGATTGGAAAACCTACGAATCAATAACAAAATATATCTATGAAACTTTAGGTAAAGAATTTGGAGTAAAAATAAAAGGTTATGGAAATACTTGCAAAGTAAAGGGTAAATCAGGAGTCGAGCATCAAATTGATGTTCTAACCTTACTTTCTGATGGAATTCACACTTATTTAACTGCTATAGAATGTAAATATTGGAAAGAAAAAGTGAACAAAGATATTGTAATGAAATTGGCGGAAATTATTAACGACTGTGGTATCAATAAAGGAGTAATTGTTTGTAAAAATGGATTCACACAAGACGGAGTTGATTATGCCACGCATAAAAATATTGAAATAGTTGAACTTAGAGAAATAAAAGAGAATGATCTAAATGAAAATTCTAAAGTTATTCATTTTGGAGATTTAGAACTTAATATTACAACATCGATGAAACGAACGGAAATCTTAAACGTTGATATTGGTGACAATCGAAATATAGATGTTAAAAATGAATTCGACTATTTTAATTTCTTTGTAATACATCAAGATAAAAGCCATAAGCCTCTGTTCAATTACATAACAGAATTTAGAAATGATGTAAATCCTTTAAATGAAAAAACTGAAAAGCTAAGTAAACATTATAAAATTCCTAGCGGAACTATATATAATCGGAAAACAAAGGAAACTCTAAGAATAGAAGGAATAACCTTCATTGGTCAATTAAAACAAACAGTTGATAACCGAAACTTAAAATTCTCTTTAGTTGACGATGTTTGGCTAATTATGAAATCCATTTTTAATGAACGTACATTTACATTTTCTGAAAGCGGTTTAATCATAGAAAATAAGCAGTAATTACTGCAGGTAACAACTAAGCGTTCGTTCATGCAACGCATGGCGGGCTATGTCCAGCGGACAAACTATCCCGCTTTTTGGAATGAGATATCCAAGTGCTATCGCATTCTATTGTCCTTCTACTCGATAGATAGGTGGAGAAGAAAATGATGAAATGGACGCGTTTTATTTAGATTTTCTATAATTAGTTTGGAAAAACCGTATGGGTGTCGTAGGTTTGTTGTAGGAATAATTAAGTTGTCTAGGATAATTAGAATGAAAAACAACATCAACATATCAATACTTTTATTAATCTCACTAATTGGTTGTTCACAAAACCATGAATTCGCAAGAATTAGTACAAACACTAATAATGTAATTGAGTTTGAAGGTCTTAAATATAACACGATAGAAGAGTTTTCAGTAGTGTTTGGAAACTGGGTAACTGGACAAAAGACAATAGTAGAATCTCCAATAGTAGAATTCAGACCAAATCCTGAAGCAAAGATGGAATTTGTTAACAAATTAAAAGATGTTCTAAAAGAATATCATAACATTTTAAGAGTGTCAATTGTATCCCAAGATGGTAAGCAAATGCTAGTTAAATACCCTCCAAGAATCAACAAAAAAGACAATCCTGACTTTAGTTTCCTTAAAAAAAGAAATATACTCAATTTTAAAGTGAGTGAAAATGGAATTTTCAAAGATTCATTAATTAAACAAAGTATACCACTTAATAACATCATACCATTAGTCTTAGACTACATTTTAAGTGATGGGACAAATCATAATTTGCCAGAGAAAACTATTTACAAGATACCTGAAATAGGTGTTGTTAATGCTGCAACAAAATTAATTATAACACTCAAATACTCTCCTGAAGTTACATTTAACAATTATGAAAAAGTGAAATGGGAAATACTATCTGGTTACGAAAATGCTCGAAATATGAAGTCAAATGAGATTTATAAAAGAGATTATGGAGAACTAATTGAATCGGAAAGAAAATTAATAAATGAAATAATACCCATAATGTTAAGTGAATTGCCATGGTAATGATACGCTAGATAATTGATAAGATGGCCCCTCCGTTCAAAGCTGATGGAAGCGCTTCTCATTATTTATCACATCTTTAGCGTGACCAACGTAGGTATGGGTTTAGTATACTAAAGTTCCCAAAGGTTTAGGTTCAATTAAAAATACATACCCAAAAGTGATTGATACAAATTTTGAAATTGCTTAAGTGGTCAATTCATTTTAATCATCTATAAAAAGTCTTTTAAAACGCTATACGGCAACCAACACAATTTGTCCAACTTAAGGTTTCATAAATTTGGAAAAGCTTCTGTAAACAAGTGTAAAAGATTTTATTTAACTTTACATCATAAAATGATTATTTACAAAGTTAGTCCCAAACTTCTTATACATTACTTTAAAGGTTATGTAGGCATTCTAAAACAACATCAGTAAGACTTTCTCAATATGGACAATTCAATCAAAGAGATATTATGGAATCAATTTGGAGCAAGCATTGATATGCTGATAAATGTAGTCTCAAATTGTCCTGACGACTATTTTATGACTCACAGACGATTTTATTATATTACTTTTCATAGTACTATTTTTTTAGACTATTATTTGACATTTCCACCAAGCGAATTTTCACCAAGGCTTTCCTTTACACAAAAAGAAGATAAGGACAGACCCATAGAAGCAATTGACGATTTAATACCTGATAAAATTTACGACAAACAAGAAATATTGGATTATCTGGAAATAAGCCAAGAAAAGTGTAAACAAATAATTTATGCCCTGACTAATGAAAAATTAAAGGAAAGGTTTAAAGAAGGTAACGAGCCAAATGATATGGATTACCCCATTTTAGAAATTCTACTTTATAACATGCGACATACCCAACATCATACTGCCCAACTAAATATGTTGTTACGACAAGATATTGACACACATATGGAATGGTCATTCAGAGCAGGTGATATAAAGATGGAGAAGAAAATGATGAAATAATAGTTTTATTTAGATTTTCTATGAGTAGTTTGGAGAAATCATAAGTGTGTCGTAGGTTTGTTGTAGAAAAAGTAGGTTAGCAGTTATTATATGAGAAACCCGATGAAACCATTATTTGAAGCTTTGGCAACTGAGCTAGAGAATACTACTTTTACTTTTGAAGATTATAATGTTCCTTTAGGAGGTTTTACAAAACTTCCTATGACTCTTTATAACTTAGAAACGCTGTATAAAGGATATTCTATTCAAATACAAAATGAATTTGGAAATCATAATCTTGGAAATGTGAATTTAGTATTACAAAACAAAAAATTGCCAGAGTTTGACGTTATCAGTGGAAATCATTTCACTAACTTATTTTTACGCAAAAAAGACATGCTTACCGTCAAATGCAGAAATATTGCTTTTAAAAAATTTCTCGAGCAAAAGTTGCAAGATTCAAATTTGCAGCGAATAGCGAAAGACAATTTATTTGAGCCAAAAATCACCAATAACTGCAATCAAGTCGATTCGCATATACACACTTTATATCATCTGGAATTCTCTGATAAAATTGGCGCTATAAAAGCTATAATAAATTTTTATAAAGATTTAATCGATTACTGATACAAACTACTAAGTTATTTTTTGGCTTTAAATGCCTATACCTGTTGAACTATGTACGCCGTGGTGTTATAGATGAGCCAGATTTAAAAAACATTTTTTTGGTATAAACTCAGAGAGCATCACAAGTTAGTTGAAATCTTGAGATACCTTTATTATTTCCAGTTTAATGAAGTCATCACAAAAGAATTGCCTTAATTTGATTCATAGCATCAATCAAAACACCTACCCTATCCGGAGTTTAGTAGCTTTTATAACCTTTATATCATAGAGCTGTCGGATTCCTTTGACTTTCTAATCGATAAATAGATGGAGAAGAAAATGATGAGATCGATGTTTTACTTAGATATTCTAATATTAGTTTGGAAAAACCGTATGGGTGTCGTAGGTTTGTTGTTGAATTAAGTAGGTTGTTCAACATTCTAATAAAAAGAGGAGAATACAAATATGAACTTATTGTCAAAAGGGTCTGAAAAATCAAAAATATTCTCAATTATTCAACTTATATTGTGTTATGGATTAATCTTTAATCCTTGGACTTCCTTTCCTTACACTTTTATCATAATCATCATTACTGTTTTTATTTTAACTTATTGGAGTGACAAATCATTATCAGAAATCGGATTTAAATCAAATATTAGCATTTACAAAACAATTGGAATCGGATTATTACTTTTCGCTTCTTTAATACCTATTATTGACTTTTTTGTCCAACCAGTCGTTAATAAACTGACTGGTGATGTTACAGATTATTCAGCATTTGAAACAATTGCTAATAATTTTCCAAAATACTCAAAGTATCTAATTTACATTTTAATAAGTGCTGGATTTGGTGAAGAAATATTTTTTCGTGGATTTCTTTTTAGACAATTTAAAATAATATTACCTGAATTTAGATCTAAAACTTCAGTAATAATAATTCTATCTGCTATACTTTTTAGTCTCCCGCATTTGTATCAAGGACTTAGCGGTGTTATTATAACATTTATATTCGGACTAATTTTTGCCGTTATTTATGTTAAATCAAATTATAACATCTGGATTACAATTATCTTACACGGACTTATAGATACGATGTTTATCACACTTGCATATTTTGGCAAATTAAATTATTACACCTATGGTAACGACTTACTTTTTGGATATTAATAAAAAAACGTTGCACAAAACATGTATTGCGCTATTTCTGGGCTTGCACTTGCTATTTTGTTCTTCGTGAAAATAATCTGGTTATTACGATTCTATCTTTCTAAGAAAAGTTTTAAATTTGTTTTAGTCAGCGTTTGTAGTAGTAACAGAAGGCAAGCATGGGAACGTTCCTGCCAATAATAAAATAAAATCACTTTGCAAGAAAAAATAAAAAATTCAAGAATCAAATGTTATAAATGCTTTAGACCTTCAAGCACATGCATTTGTAAACACATTAGTCCTTTCCAGACTAAGACTCGTTTTATTATTCTTATGCACCCGAAGGAATATAAAAAAGAAAAAAACGGAACAGGAATTATGACTAAACTTCAACTTGAAAATTCAGAAATTATCGTTGATGTCGATTTCACCCATAATAATCGTGTAAATGAAATACTGAATGATGAAAATAGTTGTTCTTTTTTACTTTATCCAGGAAAAGATAATTTTAACTTATCTAATAGTAAAAGTTCAGAAATAAACGCTTTTATGGGTAATCATCCATACATCTTCCTGCTCGATGGCACATGGTCCTGCGCCCGTAAAATGCTTAAATTAAGTAAGAACTTACAAAATCTAAGAAGAGTGAGTTTTGATAATACGATAAAATCAAAATTTATTATCAAGCAGCAGCCAGAATCTCTTTGTCTTAGCACTATTGAGTCAGTTTATACTGTCTTAAATTTACTTAAGGAAGCTAACGTAGAGCAATGTGAGACGAAGGATTTCCTTATTCCTTTTGAAAAGATGATTGAGTATCAAGTCGAATATATTCTTAACCCAAATAGTAAAAACTTTGATTCAACTGCGAACGGAGAGATTCCTCTTAAAAACATATATAAGAAAAGTACAGAAAGAAAGATTATTTTTGAACAACAATAGAAGTGAAAATTGAATTAAGGTAACTATTTAGATCATTGCCCTGTAGGGGCTAAATATTGGTAGAGATGGGTGAAACCCATCTCAAAAGATCAGAGAATTATAGTTTTTGGCGCCATTTTTGCCTGAAAGATGCAAAAATCGTGACAAAAACAGTTGGATATTGGAACTAACCTAAATAGTTATTAATTAAGTAGCATAATTGTCCATTGAATAGATAGGCCTGTAAATTTGTGGAATAAAACATTTAGTGGGATTCAAAAGTCCTCAACGCTTTAATGTCAGATAGTCTTTTTTAATAGCCTGTCACCGCTTTAGCGTGAGAAGGATTTAAGATGGGTAAATTTAGATTAATAAGCAAGTTATATAAATTATATAAGCTACTGTAACCTAGTCAAGATCATTTTATGTAACTTTACATCGTATAAAGATTATTAACACTTTTAGCCTTAAACTTCTGGTACATTACTTTTACGTTCGTGGCAATTTTAATCAAATTGTATAAATAACAACCTTAAGCAATAAAAATTGAAACCTAAATTAAACTCAATTCGGACATTTATTGGATCAAAAAACTTTAGCATATCCCAAGCTTTTTATAAAGAGTTGGGTTTTGAAGAAATCATAATCTCAGAAAAGATGTCGTTGTTCGTCAAAGATGAATTAAGTTTTTACTTGCAGGATTACTTTGTCGAAGATTGGCTCAATAATTCTATGGTATTGGCCGAAGTAAATAGTGCTGAAGATTATTGGACTTTCTTAACCAGTCTTGAACTCGAAAAAAAATATCCAGGCTGTAAATTAATTCCAACTCAACAAAATAATTGGGGTGAGGAATGTCAACTGATTGATCCATCAGGAGTACTTTGGCATTTCGCAAAGTTCAATTAAGTAAGCGTTAAAACCAATTGCAATAGCCATCAACAACTAAGTGTTCGCAATGTCTCAGCGGCCAATCCTTTCCTACTTTACTGAATGAGATAAAAGCCCTTGCAATAGCATGGCAAGTGCTACTGAACATTGCATGCAATAATAATGATTTGATATTCTTATTGCTTTTATGAAATTCAGCAGGGCCTAACTATTCCTTTTTGACTTGTGTATTATTAAGAACATGTATGGTTCCGTTGTTTTGGTTTAGAATTGAGCTGTTCAAATTCGGATTTCCCTGACTCTGATAAATAATGACATTGTCCAACGTCAAATTACCCGAATTAATCAATGCACTTCCATTAGCGTTATTACCACCATAAATGGTCAAGTTTTTTAAGGAGAGTTGTTTACCTTGCAAAACGTCAAAAATTGGACCCACATTTGATGTTCGAAGGGTAATTCCATTACCTGGTGTAAAATGGATATTAATATTTTTGTCGATAACAATAGGTCCTGTTGTCAAGAAGATAGTTTGACCAAATACGTCAGGAAAAAATGTTATTTCTTGGCCATCTACCGCACATTCTATTTCTTTTCTCAACGACCCAATCCCTCTATCATTTGTATTAAATACCTTGAAACCACACTGAGGCAAACAGTTTATTTTGGCTGACCATCCTAGTTCAGTCACTGAAACATCACTTAAAAATCTAACTGTCAAACATCCTGATGAATACGATGAAGTCACTATTCCTGGAGAGGTAGTACCATAATACCCACCTGCCGGAAATCCAGCCTGTGTCTGAGGATTACCACTAGATATCTGTGGAGATGAAGTACTATTACCATCATATAAATACAATGCATCCCAATCTGTTTCGATATTAAACTCTGTAAATTCTAATTGTATCGCAAATGCTGGATTTTCTGGACATATGGTCACCGTTATGTCTTCATTATCATCATAATTCTCATTAATATCACCTGAATCATAGAAATTGTCATCACATTTAGGCAAAGTCTTAATAGGCCCGACCGTAACCCAATTGGAATATTCAGTAAATCCACAAACGCTTCTTACGTGAAAATAATAAAAGGTAGCGCTTTGTAAGTTTGTGGCTATATATGGTGGTGCACTTATAGCATTACCATTTTGCGGTGCTTGAGGGTTAAGTGTGATGGCATATTCGTACGAACTTGGTGGTACGGACGGATTACTCCAAATTAGTTTAGCAGATGAAGTCGTTATTTCACTTACATGAACGTTTACAGGAGGAAAACATGATGGAAGATTATCCACTAATTCTGACTTCCATATCCCTCTTCCATAAGTAGAAGCGTAGATGGAATTGTTATTATAATTGATATCTAATTCCGTTATTTCTACATTTGGCAGTCCGTCAGAAAATAATTCCCAGTCTGACATAGTATCATCTTTGTAAAAGATTCCTGCATCCATTCCAATATATAATCCGTCAGGTGTATCTTCTTGGTAAATGATACAATTTACGGGTAGATTGGGCAGTGTACCACTTATGTTTGTCCAAGTAGTACCTCCATTGATGGATTTATATACTTTTTGTCCCGATGAATAATTTTGGAGTACTGCCCATATGATTTCAGGATCTGTAGGATGAATTTCGATCATTGCCAAATTTGCTCCAGGTGGATTCAGAGAAGTCCATGATGAACCGCCATTTGTCGTTTTTCTAATATTATTGTATCTCCCAGTGTAAATATAACTACTATTGGATTTAGAAACTTTGAGAAGTTCTTTGTTATAGTCCCCAATACCAGACCCTATCGTTGTCCAGTCGTTTCCTTGGTTTGTTGATTTATATATATTTGTAAAACCAGCATAAATTGTAGTCGGTGTCGTAGGATCTAATACATACGGCGTAACCCAAGCCCCTTCTGGTTGACCAGTAATATTATTTTGGATGTCACTCCATGAATTTCCTCCATTAGTAGATCTATTTATTTCTCCAAAATAAAGTGAACCATACATGATGTTTGAATTGACACTGTTGATGGCACATTCCATACCATCACCTCCTATTTCGTCTGTCCAGTTACCATTATTATCCATTAATTTTGTACCATTATCTTGCAAGCCAGCTATTACTTTAGTATCCGTTTGGGAGACACCAAGTTTATACATTTGACTGATGACCATTCCATTTGACATGTGGTTCCAGGTATTTCCTCCATTTCCAGATTTGTACAATCCACCATCATTTCCTTCCCAAAGGACAGAATTTTGCCACTCCATGACATGTTTATCCGCATGAACTGTTTGAACACCAGGTGCTCCCGCCCAATGCGATTTGATACTCCAACTAGTTCCACCATTAGTAGATTTCCAAGTATTTACTCCTCCTACATATACCGTTTCAGCATTGGCAGGATCAGCTGTAAACGCTAGGTCGTACCAACCTTGTCCACCACCATCTGAGCCTGTTGATGACCATCCGAGCAAGTTAGGTGTATTGGACATTTGAGCAAAACTATTACCTGAATTTGTTGATCTATATACTCCGTTAAAACCATTACTACTAGCTGACGAACTTAACACATACACATAATCAGCATTCGCTGCTGTAGTCGCAATAGATAACCTATTACTATTTGACACCGTATAAATACTAGTCCAAGTATCGCCATTATTTGTAGATCTATACACATTTGCACCAGAAGATGCATAAAAAGTATTGGATGAACCTGTCGATTTTGCTTCTATGTCATAAAAATTGCCACTTTGTTCTTGTACCCAATCAACGCCACCATTGATAGTACGATAAATCCCATTGGAAGTAGCTACCAACAATGCTTCTGAATTATCGGGATCAATAATCATTCTCCTGATCAACCTACCACTTGTTACACTCCAGTTTAAACCCGTATTGCTGAAAGTAGCTCCTCCATCCTCAGACTTCATGACGCCTACGGAGTAATTATCACCGCCATCTCCATCACCTGTAGCAATATAAACAATATTCGGGTTTGTTGGATGTACTATGATACCCGATACACCCAAAACTGCTAAATCATCTGTATTAGTAAACCAAGAAGTTCCACCATTGATAGTTTTCCACAATCCTCCACCCGCTGCTCCTGCATATATGATATCTGTATTTGACGGGTGAAAACTTACGCTGTTAATCCTACCGATGCCAGCATATCCACCTGAAGATGTACTTGGCCCACTACTTGTCCAATTGGCAGTGAGTACACGGTTCCCAGTTTTTTTATGTGATTTCTTATACTTTTGAATTTCTTCCAAGATGATACCAGATGGTGGGAAATTACCAAACTTATCTACCCTTTTTTCCCAATAGTGTTCCCATCTCTTAAATTGTTTCCAGCCTTTTCCCTTTTCTATTTCTCGTTCTTTCCAGTATTCATTAAAAGACTTCTGAATATCATAAAAGCTTAATGGCTTAGACTGTTCATCTTGTTGGGGTAACCAAGGTTGAGAGAAAGCAGAAATACTATAAAAAAATAATAATGAAAGTAAGACAGATTTTAGAAGAGATTGCACCTAATATAAATTTACAATGATTAAATTGCAAAGTTAAAATAATTACGGAAAAAGTACAATCGGAAATAAAATTTCTAAAAATCTACCCTCAACCTTAAATTAATCCTTCTTCCTGTGAGATTATTTGGTAAGGCATATTCCTCATTTGTTAATGTTTTTACCCAATTTACTGAAGCTTGATTTGAAATCTGTAATAAATTAAATGCTTCCAAACTTATCCAACTATTTTGTGAAAATCTAAGTGGGTGATTGGGCTTCCTTTTGATCCATTCTGCTTTCCAAAGCTGCACAGAAAAACCTATATCGATACGATGATAAGGCTTAAGTCTGAAAAAATTTCTAAACTCAATATTGTTTTCTCTCGGTCCATAAGGTAGCCCAGTACCTACTGAAAAGTTCAAGTTGACTTTGACATTCTCGTTTCTAGGTAAATAATCTTGGAAAAACATATTAAGTGTCATCAACTGATCCGTTGGTCTAGGTACATCTTTTACTATAACCTCTGTTCTCACCGAATCTACTTCTTCAAACCTTAAATGATTGACACCATTCAGACTTTCACGAGCTCTAAGAAACGATAAATTAATCCACGACTCTGCTCCAGGCACAAACTCTCCATTGATCCTGAAGTCCCATCCCATAATATAGCCAGTAGAGTTATTTTCACCAGCATATCGAATCCTAACGTTATCTAGTTCGTAAGAGACCATGTCTGTTAGCTTTTTGTAATAAACTTCCGAAATGATACGAAATGGTCTATTACTGATGCGCTCCCATGTAAAATCATAGGAAACACCACCTACGATATGTATTGATTTCTGTGACTTGAGATCTGTATTGGTGGTTCCATCTGGTCGACGCATTTCTCTGTACAATGGAACTTGATTATAATAACCACCTGCTAGTTTGAATGAGATATCTTGTTTCCATTGTAATGGCTTAAATAGAATTTGTGCTCTAGGACTGACAAAAAACTCATCATTTAATGTTCGATAAGTTGCTCTAGTTCCAATGGAAAATTTAAATTCGTTTTTGTCATTTTTGATAGTAAATCCATCTTGGATATAAGCTTGGAATCTATCGTTTTTAATTAGATTGGTAGACTTTAATACTTTGGAGAGTAATACATCCGTGGATGAATATGGTAGAGAATAACCTGCTGAGTCAATACGCTCCCATTCACTTAAGACATCATCAAAAGTTTCTGATTGATATTTGATGCCCCATTGCAAAAAATGAATTTTATTTTTATCCAACTCATTTTGTAATTCTATGCCACCTTTATATTCGACATTATGAATGGTATTGTACAAATAATTTCTTGCGTAGACATGCTGAGTACCTGTGCCTAATACGGCGATTTCTTGTCCAGTATTCTCACCAAGAGCTGTTTCAATCTGTGATAGTCTATAGTAACCTAGTATATCAAATTTTTCTTCTTCACTTGCTCTATAAGAAGATGCAAGTAATTTCATAAACATTGGATTCTTTTTTCGTTCTGGCACATATGTCAGCGATAAGCCACTCATACCATATTCAAAATCATCACTTTCTTGACCTTCAAATACAGTGTTTAACTCCAATTGAAAATCAATCGTACCTTTTTTACTTTTTCCCGATAATGGTTGGAAATTGTAGTGGCTACCATTATAATTAGAAATAAATCCAAGCTGAAACTCTTTACTTAGTTCATAACTTAAATATGCTTGGATGTCAACAAATGTGGGTACATATTCACCTTTAACGTCTGAACTGCCTAGCAAATAAGCATTCGTTTTATATCTTGCTCCTATGAGATATCTAAATTTGTTATAAGCATTTGGACCTAACCTTTTACTACCTTCTATATGGGCAGAAGCACCAAGAAGACTTGCTGTAACACTACCAAGAACTTCTTCAGGTCTTTTATATCTTATGTCTAAAACAGATGACATTTTGTCCCCATATTTACTTTCAAATCCACCAGATGAAAACTCTAAGTCCCGGATTAAATCAATGTTTGGAAAACTAAGACCTTCTTGCTGACCACTTCTAATAAGTTGGGGCCTAAATATTTCAAAATCATTGACATAAATTAAATTTTCGTCATAATTTCCACCTCTTACATTATATTGTGAGGTAAGTTCACCACCCGAGCCTGCATTTACACCCAAAGCTATGTGTGGTAATATACTTTCAAAATTACCTGACGCAGTTGGAAGGATTTTCAGCTCTGTAACTTCCTCTCTGACCATGCCTACATCTTCTATCTTACCCGCTCGAACTACGATTTCTAGTTCAGTAGACTTGGGTACCATCTTGACGTTGATATTTCTTTTCTGTCCAGACTTCATAGCTTCTACTTGCATAGAAAGATCTGTGTAACCTAAACGAGAGAATTTTATGGTAGCTCTTTGGTTTTCCGTTACTTCTATCCTATATTGGCCATTGATATCTGACTCTGTTGATACTGATGTTCCGTCTACAAAAACAGTTACAAAATCGATCCCTGCACCTGTATCTATGTCACGAATGACGCCAAACACCACACCTCCTTGTCCAAAAGTATGTCCAAGAACCATCAAAAATATAAATATCGTAAAAAGTTTATTCTTCATATCATTTCTAAACTAAACAAAGTAAACGTAAGTCATTATATATTATTATCATTTATGACATTATTCTTTGAGCCCAAAAATATCAAAACGCTATTCTTTCGTATGCTCAACATTAAGCATAAAGCCCCTTGATACCTAAATTCTTTAAAGCGTGGACTGCCAATGATGGGTTTTCTGCTTTGAATACACTATTACCTGCAACGAGTACGTCCGCTCCAGCTTGCAAAATAGACTCCGCATTTTGAAGACCTACACCACCATCTATTTCGATCAACGTTTTGGTATTCCTTGTGATAATCATATTTTTTAGAGCTTCAATTTTTGCCAATGTCCGATATATAAACTTCTGACCACCAAAACCAGGATTTACAGACATCAGTATAACTAAATCCAAATCTTCGATGATATCATCTAATAAAGACACAGATGTGGAAGGATTTATAGCAATGCCAGCTTTTGCTCCTGTTGCTTTGATTTGCTGTATTAGACGATGTGCATGATGAGTAGCCTCTAGGTGAAATGAAATATTGGTCGCTCCAGCTTCTCTATATATGTCGATATACTGTTCAGGGTTAGTGATCATAAGATGAACATCAAGCGGCTTTTGGGAGTTTTGATGCATAACCTTTATAATATCAGGGCCGAAAGATATATTAGGTACAAAGTTACCATCCATTACATCTACGTGCAACCAATCTGCTTCTGTACTATTAATTAATTGAATTTGTGATACAAGATTACCGAAATCAGCTGCCAATACTGAAGGTGCGACTAAATGATTCATCTTTTTAATTTAATATTGAAGGGCAAAAATATTAAATAAAAGACACATATTTTGACTAAGAGCTGTTTTTTCTTTTTCTTTCATGTAACTTAATTTCGGATTGACCCAATATTCAAAATGGAGATTACATCATATATTGCCATTCGCATTCAACAAAATAGAACGAAGTACTTCACCTAATTGTTAGTAAAGTACTTCGTTTCAACATTCTAGCAATAATATAAAAAGGATTTAAAATATTAAGCTATAACCCCAAAGGGGTTAAATATTAGTAACCACGCATATACATCCGTGGTTGAAATGGATAACTATCTTAATTTTGGCGCTATTTTTGCCATAAGATGCAAAAATCGTGACAAAATTTTAGAGAAAAACTAACACCTGTATTGTTACAAAGAACTATTTAAAGTCGCCTTCTTTTCCAAATTTCACGGTAAGTAATGCATAAAATAACACTCTATGCTTTTGTCTATTAGAACTTCCAAGTTGATCAATAACACCTGCAATAGCATCATCAAGCGCAGGTCCATCTGCCAAACCTAGCTTTTTTACTAAGAAATTTGCCTTTACTCTTTCAAGCTCTTCTTTGTCACTACTCGAAACCAAAGACGCATCGGCTAGGTAAATAGAAGGACCTAGACTTTTAGCAACTCCAGTAATCAAATCTTCCGATAACTTTAAACCAAGTTCTTTAGAAGCATCCATGTACAATTGAACTTTTTCATCAAATTGACTCATCATTTAAATTTTTAAGGGGTTATATAAAGATTCAGCAAATATATATCATAATTTTAATTCAATAAAGAAACTTTACATTAAATTTAATTTAAAAATCATAACTAATTAACTATAACACCGTAGGGGTGTAACGATAGTAACCAAAGATGTAAATCCATGGTATAAGTGGTAAGCGAATACGATATTGGCGCTATTTTAGCGTAAAAATTGCAAACTTGTCAAGCTTCAGCATGAAATTGTGACAAAATTGGTTTATAGCTTGATTAACCTAAATAATTATTAAAAATCATAATTATATCTACCAGAAAACAGTAAGGATGATATTGCGTTTAATATGTATCTATGTATTTGTCAGAATGTTAAACTAATGTCTCACCATTAAAATAAATAATAAAGATACTCGTTATTCATTTTTATTTTCTAATTTTGCACCTTAATTTTTAAATAGCAAAAAATTATAATATGTTATCTAGAGTTTTATTTGTATTGTTTTGTTTGTCATTTACTTTATTAAATGCTCAATCCAACGAAGATATCCTCATGAAAGTAGGTAAGTCAGATGTCAAGGTATCTGAATTTAAGTACATTTATGAGAAAAACAATGGTGGTGCAGCTGATTACTCGGCAAAAAGTGTAAATGAATATTTGGATCTTTACACTAAATTTAAACTTAAGGTTGAAAAAGCAAGAGAACTTAAACTAGACACGATTACTGCCTTAAAAACAGAACTAGAAGGTTATAGAAAACAATTAGCTAGTTCTTACTTAATCGATAAGGAAGTAACTGATTTTATTCTTCGTGAATTATATGAAAGAATGAAGACAGATGTAGCTTTCAGTCATATTTTTATCTCAGCTGCTGAAAATAGTACTTACGCAGTAAGAGAAGAAGCTAAAGCAAAAATAAAAGATGTAAAACTCAAACTGGCGGCAGGTCAGAAATTTGAAGAATTGGCTCAACAGTTTTCTCAGGACAAAACAACGGCTAGTAAAGGCGGAGAAATGGGATTCTTTACTGCAAAACTTCCGGCAGGCTTCTATGAGTTAGAGAGTGCGTTATATAATACCAAGGTAGGCGAAACATCAGATATTCTAAAAACAAAAATAGGATATCATATCATTAAAGTGACCGATAAAAGACCGGCAAGGGGATCTTTAGAAGTGGCACATATACTACTAGATCCTGAAAGTAAGGTGTTAGCAGATAGTATTTACAATGCTGTTAAAGCTGGTGCAAGTTTCGAAAGTTTAGTGACCAAGTACTCTAAAGATAAAAACTCTGTCAAGAACAATGGCAAATTACCTGTTTTTGGTATAAATACGTATGATAGAGTGTTTGAAGATGCTGCATTCAAAATAACAGACAATGGCGGCTATGCTAGTCCAGTTATGACAAAGTCAGGATGGCATATTATAAAGAGACTCTCTAAACCTAATATGGATACGTATGAGCTTTTTGTTAAAAGAAATAAAGCACAAATAGGTAAAGACCCTAGATTTGATATTGCAAAAACAAAACTGATAAGTGATATTAAACAGTCATCAGGTTTTGTAGAAAACTTAAAAGAACTTGAGCGATTTACAGAAAATTTAGACGAAGAATTTTATTCATTCAAATGGTCTCCAAATGAACAAACTCCGACAATTCAATTATTTGCAATTGGAGGAGATAATATTTATAGTGTTAAAGATTTTGCAGATTATTGTAAAAAGAACACAAAAACAAGGCTGAAATATGATAAATCTAAGCCACTTATTGAAACGGTGGAAGAACTGTATAATGAGTATGTGAATGATGCAGTAATGTCGTTTGAAGAAAAATCATTGGAAGTAAAATATCCTGACTTTAAATCTCTTATGAGAGAATACGAAGAAGGTATCTTGTTATTTGAAGCTACCAAAATTAACGTTTGGGATAAGGCAAATCAAGATACAGTCGGACTTAAAGCCTTCTTTGAAACAAGACCAAATATCTACATGTGGGACGAAAAAGCTGAAACAACAGAATTTACAATTGCCACGGCCGATAAAGAATTGGCTGAAAAAATATATAAATACGCTGCCAAAAACAATGCTGAAAAGATAGAGAAAAAGTTCAATAAAAAGTCAAAAGTTGTATCTAGTAAAAAGTCAGATTTCGAAAAAGGAGCAAAAGAAGTTTCTGACGTAGAATGGAAGGAAAATGCATTAAGTACTTTGGCTTTTAACAATAAAGACACCTATTCATTTAAGAAAGTAAATAAAATAATACCTTCTAAGCCAAAAAATCTTTCAGAAGCTAAGGGCTATGTGGTGGCAGATTATCAGGATCATTTAGAAAAGGAATGGTTATTAGAATTAAAAAAATCTTACGAAGTGAAGGTTATTGAAGATGTCTTACAAAAAATTATTAAAAAGTAAGCCTACATTGAAGTATTGCTTTCACATAGCTATTTTTTCATTGTTTTTACATATCGGATGTAAAGATGGTTTTAATTTTAACCAAAAATCAAAAGATCCAGTCATTGTAAAGGTTGGTAATCGTAATTTATTTAAATCTCAGCTCGATGGTTTAATTCATGACATGACTTCACCTACCGATAGCGCAGCTATTGTGGATGGATTTATTGAAAATTGGATTAAAGAGAACTTGATGATCATCGAAGCTGAAAAAAATGTAGCGGCTGACATCAATCTTAATAAGCTCATAGAAGATTATAGGTCATCTTTATTAGTGTACAACTATGAAAAGAAACTAATTGAAAATGAGCTAGATACAGTAGTAGAACAAAGTGAAAAGGTTAATTTTTATACGGGTAATCAAAATCAGTTTAGTCTCTCCCACCCTATCCTTAAATGTATGGTGGCAAAGATACCATCCAAATCAAAAAATATCTCTTCACTAAAAAGACTGCTTGAAAGTAAGGACATCACTGAAGCGACTTTTTATATCAAAGAAAAAGCTTCTTTCCATTTTTTAGATACTGCAAAGTGGATTACGGTAGATGATATTAAAGCACTTGTTCCTGAAGATATGCTTGATAATGCTAAGCTTAGTAAAAATAAAGTGTATCAGCAAAAAGATGGAGAATCTGAATATTTTGTTAAAATTCTAAATTTTTACAGCGAAAATGAAATTCCACCGTTTGAATATATAGAAGATAAGATTAACAAAATAATTCTTGGTGATCGTAAGATAAACCTTCTAAAAAATAAAAGACAGGAACTTTACCTTCAAGGTAAAAAGAATGATGAATTTGAAATTTTTAAACTAAATCAATAGAATAGATGAATTTAATTCGATTTATAAGTAGTATGATTATTTTCTTGACGATAAACAGTTCTGTGGTAGCTCAGGAGAAATTGGTCGATAAGGTAGTTGCAAAAGTAGGAAGTGAATATATATTACTTTCAGAAATTGAAGAAGAATTCTCTTATGCAAAGTCAAAAGACCCAAGTATCAACGAAGATGTCAAGTGCATCATCTTAGATAATGTAATAGCACAAAAGCTTGTAGTATATCACGCTAAAATAGACAGTGTAGAGATCACTGATGAAGAAGTGGAAGTTCAACTTGATTATCGATTTGAATCAATTTTACGCCAAATGAATGGAGATGAATCGTTTTTTGAAGATTATTATGGTGCTACCATTTCAGAAATGAAAAATAGATTTAGAGATGATCAAAGACACAAGATTTTAGCAGAAAAGATGCAGTACAAATTAATGTCAAGTATTGAAATCACACCTAAAGAAGTAGAAAAGTTTTTTAATACCGTACCAAAAGACTCATTGCCATATTTTAAATCTGAAATGGAAATTTCTGAAATTATAGTCACTCCAAAAGTGAATGCTGTAGAGAGACAAAAAGCTCTTGACAAAATCACCATGCTAAGAGAAAAAGTAGTATCAGGTAATGCAACTTTTGAAACAATAGCTAGCCAACATTCTCAAGATCCTGGATCTGCTTTGAGACAAGGTGATCTCGGATACGCAAAAAGAGGTGTTTATGTGCCAGAATTCGAAGCTACTGTATTTTCATTGGCAAAGGATGAAATCTCAGAAATAATAGAAACCGAATTTGGCTTTCACTTCATACAATTGATAGAAAGACGTGGTAACACGGTAAGAGCTAGACACGTATTGATCAAACCAGAGATTACAGCAGCTGATCTGGAGTTGGCAAAAACCAAGTTAGATTCTGTAAGAAACATGATTTTAAAAGATTCAATTAGTTTTGAACTTGCTGTAAAGCAAAATTCACTAAAAGCATTACCTTCATTTTCTAACAATGGAAGGGTCAAGAACGATAGGACAAATAATACATTTTTTGCAGCTGATGACTTCGATCCTGATACGTATTTCGCAATATTTGAATTGAAACCAGGACAATTGTCAAAACCATTAGAGATAACTTTGCCAGACGGCAAGAAGGGGTTTAGATTGATAAAACTTCAATCAATTTCAAAACCTCATAAAGCCAATATGACAGAAGACTTTGATAAGATCTCCAATTTTGCAAAGGAAAGCAAAAAAAATGAATATTTTATGAAGTGGTTGCAAAAGAAAAAGTCTGAAACTTTTATTTACACAGATCCAATGTTTAAGGACTGTGCGATTAAAATCTAATCAGCTTTTTAAGAATGTGGAGAATACCGGGCTCGAACCGGTGACCTCTACGCTGCCAGCGTAGCGCTCTAGCCAACTGAGCTAATTCCCCGACAAAATTGGCAAAGGCAAATGTAATAACTAATTTACAATATTTGATTATTAATTTTATAAATGGTCATTTCTAACTTGTAATTCATTTATCATTTTTATTTAACATGACGCACGAAGACATCATAAAAGATATAAAACAAGGTAAGTTTCACCCAGTATATTTTTTACATGGTGACGAGCCTTATTTTATAGATGTGGTCAGCGATTATATTGAAAAGAATGTACTTACAGAAGGTGAAAAAGCTTTTAATCAAGTTGTGGTTTATGGAAAAGATACAGAATTTAAGACGATAATAGATGAAGCTCGTCAGTTTCCGATGATGTCTAGTTACAGGGTAATTATTTTAAAAGAAGCCCAAGACATGAAGACACTACAAGATTTGGCAAGTTATGTAGAAAAACCATCCAATCAGTCCATTTTAGTAATTTGCCACAAATACAAAAAAGTAGACAAACGGACAAAGTTTGCAAAATTGCTTGATTCTAAAGCCGTTGTTTTTGAATCAAAAAAACTTTACCAAGATAAAATTGCCCCATGGATAACTTCCTATATTAGAAATTTAGGGCATTCGATACAACCAGCTGCCGCAGATTTATTATCAGAATATTTAGGTTCTGACCTTAGCAAGATAACAAACGAAGTAGATAAATTGGTATTGAATGTCAAAAAAGGAGAGAGCATCACCATAGAAGATGTAAAAGACCAAATTGGCGTTAGTAAAGATTTTGACGTTTTTGAATTACAAAAAGCGCTTGGTGATAAAAACTTTGCCAAATCTAGTTTAATTGTTAGGTATTTTAGTGAGAACGCAAGTGCAAATCATCCCGTGGTGATCGTCGGTAGTTTATATAGTTACTTCAACAAAGTTTTTATTACAGCTATGAATGCCAAAGAAAGTGACCAGAATTTAGCAAAACTATTAGGACTTGGTACAGCTTTTTTTGTCAAAGATTACAAAGTTGCTGCCAATAATTATCCACCATCACAGTTAAAAAAGGTCTTTCAAGCTTTAAAAAAAGCAGATTTAAATTCAAAAGGCGTTGGTGTCAGACGCGGCGAAAACAGTGCTATATACAAAGACATTCTCATAGCTTGTATGGGATATTGATGCGTTTCATGATAGTATTGTTTAAAATTTATACACCTACATGTTTTTAGTAAGTTTCTGAATTACCTTAAATTCACTTAAGAAAACTTTACCTATCACCCTAAAGGCTGTATAAAAAGGAATGGCCAATACCATACCTAATATTCCACCTATTTTTGCACCTACCATGACGATAATAAATATTTCTAAAGGATGAGCTTTAACACTTTTAGAAAAAATATTTGGCTGAAGCAACACATTATCAATTAGTTGCATAACCGCAAACACAGTTATCACCTTAAATAAGATAGGTACCATTTCAGAGTAGAAAGGTACTTCCAGATTGGATGAAAGTGTAATCATCAATCCAAATCCTACCCCAATGATTGGTCCAATATAGGGAATGACATTCATGACTCCTGCAAAAAAACCTATCAATAACGCATTTTTAACGCCCATTAATGTGAGTGGTAAAGACACAATAACCGTGACTATGACCACTTGAAATAAAATACCAATAAAGTACCGTATCAACAACTTACTAATTTCATCTACGGCTTGCCTAGCATGCCCCTCATATGTCACAGGAACTAAAGCAGCAATGATGTTGTCAAAAAGTCCTTGTTCTCTCAAAAAGAAAAAGCCAATAAAAAATACTGAGAAAACACCAACGATAATATTGCCGAAAGCATTAACAGTAGATCCAAAGATAGATTGAATGGTAGCTGGGTTCAGATAATCAGAAATCATGTTTTTGAACTTACCAAAAAAGTCTTTATCGCTAGATTGCTCATTTTCAATATTTTGAATGGGTGCAAGACTTTCTGAATGAACATTTATTAGTAAGTTTATTGACTTATAAGACTGTACAGAAGTGTCTAATTGTTGATTAAATGTATCTAATAAAATTTGGTGCGTGATGAAGTTTTTTGGAACATCTAGGGGTATACCAGATTTGTCTACTATAGAGTCTTGATCGATCATGAGTTTTTTATTTACAAGCCACTCTTCCCAATCCTTGATTGGCTCTTCTAGGGCCAACACTACCCTATTATAGTCTACTTTGGATAAGTTTTCAACTTGATTTACCAAAGGCGGTACAAAAATCCAAACTAAAAACAAAAAACTAAGCACAAACAGACTAAGGGTAAGGATGGCAGCAATGTTTTTATTTAAAAATCTTCGTAAAAACACAACCACTGGTGCCCCTACCATCGATATGACCCAAGCAATTAAAATATAGGTAACTATGTCACTAAGATAGTAAATGATACCTGAAACCAACAAGATTGGAATCAATGCAATAAGATATTTAACATTGAACTTCATATGACAAAATTTACAACTACAAATGTAAGTTATTATTAAATAATTATTAACAAAATCACAAAACAAAGGAAAAATAACTATATAAACAATTGATTATCATATTTATATAGAATTAATAAAATCGTATTATATTATTTGTAATTATTGTTTTGTTATCCTGGAATTTTGTCATACCTTTGAGCTGTCAAGTGAGGTGATAATACACTTGATTCTATTTTAGAACCATAAACTCAACCTGAAGAATGAAAAATCTCATGATTCCTTCTAGGCATTGCCTTAGTAGTATTACATTAGTATTAATGCTAACAATCCTACAATCTTTCCATACAAATCAGTTATTTGGACAAAATTGGAATATAATTCAAAATGCCGACTTAATTACCAATACTGGTGAAAAAGATATAAAACCAAACAAATTCCTAATTTATCAATTAGATGATAATCAAATAAAAACTATTTTATCTTCTGCCCCTAAAGAAGACGAGAATGGTAATAATGATCAAACCACTATAAAACTTGGTCTTCCCGATGGTGAAATAGAAGAGTTTTCAATATTTGAATATAAAATGATGGAAGACGGCTTAGCAGCTAAATTCCCAGAAATAAAAACTTATTTGGGTGTTTCAATTGTAAACCCATCAAATCATGTCAGGATTGATTACACGGCTCATGGACTTAGAGCTATGATTTTTTCTCCAGAAGGTTATATTTTTATAGATCATTACCAACGAAATGATAAAAACCATAAAATTGTATATTACAAAAAAGATTATGCCAAGACTACCCCTTGGTTTTGTGGTGTCACAAATAATGGATTAAAAGATAGAAATAATCAAAGTAATGGTTCAAGAATCGGCGACTGTGGTATTCGCCATGATTACCAAATAGCTATTGCTGCTACAGGTGAATATACAACTTTTCATGGAGGAACGATTGCACTAGCACAAGCTGCTATTGTTACAACAATGAATAGAGTAAATGGTGTATTTGAAACTGAATGTGCTTCTCGAATGATTCTAATAGCCAACAACAATCTAATCATATACACAAACGCAGGGACTGATCCATATACCAACGGCGATCCTGGTTTAATGATTGATCAAAATCAAACAAATATTGATGCCGTAATTGGTAATGCAAATTATGATATTGGACACGTTTTTGGGACAAATTCTGGCGGATTAGCAGGTTTGGGTGTAGTTTGTAATAACTCATTTAAAGCACTGGGAGTGACTGGTAGTGGTGCCCCAATAGGCGATCCTTTTGATATAGATTATGTAGCGCATGAAATTGGGCATCAATTTAACGCTAACCATACACAATACAACGATTGCAACAGAAATGATGCAACATCAATAGAGCCAGGAAGTGCATCCACTATAATGGGTTATGCTGGTATTTGTGCTCCTGACGTACAAGCAAACAGTAATGCTTATTTCAGTACGGCAAGTCTTTTCGAAATTCGCCCCTTTGTTGCTAGTAATACATGCGATACTGAAATTACAGTTACTAATTCAGCTCCGGCTGTAACGCCTGTTTCTAATTATTCTATTCCTATTTCAACTCCATTTGTACTCACTGCGTCCGCAACAGACCCTGATGGTACTCTAAGTTATTGTTGGGAACAAATTAATACTTGGGTTTCTCCGACACAAACAATGCCACCTGCTTCTACTAATTTAACGGGCCCAATGTTCCGCTCTTTATCTCCTATAGCAAGTCCAAGTAGATATTTTCCTAATTTATCAGATATCTTAAGCAATTCGAATCCTACTTGGGAAGAACTTCCTTCTATTGGTAGAACAATGAATTTCAGAGTTACTGTAAGAGACAACCTAGCTACAGCTGGGTGTACGGGAGAAGTTGAAAGTGCCGTTACCACAGTATCTGCAGCAGGTCCTTTTTTAGTAACATCTCCAAATTCAGCTCTAAGTTATGCTGGCAATTCTACTCAAATAGTAACTTGGGATGTCGCTGGTACAACTGCTGCACCAATCAATTGTGGAAATGTAGATATATTATTAACAACAAATGGTGGAAATACTTTTACAACATTAATTTCAAATACACCTAATGATGGTACGCAAAGTGTCACTATTCCGAATATATCATCTACTACTGCAAGAGTTTGGATAAAATGTTCTGATAATATCTTTTTTGATGTGTCAAATGTTAATTTCACAATTAGTGCTGTAGCAGAACCTTGTAGTGAATTATTTATTTCTGAATATGTAGAGGGAAGTTCCAATAATAAAGCAATTGAAATTTATAATCCCACTTCATCTACCATTAATTTAAGTGATTACCAATTAAGGTTTTATTTTAATGGTGTTTCTACTGTAGGTGCAACTATTACCTTAATGGGCACATTGGCACCTTACAGTGTTTATGTTGTAGCTGATGATAATTCTGTAACAGCTATTTTAGATGAAACTGATCAACAATCAAATGTTTCATTTTTTAATGGAGATGATGCTATTGAACTTTACAAAATCAGTACAGCTGCATCTATTGATGTAAATGGTCAAATAGGCTTTGATCCTGGCACACAATGGGGCACAGGATTAGTTTCTACTGCTGACAATACATTAAGAAGAAAAAGTACTGTCAACCTTGGAGATACCAATGGAACAAATATTTTTGACCCATCTTTAGAATGGGATGGTTTTGCAAACGATACATTTGATGGTTTAGGTTCTTACATATCTGATTGTCAACCAACATGTCCAGAACTGGCAAATATTACACCAAACAACATCACAATTATAAATAGCACATGTACTTCCCCGACTTGTAGTCCTGCTAATGGAACAATAACCGATGCTGTTAATAACTGTCCTATGGGTTCATCCATTCAGTATTCGACAGATGCAGGTATGACTTGGGTATCTTCTGTACCAACTTATAATCAAAGTGGCCCTGCTCAGACAATTATTAATAGATGTTTATGTGATATTGATTCAAATGTATTTAGCCCATCAAGCAGCCCTATTACAACAGCTCCAGCAGTTTGTCCTGCTAGTGCAGTCATATCGGGAGATGGAACTTTTTGTTTTGAAGGAAATACTGGAAACTTTTCCACTGTAACCATAGTTGGGGGAACATCTCCTTATTCAGTGGTAGCCACAGACGGTACAAATCAATATACAAAAAATAATTATACATCTGGAAGCCCTTTCTCAGTTGTTGTTTACAACCCCTTAACATTAACTTTAGTTTCTGTAACTGATGCTACAGGCTGTATGGTACCAGCTGGACAATTGTCAGGAATGACTGTCGTAACAGAAGATTGTCCATCAGATTGTCCAATATTTTCAAATATAACATTTGAACAAAATTGTACATCCACCTTATTCTATGACTTAACAATTTGCTTTGAAATAGATATTCCTGGTAGTTCAGATATGTTTTTAGTAACTATTGATGGAATTGACTATGGTCCATATTCATACAGCGAAAACGGGCCAATCTTAGGTCAATATTGTGTTACTATTCCTAATTTTGATGCAACCAATCAAAATGATCTTGAAGTTTATATTACGGATCTCGGCGATGACGTTCCTTCGCCGATGATAGATGGTAATAGTGTAGTAGATACGGAATGGGATATTCCTGTAGCAACATCTGATGATATTGTAGGTTGGGCAGATGTAAATATTAATGACTTATACATTTCATCAGACGAATCTTATGTTTACTTTGGAACAACTTTTAATAATGCAGCAGACTGGCAATCTTGGGGTTTTGCAATAAATACAATTAATGGTCAAGGGGGTACTTCAGAAGTTTGGACCTACCCTATCATTTATAACCATACAGAATCTCCAGATTTTGTAATTAAAGGACATTTTGGCCAAGGAGGAAGTCCTTATGCTGAACTTAGAAAATGGAATGGAAGTGCTTGGATTCAAATCAATAACGCAGGTATTCCAGCTGGTTTAGCTCCAATTGATTTTGCAGCTAATGAAGCAGGAATGGTTGAAGTTAGGATTTTAAAATCAATTTTAGGCAATCCAACCAATGTAGATGTTCAATTTTATATATCTGGAAACACTTCTACGGAACATGGTACCTTTGATGCAGTCCCGAATGACCAAGTGGCAGACAGTTGGAATGAATGTTGTCCTTTTAACGAATTAGATAATTATGTCACAGACATAGCTATTTATTACCCAGATCTTTGTCAAGAGTTAGCAAATTACACTCCTGTGGCTTGTTTGCCTTGCCCAACCATTGCACCTCTTACTAAAACAATTTATTATTGCGTAGATGAAATGGCAGTTCCACTTACTGCAACGACCCAATCGGGAGGCACTTTAGTCTGGTACAATCAAAATCCTAATCCTGGACCAGCAAGTCCACTGCCATCTGCCCCTACACCTTCAACTAGTGCTCCTGGCAATACTAGTTATTGGGTATCAGAATCAGTAGGCAATTGCGAAAGTCCAGCAGCTGAAATTATTGTGTCAGTTTCTGATATTTCTATCAATTCCATAAATCAGACCTGCACGAATCCCATTTCATATGAATTACAGATTTGTTTTAATGCAATAAATACGCCAAGTGCGCAGGAGTTTATTGTTACAATAGATGGTACTACATATGGCCCTTATAAATATGTTGATTATAACCAAGAAGGAAGTTTATATTGTATTACAATAGAAAATGCTGGAGCATCTGACGAGCTTGATATATATGATGTTGTAGTCACAGATGGAGGTGTAGCAACTAATCAAACGCCCGTTATTGATGGACTTTTTGATAGCAGTGTTATTTGGGGAACGCCAGTAGCAGTTGCCAATAATATAGCAGGATGGGCAGATGCAAATGCACAAGAACTTTATATCACACAAGATGAAACTTACATTTATTTGGGTGCAAAACTGAATACACCTGATTGGCAATCTTGGGCATTTTTATTAAACACTAAAAATGGCGGAGGCACCGCAGATAGCTGGTCACGTGCAATTGATTACGCACATACTGACAAACCTGATTATGTATTCAGAGGTACTTTTTCTGGATATGCTGAATTTCATACCTGGAATGGTTTGAATTGGTCTGGGGTAGGTTCGTCAGTTCCTAATACAGAATTTGCTGCAAATCCTACTAATTTAGTGGAAGTCAGAATACTAAAGTCAGCGATAGGTGATATTTGTGACTTAGATGTACAGTTTTATATAACAGGAAATAACAATGAACATGGTTCTTTTGATGCTGTCCCTGATGATAATAATGCAACTAGCTGGAATGAAAACAACAATAGAACACAATTAGGAAATTATACACCAAACAAATTAGTTGAACAAACTAGTTATGTGGCATGTAATGACATAATGGAATATACAGAAGAATCCTGTGGTACTTTCTTCATTTCTGATCCATGTACTTGTAATAATGACGCTACTTTGGCTGGAAATGATGGTACTTTTGATGAAGAAATCACAGTAACAGGGCCTGCTGGATTAACCATAACAGCAAATTGTGCTGGATGTACGCCAACTGCAATAACCTTTACGGAAGTAATGCCTGGTTCTTATGTTTCAAGTCCTTTTACCCATATTGATAACATTGGTTATACGGCTGAAATATTTGCAGATGGTACTTCTATAGGAAACATTGGTAATAAGTGTGCATACCCTGATGTTGCTGTAAATAATATCGGACCATTTTCCGATTGTGATGGTCAACCTAATGTACCATTAACGGCAATTATTTTAGGGGACAATGGTACAGGTACGTATACTTGGAGTGGCACTGGTGTTACCAGTTCTAATTTCAATCCATCAGGACTTATTCCTGGTATTATAGTTGTTAACTTAGCTTATGATGGAGTTGATGTTGCAAATGTCTCACCTGATGGTGGAATAACACCAGCTTACCCTGGATGTATTCAAATGGATACCATTCAGGTACAAATTACACCAGCAGCTATCCAACCAGTGGTAGATAACATCACTGTTTGTGAAGGTGAGAGTACGCTCATTACAGTTACTTCATCCGCAAGTCCTGGCCCAGAAGAAATGGTTAACTTTAATTGGATTTTCGATACAGAAGTTACTACTGGTACCTTGTCTGGTTCTGGAGCAATGGGTGTTAATATTTCTAATGCAACAGTGGGTTCTGGTTTGGGTGGAGTTTCTTTCCCAGGTGGTAATGCCCCTACAGCTGCAGATGCTTATTCCGGTAATAACTGGACGGCTTCAACATCACCAGACCCGAATGATTACTTTGAGTTTTGTTTGACAGCAGCGTCTGGATACCAAGTTGACCTTACTAATTTCAGTTTTGATGCCCAAAGATCAGGTACAGGCCCAGTAAACTTCCAAGTTTCCATTTCTATAGATGGTGGAGCGTTTAATAACATTGGTACTCCAGGCACAATACCAACAGGATTCACTGCTAACCCAATGTTTACAAGACCTTTGTCCGTTATAAATGCAAACAATGTTTGTATTAGAGTTTCTGGTTATGGTTCGACAGGAACAGGTGGAACATTTAGAATTGATAATGTGTCAATAAATGGTACATCACAGTTAATATTACTTCCTGCTGGATCTTACAATTTTTACAATGTAAACCCCGATGTTATTATGGGGGCAACTCCTGTAGCAAATGGTACTATGTATGACCCAATGACTACAGCATTAGGTAGCCCAGATACAATTTGGATAACTTGTATAGATCCTTTAAGTGGTTGTGAAAGTTCGGCTGATTCTGTTTTAGTTACAATTAATGAAGTTCCTTCTTTAGATATATCACAACCAGATGCAGTTTGTAACCCAGAAACAGTTAATGTTTTAAATGTAGAACTTTTTGAATCTCCAATTGGTGGTACAACTAGCTTCTATTTAACGCAAATTGATGCCGAAAATGAAGATAATGAAATTACTTCTGGATTGGACAATGTATCTGAATCAAGTATAATTTACGTGAGATATGAATTAGGGACAGGTTGTTTTATAATAGATCAAATTAATGTACAGATCAACCCTTCTCCACTAGCTCCTGAAGTTGTAGATACTATTAGAGCGTGTACTGGAGGAAGTACTTTGATTACAGTAAATACTACACCTATTCAAAATGCATTCACTTGGGATTTTGAGTCTGGAATCGCTGGACAAGGTATTTCTTCTGATACTATTATAGCTCAAAATGGACCAGTTCAAACCACAGGAAATGGTTTGACAGGTGTCAATCCTCAGGCTTCCGGATCTGGTTGTACAGCTTCCATTACTTCAACAGGTTATGATATCACAAACACATCTCTTGCTGATGCAGTTGCTGATAATGAATTCTTTGAATTCTGTATAGGCAATACAGCGACTGGCTTTGATTTTGATGGAGTTAGTGCTATTAATTGGTCACACCGTATTTCTGGTACAGGTCCAATGTCATGGGCAATTGTTGCTTCAGACAACTTAACTACCCCTATTTTAAGTGGAATGTTGACAGGTACTTCTTGTCAAAACGCGGGTGGCAATATTTCTTTAAATACTACAACTTGTTACAGAATATATTATTGGGGTGCGAGCAATGTCTCTGGTACATTAAGAATTGCTAATTTTGAAATAACAGGCCAATATCAAAATCAATCAACTTATAATTGGTATAATGAAAATCCTGACATAAACCCAAATGCTGTTCCAGTTGCTTCTGGTGATAGCTACGATCCGGGAACTACAGTTGGAGAATCCCCTGAAACTGTTTGGGTAAATTGCATCAACAATGCAACTGGTTGTGTCAGTCCGTCTGCACAAACTGTTGTATATGCGGGCATCTCACCTACTGTAAATCCTGTGGCTAATCAAATGTTATGTACTGGTTTCCAGACAACAACTGTAACTTTTGCTGGGTCTCCACAAGTTGTAGTATTCAATTGGACGAATAATACCCCAAGTATCGGTCTTGCAGCCATGGGTACAGGAAACATACCTGCATTTACAGCCATAAATAATAGTCCTATCCCTGTCGTAGCTACCATTACTGTAACAGCTACCTTCACTAGTGGTGGCATCACTTGTACAGGTAATCCAATAACCTTTACCATCACTGTTAATCCATCTCCAACA
>DLGT01000164.1 GCA_002482845.1 Saprospiraceae bacterium UBA7687
AATGAGAAGAATAACTAAATGTTTGAATTGTTGACAATTGAAACATTTAGTTATTCTTCTCATTGAGCTATCTATTTTTTGTTTTGGAATGAATATAAAATACTAATTTTGTCACCATCAAAAAAGTATTAGTTGAGTCGAAACCTGATATTGCTGGTTTTCACCTCTGTTGTCCATTGGGTTTATGGTCAACACACACCACCTGTTTCAAATTTTAAAGCATCAGAATATAAAGCCCATCAACAAAATTGGGCCATGGACCAAGCTTCTGATAGGATTATGTATATGGCCAATTCTGAGGGCCTTTTATCTTATAATGGCAATAGTTGGACGCTACACAAGACGCCAAACCAAAAAATAATCCGATCAATCAAAGTAGTTCATGACCGTATTTACACGGGTTCATATGGTGAGATTGGTTATTGGACAAGTGGGGACTGTAATGAATTGAATTACCAATCGCTAACTAATTTAGTACCAGAAAATGCTATTTCTAAAGAAGAGATTTGGCATATTTTACACGTAAAAGATAAGATATATTTCCAGTCTTTCTCTGTGTTATTGTTGTATGATGGCAAAACCATACAGCGTGTAAAATTGCCTGGTAGCATTATGTTTTTGTATCAAGTAGGCAATAAATTAATTTTCCAAGCCTTAGAACATGGTCTTTATGAACTCAAAAGTGACAATTCTTTAGAGATCTTACCAGAAAGTGAGTTTTTCATTGGTAAAACAGTGACAGGTATCCTCCCATTTGACGACCAAAAAATGATGATCACTACAAGTTCCGATGGTATATATTTGTACAGTGGAAATGCCATTACTTTATGGAATCCTGCGCTCAAGACGTATTTATCTGAAATTCAAATAAATAAAGCTCATAAAACCACTCAAGGTGTGATTTTTCTAGGTACTATTAGAAATGGATTATTAGCATTTAATAACAACGGAACCCAACTTTATCAAGTTAATACATCCAATGGCCTACAAAATAACTCTGTTTTGTCTATGATGGAAGACGCTGATAAAAACATTTGGTTAGGCCTGGACAAAGGTATTTCAATGGTCAATATAAACAACGACTTGAAGATTTATTATGATATAAAGGGACAATTAGGTACGGTCTACACAGGTGCAACACAAGATTCTATTTTATATCTAGGTACAAATCAAGGTGTGTACTATTCTGACCTTAAAGCTAAAAGTGGCTTAAATTATACTAAAGAATTTAAACTTGTCAAAGGCTCTCAAGGTCAAGTTTGGCAACTCAAAAATACTGAAGCAGGATTAATTTGTGGTCATAATGAAGGTACATTTTTAATTAATAAGGATAGATCAGAGAAAATCTCTAGCATTACAGGTGGTTGGTATCTAGATTACATTCCAAATCAAAATAAAAAACTACTATTGCAAGGTACATACACAGGATTAGTGATTTATTCTATGAATAACGGAGTGCTAGTCTCAAACAAAGTAAGTAATTTCAATGAACCTGTAAAGAAATTTATTATTGATAAAAACCAAAACATATGGGTTGTAGGCCCATTTACTGGATTGTTTAAATTAACACCTGACCCAACTTTTAAGAAAATAATAAAAACAAAAAAGTATAGTATTTCCGAAGGTATTGTTACAGATAATGGATTGGATCTTAATATGATACACCAGAATATTTCAGTCGTCGCTGACGGTAAACACTACCTTTACAACCAAAATCTAGACAAATTTGAAGTAAACAAAGAAATCCAAAGCAATGCAAATAAGTTTCTAATGAGATCACCCGATGAAATACATTGGTTCAAGATTTATAATGATAGTTTTGCGTTAATGGATGAAAACAGTAAAAAAACCTTCCATAACATTATCAATAAAGACTATCATAGCATAGTAAGTATTAATGATGGTAAAGATGTGTTATTTTGCTTAGATGAAGGATATGCCATTAGTAGTTTTGACATGCTAAAAACGGCTAACCAAAAAATGTCAAAAATTGTATTTGATAAAATCTCATGTAAAGATGTTTGTTTTGATGCTGACACAAATCTTATATTTGAAATACCTTATCAAGAACAAAACTTTAAGATATACTTTCACCATACTGATTTCCAAAATACCAAAAACTATTTCTATAAGTTGACAGGCAATCGTAATGATGAAGCTTGGACTCCTGTAAATGATCCATCTTTTATAGGTTTTACGGGTTTACCATTTGGTGAGTATACACTTACTGTTCAATCTTTTGATGGCATTTCTAGCGATCCTCTAAGATTTAATGTATTGCCGCCTTGGTATCAAAGCAAACTTGCATTTTTTATTTATTTTTGTCTATTAATCGCATTATTTTTTTTAATAAAAGAATACATAAACAAAATAATTAAGGATGAAAAAATAAAGCTTGAAGCGGAAAATGAAAGACTATTAAGAGAACATAAATACCAATTAGAAAACGATAGATTGATTCATGACAATTTAGTCAAAAGCAAGGAACTAGCAAATGTCACCATGCACTTGATACAAAAAAATGAACTTCTGCAAGAGATAAAAGAAGAATTAATAGATGTAAGAAAAACAGGTGATCATACATTGACTGCAAAAGATTTTCAGAACCTAATGAAGCTCATCAATGAAAACATGACAGTGGAAGATGACAAAAATTTGTTTGAGTCCAATTTTAATGATGTCCATGATTCTTTTCTCAAAAAGCTGAAAAATGAATTTCCAGACCTAACTGCAGCAGATTTAAAACTTGCAGCATACTTAAAAATGAATTTATCATCAAAAGAGATTGCACCACTTTTTAATATTTCTATTCGGGGTTTAGAAAACAAAAGGTATAGGTTAAGAAAAAAACTCAATCTGACAAATGATGCTAACCTAAATGATTTTTTTACTGCTTATGTAGACTAAGTATAACAAAACAGGCTAAATCCAAGTAAAATTCTCCATTATCAAATGAAATTTAACTTAAAAATTTAAAATGGCGTAGTCATGGTGTAGTGATTTTTTTGACAATATTTAAAATAATTACTAATATTGCATTGTCATTACGTCACATCGAGAAATATTACTTTGCATCACATCAATTTGACGATGTTGTAGTAAAGTTGTAGTCATTCTGTATTTGGCGTAGTGGTTAGAACCTATTTTTTAATTGTATATTAATTTAATCACCAACAAAATGTACCTCAGAATGATGAAACATTTACTAACACTATTGTTATTTACATTTGCAGCATTTACTATGAATGGTCAGACCATTTATGAAGACTTCGAAGGAGGAGCTGCTAAAATTGCTTGGGAAGCAGTCAATGGACTTGCATATGAAGGCCCAGTAGTCAATCCATCAAAAGACGCCGTAAACGGAAGTGATTTCGTGGGCAAATTCTCAAATGACGGCGTTTCTGACTTTTGTTTTGGTCTTGGTACGATGTCAGCACCAGCAGACTTAAGTCAAATGAATCTGATGAAGATCAAAATTTGGTCTCCTACCGCTCCCACCAGAGCTTTATTTAAATTTGAAGGTGGTGGAGCTGCTATCGAAAAATTTATTGACATTACAGAAGCAAACAAATGGGTAGAATATTCAGTAGATTTCTCAGCAGCTGCTTCCACTGCTCATACAAAAGTTCTTTTGGCATTCCATCCATTTACTACCCCAGAAGCAAATACCTTCTATTTTGACGATATTCGTGGTCTAGAAGCAAAAGAAGTGTTCGAAACTTTCGAAACAGGTAATGAAATGGGATGGACAGCATTCGATGGTACACTTGAAGCACCTATTGCAAATCCAGCACCAAATAGTGTAAACAGCACAGCTAATGTAGGGAAATACACCAAATCTGTTGCTCATGCATATAGTTTATTACTAGCTGAGAGATCAACACCATTTGATCTAAGCGTTTTAAACCAGTTCAAATTGCAGATTCACGCTAGTGCTCCTACACAAGTACTTCTTAAATTAGAAGGACCTGGTGGACCAGCAGTAGAAAAAATAGTTAATATTGGACTTGCAAATGCATGGCAAGAATATACTTTTGATCTTTCAGCATCAAAAGACTTCAAACACCTTACTAAAGCAATCTTATTCTTTGACCCAGGTGTAGAGACAAGTGCCGACATTTACCATTTTGATAATTTTTATGCAGTATCAGCAGGTGCTTGCGGTGGTGTAACTCTTGACCCATCTATCTTAGACGATTTTGAATGTAACAGAAATGCTACTTATGTAAATGGATGGGACAGTCTAACTGTAATACCTAATCCCGCACCAAATGCGGTGAATGCATCTTCATTAGTTGGAAGGTATGTAGATCCACTTGGAGAGCCATGGAACGGGTTGTTAATTGATTATCAAAACCCAATAGACCTAAGCACAAATAATCAATTTAATGCAAAAATATGGTCATCAAAAGCAACTAGAATTCTATTCAAATTAGAAGGTGGAGCATCTGCACCTAATGAAGTTTGGGCTGATGTCACAGAATTGAACCAATGGGTAGATTATTCCATAGATTTCAGTAGCCAAGCTCTAGCAAGCCACAAAAAAATGATCATGTTCTTCAATGCAGGCAATGAACCTGAAGCTGGAGATGTATATTTTGTAGATAATTTTGCATGGGGCGAAAAAGTAATTGAAGACATAGAAAATTTCGAGAATGGAGCGACTCTTCCTTGGGAACCATTGGACCAACAAACATTACTTCATGGTGAGTTTGAAGTTATAGACAATCCAGATCCAAATGGCGTAAATACTTCAAATAAAGTAGGTAAATATACTAAAGGTGTATCTCAATTCTCTACGGTGGCAGCAGTGGCTCCAGGTTTGATAGATATCTCAGAAAAACCGCAATACAATCTTGATGTGTGGGCACCTCTAGGAAGTACTTCTGTTACTTTCCAATTAGAAAGTGCTTCATCTGGGAATAAAGATGTGACTAGAGACTTAGTTTCACCTGGTAGCTGGGAGACTTTGTCATTCAATTTTGCGGAGTTTCAAACAATAAGCGATTGGTCTGCCATTAAAATCCTATTTAATTCTGGTGTTGCAGAGCAAGGTGCAGTCTACTATTTTGACAATTTAAGACAAGGAGACTCTACAGTAGATCCATGCGAAGGTTCTGTAGCAATTACCAATATCATAGACGACTTTGAGTGTCAAAGAAATTATGAATATGGGGCAGGTGCAGAATTATTGACAGCAGTAAACAATCCAAGTTTAACGGCAGCTAACAGTTCTACTAAAGTTGGTTTATATAAAGATCAAGCAAATCAACCTTGGTCGGCTTTGTGTGTTAACTTCCCTGATGGAATCGCTCTTGATGTATTTAATCAACTTGAATTCCAAGTTTTATCTACACAAGTTGTTCCTGTTTTATTGAAATTAGAAGGTGGTTCAAGTCCAGCTAAAGAAATATTTACAGAGATTTCTACAGCAAATGAATGGTATAATGTTTCTGCTGATTTTTCTGGAGAAGCAGGAAATGATCATAAAAGAGTTTGTATTTTCTTTAATGCAGGTGTTGAGACAACAACAATTGATGACTATTATATAGATAATTTCAGGTGGGCACACGCTCCATATGATGGATGTTTGGTAAATTATGATGATGCAGCATTCATTTCTGACCAATGGTTATATTTCCCTAATGACAATGCAGGTAGCTTCGAATTAGTAGATAATCCACTTAAAGCAGGCATCAATACATCTGACAAAGTAGGTAAAGCTACAGAAAAAGCATCAGGTGAGCAACCATGGCAGGGAATGTACACTGATCTTCAGTCTTATATAGACTTCGGTGCAAATACTATTGTGAAAGCAAAAATACTTGCTACTAAGATTACCACGATTACTTTAAAGGTAGAAACACCATTAGTAGCGGGTTTCCCTGCAAGTTCAGGTGATCTTACAGTATCAAATACAAAAATCAATGAATGGGAAGAGTTGACTTTTGATTTCTCACAAGCTCCTAACCCTATCGACCCGGCTGGGCAATATTCTCGTCTAACTTGGATATTTGACATTCTTAATCTACCAAGTGAAGATGTTATCTATTATTTTGATGATGTAAGACTAGATGGTGGAGATTGTGGATCTTCAGGACCATCTTCATCTGATGATATCAAATTAACACAACTTACTGTAAGCCCTAACCCAGTAAGCGATGTCTTAAAAGTTAATAATGCAGAAAGCTTAATGTCAACTGATATTGTTAATATTTATGGACAAAGGATTGCAAAAGTTTGGAATCACAATCAAACTGTACAATACATTGACGTATCGGCAATACCTGGAGGTACTTATTTCCTTATGGGTTATAATGACAAACAACAACTAGTAGCACAATCACGATTTATTAAATTGTAATTAGGTGCTTTAACCAATAGTTAATAAGTAACCGGATGAACTCCTTAAGTTTATCCGGTTACTTTTCAATAAATGAGCAGATTCTAGCATATTGTTACTTGCTTATTAGCATTATTTACTGGTAATATCTTCTATTAGCCAGTTTTAAAATTTCTTTACACTTTCTAAAAAATAAATCTTATGTTTCGAATTATCTGGAACATACTTTTGATTGCTATATTATCAGGTTGTAGTCAAAACCAAAAAATAAGTCAAATCAATTATTCTAGAGCTGACTTAAAAAAACGAACATTTAATTTCTTTTGGGAATTAGCAGATACAAATAATTATCAAATTTTAGATAGATATCCTACCAAAACTTTTTCAAGCATAGCAGCTACAGGATTTGGTTTGAGCAGCTATCTTACTGGAATAGAAAACAAATACATCACCCGAGAGCAAGGCGCAGATAGAGTATTAAAAACCTTGCAGACTCTATGGGCACTGCCTCAGGGACCAGATGAAAAAGGTGTAAGTGGTAACAAAGGATTCTTTTATCACTTTTTAAATCTTGATGATGTTAAACGTTATAAAAATGTAGAACTGTCCTCTATCGATACTGGTTTATTAATGGCTGGAGTATTGAGCTGCATGTCTTACTTTAATGATGAAACCAATGAAACTGAAAAACAAATCAGAAATCTTGCAGATAGTCTATACCTCAGAGTAGATTGGAATTGGATGATGAAGTCCAATGGGAAAATGAGCATGGGTTGGCATCCTGAAAAGGGATTTATAGAGAGTGAATGGAGAGGATATAATGAAGCGATGATCCTAATTATAATGGCTATGGGTTCGCCGACACATCCTATTCCAAATAATGCATGGCATAAATGGTGTGAAACTTATCCAATTGACACTTTTTATGGCCAAAAAAACCTTCAATTTGATCCATTATTTGGCCACCAGTACAGCCATATATGGATAGATTTCCGGAATATCAAAGATAGTTTTATGATGGCCAATAATGATGACTATTTTAATAATTCGCGTAAAGCAACATTGTCAAATAAAGCGTATTGTGTAGCCAATCCTGCACAATTTACTGGTTATAATGACAAGTGTTGGGGACTGACAGCTTGCGATGGACCGATTAACAAAACCTTGACCATAGATGGTAAAGAAAGGAAGTTTTTTGACTATAGAGCTAGGGGCGCATGCAGCATTCAGATTGTAGATGATGGCACCATCGCCCCAACTGCGGCTGGTGGGTCATTTCCATTTACACCCACAGAATCTGAAGCATGTCTGGCTTTTATGTGGGACACCTATTACAAAGATCTAGTAGGTGATTATGGATTTAAAGATGCATTCAATCTAACTTACAAGGATGACAAACATCCAAATGGGTGGTTTGATATCGATTATTTAGGCATTGATCAAGGACCAATCTTATTACAAATACAGAATCATGAGACAGAATTACTTTGGAAAACCATGAAAAAAAATAAATACATCATCAATGGACTCAAAAAAGCTGGCTTCAATGGCGGCTGGTTAGATAAAATTAATTAAACACATGAAATGAGCATGAACCGTCTTTGTGGCATACAAACTTCTACAATTAATTTCATGCAAATTACATGTGGTAGTAAAAAGAAAAATAAAAACAAACACATGAAAACACAAATTTTAATAGCAATAGCGAGTATACTTTTGATAAGTTGTGCAAAAAAAGCAACTGACAAAATGGTATCCCTTCCCAAAGACCCATTTATAGAAAAGCTGATGTCCCAAATGACATTGGATGAGAAACTGGGGCAAATGACTTTGTATACCACAGATTGGGAATCAACAGGCCCAACCATCAGAGGTGGATATGAAAACGATATTAAAACTGGTAAATGTGGTGCTCTATTCAATAGCCACACAGTAGACTTCACTACAAGACTTCAGAAAATTGCCATGGAAGAGAGTAGATTAAAAATACCTTTATTATTCGGTTATGATGTCATTCATGGATATAAAACGATGTTTCCTATACCACTAGGTGAAGCAGCTAGCTGGGACTTAGAAGCAATGGAAAAATCAGCATACATCATGTCAAAAGAAGCCGCAGCTTCAGGTCTTCACTGGACATTTGCCCCTATGGTGGATGTATCTAGAGAGCCGAGATGGGGACGTGTCATGGAAGGATCTGGAGAAGACACTTATCTTGGGTCTAGAATTGCAGAAGCTAGAGTTAAAGGTATTCAAGGCGACGGATTTGACAAAGCAGATAGACTTGTTGCCTGTGTAAAACACTTTGCAGCATACGGTGCGCCGATCGCTGGCCGAGATTATAATTCTGTAGAGATGAGCGAAAGGGTTTTCAGAGAAGTGTATCTCCCACCATACAAAGCAGCTGTTGATGCTGGTGCCATGACAGTCATGACATCCTTTAATGATTATAATGGAGTACCTGCGTCTGGTAATAAATATTTGCTTACCGATATCCTTCGCAAGGAATGGGGATTCAATGGATTTGTAGTTACTGACTACACTTCTATCAATGAAATGGTCGCTCATGGTGTTGTAAAAGACGAAACAGATGCTGGTATTCTAGCTTTAAATGCTGGCGTAGACATGGACATGCAAGGTGCTATATTCCAAGAAAAAATAAAAGCAGGACTTACAGATGGAAGAATTAATATGAAACAAATAGATCATAGTGTCAGAAGTATTCTTCATATCAAAAAGAAATTAGGCTTGTTTGACAATCCATTTAAGTTTTCTGATAAAACACGTGAAACCAACACCATCTTGGCCAAAGAAAACCTAGAAGCTAGTAGGGATATCGCAAAAAAATCAATAGTATTACTTAAAAATAATGGTGTACTTCCGATCAAAAAAACTGTAAAAAAAATATTATTGGTTGGACCACTTGCTAATGATAAAAACAATTTGATAGGCGCATGGTCTGGATCAGGAGAAGGTAGACATTGTGTTTCATTACTAGAAGGTATGAAACAAAATCTAAAAGCAACTGACATTACAATAGAATACATCAAGGGTTGTGAGATAGAAGGTAATGACAAGTCTAACTTTGATCAAGTGATGAACAAAGCTAAAGAAGCTGACCTTGTTATTTTAGCCATAGGAGAACATAAAGATCTCAGTGGTGAAGCTACATCGCGCGCCATGATCCGTATCCCAGGTGTTCAAGAAGAGCTGCTTGATCAGTTAAAAACGATAGGAAAACCAATCGTGACCGTCCTAATGAATGGTCGACCATTGATCTTAAATAATGTTGATCAAAAATCTGATGCACTTCTTGAGACTTGGTGGCTAGGTACACAAGCGGGAAATGCTATTACAGATGTGCTATTTGGTGATTACAATCCTTCTGGTAAACTGCCAATAACATTTCCAAGACATGAAGGGCAGATTCCTATATACTACAATTACAAGAGTACTGGAAGACCATTTGATCCTAATTCAAAATGGAACTCAAAGTATATCGACATGCCTAATACGCCATTATATGTTTTTGGGTATGGCTTGAGTTATACAACTTTTGAATATAGTAAACCAACAGTTGCCAAGAATACTTTCAGTCAAAATGAACAAATAAGTGTTTCCGTAAATGTAAAAAATACTGGAAATTATGATGGTGAAGAAGTCGTCCAATTGTATATCAGAGACTTGGTATCAAGTGCCACTAGACCTGTCAAAGAGCTTAAAGGTTTTAAGAAATTGATGATTAAAAAAGGCGAAAGCAAATTAGTGACTTTCACATTAAACAAAGAAGACCTAGCTTTTTATAATGATAAAATGGAATGGGTGACAGAACCAGGAGAATTTAATATCTTTGTAGGAACGTCATCTGATACAGATAATGTAGTCAAAATTTCAATTAACTAATTAAACAAAATGAAAATGAGAAGTTTGATCCAAAAGTTTGCTGCGATATTCATTATTATGTTTACATTAATGTCGTACTTGCAAGCCCAACACACCGTAAAAGGTATCATTAAAGCGCTAAATAATAGCGAACCACTCATCGGAGCAACAGTAGAAGAAGTAGGCACTACTACAGGAACTATTACAGATATCGATGGGTCTTACACCCTAAATATTAGCAACCCAAATGGTGTACTTATCGTTAAATACATCGGATACGAAGACACTAGAATCGATGTAAATGGACAGAATGAAATAAATGTAAACCTTGCAGAATCATCTGTTCTTATAGACCAAATTGTTGTGGTAGGATATGGTACGCAGAAAAAAAGCGACCTTACAGGAGCAGTGAGTAGTCTGAAAGGTGCTGAACTAGAAAGAGTCGTCACACCCAATGTAGAACAAGCCCTTCAAGGAAAAATACCAGGTGTGTATGTATCTCCAGCTTCAGGTCAGCCAGGTGCAGGAGCTGTCATAAGAGTCCGGGGAACAGGAACATTAAACAACTCAAACCCGCTATACGTCATCGATGGAATGATCACGGAAGACGCATCATCTGTTAATCCACAAGATGTAGAAAGCATCGAAGTGCTAAAAGACGCATCATCAGCAGCGATTTATGGTAGTCGTGGTGCAAATGGCGTAATACTGATCACAACAAAAAATGGTAAAAAACGTCAAAATGCTCAACTGTCATTCTCTACATATTATGGTCAACAAGAAGCAGTTAGACAAATAGATGTATTAAATGGATCACAATTTGCAAAAGCTTACAACCAACTCCGTGGCCAAAATTTTTATTCACAAGCATTTATTGATTCTATCGGTGAAGGTACAAATTGGCAATCAGAAGTATTAAGGACAGCACCAATTAAAAACATGCAATTCGGTGCCAATGGCGCAAGTGATAACATTTCATACAACTTCAGTGCTAATTATTTTGACCAGGACGGTATATTAAAAAACACATCATTTGAAAGAGGTACATTCAGGCTGAATACCGAAATGAAACTGAAACCTTGGTTTACTTTAGGAAATAATGTTTCTTACTCCATTCAGAAAGAACAATTAGGTCCCAATGTGATAGCAGGTGCATATAGAATGCCTTCTGTTTTGCCAGTTACGGAAGATGGTGAGTTTACAGACCCTACTTTTTTTGGGTTAGCATTGGGTAATCCTGCCGCTAGTCAATTTTATCAAAGTAATAATTTCAAAAACTCATCTATCCTATTGGGTAATATGTATGGAGAAATTTCATTCTTAAAGAACTTTAAATTCAGGAGTAATTTTGGATATAATTTCAGATCTAATCGTGAGAGAAATTTCCTACCCAAGTATCAAGTCAGTGCTTCTCAACTGAATAATCTTGACCGCTTGACGGTAACATATGACGATTCTGACAAAAACTGGATTTGGGAGCAAACGCTCAACTATTACAAGGAGTGGACAGACCATAGTATCGGTGTTTTAGTAGGCTATACTGCTGAAGAAAGAAAAAGTGACAATATATTTGCAACGAGAGAGAGTTTCCCAGGTACCATTGATGAAGTCATATATTTGAATTCTGGTATTGACACTTCCGCTACAAATGGTGGTATTGGTTCAGCAGAAGCTTTGACTTCGTTTCTATTTAGAACTAATTATTCTTACAAAGAGAAATACTTATTCAGCACATCATTAAGAGTAGACAAATCCAGCCGTTTTACACCAGACAATCGTACAGGATATTTCCCTGCTGCCAGTGTGGGTTGGAATCTAGGTCGTGAACCATTTATAGAAAGCCTTAACACATTCGATAGACTAAAAGTAAGAATGAGTTATGGTATTTTAGGTAATCAAGCATTGACTAATAGATATCCTACATCAGCTATCATAAATGGAAATCTAGGTGTCGTATTAGGACCAAATGAAAGCCTTAACCAAGGATCTACACAATTATCTATTGCTAATCCTAAACTTAAATGGGAAATATCAAACCAAATCGATCTAGGTCTAGAAGCAGGTTTTTTCAATAATAGACTAGATGTGGAGTTCGATTGGTATAGACGTAATACTTATGATATTATTGCCGCAGTGCCAATTCCCGATTTTGTAGGATCTGCTACTAACCCTTTTGTAAATACTGCAGAAGTACTTAATACCGGCGTAGATTTAGGTGTAAACTGGAGAGAATCAGGTACTTTTGATTATTCTATAGGATTTAATGTCTCGCCTATTAAAAATGAAGTATTGGCACTTGCGCAAGGAAGAGAAGAAATTTTTGATGCTTTTATAAATGGAGAACCAGCAAGTAATACCATCGTAGGACTTCCTATCGGTGCGTACTATGGATTTAAGACCGCTGGAGTTTTCCAAAGTGCAGATGAAATCGCGTCCAGTCCAATCCTTGGAGGAGAAAAACCTGGTGACCTTAGATATGAAGATATTGATGGCAATGGTTTGATTGATGGCGAGGATAGAGTTTATCTAGGCAGTCCAATACCAACGCTGACTTATGGTATAAATCTTGGTGCAGCTTACAAAGGATTGGATATGAATATAGATTTCTTGGGCGTGATTGGCAATAAGGTGTACAATGAAAAGGAAGCCAATAGATTTGCAGTTTATAATTGGGAAGCACACGTGGCTGATGCATGGACAGCAGAAAACCCTTCTACATCTGAACCAAGGGTCACAAATGGTGGTCATAACTACCGAGTAAGCGATAGATTTGTCCAGGATGGGTCATTTTTTAGATTAAGAACCGTAAATTTGGGTTATTCTTTCCCTGCTAGCTTACTTAGACGAAT
Organism: Saprospiraceae bacterium UBA7687; assembly: GCA_002482845.1. GTDB lineage: Bacteria > Bacteroidota > Bacteroidia > Chitinophagales > Saprospiraceae > OLB9. Next base: position 13,075 of record DLGT01000164.1, read on the forward strand.
TAAAATGGAAAGTTTACGTATATTTGTATCTGGTACGAACCTTTGGACACGTCAATCGTTTACTGGTTATTCACCAGAATTTCCCAATAGTTCGAGTCCATTTAGAGTAGGATTTGATAATGGTGCATATCCAATAGCAAAATCTATTCAATTTGGCCTTGAAACTAAATTTTAAATCAAATAAAAATATTTAAAAATGAGAAATATAATTTTAGCAGCAACGATCATTTTTTTTAACAGCTGTTCTGAAGATTTTTTAGATAGAAAACCTACTGGAACACTGACAGCAGAGACGTTTTTCGAAAATGAAGAACATGCTATTTTGGCCACAAACGCTATTTATTCCAACTTTAGATCTTGGGAATATTGTGGGTTACCTTACATTGGAGCCACTGATGTTATTAGTGACGATGCAGACAAAGGTAGTACTGAAAATGATGGGCCCTACTTAAAAGAAGTGGATGACTTTTTCTTTGATGCAACCAATCAAACATTTTCTACCATTTGGAAAGGTCATTATCAGACTATTTCAAGAGCAAATATTGCCATAAATAGAATTCCTGATATAGATATGACTGCAAGCTTAAAAGAAAGACTGGTAGGAGAAGCAAAATTCCTTAGAGCATTCAATTATTTCAGGCTTGTTCAGTGGTTTGGAGACATTCCACTTGTCACAACGCAACTTACAGAAGATCAATTTTTTACTCAAAAAAGAAATGCTAAAAGTGAGATTTATGCGCTCATTGAGCAAGATCTAAAAGATGCCATAGCATCACTACCTGAAAAATCAAAATATTCAATAAATGATTTAGGTAGAGCCACAAAAGGTGCTGCAAAAGGTATATTAGCAAAACTGTACATGGTTCAAAAAAAATATGCTGAAGCGCTTGTATTATGTGACGAAATAATAGCAAGTGGAGAGTACTCTCTCATTCCAAATTATAACCAAATATTCACACGTGCTAGTGAATTTGGACCTGAAAGCATGTTCGAAATAGGAGCAGTTGCGCTACAAGCATCAATTGCAGGGTCAGGCGCATCACCTTATAATATGGTGCAAGGCGTGAGAGGAGTGCCAAATCTTGGATGGGGATTTAATCGACCTAGTGACGACCTTATCCAAAACTATGAGGCAGGTGATCCACGACGTCAAGCAACTATCATTTATGTAGGTGAAGTTTTGCCTGATGGTTTGACCATTGTTCAAGATAATCCTGAAATCCTTAATCCAAGATTCAATCAGAAAGCATGGGTACCAGCACACGTAGGACTACAAGATAATGGTCCTGGAAATATCAGATTACTAAGATACGCAGATATCATTTTGTTAGGTGCTGAAGCAGCAAATGAATTGGGTCAAAATAGTAAAGCGCTCGAATATGTGAATATGACAAGAAAAAGAGCACGTGGCACAAACAATTTTATTTTGAAAGATCTTACCATAACAGATCAAGCGGCACTTCGTACAGCTATCAGAAAAGAAAGAAGGTCTGAATTGGCTATGGAACAGCTTAGATGGTTTGATCTACAAAGATGGGGTATACAAAGTGAGGTAATGACCAAAATAGGTAAACCTTTCATTGCGAATAAACATGAATTATTCCCATTGCCACAGACAGAAATAGATTTGAGTGCTGGTTCTCTTGCCCAAAATCCTGGATACTAAAATTATAGATGCCACGAGAGGTTAAGAGATTTTACTTAACCTTTAGTGGCTAATTAAACAGGGTTTACCCTTTTTGCATGGAAACTAATTTAAAATTAATTTTGTCTCCTTTAGGGTCAAAGTAAAACAAAAGGAATTTTAAATGAAGTTTAATTTTGGGATATACCCAATTAAACTTCATTTTAGAAAAGCTCCAAATGCCCAATTCCTTTCTTTTCTAAATGTAAAAATAAAAGATGAAAAATCGATTTCTATTATTCTTGATTTCTTTAGTTCCTTTATTCTCTATAGGACAGAAGATAAGTTTTACAAAAGCAGACACCTATCAAAGACATACTGAACTTACTTGGCAAACGGAAAGCGTATCTGGTGCAGAATATTTCAAGATTATGAGATCAGATGACGGCGTTAATTATACCGCAATAAAAACGATAACAACTAAAGAAATTATAGATTTCTCTCCATCCAATAGATTGGATACCTTTTATTATTTCATAGAAGCACTTAATGGACTAAATCAATCATTGGGCAAATCAGATACCATCAAAACACAAGAATATGAAATGGATGATGTTGCACTGATGGACATGGTACAAAAATATACTTTTAGATATTTCTGGGACGACGCTCATCCTACTTCAGGAATGGCAAAAGAAAGAAATAATAGCGGAGACATCGTCACATCAGGCGGATCTGGATTTGGCATCATGAGTATCTTAGTTGGTATAGAAAATGGCTACATCACCAGAACAGAAGGGGTAAACAGAATTATTAAGATCATCAGTTTCTTACAATTTGCAGAGCGATTTCATGGCGTTTACCCACATTGGATGAACGGGAAAACAGGAAAAGCCGTTGCTTTCAGTCAGTTTGACAATGGTGGAGATTTGGTGGAGACTGCCTTTCTTATGCAAGGTTTATTGAGCGCTAGACAATTTTTTGATGCAAATAATGCATCCGAAAAAGCCATTAAAGAAATCATTACAAAACTTTATGAAGATGTAGAGTGGGATTTTTATAGCAGAAACAATTCAGGTGTACTTTATTGGCACTGGTCACCTGACTATGCATGGCAAATGAATTTTCCATTGCGAGGATATAATGAAGCAATGATAGTCTATATCCTAGCTATAGCCTCTCCTACTCACCCAGTACCAGCATCTTATTGGAATACAGGCTGGACCTCAAATGCAAATTATAAAAATGGAAACTCCTGGTATGGTCATAAATTACTGGTTGGACCAGCATATGGTGGACCATTATTTTTTGCTCATTATTCGTTTTTGGGTTTTGATCCACGTGGGATTAAAAATAAAGATGTCAATTATTTTATAAATAACCGAAATCACACATTAATCAATCGGGGTTGGTGTATTGCCAATCCATTAAATCACAAAGGATATTCGGCAGAATGTTGGGGACTCACAGCATCTGACAATCCATTTGGCTATTTGGCACATGAACCTGGAAGCAGAGATAATGGGACCATAACGCCTACAGCTGCCTTATCTTCCATGCCATACACGCCATCAGAAAGTATGGACGCACTCAGATATTTTTATTTCACAGAAGGTGAAAAACTATTTGGTAAATATGGATTTTATGATGCTTTTAATGCTAAAGTAAATTGGTATGCAGATTCGTATCTAGCTATCGACCAAGGACCTATCGTCTGTATGATCCAAAACCACCGTACAGAACTATTATGGAAAAAATTTATGAAAAATCCAGAAATAAAACCTGCTTTAGATGCTATAGGCTTTGTAGAAGATCTTACATCAAATACTGAGAATACAAAAATCGAACGTTCCATAAAAATTAACCCAAATCCTGCAATTGATGATATTCAGATTTCTTTTGAAGAAGCTGCAGAGTTACCTTCAAAGATTGAAATAGTAAATCTTCAAGATCAAATATTGGTAAGTGTTGAAAACCACATATCAAGTAATACCCAAATAAATATCAAGGAGTTAAAAGTGCAAGGAATTGTATTCGTAAAATTACATTTTGGTAAAAAAGTAATTATCAAGAAATTGATTATAAAACCATATTAAAACATTGTATAATCAATCATAATTACTATAATTCTATCATTTATTCAGATAATCTATCAACTTCTTCACTGCTCTAGCTCTATGACTTATGGTATTTTTAATGCTGCTGTCAAGATCAGCAAATGTATCATTATATCCATCGGGAATAAAAATCGGATCGTAGCCAAAACCTTCACTTCCAGACATTTTTTCAGCGATTTTACCACGTACTATTCCTTCAAAATATAGCACTTCACTACCGTTCACTAGTGAAATCACGGTTCTGAATTGTGCAGAACGATCTTTTTTTCCATCAAGCATGTGCAAGAGCTTTTGCATATTTTGGACGGGATCTCTTTCTTCCCCTGCAAATCTTGCGGTATGCACACCTGGTTGACCACCCAAAACATCTACTTCAAGGCCTGTGTCTTCCGACAACGATGGGCTGTTTGTTTTTTCAAATAAAAATTTTGCCTTTATTAGAGCATTCTCTTCTAGTGTTGTACCATCTTCCACAATATCCTCATATACTCCAATATCCTTTAGCCCAAGAATCTTAAATTCTGGAAGCATATTTTTTATTTCGGAAAGTTTATGTTCGTTTCCAGTTGCGAATACAAGCGTTCTCTGTGTCATGTAAAATCGATTATTTTAAAAACATTTCTTGTAGTTTATTCCACAATAATAGTTTTTTATTATTGTCTGCCAAAACAATATCTAATCCTTCAAAAACAAGTAATCTACTTTTGTCAAGTTTATTTATTTCTTGAGATTTATAATCTAAGTTATATCCAATATTTTCCGGCTTGATGCCAAAAAGTATTAAGTCTTTGTACTCCACATTCAGCATGCTAAGTGAAATTTGTTCATTTTCATCACACGTCAACATAAAAATATCATTCTCGTAGTCATATTTAATAGCTGAAACCATCTTTTGGAGTGCAGTTAACTGAACTTCTGAAAAACCTTGTTTCCGGCAAATGACTACTAACTTTTTAGCCCCTTTACCTTGTATTGATATGGATGATACGTCAAAGTTCGGAATCTTAAAAAGTGTATTTTTTAAATGATTCATCAAAATTATATTTCAAAAAAAGGAATTATAAAAAATATTGTTTGATTAAAGTAAAAATTTTATTATCAAAATAGAATTTTATAAATTTTATCTTACTTTTGTACTGCAAAGTAACAGAATTTTGACGGAATGTTCTCAAAATTTGATTGTAAAGAATTTTATAAATGCGCATCCGTCCTTCAACCCTAACCATTTTTTTTTAACGCTCTAAAATCTTGCAACAATGAGTTACCAATTCAACATTACAAAAACTGCCCAATCTTCGTTGTCAAAAGTTGATTTTGATAATATTCCATTCGGAAAGGTATTTTCTGACCACATGTTTGTAGCTGACTATATTGATGGAAATTGGACAAATTTTGAGATCGTACCTGTTGATAAAATACCTGTTCACCCTGGTAATTTAGCATGGCATTATGGTCAGGCGATTTTCGAAGGGATGAAGGCAACAAGAGATGAAGCTGGTAATGCGCTGTTGTTTAGACCTGAGATGCACGCAAAAAGAATCAATGCATCTGCAAGAAGAATGTGTATGCCAGAGTTACCTGAAGATCTATTCTTACAAGCAATTCATACACTAGTCGATATGGAAAAAGCATGGATTCCCCCACAAGTTGGTAGTGCACTTTACATCAGACCTTTTATGGTTGCAATGGATGAAGCTATCGGTGTTAGAGCTTCAGATACTTATAAATTTATCATTTTTGTAATGCCTGTGGGTCCTTACTACAATCAACCTGTCAATTTGCTTGCACAAGATAAATATGTGAGAGCTGTAGTCGGTGGTGTAGGTGAAGCAAAAACAGCTGGTAACTATGCGGCATCATTACTTCCAGCTACTATGGCACGAAAAGAAGGATATGACCAAGTGATGTGGCTAGATGGCGTACACAAAAAATACATCCAAGAAGTAGGTACTATGAATATCTTTTTTGTGGTAGGCGATGAAGTCCTAACACCAAACTTAGATGGTGCTATATTAGATGGTATTACTAGAAATTGTATCATTACCATCCTAAAAGACAAAGGATATAAAGTCACAGAAAGACCTATCACCATCGATGAAATCATGGAAGCTGGCGCAAATGGCACTCTAAAAGAAGTATTCGGTACTGGTACAGCAGCTGTCGTAGCGCCTGTAGCAAAAATAAAATACAAGGAAGATGTCATCACACTACAAACAGAAACATACAAAATTAGCACCCTTGCCAAAGATACTATTAATGGAATGAGAAATAGAACGATCGAAGACAAATTCGGCTGGATTATTCCTGCATAAGATAGATTATGCAATTATAGAAAAGCCCAATATTTATGATATAAATGTTGGGCTTTTTTATTTGCTAAATGCAGACAAAATAATACGTGAAGAAAGTTTTTGACCACAAATCTAGATTACTAAAATAATTCCTTAGATTTGCCGCATGAATAATAAACACGATAAATTTATAAAAGAACAACTATCAAAAAAAGAGAATGCGATTGACTTCCTTAAAATTGCCATTCCAGAAGCAATATTGGATAATATTGATATAAATTCAATTCACCCAACATCAAGTACTTTTATTACAGAAGAGTTAAAGGAAATATTTGCAGATATTATTTATACATGCCAATTAAAAGATGGCAGAGATGCATTTTGTTCGATATTAATAGAACATAAAAGTTATAAAGATCCACATGTAGGTTTTCAAATAGGATCTTATCTTTTTGGTAGTTATCGCCAACAAATAAAAAATAAAGAGCCATTTAGAATCATATTGCCACTTGTTTTCTACCATCATGAAGTTAACTGGACATACAAGCCTGTAGAAGAATACTTTGTAAATTTTCCGGGATCATTTTTGAAATATATACCGAAGTTTGAAGTTGAATTTTTCGGTGTTAATAATTTATCGGACCAAGCGATATTCAACATTAGAAATGTGGCAATATCTACGATGTTGATGACACAAAAACACCATCATGATACTGAAGAGTTGTTAGATAGAATGGAAAAAATATATGAATCGCTACAAACACAAGAAGAAAGGAACTCTTTCAATTATAACTTTGTTTATATCCTTATAATTGGTAATAGAAAGAGTGACACCATAGAAATTATCAAAAAAAATAAAGACAAACTTATAAACAAAGTATTTATGACACTTTACGAAGAAATAGCCAATCAATGCAAAATCGAAGGTAAGATCGAAGGTAAAATTGAAGGTAAAATTGAAGGTAAGATTGAAGGTAAGATCGAAGTAATCTTAAATGGTTTTGACCAAGATATTCCTACTTCCTTACTGGCAAATATTACTAATATGACAGAATCCGAAGTCATAGACATCTTAAAAAAACACTCTAAAACGAATTGATTTAAAATATTGACTTAATTATAAATTTACACTACTTCATAAAAGAATAAAAATACTGTCCGATATCGGACACCAAAATCCCAATATCGAATTACATATAAATTACTCATATGTATTAACTATTCATTTTCATTATACTATTGTTTGGCACGACCATTGGAAGATTATTATCAAATATCATTTTCTCATGGATCGTCAAATTAGTCAGGAAGAACAAAAGTCGGCACGAATCAAAAAAATCTGTTATTGGGTGATTGGCTTTATAATAACAGTTATCATCTTTTGGGCTTATCAAAAACTGCTTACCCGCTCAGTGGATTTCAAAGATGTTTATACTGCAACGATAGAGCTAGGCGATATGGACCAAACACTG
>DLGT01000011.1 GCA_002482845.1 Saprospiraceae bacterium UBA7687
CGTCTGAAAGCCGTACCACCGCAGGAAATCTCTGATGCGATGGCTCAAAGACATCGTATCGGTGTAGCAGAATCTCCGAAAAAAAACGTTCCACAAAAAAAAAGCAGCACCTTGTTTCCAAGGTACTGCTTTTGTATACTTAAAAAACAAATCTTTTATGCGCCTATCACTTTGCCATTACTGATTTTGCCTACAATTTTATTTTTTTCTAAAAGTTGATTGATGGTTTCTGCCTTTGCCTCCAGATTTTTAATCTTCGTTTTGGCTTCATTCAGTTTGCCCTGAAGCAAGTCGAGATTTTTAAGCTGAGCATTGGTAGGTTTACCTGCATAACTTAGGACTTGGCCATAGAGATTGGCAATTTTTTCTCTCAGTTGTGGTTCTGCAGAACCTACATAATTATCACCTGTGGTCACAACCAAAACTTTTCGCAAATCCTCGATCTCTTTGATATATTCATTAAGTTGGAGTTTTTTGAGCATTTTTTTATCTTTCAAACCTCCTTTGATAGATTCTGATGTACTTTGCAACTGATCTATTTTGTCCACTTCATCTGCGAGAAATTCCATCATCCTATAAAGTTCCATGGCTTTTTCATCCTTTACTTTGCGATCTTCCACGCTATGGATGGAGCTAGGGTCATATTTTAGCACTAGGTCTTGAGTGTACTCTTCTTTGCCTTTGGTGATCTTTACCGTGTATTTACCAGCAGGTACTTTAGGTGCTGTAAATCCTCCAAAAGTAAAGGTTTTGCCTTTTGCTGTTTTTGGTAATGGAAGGGTATAATTCCAAAGGACTTCATTGATACCCTTGCTTTTGCTAGGAGCTAGATCCGCAACTTTTAAACCATTTTCATCAAAAACTTCCATCGTCATTTTGCCAAAAGTATGTCTTTTGTTCATGTAATACACGATTCTGGCTGATGTCGTAGGCGTATTACCTAGATATTCGCCTACAGCTGGAAACTCTTGAAAAGTAACATTTTCATTGATTACGGCAGGATCCAAGGTGATAAATTCAAGGTCTTTGCTGAGTAATGAATCATTGATCGCCCTGAGTGGTTTCAGGTCATCGATGATGATGACTCCTCTACCATGTGTCGCCATTACCAAAGCATCTGCGTCTTTTTGTATGGTGAGATAGTGAACGGCTACCTGTGGCATATCATTGTCAAATCTTGCCCAATTGTTACCTCCATCCAAAGATATGTACAATCCCATCTCCGTACCAAGATACAAAATATCTGGATTCAAATGATCTTCTTTGATGCACCTAGCAAACACTGGAACTTGCTCATTAATAACTGATTTCCAAGTATTACCACCGTCTGTAGTTTTCATCACATATGGCTTAAAATCACTCATGGTATGGCCATCAAAAACGGCATAAGCTGTATTTGCATCAAAATTGCTCGGTTCGATAAAATAAGTCCATGTATTTTTTGGTACACCCATAATTTTGGAAGTGACATTGGTCCATGTCTTTCCTCCATCTTTGGTTACCTGCACATTTCCATCATCTGTACCTACCCAAATGATATTTTTGTCTATCGGTGACTCATTAATGGTAAACACAGTACAATGGTTTTCAGCCCCTGAGTTGTCAGCACTCAATCCACCTGATGCTTCCTGCAATTGTTTTTTCGGATCATTGGTGGTCAGGTCAGGAGACATTTTAGTCCAAGTCTCCCCTTTATCATCAGAAACATGAACAAATTGGCTACCCACGTATACTCTATCAGGATAATGTAAGCTGGTAGATAAAGGTGCATTCCAGTTAAACCTGAGTTTCGGATCACCTTCTTCGGCATATGGTTTTATGGTTTTAGCTTGGCTTTTTGCCACATTGACTCTCCATATATTTTCAGCGCCCTGCATTTCAGAATACACGGTATTGGGATCATTCGGATGCGGATACACTCTGAATCCATCGCCATATCCTACAGATGTCCAATCACTATTGCGAATACCGCCTCCTTTATTACTTGGGCCAACCCAAGATCCGTTATCTTGCAAACCACCGTACACTTTGTATGGCTTTTGATTATCCACAGACACATGATAAAATTGCGACAAAGGCAAACCTTTGACCATTTCCCATACGACTCCACCATCTCTAGACCTGTATACGCCACCATCTGTACCGACGACGATATTATTAGATTCATTGGGATCAAAAATATAGTCATGAAAATCTGAATGGATGCCACCACCTATACTTCTGAAAGTTTTACCGCCATCCTTGCTCATATATCCCTGAAGACCTGCTTTCAGAATGATGTCAGGATTTTTAGGGTCGACTACGATTCTCGAAAAATAAAAAGGTCTGATCACTAGTTCAAAATCACCATTGAGTTTTTTCCATGATGCACCGCTATCTTCAGATTTGTAGAGTCCTTTATCGGCATCTTTTTCTGTTTCGAGTGCAGCATAAACAATGGATGGTTTGGAAGGGGCTACTGCCACCGCTATTCTACCCATTTTGCCTGATGGAAAACCATTATGAATCTTATTCCAAGTCTTGCCCCCATCTATAGATTTATATAATGCTGAATGGACACCACCTGAATTAAAAGAATAACCTGTACGTCTGAACTCCCAAAATGATGCATACAAAATATCTGCATTCATAGGGTCCATGATCAAATCTGCACATCCTGTTGTTTCATTGACATATAAAACCTTATTCCAAGTATTGCCGCCATCGTCAGATTTGTACACGCCACGTTCCTGACTATCACCCCAAAGTGCACCCAAGACACCTACAAAAATGGTTTTAGAATCCTTAGGATGTACTATGATATTGCTAATACGTTCAGATTTTTCCAAACCCATTTTTTTCCAGTTTTGGCCACCATCGTCTGATTTGTAGATACCATCACCAATGCTCACGCTGTTTCTGGTCCATGTTTCACCCGTACCCACCCAAATCGTTTTATCTGGATCAGACGGATCCACTGCAACTGAACCAATACATTGTGTGTGTTTATCAAATATCGGATTAAATGTGACTCCAGCATTAACCGTTTTCCAGACACCGCCACCTGCAGCAGCGACATAATACACCTTGGAATCCTTTGGATGGGCTTCCAAGTCCACTACCCTACCTGACATGACCGCAGGACCTATTTGTCGTGCCTTAATGGCTCCAAACAGTTCGTCTCCTTTTACGGGAATAGATTTTTGCCCGATAGATTGACTTATGAAGCCAATTAAAAAAGTAAATACCATTAAACTTCTCATATATAAAAAGTATAGATTATTTTAAATTGAATACCAATAAAATTTTACAAATGTTGCTGCCTTTCGATGCATGATGACCATTTCTACATTGGGTCACATAATGGATGAACAATATTTCATCTTCCTGATGTCTTACCTAGTTAGCACCGCTTATCCATGCACCACCCATTATAAAACAAGACATATTCTTCTCAAATGCTATGTCTTATGTACAAATAAAAAGGAAGAATTTACTATTGCTCAGGGAAAGAAAATACTTTATCATCTATCTCCACATTAAATTCTATGGTATTCATCTTGATGGATGCTTGTACTTGACCTTCAAATTTTTGATCCATAGAAAATGGCAAAATCAGACCATTTGTCTCCTGATAGTCAGACATATACGTCTCAGAAAACTTTCCTTTAGCTGGACCTTTTTTGATTTCGGATTTCACCAAAATTGGAACATAGTTTTCTTTATCAAAAAAGTAAAAGGATGCATTCTCTACATCCTGACCATCTATTTTAATAGGCTTTTTAGTTAGTTTAACTTTAAAACAATCTGTACCTTCTATCGTTTCGCTTCCTTGAAGCTCGGCAGTATATCCTTTTTCTTTATATTTCAAAAACACCTCTGGGAAATCAGCATATTCAGCCTTCAACATTTCACTATCTTCTGCTTCCATCTTTTCTGCCTTCATGGTCATAAAATTTGTTTGCCATCCTTCCTGTCCATCAAATGCTGGTTGTACGATTTCTTTCCCTTGGAATGTAAAAGTAAGTTTTTGTTTATTTCCTTTAGAAAGCATTACCGTAGGAAAATCCAAACCTTGAGCCTTTACACTACCTACAGATTTCATAGAGGTAATTTTAGACCATGCTTCTCTACCACCTGTGTTTTCCATGTATTTTTCGATGATACTCTCTGCTGTCTGTGCAGACAACATATAGGAAGAAAATAACAGTAGAAGAGTAAAATAATTTTTAATACGGGTCATTTTGTTTTTGTTTTGGTTGTGAAAAAAATCGCTTTTCGTTGTTTATGATTATTTGAAACAAAAATAAGATTAAAAGGTATTAATAATTCAAAAAAAAAGACGAAAACGATAAAAAAATGGATAAAAGATTAGAAACCTTTGAAAGATTCACTTCACACAAATTGTAAGTATGTTATTTTTATGAATATTTATAAGAATTATATTGTGTATGATGATTCCACCTAGGCATTAGCAAAAGCTCATGTTTTAATGTTGAAGCATGACACATCCTATTGTGATACCCCATTCACGTGGAGTTTATTGATTGCTTCTGTCTTATTCGTCACTTGGAGTTTCTCATAAATTTTATGAATATGCTGTTTGACAGTCCCAGTGGTAATAGATAAAAACTGAGCAATTTCTTTATAAAGCATGCCCTTGGCTAGTAGTTGCAACAATTCAACTTCCCTAGTGGTCAATGGCAATGCCATATTAGCGGGTTGGACTTTTTTTTCAGTAAATGTTTCAATGATACGTCTGGCAATAGTTGGACTCATAGGAGCACCACCTTCAGCCAGTTCACGGATGGAAGTAAGGATTTTGTCTTTTGATGCACCTTTTAATATATAACCATTTGCACCTGCTTGCAATGACCTAAAGATTTTTTCGTCATCTTCATACACGGTAAACATACAGAAAAGGACATCAGGGCATTTATCTTTTAAAGTTGTGATTGCATCGATACCACTTGCCCTTGGCAATCCAATGTCGACTATGACAATATCTGTATCTTGATGAGGGACAAACATGATGGCTTCTTCCGCACTATGAAATAAGTGGTCGCAAACCATATCCGATTGGCTATTTATCATAGCTTGTACAGAAAATGCCACTTCTTTGATATCTTCGATAATAGAGATTTTGATCTTTTGAGTATTCATAGATCATGGAGATTTAAATTTGGTTTTAATAACAGGCTAAAGATGCAAAAATATTTTGATAATCATATCACTCCCTTCCCTTTTGTAAGAAATTTTACCATCAATATTAGACATTCGTTTTTCAATATTGAAGATTCCATTTCCTTTTTCTTTCATAATTAAAGGGTCAAATCCTACTGAATGTTTTTCCGTGATGACTATTTCTAAATCAGACTGTCCTGAGATACTGATAATAATCTCTTTTGTTTTAGAGTATTTAACACTATTATTTAATAACTCTTTTACCACCAAAAACAAGTTACGTCTTTTTTCGCCAGAGATATTGATATCATAATTGACATCATTTTCTATAAAGGTATTGCTTACATTATTGTCATCTAAAAACTCTACCGCAAAACGACGAAGATAACTGATCAGACCTTGTACATTATCAAATCGACTATTCATGGCCCAAATGATCTCAGACATATTTTTGACCAAAACGGTGCTGTAAGTTGCTATTTTATTTACATCTTCTTTGATCGCATTGTCAAAAGTATTTGAGACGATATTATCACTCAGGTATTTGATTACAGTCAGTCCAGAACCAAGATCATCATGCATCTCTGACGCAATTCTATTGCGCTCATTCTCCAAGTTCAATTGATTTTGGATGATGAGTTCTTGCTCACGGAGTTGGGCATCTTTCTGACTATTTTCATACTGGTTTTTTCTTTTTTGATAGGAAATAAAGAACCAAATCAGCAAAGCTGAAAGTACTAATGGCGAAATAAACGCACTTATAATCATTAATTCTTCTTCATGCATAATGCAGTTCCTAAGTAACCTAAATTTAATAAAACATTTGAACAAACAATTAACAAAGTATACAATCTTGACTCAGAATTAATTAAAAGTCGTTCGGAAAAAATAAAGAAAGGCAAAGAAGAAAAGAACAATACTAATATACCCACAGAAAAATAAAATATTGGAATCTTAGTAATATCAACAAATTCAGCGTCTTCTAATAATCCTTTAAAAAACAAAAATATCAGTACAGAGACGATGGTCAAACCTACAGTATAATGGTTTTGGAAATACTTAATGTAGTCATAATTCCAAAATAAATATACTACATAAACCAGCCAAAAAAAATAAACCAACATAATGTATTTAGACCATGGTTTTGCTCTAAAATAATTATAATAGACATAAAAGTAATAAAGAATAACGAAAATATTAAAATAATTATAGACTACAATTGAATTCTTAATCTTTACACTGAAATAATATACTAAATACATTTCCACAAAAGAATTGACGAATAAGAATGGAATAAAAAGTGGAAAAGTCTTCTTCTTTGTAATGTACACATAAACAGCCACAACTAAGGCTAATAACCCTATATAATGATATGGGGTGTAAAAATTGATTAATCCTTCAATTGTAATCATTTCAATTATTTTTTAATTTCAATTAGTTCCTTCAGGGCATCTTTTAGGACACGGCATTCCTATGTTAGTGATAATTTGACCACTTGATCCAGTTTTACCATAATAAGTCGTACTATCTAATCCAGGAGTTAGATTTTTTACATATTTTAAAACTACGGTAGATCTACCCACATAATCAGCTGGATCTAGTCCTTCAGCCATAAGTTCTGTTTTGAAAGCACCTTCGATTACATCTGGATATTTTCCAAAAACAACAGCAATACCAGAGTTTTGCGGAACAGTATCTGGCATTAGCTCAATGGATTCCAAAATATTTGCCAAAGAAAAAAATACCGCTTTAGTCGAGTCTAAACAATTGGTTTCTCTTGGAGCTGTAATTAGATCGGAAAGTTCCTGAGAGATTGGATGTCCTACCCGAGCCGATGTGGTTTTTAAAGCTTGATACTTATTATAAAATTGAATTGCTTGTGTTATATAAGCCGTTTGCTCCAGAGAGTCTTTACCTTCTGGTACTAAAGCTGCAAAAGAAGCACTTTGTGCATCAGCCTTATTATTGCATGACGTTATAGAAAGAATGGACGAAAATACGATTCCAATTAATAGAATTGTACAAATTGATTTGTGTGCATTGCTCATTGGTGTTTTGTTTTAAGTTGATAAATATAAAAATTGACTGTAAAAAATAATCTTGCAAAGTTAAAGTAAAGAATTGTAGCCCAATATATAACTTTTGTTATATGCCGATGCCAAAATCTACCAAAAAAGAGTGTTAAATAATGATTTATACCATCTTTTAATATCATTATGATATTTATAAAAGGCCAAAAAATTGATCGTCATTTTTACAAGAAAAAATAAGGTAATTTCTTTCTCGAATATGTTAGGAAACGAATTTCTGTTTAGACCATAATTTTTAATCTAATCGTCTCCTTTCCAAAACTTACTTTACACAAACACAAATTTGATTTCAAACATAAATATCTAAAATCACCCAAACCATATAACAAAAGTTATATTTTTTAGTAATAAAACTAAGCTTAATTTTGCATTTAATTAATAAAGTAAAATTTATGCACACAACAACAAAACTAATTCTAGCGTATAACTTAGAGATAAAACCTTCCTTTGCATATCAAAGTAGTCATCAGGTGGTATCAAAAGTCTTATTTAGCATTTATTTAGTTAGACAAAGGGTCCAGATAAATTTTCAACATTTTGCACTTTTATTGTTGATCATATTCAGTGCACAAAGTTGTACCACCGTACATGTATATCAAACAGGCGGACCTGGTGGACGTGAAATGGGAAATGCACCGAGTACAGAATGGAAAAGTGATGTATCCAACACGTTTTTGTATGGTGCCATTAGAGATGATGTGCCTATTGAAAATTGTGCCTTGGGCGATGGGACTCGTATCAATATAGAAGAGATTAAGATAGAAAAGAACATTTGGAGAATAGGTCTTTATATCGTAACACTTGGCCTATGGGATTCTTCTAAAATTAGTTGGAGATGTGCTAAACCTTGTAATCCTTAAGTTATGATCAGAAAAAATGGACCACAAAGATGGAAAAATATCCATGTCACTATTGATCAACCATTAGAAGATCTAATAGATATTGACAATTCGAATTTGCAAGGAATAAAACTTGATACTTTCGGAATACTAAATCAAACATCAAAAGATATCAATGATCTTATTCAAGGAGCAAAATCAAGTAAAAAACAACTTAAAGCCATCGGGTCCGGTTGGGCTTTATCAAAAATACATGTAACGGATCATTACCTCCTGAATACGAAGTTGCTCAATAAATGCTTTGAAATAGATGATCAGTTTTTCCATCAAGACTTTGCAGAAGACAAGCGAAAATATATTGTCATTGCACAATGCGGTATCTCTATAGCTGAATTAAATATATATCTAGAATTACCCAAAGTAGCTAACCAAGTACCAAGATCCTTAAAAACTGCCGGCATAGGCGCAGGACAAACGATCGTAGGAGCCGTATCTGGTAATACCCATGGTGCAGCGATCAATTTTGGCGCCATTCCCGATTTCGTAGTGGGCATCCAGCTTTGTAATGGTACTGATCAGCCAATATGGATTGAGAGAAGCACATACCCAGTCCTAAATCAAAATTTTGTCGACGGTATACAATCGAAATTGATCAGAAACGATGATGATTTTAATGCCGCTTTGATCAGTTTTGGTACTTTCGGGGTCATTACTGCATTTGCCATTGAGACAGAACCAATTTATCAGATTACTTATCCTACCATATTTCAAATTAACCATACAAAATTGAGTTCAATATTCCAAGACAGTAACTACTATAGTGGATTACATCACTTGGAGTTTATTTTTGATCCACATACACAAGATGGATATCATATGATAGAAGGTACTAAAGTAAAATATGAAGATGGTCATCCTATTCCTACACCTGTTTGGATTATTACAAGTAGGAAGGGTTATGCACCTGGAGATTGGACCACAAAATTTTTACTCAATTTGCCATTTGTATCTGCTGCTTACAAATCTAAAGTGCAATACAAAGAATACTTAAAAAGGTCTGTATTGTCTAATGTCAGAGGCACCTCAGGACAATTATTTACAGCTACGATCACATATCTTGAAGGATATAATGAGACAGCCTTTGCCGTATCTATCCAAGATGCGATCAAAACTATAGAAATCATTAAACAAGAAACAAAAAATGCAAAGTTGCCTTTGGTCATTCAGGCTAGAGCCGTAGGCCCAGGTAATGCTATCTTTGGATTCACCAACCATTTACCTAGATCAGTTGTGTTTGAGTTTGGGATTGTATATGATAAAAACTATCCCATATTTGAAGAAAAATTGATTAGTAGATTGGTTGCTTCTAATATAAAATACACGTTGCATTGGTCTAAAAACGCCCTTATTAATCCTAAAAGAATGAAAGAAATGTATGGTGAATCTAACATTCAAAAGTGGAAATCGAGTAGATATAAGTTATTCGAGCACGATATGGATTTGATACGCGTTTTTGATAATGCTCCATTGATATTGGCAGGTTTGGAGAGTCCACCTATTGTTGTTTAAAGTTTTATGATTGAGTCCACTCCAAAAATACAAGTTGATTGATAATCAAACATTTTTCACCCTGACCCTAAAGGGAAACGTTTGATTATCAATGTAGTAGAAATCAATGTTTTCCATTTTATTTGAACAAAGGACTTTTTGGAGAGACTCATGATTTAAATGATGCGTCCACTCCGAAAACACTAAAAATTTGATAATCAACCTTTTTTAATACTCTTTAACTCGAAGACTTTTCATAGCGGACTCAATGATCCAGATTTTTACAATCATTCAATTTACTCCAATACCATTACTCACCTTATTTTATAAAATCATATTAATATCCTAAATAATGGCAACTAGACTCGAACAAAGAATGAATGACCTAATCGCTGACGAATCAGGTAATAGGTTACTCAGGTTAAATATTACACAAGCCGAAAAGGAAAAATTGATCATATTTTCAGACTTACATAGAGGCCTAGCTGATTCTTCTGATGACTTTAAAAACAATAATCAGGCTTCTTATAATAAAGCTTTACAATATTATCTGGATCATGACTTTGGACTCGTCCACCTAGGAGATATTGAAGAACTTAAAGAAAATTGGAGCGTATCAAAGGTATTGGATAAACATAAAATTCATTTAAGCAAAGAAGCGGAATTCCACCAAAAAAATAAATACTTCAGGGTTTTTGGCAATCATGATAGTCAGTATGAAAAAACCAATACTGTACGAAGTTATTTACACCCATATTTTAAAGATTTAAAAGTTTATGAAGGCATACTTCTACAATTTGGCATGTTTCCTGATATTCTCATGGTTCACGGCCATCAGGGTTACTTACCAATAGTAACCAATCTATTTGAATATATCGGCCTTCCCGTTTATCGATGGATAGTCAACGATATCATAGGAAAACCTAGAAAAGTAAACTATGAATCCTACTGCGCTATTGAAAAAGATGAAAATGCCTTTTACGCTTGGTGCGAAAAACAATATAACACGATTCTGATTTTTGGCCATACCCACAGACCTTTGTGGGGAAGTAAAACAGTAGTAGATAATTATAAATTAAAACTTGAAAGTAAAGTTCGTGACCTCAAAGATGTAGCTCAAAAAAACAATGTGACGGTCAATACATTAAAATTAAATCCAGTTCAATATGGTGTTGAAATGCTCATCCAAGAAATAAATGAATATATATCTGTTATACAAAAAAAGATGGAAGAACATGGTACATGCAGTGCACCAAAAACAATGCCATTGATTTTTAATACTGGATGTTCGATTTTTCATGATGGTGATATCACCGGGATAGAAATAGATCAGGGGAATATCCGACTCATTAAATGGGGCGTCAATAAAACAAAAACTGCCATAGAAAGAGAAGTATTGGAAGAAGAGTATTTGGGTGATATGATTTTAGGTTAAAAAATTAAGCATTGAAGGTATTTTGGTTTCTCTTTTAAAGAATAAAAATCATAATCAGTCCTAATCCGAAGTTAAGATTTTAGTTTTGGTTTTGAAATTAAAATAATAAAAGACGTTTTTTTGCTGGTGGTTTTAGGAAACTCTAATTAACTGTTATATACCTCCAAGATACTCTTGACCAATGAATCGACCAAAGCACTGATGTACACTTCATCCCATAAATTATTGTAATCTATGGGATGATCCATAAAACCACATTCTATCAAAAAAGCAGGGGCTTTGGGTTTCCTTAAAATATAGAAATCCTGCTCTTTATCTCTATCGCCATCTGACCAATCAAAACGCATACTTGAGCCAATCATATCGGACTCCAGATTTCTAAGAACTACATCACCTATACCATCTGATGAAGTTCTCCCAATAGTTGTAAATCCTTCGATACCTGTGCCACCACCGGCATTCGCATGAATAGAAAGTATCCATACATTTTGGTTTGATTCATAAATTTTATCAGCTCTTATACTCCTAGTTTCTAGTGTAACATCAGTGTATTCTGGAGAGATATGATAGTAAGGTATCTTTTTGCGGTCCAGCTGCTCGATTACTCTATTGACTACCCATCTATTAAACATACCTTCGTACAATACACCCTTACTCCAATTAGGACTTCGTTTGCCAGGTGTTTGATATACATTATTGATCATACCACCATGACCATTATCCAAAATTACTGTCCTACCCATGATTTTTAAAGTTTTGATTTATACGTAAATTAGAAATTTGAAATCTTTTTTACTTTAACTACCTAATTATCTTATTCATTGTCAGGTTCCTTAATAACTTTATTGAAAAGATAAAAGCTAGCTAAATAAAATAATAATTTTGCTACAATCCTCAAAATCACCATGACATCTAGATTGGATTATAACTTGATTGCAAAAAGATTTTTATGATGTGTACTAAAGCATTAAATTAACCCAAAATAAGATGCAAATTTATAGCGTTTTCCATCTAGTGTCAATATAACTTTTGTTATAGTAATACACAATAATATGGTTATAATTCATTGAAGAACCGTGCTATATACTATTCAACTATAAATTTACCATATACAACAAATCAAAAATTTGAAACACTTTAATGCCTTCTCCAATTTTCAATTAATCATCTTATCTTGCTTCTCTTTATCATCATGTAAGTATTTCTACGTATAAAAAAAACGAGTAAAAATACGCTGATTTAATGCAATGACACTGAATACCTTTGTAGCCATCAAAGCAGGACATTTATGTTGTCAAATAATTAGATCAAACTAGCTATTTTAGGCATTAGCGATTGAATGTTATGTAGCCCCATTTTACCACTTTCAAAACCATTGGTATGAAAAGTATCAGAAACTTTTTGTGTTATTTTGTGATATCTTTTTTTCTGTTTGTAGGTCATACATTGTATTGCCAATCTGATGCTGCATCCAAGTCACAATTTTTTGATGCCAAATATGCTATCATCAAAAACAGTGTGGTCCATAATGATACAGCCACCTTTAAAATGCTCAAAAATCACCCAATTAGGATTTCTAAAGTAAATGCAGATACGATTTTTGTCGAGCTGAAACAATTTGGCGAATTGGACATTCCAGATAATAATTTGCTCAAAAGGGTAAAAAAAGAAAATGTCGTCATGTATATCCTCATCAGTGAGGGTACCGACAAACTAAAATTTACAGACTTCGACTTAAGTCCATTAGTGATTCCTATTAAAATAAGACCTGTCTTGGATAACAACCCACTCCAGTTTTTGGGTGATGTGGCCATCGGTCCATATTTCGGATTACAAAAAGGCTCTAAGTCTTTTAACCTTACCTCCCAACCAACTCAAACATCAACCACTTTTTGTGCATTCGGTACACCTACCATGATCAATCTCAACCCTTCCAACCAAAGTGACACCACTACCAATACAAATACCGTCCTTGGGATAAGTACAGGTGGTGGTATTTTATTTGACATCAATGACCTACAGTTTGGACTAGTAGGTGGTTGGGATTGGATAAGTGGTACGGCATCACAGTCATGGGTTTATCAAGGCAAACCATGGCTTTCTTTTTCTTTTGCTTACAATCTTTCAAACCAATAAATTTATGGATACCACCGACAATTCCACACCGAATAAACCCGTCACTCAAAACAATCTCCTTACTGAGATCAAAGTGATCTTGGATTTCATGTACCATAAAGGCATCAAACTGCCCGATAATTTATCAACACAATCACTCACTAATGATGATACCAATATTATTCCCACTAGTTTGACGGCAGATTACAATGCTGTCATTACCGCCATCTTACCATCTACACCTGAATCCATCGAGTTTATAGGAAAGGAATTTGAAGGTAGTGTAACTGATATCAAGTCTTGGAAAATCCCTGTGGTCAAAAAATATATAGCCCTTAGTATATTTGCTTTGCTCGGACTCATAGGTTTCAGTTTACTGCCAAATGTCACCGCTGAAAATCAAGAAAAAGGAATTTTGGCCTTACAGGGTCTACCTTTATTAGAAAATATGGGTGTAATATTTTTTGCATCCCTATTGGGTGTGATGTTTTTTGTCTTAAAAACAATCAAAGATAAAATAGACAACTTCACTTTAGTACCTGTCGACATATTTTCATTCAATATTTCTATTATGATAGGCATTGTTTCTGGTTTTATCATCTCAGAGCTTTTTACTTTTTCCACGTCAATTATGGGTTCATCCATAGAAGTACATAAGATGACTTTGGCATTGCTCGGAGGTTTTGCATCGGATGCGATATTTTCTATCCTTCAGAATATAGTCAATAAAATAAAGACACTTTTTGCAGAGTGATCTCTCGCCCTTTCTTTATAAATAATGTGAGCACAACAAGTATAAAGTGGCAATAAAAATAGCACAAATCTTTGATTTGCCTTACATATTCATGTTCTTAAATAAATAGACATTCTCCAAATTTTTGATTTCAATAAAGACGCATTCCTCTATAGAATTTACAAAAATAAATACTAAAGGTGATAGCCGAAATTTTTTGAATTGAGTAGGCTCATTATTTAAAATAAATCGAACTCATATAAAACGAATCCAAAATTTCAATTTAACTGGCTATTATTTAATAGTATATTAATATCAATTTTTATTTCAAAAACAATTAAAATTTAATTAAAAAATGGGTGCAACAAACTCCAATTTAAATGAAACAGGGTTTACTTATGACCTTGTCACTTCGATGACACAAAAGGCACTAAATTCAGGCCTGAAAGATGTTTTAAATGCTACAGGTGCAGATTATGGACCTATTGTGGGATATTACAAAAAACAAAATGACGACGGAACTGGTCCCACTGTGGAGATGACCGCCGAAGAAGTCCAACAATATATTACGGACAATGATGTGGACATTTTTGCAATTCCAAACGGAGACACATCAGCTAATAACCCAACTTTGGCAATGATTAATAGTTGGGAAATATTTTTTGTTGGTGGTATGAAAGCGACCATCGGTACACCACAAAGTACACCTCCTAGTTTTACGGATGTAGCTAATGCTCCAAATATAATTACTTTACAATCAGGATCCACCGTTGATGTAAACCAATCCGTTCTCTATGATATTTATTTTAAAACTTTTCAGGTTACTGAAATAACAATAGGTCGAACTTGTTCATGTACTCAATACATACAAGATTCTAAAAATCCTTTTCAATTCACCTACACCATTGATTTAAATATAAAGCTTACTCAAGAAAGTTATAATAATTTACCTGAGTATATGAAAACTAGTATTCAAAATGTAATTAATGACCCTTCCACCATGTTCAGCTTGCAGTTTCTTTTATTAGATTTAAATACCATAAAACCATATGGAATTCCACAAACTACGCTACCAGCAGACTCACAATTAGGATCTGTATTTAATGTCTTTGTTACCCAATATTGGACGCCCATGACTCAAAATGGTGATATTGTTTTCGCAAGTTCTGCTTCTCCTGCACAATATCCTATTCCAAATATTATCCCCACAAATTTTAATTTCATGGTGTCTCCTTACATACCATCGTCTAATGATCAAAACTTGAGTCCAACTGATATTGCAAACTTAAGTACACTCAACTATCTAGTGATGACAAATGGCCATAATTTCCCAAGTCCACTTACATCTTTTAATTGGAATTGGGTGGATGCACAAGACTCATCTATTTCTGGAATCATGTCTGCCAAAAGAGATATATTGGAAGACAACCTAAATGATTTATTGAGTCCATTGGTCCAATCACTTTGTTTCACGGTTACAGCAGAATCTGACTTGTCATCTAACAAACATAGTTTGGTATTAAATAACCCTAACACAAATCAAAAATACCTCAAAACAAATAATAATGGTACTTATTTAACATTCAACTTTTCAAGTGAAGATGATGACCACAGTGGTTTTTCAGATAAAAATAATTTTATAAAAGGACAAGTAAATGTTGATTCCGAAGTATCTTTAGTAGATGATATCATAACGGTGGCTATATCTGCATATTTATATACAGAATATAGTGATGGTGTATCTAAAACTTATGGTTGGCCGTTGGCACAAACTGTCACTGCGCAATATCAATTGGATAGTGTGGGTACAGTAGCCAGCGATGCAGGTTCATTAAACATAAAGCTTATTAGTAATACAACTACAAATCATACACAAACTACAAATAAAGACGGTAATTATTATAATGGTGACTTAGACCCAAGTATTTGGGCAGAAATCACAACTATAGGAAACGTTGATGATGTCATTGATGGTATGCTTGATCAAGCAGCAACAATCGAAACCAGCATGTCGGCCATGGCCAAAGATATAGAGAGTTTACTAAATAGCAATTTTGGATTCGTTTTTCCTGGTGCCAAAACTTACTTTTTTGCTAATCCTAAATTCTCTATTCAAGGAGATCTCACAGTAGAAGTTTCTTATCAATCTGTTAATTAATTTAAAAATTATTATGTCATATAAAATATCTTACTCGTCAGAAGTTATGACGGGATATATGCAAGGAGAAGTCATCGCTCCAGATAAAAAATTCCAAGCTATTCAAAATGAAGCTGGCAATTCATTGTTATTTTCCATAGGGACTGACAATGTGTTTTATGTCACTGAAGAAGTCGTTGTTACAGACATCGCTGACGGTTCCAAAGCAACGCCACCTAAAACAGGGTGGAAAAAAACAGACTTGAGCAGTTGCTTATTAACACAATTTCCATCAGAGACAAGTATTCATGTTAAAACTTTTGAAGTAGCTCAGGATATATCTTCTGGTAAATATTCAGTGGCAATAGCTGTCACGGTGGCAGGAAATGATCAATTATTTATGGCGACTGCCTATGCTAGGGATGAAAATGATAACCTTGTCTTGAATTGGAAAGCTATACCTTTTGATGCATCTTCAAAATCTTATGATAAGATTGCCATTAACAACATCTATATATTTCAAACAGTTTCACTACCAATAGTAGTTATCGATATTGTGCCAGATGGCAAGACTACCACAGAAAGGTATTACATTGATTCAACTTTAGTTGGTCAAGGTAAATATTGGTATTATTACCCACTACCTTTTAACTTAAATAGCGCGTCTGTCGACTTATGTGCGGGACGGAAATATGGTGAATACATAGATGGCATCTATACGTGTGGAGCTGTGGATACAGCTTTTTCTGTTTATTATCAACCAATGTTAAACCTAAGCAATCCATCATCAGCAGCTTCTGTAAGCCAACTTATCTTTAATGAAACTGTCACACCTAAACAAATTGCAAGTACATCATCAGTGTCTAAAGGCAATGATTATACAGATTTGTATGTTGCTACAGATGAAGGGGATTTATATCTATTTACTTCTGACAATCAACACAACAATTCTGTTGGCGTTAAATTATTAAACAGTCCATTATTTGTTGGCACAAGAGATTTATTTGCTTATACCTTAGAAGATAAAGTAGTAGTTTGGGGCATTAACCACAACAAACAAATTTTTTACACGGAATGTGATACTTCACAAAATACCCATTTATCAGAATGGTCTTACCCTCTAGCTATTGCGAGTGGTGTAGAACTGATATCTCCATATGTGAATAAAGTGAATGGAGGCAACACTTATTTTGCAGACATGGGAAACAATGAATTAAAAAAAGTAATCCAAGACCCGACGACTTCGTGTTGGTCTTCAGAAACAATTATGTTACCAGTCGATGAGGATGCCGCTTCTGTTAGTTTTGATTGTTATATGACAAGATTAACCGTAAGCGATGACACCAATACTTTAGCGTCCAATATCAAAGTTAGTATCTCATCAAAAAGTAGGGTAGCTACTTGGATTAATAATCATTACTATATCCTCGAACCGACCATACCTGTCATTGTACTTACAGATAATGCAGGTGGTATAAAAGTGGTACAGAAAATAGAAAACTTACAGGGTATAGGTTTGATTTTCGAAAGTGAGTATGGTCAACAGTTAGAGGTAAATCCTATGGATACATCAGCTCAAAAGGTCGCAACTTTAAATACACCTGACAATTTAAAAAGTGCATCTGTAGTGGATGACGCAGGAAACACTACCGGAAAACTAGTGGATGAAGGCTTAGAAGACAGTGACTATCAAGCTGGTGCAGATTCTATCCAATCATTGATGGATGCATATAATAATTACAATGTACCTTCAACAACAGAGACAACCAATGTTACTAATGCAAAGCTATCAGTATCTCCGACTAGTATGAAATATAGTCCTAATATCAGGGCTTATCAGTTACATGTCTCTAGTAAAAAAACCACTCAATTGAGTGTAGTGAGTAATATTGGTGATAGCTTAGAAGACTTGGGTAATGCCATTGTGGTGAAAGCTGGAGACTTATGTAGCTGGTTAAAGTCTGAAGCTGAATATGTGATCCAAATAATAGAAGATACCGCCAATAAGATTTGGAACTTTATGGTTACTATTGCTGGTGAGGTATTCACATTCGTAATCGACTGTATAGAAAAGGCCATAGAAGCATTAATGGCAGTTTTACAAGCATTAGGTACGCTTATAAAAGACTTAATTCAATTTGTAAAGTTTCTATTTTCATGGGGAGATATATCTTTAACAAAAGATGTCATCAAAAACTCACTAAAACTTTATTTGGATGGTTGTATCAATAGTGTAGCTAGTTTAGAAAATTCCATGACGGATACACTTACAGATTTGATAGCCAAAATTAATGTGTGGGCGGATATTCCTACTACTGCAGGAAATGAGCCTGTTACCGCTGGTCAATCTGAAAATACGGAAAATGCGTATAACACACCATGTACTTATTTACCCGACTATTTTACAGCAAATATAAATAATGCAAAGTATAAAAATGTAAATGTAATCATAGAATCAGGTGAAGCTATCATCAATGCTTTTGTCTCGGCGCTTAAAGGTGAAGAAAGTGTGATAGAAGATGCTATTAGTCAATTTAAAGCGAGCCTCTTGGACAATGATAGGTATAAGACAATGTCTTTTATTGACATCCTAAAAACAGTCACCGGAATAATAGCTGATACTATACTTGCCTCAGCCGAAGTGCTTCTAGATGCCACTGTTGACCTAATAGAAGGGCTATATGATGCGCTTATTCAATTCTTAGATAGTCCAATATGGATACCAGTCATTTCAGATTTATTAGAAAAAATATTTGGGTATGAAATTTCCATTTCCTTATTAGACATTTTCTGTTATATGCTTGCCATACCTGGTACAATAGTTTATAAACTACTGTATCAAGAAGCACCATTTTCAGCTGATGATCCTACTACACAAGAAATTATTAATTGTACATCTATTGACCAATTGGTGTCTTATTTTGGCTCAACTAATCCTGATGAAATAGATTTGTCAAAAGAATTTTATAGCGACCTCAAGATTCCAGAAAATGGTAAAAACACCATTTACTTTACTTTCCATGCAGCTTCTTCCATCGGTGCATTACTTTATGCCATTTTAAAACCTATCTCTGATGCAATACCCGTAGCACCTTTAACGGCGGCTACTACTTTGGCTTCAACTACCAAAAGTCTAGGTTTCACAGCCGCTGGTATTTTTGCAAAACCATATCCTATTCAAGATAAAACCGTAGCCAATTTGTCTTCCTACATCACAGATGGCAAAGTCTTATCCAGTTTGATATTTGGTATTATGGAAAAAAAGGAAAGTATTTCTATTCCTGCTAAATATGCTAAAGGGACATTGGATATTGTGCTCAATATGTTAGCCCTTGCCCCTATAGCCTACCATTTTTATGAAGTCATCCAAGAAGATCAAAACAAATTTACTGCTTTGGCCTATCTAGATGATTCGGCAAGAGTTATAGATTATATTTCTAATATTGCAGGTGGTATTGCTGCTATTGATCCAGAACCCGCTACTAGTGAAGCAATGTCACTGACCAGTTCTATTTGTGCAGCCATAAATGGCGGCATTCAATTGGGTGCTTGTGCTGTTGATACTTTTGCTGATTGATAAAATGCTTTTATCACATTAGACTATACTGATAAGTCAGATGCATATAAAGGTAAAGTTTCAAGTCAATATTGGAAATAAAAATTCCAAGTAGTAAGGAACGTTTTCTACTTTGTGTGCATCTGACCTTCAAAGATGATAATCTTTTGTGATTTTAATAAAATAGGCCCACCACCAATAGTGGGCCCATCTTCATTGTTTTTAAATGATCTTATCAGCATGCTCTCACACTGCTAGACCATTTCTTACGGATTAGACATTGGACGCTGACGTCTTATAGGACGTTTTCTATCCACCTTACGAATACCTCCTGCACGACTGTACTCTTCACTATTTTTTGTGAATTGTGCAGACACACCTTCGAGCATTCGTTCCGACAAATCTCTAAGCTTCCTCTCCATATCTCTGATCATCAGAATTTTGGCATCGAGTACGGAGAGTATCTCATTGTACTCGTTGACTAGCTTGCCCAGAGCTTCGGTTTCTGACTCATAAGTCTTGAGGGTTAGACCATTGCCAAGATCTAAGTCGGCACTAATACTTCGTAGTCCTGCAGCTCTTTTTAGAGCTTTTTCGACTACCACTGAAAAAATTTTTCTTCTCATTTTGATATTAATTTATGAGATGAAAAAATGGTGCACTAATTACATAACTCAACCCTTAGGGCATAGCCCAAAACAAAAAATTGAGATAACATCGACCATAGTGCCGGGCCAATGCTATTTTATCTTTCTGTGTTTTATTGCGCTTGTTATGGCGCGATTGTAAAGGGTATAAGTTCATCATATTTCATTCATATTTTATTTTTTACATATTACATTTAATGCCAGTCCGAAAACATAGAAAACTTGATAATCAACCGTTTTTTACCCTACACCCTGAAGTCAAACATCCCTACCATAAAGGGGTATACCCCTGCCCCTAAAGAGGTATTCTATTGATTATCAATTCAGTAGAAACGGGTTTATCACAAAATTACACCATATAAAAATACCTTTTGTTTTACCCCGACCCTCAAGAGAGACAAAAGGAATTTTATAACAATCTAATGAAAAAATGGGATACACCCGTAGAAACTAATAAATTCCTTAAATTACTGCCAAATACTTTTCGGAATATACTCATATTT
The DNA here is from genome assembly GCA_002482845.1 of Saprospiraceae bacterium UBA7687. Taxonomy (GTDB): domain Bacteria; phylum Bacteroidota; class Bacteroidia; order Chitinophagales; family Saprospiraceae; genus OLB9. The sequence goes on from DLGT01000011.1 coordinate 20,767, forward strand.
CAAAAGAATCCATAAACAACATCTTCACTACCATTATCTCCCAAATGATCGCAATCAATACATATAAAATCCGCAATCATAGGACCATCTAGCCTCATCAAATAGGAAAAAACTTAGGCTAAAGACAACGATAAAAAAATGAATTGTTATAACTTTATTACAAAATCAAACCCAAAACGAGTCATTCACAAAACCTATTGTATAAAACATTGCCATGAACAAATCATATAAGAAAACTTTAACAGTAAGTGTGGTGATTAGCAAATAAAATGTTAAAATTATTAAGTAAATGTACTCCCAAAAACTACATTACTAAATTACGTGATCACTGAATCAAGTTCAACAACTGTTGAATCAAGTACAGCAACTGTTGAATCAAGTTAAACAACTGTTGAATCAAGTACAACAACTGTTGAATCAAGTACGACAACTGTTGAATCAAGTTCAACAACTGTTGAATCAAGTAACGCAACTGTTGAATCAAGTTCAACAACTGTTGAATCAAGTACGACAACTGTTGAATCAAGTAACGCAACTGTTGAATCAAGTTCAACA
>DLGT01000155.1 GCA_002482845.1 Saprospiraceae bacterium UBA7687
ATAAACAGGCGGATAAAATTAGGGTTTATGTCATTTAGTGGGTTTCAAAAGTCCTTAACGCTTTGGCGTCACACAGTCCATTTTAAGAGCCTGTCACGCTTTGCGTGAGAAGGATTTAGGATGGGTAAATTTAGAGAATTCAATCTTACATCATTTGCTATAGGCTGGCATATGTAATCCAAAGTATTGTATAAGATCTCTGCCCAACTCTATTTTAACTTTGTTGTTCCATTTAGGGAAATTCAGCATATTGTGACCAAACTTCAAATCTTTCTTATACTTTTTGCTCAAGTCTACTATTTTTGATGTGGCTTCATCGTAAATTGTAAGCATCTCATCTAAGTTTTGTGTTTTGTTTAAGGCAACTTCCATTTCTCTTCTGATGATCTCGCAATGGTCAAAATATAAATTCAGATAGGTAAGATGTTCAGGTTTGTTTTCTAGATTGTATTCTGTCTTAAATAAGTCTAGAATGGTGTGCGAATTATGATAAATGCTATCACCAAACTTATTGATATCTAAAAATAGTTGGACAGCAATATCTGCTTTTTCTTTTTTGGACTCGACATTTGGATTCAGTCTCACAAAGGAGTTATTATTCCAAATCACATTGTTAAATTCAAAAAAATCTTCGAAGGGATTCTGATCAGGCGTTCGGATATTACTCTGATTTTTTATTTCACTGAAGTTTAACAAGACGCCATTTTTTGCAAATAAATCATATCTTTTTTGTTGCTTTTCGGTGACTTGCAAGGTTTTGCTTTTTGCCCAAAACAGACTATCCGTAGGGATGAGTGACATCTTGCGATAATCATTATGTGTGAGATCATACTTGAAAAAAGGGATTACAAATAACTCTTTATCATCGTACAGCTGCACTAATCCTTCTGTCTCGATATGTCTTAATTCTGTTTTTTCTCTGCTACCACTCAAATACTTTAACCCAAATCGAAAATCCAAGAGGGTCAATCTTGTTTTTGTTCCTATTTTATTAAAATGATAGTTCAGGTTGAATGATACATTTTGTAAAGTATCCTTAGGTCTTATAGGCAAAAAAGGGTGACGTAAACTATTGTTGATCTTTAAGTTGAGCTTGAGTAATTGTTTGTCAGTTTTTCTGATCCACATTTCGCCACTAAATATTTTAGAGCTGTCACGCAAAATTTTGGGTTCAAACTCCAGATGGACTAAATCATTCTCATCAGACTCAGATATCTTTCTGATGTAATACTTTTCTTTATTTTGTTCTTCTGTCAAAAATAGAGGATTGACAGGATACATTGGTGAAAAACGAACAGGATTTAGCAAAGCAAGAGCTTGTGTACTTCCTAAATTGACAAACAGTTTATCGGCTTGATCTGTCAAAGCTACTCTTCCAGCCTTCATATAAAAATTGGGTATATGACCACCTTGGCATTGCACATTGTAATGCATCTGCAACAATTCTAAATGTGTGGACTCATCTTCACTATATAATTCAAGATAGGCTTTTGAGTAAAAGGCGGGTGATTTGTCCAGTGTTTCTGCACAATCTCTGATCAACTTCAATAGTTTCTTATCATTGAGCGGTATCTTCACTTCTGTCAATAATTCTGCATTTGGAGCCAACAAAATAACTTTTTTTTGACTTGCTTCTTTAACCGTCAACTTTACATCTTTATACCCAATATAGGTGATCAAAAGACTATCCGTATATCTAGCTTGGTTTATCCTGAATTCACCTTCTGCATTGGTGATATATGCCGCTGAAGTGGTCAAATTCAACACATGACAATATATGAGACTTTCTTTGGTGGATGCATCTATGATCTTACTGACTACTTCTGTCTGAGCTATTAAAATCTGTGTTACACTCAAAAGAACACACAGGATTACTACCTTGCCAATATTCATGTTGCTGTTTTTTTTTTGTAAAATTATTAATAATTTTCAAAACTCAATAAGTATCATCACAATTAGTCAATCAAAGTGTCTTTTATGAATGGATTTTAAACGGTCAACGTTATTCAGGCATTAACAAACATTAAACCTTAAACTTTAAACGATTTAAACTAAAGCTTAAACATCGATAATCGATTCACCCACTACAAGACCGTAACATCTCCTGTCAAATACACTATGCTACCGTCCACTAATTCTGCTTTTGCAACCCACACATAAACACCTGAAGTGACATTTTTTCCTCCATATAGTCCATCCCAAACATCCAATGTTTCTCCAGGTCTCGATGCAACTGATGTGAATACTTGATTTCCAAATCTATCAAATATATCTAATCGATGAAAATAATACACCACACAATTGGGATAAATATAGAATTTCCTATTCTCTAATGAAGCGTTGGATGAAAAAACATTGGGCGTAAAGGCAATATTATCTTTATCTAAATTGATCTTAACTATAGCGCTATCCTTGCAGTTAAATGAATTTTCAACTTTTAACTTATAATAAGAGTTTACGATGGGTTGCACTGTCGGATTTGGGCAATCAGCGCAGCTCAGACCTTCTGATGGATACCATTGATAAGAGACGTCATTACTACCTTCCAGTGTGGGAAATAAGACTAGTGGTTCACAAAAATCCGTTAAAATTTCATCTTGTAACACAAGGGTAGGTGTTGGCAAAACTTGGATATTGATCCCAATAGTATCATAACAAGCACCATTATCAGAAATGACTTCATAATATCCGCTTTGCGAAATGTCGACTGATGCTAAAACGAAGATAGAATCATTTTCAATCATGGCATTAGGCACTAACCAAGCATAATTTAATGCAGTTTCCTTATCTTCTGCAATGACTGCAAGACGCAATGTATCTCGCACACAATAACTATCTTCTCCTTCTAGTGTGGTTATGATTTTTGGTTTTATTTCTACATCAGTATTTCTTTTTTGTACACAATATCCATACTGTGCAGTGATGGTATAGTTGCCTGCTCTATTTGGTGTAGCATTTTTTATGATGGGATTGGCAGATTCAGAACCAAAAATGGCGGGGCCTCTCCATGTAACTTGACCAACGGGTGACATGATGCTTGTGAGCAAAATTGAATCTCCTTCGCACACAGGACTATTGCTTCTGATACTTAGGGCAAAAAGATCGTGTGGTGCCTCCAGAAAAATAGTGGTATCTTTTAGAGATACACTACAATTTTCAAGTAAAGACCTGAATCTAAATAATTGGTATTCACCTGGTATCAAAGAGTCTATGGTAAATGAATTGTTTTCATCAATCATAACAACCGAAACTCGTTCTTGCCAACCCTTCAAATTCCTAAGACTGACCTCATATCCTTGACCTGGCATAAAATCAGGTGATGTTGCCACTATCTTGCCATCATTTGCCAAAATACAATCAGTAGGTGGAATGACTTCCCAAGTCAAATTACCTATAGATCTTGTAATAAAGAAAAAATTTGATCGATCTCCAAATGTAGAAGACAGTGCGTCGTCAGATGGTAAAATGGCAGGAAACCTTGGCGGCAGATTGCTAAGATACGCTTGGTTGGATACGGGACCATCTTTTGCATCGACAGAGATTATGACTACCTCTATCACGATTTTTTCTTTGGGCGGAATCATCAGTCCTGAGATAGATATCATATTGGTCCCTATACCTGTGCCTGCATCAATGGTTCCTGTAAAACTATTTGTGATGGATTGGATGATAGTACCTTCAGGAAAAGTATCTTTTAGGACCAAGTCCTTAATAGGTACGTATGAATTGTTTTCTAAAGTCAACAGAAACGTTTTTTTGTCATTATTGCAGTACATACCTTCATTGGGCGTAGTATTGGTAAAGACAAGCGAAAAAGGACAAGAACAACCATCACTAAGTACCTGTGAAGGCGAGTGAGTAAGTATTGGAGACGTCAGTCCTGGGCCAGAAATAATGGTCCATAGTTTATTTTGCTTTGGATTAAGACCAGTGGTAGAAGACCCAAAACCATAAAGAGATGATCGTGGATCAAAAACAAACCCTGCCAAATGTGTCACAGTGTTAGTCGGTATTGTACCAAGTGGTGTAACCATTCCAAGATTAGGGTCGTTAAAATCCATATTTATTTTTAGCATCGTGCCTCGGGTTTCGACGGGCAATAATGCTGGATGATCAAAGCTACCTTGGTAGGAATAAGCTACTTTGGGATCATTGGGATCGAAAGCCAAATCAAAAATTCTTGTTCGGAAAGCACCTTTATTTATAGATGCGGGATCCCAAAATAGATCAATCTGACGAATCAAGTTAAATTGGTCAACGACTTCAAAAACTAACATCTTATGCAATCCATGATCATAACAGACATAATAACCATCAGCGGTACAATCACCCGCATTGGACCTTAACGTATCAACAATCGATACACTGCCTATCCTTTCTGCATTACTGAAAAGGCTATGTCTCACAATCATATTTGTGTTTTGCTCAACGCTGTAAACGTAGTTATCCACAGGATTAAATCCTAGCGCATCAAAATTCCCATTGTATTTTGCGTATAAACTAAGTGAAGGTGGCACAAAAGGTGCAAAAGATACTTGATTGATAGAAGTCGATGTTCCATCATTAGTTATTACGAATAGATCGCCATTACATCCATATCTCTTTTGTCCTGACAGTGTGGTTACTAGACAAAGCAAAAAAAGACATTGCAGGACTAATGTTAAAAACTTCATGATAGCATCATATTATTTTTTTGATGACAACACTCAAAAGGTTTTTTCAAATGTATGTAGCACAAATCTACTCATTTTTTTGAATTTCAAGTTATAAAGATAAGCTGACCTGGCATAAAAGGGTTTCAAATGTTGGCTAGGATACTTTTATCGGACATCAAGTAAGTTGATATATAAATTCTTCTATCTCAGTTTGTCGGGCATTTGCAAAACCCTTGTCCGTACCTACTTTGACAAAATGACATTTTTCTAAAACTTTCTGTGAACCAAAATTATCAAATGCTACTCGTCCGAAAATAGGTCTATTTTTTTCAATAGCTAAAAACAATGTTAGCGCATGTGTCGCAATACCTTGTCCCCAAAATTGTTTATCAATCCAATAAGTAATTTCTGTGTCGCCATGCATAACAAATTTTGCTATGCTACCTACAATAGTATTGTCAAGGATAATGGTTTGGTTATTTACAGTGGGATCGGATAATAACTTTGTATACTTGTTGATATAGGCAGTTTTGTCAGTTGGGTCCGCAGGCATAAACGCCGCTAAATATCCACCTTCTTTGTCCATTTGAAATAAGAATAAGGTTTCTAAGTCTTCAACAACTGTGGGTCTAAGCTCTATATTAAGTGGATTGGTTTTCATTATTGTGTTGGTGATTTTAATTTTAATGTTAAGTCATATAAAATGCTGGTAAACTTTATTCTTCAACATCTATAAATATTTCTGAAATCATGTTTTTGTTACGAATTGGACACTTACATCAATATTGTGAATAGTTGTTCTATTTTAATACATATTTGACATTTAGTATAGAACTAACTTTTATCTTTTCAAATTCAATTTTTGGTGGCTCATATTTTGCTTTTTCACGGGAACTGTAACCATCGACTTGTATTCCTGTAAGTTGGGAATTTATTTGATTTTCAAAATGATTATCACTTTCTGCAATATAAATTGCATTTCCTACAGTCTGTGCTAATGGTTTTGTCATAGCTACTGCCTTCTTAAACGAATTTTGGATAGCTTTTGTCCTACATAAATTTTTTATGTTCTCTAAGTCAGCATGATCTACCTTGTGGATTGAAGTGTTAGAAATACCAAGGTCTTCAAGTTGCATAAAAACTCTACTCGCAGTTTCTGCACTTGTAACTGTCAAAATATACTCTTTTGTTTTTATGATATCCTTCTTTTTTAAAAAATAAAATTTGTAATTGCTCAGCATATCGCTTGTGGTCAAATCAACTTCAGTATTTAGTCCTAAGTTTTTAAATGTAGAGATCATTTTATACTCTTGTTCTTCTAGTGAAATTTTGTCCCGACTGGCTTTTTCATCAATAATTATTTTAATATAAATCAAATTCGGTGTAACTAAAGTATCCGCATATCCGACAACTTCGATATAAGGCTGATCAATAAAATTTTTGGTTTGTGCTAATGAAATTGAAATTACTGCCAAACTTAACATTGATATCAAAAATATTCTAAACATGTGATAAGGTTTTTATAAAATCCATTTTATGAAATATAGGCTCTACTAAATCTTTAAACACAAAGATATCCACACCCTAGGAATAATGATAACTTTTACGACTTTGTTCTTTGAATATTCATTACTCAATAGTAAAATGACACTCTAATGTCTAGTCTTGGCAGTAGATAAATGAGTTTTGCTTTTCTAAAATCTACAATAGATTATTCATTATCAATGTATTATAAGCTTTTACATTTCGTTTACATCTTTTTACAAGCATTATGTCGACACTCTGATGGATATACTTAACTTTGGATGATTATATCACTTTTATAACTTTTCATAATATGAATTTCAAAATAGTAATATTCTTAATCTCTGCTTTAGGACTAGGGGCAATTGTTACGACTACGCCAAAAACAACTGATGAAGAAACATCAGGAGTCATATTTCAGTCTACAGATGGTGGCAAAACGTGGCAAGACATCAGTGCCGGATTACCCAAAAAAATAGACCCATATACCGTTTATTCAGATGATGACAACTTACTTTTGGGATTTGAAAAAGGTATCTTAAGTAAAAAGAATTTTCATGATGCAACGTGGCAAAAAGAAAACTTCCTTAATGAGCCGGTTAATCAGATTTTCCACTCCAAAACTAGCCCATATGTTTACAATGTAGACGCAGGAGTACTCCAAAAAATAGAAAATACGGGATTTTGGGTTCCGGTATTCACAGGACTTAAAAGTAAATTCATCTTATCTATCCTAGAAACCCAAACAGGTGATATACTTGTAGGCACAACTACGGGGTTGTTTAAATCAGTAGATCATGGTAAAACTTGGACAAAAACATATGACAATGGCTATGTATATAGTCTTGTCGAAAAAGATCATATCATCATGGCAGGCACAGATCAAGGGCTGATACGCTCCATGAATAAAGGCGAAAAGTGGGAAATAGTTTTGTCAGACGATGGTGCGACCATCAGCGTAAAACATATCGGTTATAGTTTTTTTGCAATTTCGCAAGGTTATTTAATTGGTAAATTTTCTGGTGAAATGCCTTCTGCATCAGCTAATACTTTAAGACGTTCCAAAGATGGTGGCAAAACTTGGCAACACATTGATGAACATATAGCACCTTTCGCTTATGCCTCCAAAGTAGGTGATGGACGATCTCCTGTCAGAAGAATAAATGATGTCGAAGGCATCCAAAATTATATTTTTGCTAGTATAGATAACGGTGTGTATAGATCTGCTGACTTTGGCAAAACATGGGAATTGGTCTTGCCATCAACAGAAAACACTTACTTTTCCATTGCAACTTCTGGCGATGTTATTTATGCTGTTAAAAAAAATGCTGGCTGCTAATATAAAACAACTTATTTTTGTGCATGATTTATCACAAACCTAAACAATTTTTAAGCATTCAACTAAGATATTGGACATGTTTAATATTAACTTTACTCAGTAATGTTTTATGGTCCACAGCCAGTGAACCTAATCCAGAAAAAATCAATCTAGCTCTACGACGTACGGCCGATCAACTGTTAAGAATCGCATGTGATAGCACGAGTCAGATACCATCTATCGTACAAACGAAAGATGGTATTTGGCAAATAAGGTTAGAACAAAACTTTGATTATGATAGTCTACCAGCCATTTTACAAGCTTCATTGACCCTACACCACATAGATCTAGCTTATGATGTATTGGTTAAAAAATGTGGTGATGGCACTATTGCTCTAGGATACAATCATCTTGATTTCCAACAGCAAGGTAATGTAGCTTGTGGAGGCAGAAAAAGGTCGGAAGAATGTCAGTTCATAGAAGTATCCTTTATACCGTCAACATCGAAAACTTCAACTGCCCTTTCCAATAGTTTATGGTTATTTTTGATAGTGGCAGGATTCCTTGGCATTTGGTTATATAAACGTACACCATCAGCAGATCCAAGCCCAACCACTAACACAAACACCGAACCTGAAACACTGGGATTGATAAATCTTGGTAACTCAAAATTTGATCTAGCTAACCAAATCTTGATATGTGGAGATTCCAAACAATCACTTACTTTCAGAGAAGCAAAACTTTTGTCATTATTTGTTGCCAATATCAATAAAGTCTTGGAACGAGAATATATCATACAACAAGTATGGGCTGATGAAGGTGTTTTGGTGGGTAGAAGTGTAGATGTTTTTGTATCTAGACTACGTAAAAAAATGGCCGATGATGATAGCCTTTCTTTAAATGTGGTTCATGGGGTAGGGTATCGATTGGAATGTAGTTTGGTACATGGTTAGTTTTACGGATAAAAAAACTTTAAATGTGGCAAATTAATTTTATGAATCAACGGTCTTGACTATGAACCTTTCAATTTTAAAAATTAACTATTTGACTTTATTTTCGACACAACAATATTGTTTCTTTTAATTTTAATCCCATAAAGTTTCCTTCCTTTTCTTCAAAATACAATTCTTCCACAGAAAATCCTTGTTGGGCTAGCCTAGTTTGCAGACCTTGTACTGAATAAATTCTGACATGATCAGCCTGACCGAAATGTTTTAGTCTTTCTTCAGGCTTAATCATGGATGTATCTTCATATATGTCACCATCTTTAAAGGGAGTTTGCACGATCAGAAGGCCATCATTTTTTAGAATACGGTACAGTTCTGACATAGCTTTTGAGTCTTCTGTGATATGTTCTAGTACATGGTAACAGATGATAAAATCAAAAGACTGGCTAGGTGCGGCAATATTAGTAATGTCGTACGATTTATCAGCCTTCAACTTGCCATCATAATCTGTAGTAACATAATTTGGGTGTGAACTTTTGATTTTTTTCTGAATAATCTTGGATGGAGAGAAATGTAATATTGATGCTTCTTTCTGGGGTAAAACTCTGTCATTCAGAACGGACCAAAGTCTACGATGTCTACCTAAACTCCCACATGTAGGACATATCAGATCTCCTGTATCGTGATGAATAAACTGACTGAAGTGGTGGTCACAAACATTGCAATACACTTTATTTCCTCTGTAAAAAAGCGCTAGAATTCTTCTAATTGTAAATTCAAACCTAGATATAAGGCTCGGAAAATAGCGGATTAATAAGGATTTTAGTGTATGGTACAAAATATGGTATTTTACTTTCTTTTTATTTGGAAGAATATTAAGATGTTGTACATTTTACCTTTGAAAAGCTCAGTTGAATATAAAAAATGATACCACAAATATACTAGGCTTTTGCTAATAATTGGTCATATATTTCTTTGTTTACAGCAAGTGCCTTAAGTATGACGACATCATCAAAGGTCACTTTGCCATCATCACCTACTTGAACTGTTTTGTTGGTCACACTTATGTATCTCTCACCTTGATCTGATGCATATAATGTAAATACACTATGATTCTCATTAGATGAATTATGATTTGTATGCAATTGATCAATTGATGCTTGGTTATTGTCTTCCATGGTAGTCACAAAAGTTTGGGTGTCATAAATATAGTTAAGAGGTGAGATGATTTTTTTTGCAAACCATTGATTCGTACTTTCACAGAATGGTTCAGAAGCAGAACTGCTGCCTACTAATATGGAGACGATCAAAACTATAAGAAATTCTAAAACCCAAATGACTGTTAAAAAACCACCACTTATGGTTGTGCTTTTAAATCCCCAAGTTCCTACTTCATTTATGCTTCCTATAAGTGAAAAAAGCATACTTGGATTAGTTGCTAGATTTAGCAAATGATTGCTATCCACATTGCTAACTATTATACCTGCCGTACCAGTTCCACCATCACTAGCTGCGTTGATCACAAGATCTATCCAGGAGACCCAAGAAAAATAAAGACCGCATATTGCACCTATCACACTAAATAAAATCGCCATAACTGTACTTCTTACCTTGCCATATCTAACAACAATTTTATTTACCAAGAAGCCTATCACAAAACCGAAACCTGCTGAAAGTAAAAAGTTGACATAAATAAAAGGCATGTGCCAAATGGCATAAGCATATAAAAGTCCTACGATGGGGATGAGTACAAGCGATACTGCTATAAGATAAAGGTAAGACAAAGGTCCTGATTTTCCAGAAGGCGTGTAATAAGTTGCCATGAGTACAAGTTTTAAAAGGTTATTATATTGAAATTAGTTTTACAAAAATAGTATTATGTTATTGGAATGTCCTGTGTAGGTTGTCTTATTCACATAATTCTGAAGCAAATGTAAAATATTTTTTTAATAATTCAGAAAAATAGAAAATAAAATGCTTTTTAAATTATTTTTATCGTTACTGTATCATTATTTGAATTGTGTGTGTATTAAAATCAGACATGTCTCAGAACACTTTTATTAATCACGCCCTTTTGGGTAATAAAAATCAAATAAAATGAACAAGATATTCTTATATAGTTTGCTGTTTTTGTGCTGCCTTATTATAAGTTGTAGGAAAGATGACATCTCACCGATAGGAGGTCAGGATGTATTAGAAAACGCTGAAAACGTGTCATTCATTATTCAAATCATTGATGAAAAAAACAATGGAATACCAAATGCAATTTTGATGATGCAAGGTATTGGAAATAATTACACGTCTGATCAAAATGGTTTCATCATTGTTAAAAACATTTCAGTACCTGCTACAGGTTTCTGTAGTCTAAGATGACTACCTAAACTACCAATTGAAAGAAAAACCAAATCTCTAGTAATTTCCTGAATAAACTGACTTCAATGGAGATCACAAAAATTATAGCAATCTATATTCCTATGTAAATAAGCGCTAAAATCCTTCTATTTCCAAATTTAAACCTAGAAAATGGCTTGAGAATTTACGAATTAATTAGGATTTTAGCGATTGATAAATATTAAGTTTTAAATATCTAAGCAAGTAGTCATTAGATTTTTAAAAATCTACCACTATAAAGCTTATTGGTATTGTCTAAAACCCTAATCACTTTAATTCCTGAATGGAGTGTAGAAATATCTAAGTTTTCAGAGTCATAAAAAGTAGCTTCAAGCCTTCCAGTGATATTAAAAATTTCAACCTTTTTAATGTTGTTTTCTAATATCAAGTTGAGCTTATTGCTAGTTGGATTTGGAAAGAAGAAATTCTGATTTTGTACATAATTCTCGGTTCTGGAGAGTAATGAATTTAAATTAATTATGTGAGGTTCAAAACCAATGTTATTATTACCATTAGCAAAGAAAAATAATTTATCTTTGTAGAATGTCAATCTCTCAGGTGTAGACTCACCATTAGATGAAATTTTAACTTCAAATGTTCCACTTTCAGTCCCGTCACTGTACCATAATTCACGGTCAAAAGCCCGACCTGCTACAAAAAAAATATGTTTGCCATTAGTTACTAAATCAGTTTGAAAATAGACTTGACCATCAATTTTTTCTTTGAAATTTATCAACAATTCAGTTTCATCTGTAATAGGGTCGATCACATATATTTGGCTACCTAACTCTTGTTTGCCACCAAGATAATAGATCTTATTTTTCATAACCACTCTTCTTTTTGGATAGGCAGGAATAAATGGGTTAATAGCTGTTTCTATTTCGGAAACTTGTATTGTACCAGCTTCTGTACCATCAGTTCGCCACATTTCTGTATTGAACCCAGGATTACTTCCTGGGAAATATGCTTTATTTCCATACCTGAAGAAATGATGTCCAACATTATTTTGAGCTGCTGAATAGAACATTTTTTTTACAAACTTTGTACCATCAGTGGTACCGTCACTAACCCAGATATCTTCATTATATCCACTATTCATTAAGATATAATCGCCCATATCTGTTAAGTAACTTGGTTCAAAATCGTCACTACCTGGGTTGTCTTCATCCCTTATTTGAACAGTTCCTGCTGGAGTCCCATCTGTCTTCCATAACCCTTCAAAAAGCACTTCAAAATACAAATCACCTTTCCACTCTAAGAAACCAGAAGCATATCTTTGATTTCCATTTAAAGCTGCTAGCTCAATCGTACCTTCTGCTGTTCCATTCGTTTTATAAAACCTGACACCAAAATTAGGACGATTGCCATTAAAATAAAGTTCGTCATTAAAAACATGGTAATTCCTTGAACTGTAAGAGTAACAACATTTAGAAAGTCCATCTTCTGCACCAGGCAATAAATCAATCATCAATTTTGTATTCTCAGGTGTACCATCAGTAGTCCAAAATTCATATCCATGTACTCCATCATTTGCTGCGAATATCATTTTGTCTCCTAATTGGAACATAAAATCAATGTCTGCACTATTAGGACCAGGATTGATATCCTTAAATAATTCTGTCTTCTCTCCATCGTACACCCATAGTTCTATTCCAAATTCTGAACTATTTGCCACAAAATACAATCTATCTTTATATTCAAAAGTAGAAATATCGGTAAGGAAATCAAAAGAGCCAGCAGATCCTGGATTTATATTTTTCAAGAGCGTTGCTTGCTGAGCAAATGTGTTTAAACTGATCATCATAAATAAGAGAAAGTGTAAAATGTGATTCATATAATTTTATTATTATTGTTAAAAAAATGATTGCGTAACATATCATTTATATTCACTTATTAAAAGTAATATTACCTTAAGGAGATACATAAATTTTTCTTGTAAATAGTCCTTTGCTTGTATGTATATTAAGGATATATATACCATCTAGGAGACTAGGTAATAATTTTAAGTTTAAATTGTTATTACCATTAAATTTAGTTTGGTTTAATGAAAAATCTTGTACGGTTCGACCCATAATGTCATTCAGTGATATGGATATTGACATCTCAACGTTGGTATCAAACGATAGATTTATTTCATTTGCGGTAGGGTTAGGATAAAGGTCGAACCTGCTAAATAAGTTGGTTAAATCATCATAGGTAGATGAAGTAATTTTGTTTTTATATTTTGCAAAAGCCATTCTCCATTCTGGGTCAACCCTTGATGTTCCACCTGCATAGATAAATCCATCACTGTACACCACTGATTTTATACTATTAAAGTCATTGGTAATTTTTTCTATGGACCATCCATTGGTTCCAAAAGAGATGTCCTGACTACCATTTTCAAATAATCTCACCATAGCAAAAGATGAAGGAAAACCTCCAGTGGTTCCAGCTGCGATGATCAATCCAGAAGGAAATACGATCAAATCTGATATAGATTCATTTGCAGACCTCGCAAGTATGACTTGACCATTCTGACCAAAACTCATGTCCGGTGTGCCATTTGGATTATATCTAGTCAAAAAATAATTATTGTCCAGTTCATCTGTATCAAAAGCGCCACCACCTGTGAGTATTCTACCTTTCGCATCAATTTCCATAGTATTTAATCCAGCTATAACATTCGCTGATAAAACCTTTGTCACTACACCATTCGTGCCGAAACTTGTATCTTTTACACCATCTTTATTAAGTTTCATAATAAAAAAAGCATCTTCGATATTAAAGCCTACAGCAACATCACCACCTAGGTATATGTTGTCTGATTTATCTATGGCAAGTGCTCTAACGGATTCATATGGTGGAATGACATCAAATTTTACAATTACAACACCATTTGTTCCAAAGCTTTGGTTTATCGTACCATCTGTATTAAAACAAGCCACAAATCCATCATCATCCTGGCCATTATAAGATCTACCGGCTATGACAATTTTATTATCGGATAATAATGCAATTTGTGCTATCTCATCTTCAGCAAATGACGAATTGCTAAATACGCCTTTTGCAAGTCCATTAGCCCCAAAGCTACTATCTAAACTACCATTTTGCAAAAGTCGAATGATTACATATTCGTCTTTATTGACATATCTTGCCCAGCCTGCTACTAAATATTTACCATCAGGTTGCTGAAAAATTGATGAAGCTCTAGCGTGACCAGAACCAAAAGGAAATGTCAATAACCCATTTTGGCCAAATGTAGCATCTATGTTTCCATTGAGATCCATTTTGACCATTGCTATCTTATCAAAATTTCCCACCCTGGAAAAACCGACTCCAATTAGTGAGTTACCATCCTTTAGAATACCAAGTATTTCAGCACTACCTGTGCCAGAACTAATGAGCTTTGTCCCATTGGTACCAAAAGTTGTTTCTAATTTTCCATCTTGACCCAAGGACACAGATGATACTATAAATGAAATGAATAAAAAAGTTAAGAAAGACTTCATATTTAAATATTTAATTACATAATAAGCGCAAAGTTAGCCTTTTATTACGTTTATACCATCGATTTCATGGGATAATTCTTTTTATTCATTTGATATTTTTAAAATGAATTTGACTTTCTAGACCAATCTTCGATACCGCTGTCATCAATTTTTCAAAAAAAACCATTGGATTCCATGGTGGTAATGTTGAGCACTTGGTTCACTTTTGGGTATTTGAAGGAATTGTTTTATAGTTTAGTGATAGAAACAAAATATAATGATAAAAAATGTCCAGATGCCAACTATTAAAGTGAAATGTTGTGGACCTTAGCCGTATAAATGTTATGCATTAAAGTAATAGAAAATATAGTTTTAAAATTAACATAAATGAACGTATGTATGTAAAAATAAAAGATAATTTTGCGGCATAATAAACCCAAATGACCGACAAACATTTTTTAACCACCATATTTAACGAACAAAACTTCAAAAAGGAAGATCTTGATAATATACTAAGTCAATACCAGCGTGTAGAATTCACAAAAAATGATTATTTTATAAAGGAAGATACCACATCCAATTTTTATTATTTTATGGAGAGTGGTTTTGCAAGGTCTTATGTGATTGATTTAGAAGGTAATGACATCAGTACTAAGTTTTTTAGTACTACAGACATTGTCATTGATTGGCATTCTTATTTTTTAAAGACGAAGTGTCGAGAAAATATTCAAGCTATCACGCCATGTGTAGCTTGGAAAATTACATTCGAGAATTTCATGAAACTATTTAACATCGAAGCTTTCAGAGAAGTAGGTCGCACTCGTTTGGTAAATAATTATTTTGAATTAAAAAATCATTCTGTTTCTATTATAGCTGACCCTGCGAAAGATAGATATTTAAATCTACTGAAGGCCAAACCTGATATCGTTCAGAATGTACCTTTAAAACAGATTGCAACTTATCTCGGCATCACAGACACATCTTTAAGTAGAATTAGAAAAGAAATATTAGACAATAAATGAATACTTTAACACCATACTTCGTCCCAGAATGGATTTCAACAGCTTTTCTTATTGCCATTCCACTTCCTTTTATATTGATCGCTTTATTTGTGCGGAGAACATCTAAAAATACAAAACACAAAATGGCATTTCCCATGGTTGTTTTATTTTTTGTGCTTTATCTTATTTATGTTGCTGTAGCAAGTTATTTAGGATGGTTTAACCACGTGTCGCTGCCACCTAGGGTACTTTTATTGACTACTTTTCCATTTGCTTTTTTGCTTTTTATGGTTATAGAAAAGACCCAAGTATTTAAGGATATCATATCAAATGCTACCTTAGAAAGCCTAGTGAAACTACATATATTTCGGGTCATAGGTATCTTCTTTATATTACTAGCGGTACATGATACATTGCCAAAACCATTTGCTTTCATAGCAGGAATGGGTGACGTCCTTACGGCCATTAGTAGTATTTTTGTTGCAAAAGCCATACAGAATAAAAAAAGCTATGCCAAAAAACTCACTTATTACTGGAATGTATTTGGTACCATAGATATTATGTTTACGGCCATTGCAGCCAATGTCCTTACAAAAATTTCTATGGACACAGGGTCTATGGGTGTAGACACCTTAGCGTTTTTCCCTTTCTGCATCATTCCTGCATTTGCACCACCTATGATTTTATTTTTACACTGGACTATTTTTAAAAAAATGAAAGAAATTTCTGCATAATTGGTTTTCTTGTCCTATGGCAAGAATGGACATTTAGCATCGTCATACCTTTGTACCATCATTAACAATAAAAATTAAATAGAATGGTACAGACAAATGAATTTATGCTTGCGTTCAGATTTGAACCCAACGACAATTATCAGCCTACAGCCGCTGAAATGGATCAAATGCATCAAGCTTGGGGTGCATTTATTGGAAACATCGCCATCCAAGAAAAACTCATCAGCACACACCAATTAGGTTTTGAAGGTAAACAAATATTTGCCGACAAAACCGTGGTGGATGGCATTCATATTTCCGGAAACCAAACACTCGGTGGGAATATGATCGTAAGAGCCCAATCGATCGACGAAGCAGTATCCATGGCTAAAAACTGTCCGATCTTATCTATGGGCGGAAATGTGGAAGTCAGAGGGATACAACCTATGTAATTGCTTTAATTACAAGGGACGGCAAACGCCAAAATTTATCAAAATAGCATTAATTTTTTTTAAACAATTTTAAAATGAACATAAAAATGATTATCACAATCTTAGCAATCGCATTAGTTGCATTCATCACATTTGGCTTATACAAAGCTAGCGGTTTGAAAAACATTCAAATCATAAAAACCGTCACTATTAAAGGTAGTAACCAAGAAGTATTTGATATGGTAAAATACCTGAAAAACTTCCCTAAATGGTCACCATTTCTCGCAGAGGATCCTGGCCAAAAATATGAAGTAAAAGGACAAGATGGAGCAGTAGGAGCACAATATCATTGGGATGGGAATAAAGGTAAAGACTTAGGTTTTCAGGAAATCGTAAAAATACAAGAAGGAAAGTTCATAGGCATGCAATGTGATATCCAAAAACCATTTGTGGCTAAACCTACATTTGACTATTATTTTACAGAAACGGCCAATGGAATAGAAGTAAAACAAGATTTCAAAGTAGAATCTGCCCTTCCTGATGCATTTTTCATGTGGCTTTTCGGTGCCAGAGCTGGTATGGAAAAAATGAATCAAACAGGTCTAGATTTACTTAAAAAAGCAGTAGAAAACAAATAATTTAAATTAACTAAACCATCAATAAAAATATAATATCATGGACAAAACAGTAGAAACAATGATCGCAAACCTGAAAGAAAAAACGGGTCATACTTTAGAAGAGTGGAAAGAAGTAATTGCGAAACAGGGATTTTCCAAACATGGCGAAATCGTAAAATACCTAAAAGAATCTCACAGCATCACTCACGGGTACGCTTCTGAAATCGCTCTAAAAGTTTTGGAATCTGATGCAGATTCTGCAAGTAATGCTGATGATTTTATAGTGAGTCAGTATAAAGGTAAAGAACATCTCAAAGCTTTTTATGACAAACTTCTTGAAGAAATTCACCAGTTTGGTGGCGACTTCAAAATCGATCCAAAGAAAACCTATGTGAGTCTGAAAAGGAAAAAACAATTTATCATCTTGAATCCTGCATCAAAAACAAGATTTGAAATAGGATTCAACCTAAAAGGTGTGGAACCAAAAGGTAAATTGGAAGCAGAAAAACCAAATGGCATTTGTTCTCACAAGATAAATCTAACCGATATTTCAGAAATTGACAAAGAAGTAATTGATTGGGTCAGACTAGCATTTGACAACGCAGGATAAACTTCACATCATAAAACGCTTCCTTTTCTTTATTTCTCATGTGGGGTAAAAGGAATGGAAGCGTTTTTATTTTACTGAAAAATTTAAAAAGTAAACCTATATTTGCTACCGAAATGGATTTTATCATGTTAAAATATTGGCAATAATTTAAAGATTGAAAACAAAATTATATGAATTATAGACTTATAACGACTTTCATTTTGCTTCATCTTTTTTCTAAAATCTATGGCCAAGAACGAATGACTCCAGAGTTGGCAATGCAAAATAGTCTACAATTAGTAGAAGCTTATGTCACGGAAGAAATTGATTCTACAGATTCTTTTTTAATCACCAAAGAGTACTTTAATAAAATGGGTAGGACTACCTTGAAGGAAATTTATAGTAGGAAAGGACTAGGCTGCGCTTACAGTTATTTTTATAAAGACGACACAATAAGAACAGAAAGAATTACAGTGTGTTACGGGAAGTTTTTATCCAAAACAAAAATATGGTACGACCGTAAAAATCGAGAAGTCAAAACCATCGATTATGACGAAAGTGGCAGGAAGACAGGGACGTATTCAAAAATAAAGTATAATGATAAAAAAAGGACAAAAGAAACCTTTATTCAATTTTCGGATGGATTTACCTCTGAGTCAAAAACAACCTTAGATGATGATGGAAAAATGGTTGAACATCTTGTCAGAAAGCATGGCAAGTGGTATGACAAGACACATGCTGATGGAGGTCCCTTGCATGAAACTGAAGAAGAAAACTATAATGGTTTAAACTTAAAACGAGTAATTGTAACGCGTGAAATCAAGGAATCTACAACTATCATAGGCGTGAAAGGACAATTAAAACTCCAGAAGGGTGATATCCTAAAAAACGAATCATTTATCATGGAAAATGGATTGACAGCCTATCATAATCAATATGTAAATGATGTTTTTGTAGGGATGAAAAGGTTTGTGTATTTTAAGTATTAAATTGTACGAACTGCATTTAATTTTATCTATCTGATGTGAAAAAGAAAAGTATTTTTAAATATATTGATATTGTGTGGTATTTCCAAATAAGATATTATAGGTTAGTTTTAATTTGAAATTAATTTATTGGATTATAGTAATAATTGTCATTGTTATTCGTTATTGAAAGGTAATTTTATTTCTACACCAAAATATTTAAAAAATGAAGAATGTATTGATTATGTTTGTAATGATTATTTCGTCTTTCTGCTTAGTGGGACAATCATTGGATGACTCAATGATAGCGTTTAATGACCCATTTACAGAAATATCTTTTGATTTTGAGAGTGTAAATTTTGGAACGATTAGTCAGGGCGAGAAAGTAAAAGTAGTGTACACCATTAATAATATAGGGAATGAGCCCTTGATATTATACAATGTTAAGGGGAGCTGTGGCTGTACAGTTCCTGAATGGCCAAAAGACCCAATTTTACCTGACGAATCTACTACATTTACAGCTATTTTTGATTCCCAAGGCGAAATAGGTGATCAAGGCAAAAAGATTACATTAACTGCAAATACAGAACCTATGGACAGCTATTTGAGTCTCTTTGGTAAAGTTGTCGAAAAGAAAAGTGATTCAAATAAAAAAGATTATGTACGCACAAATGCAGCTGTTCCAGAAGACTTATTTAGTGTCTTTCCAAATCCAGCTAATACAACTTTAAACATTGATTACACCGGTGAAAATCAAAGTGAAATCAAAATTTTTGACTCGATAGGAAATGAAATTCTTAATGATAACGTCTTGTCTTCAAAACAAATAGATGTATCAAACTTTCAAAATGGTGTATATTCTATTTTGATGTCTTTCGATGGAGGCTCTTATTTGTCAAAACAATTTATCATACAACGTTAGCGCCAAGAGTTAATCCGATTATAGTTTTTAGTTATTTGTAAAAATGGATATTATTGTAAAGATAAAGTAATACAATAATATCCATTTTTTGTAATTTTATGACTAAGGTTTTTTAAAAAAGAATATTACAAATGATGAATACCATACAGCACAGGCTGTATCTCTCATGATTCACCATTTCTGTTAACTTATCAGATATTACATTAACCCTTTTGACCTTTCATTTGAGCACATTGAAGACTGATTTCCGAAAGTCCTTATAGTCATATAAGGCTTAGATATATCTTACTCCTGAACGGTCTACTTCCTATTCCACACATTATCGATTTTTACGAAGATTTCAGATGCAACGCTTTTTCTCTTACTTACTAATAGATTGTACTAAATTTTTAATCATTTTTGATGAGTCATGATTTTCTACATACAATTAAGGAAAACGAAGGTATTATCTATAAACTCGTAAATATTTATGCGGAAAAGGATAATGACCAACAAGATCTTTATCAATAAATTGTTTATCAACTTTGAAAATCCCATCAGTCCTTTAAAGGGAATTCAGATATTAGCACTTGGATTTATAAAGTTGCATTGAATACATCCCTAACTCACATTAAACTCAAAAAGAAATATACTGAAAACAATGCCATTCAAAATATAGGATTTCAAGTTGAAGATACATCAGATATTCATCAGGAAAATAAAATTTCTGAAATGTATCAACTAATCAGAACACTGAATGATATAGATAAAGCAATTATTTTTCTTTTTCTTGAAGGCAAAAATCATCAAGAAATCGCAATTATTATAGGTTTATCCGTATCAAATATAGGTACAAGAATAAATAGGATAAAGCAAAATCTAAAAAATAAAATTGTAAAATAAGATATTCATGGAATTTGAAGAAATGAAAAATTTATGGGAGAATCAATCTCAGACATTGGACCTTAAACACCATACTTTATCAGATGTTAGAAGTTTAGCACTTAAAAAACAAACAAAAATATTTCAAATCAGTGAAGTAGTATGCCTTGTTATCGCTTACCTTTTGGCAGGAATGTTAGTTTATCATTTTATAGGATTGGACCATTGGTTTTTGAAATTTTGTGATATATTTTTGATTGTGTATCTTTTGGTAATGCCTATCTACACTCTTTCTGTGATTAGGAAGTTGAGACAACCAGATTTGATAAATTCTAACTATAAAGAAATCATCGACCATTTTCACTTCGCGCAAAGAAAGCTGAAAATTGCTGAACGAATAAGTTTGGTAGCAAGTCCATTTTTGTTTATTGCATCTGTAATTATTATTGCAAAAATATTTTTAAACAAGGATGTCTTCGATTTAAATATTAACTTTCAAAATGTATTTTTTCTTGTGCTGACATTTACAGGAGCAGTAATACTCAATATTTGGGCTTTTAGAAAAAGAAAAGATCATCTAAAAACGATAACTCAGACATTAGAAAAATAAAAACAAACAAAATAGAATACTATGGAACATCAAGGTGACAAAAAATCGGGCAATGGTATAGGAATGGGATTGACATTTGGGCATCTTTTAGACTTATTTACGGCAATAAAACTGGAAATGTTTCACAAGGCATAGTTTTAGGAATTGCCTTAGGTGTGGCGATAGGGGCAATTTTTGATGTTAGCTTCAGAAAAAATAATGATTAAACTTAATAGTCGATAATGGCAATTTTTCATTTTTATATGAATGAAGGAAGTCATTTTTGTTGAAAATTTGAGAGTGTAAAGAATAAGGTGTTTACATAAGAGAAGAAAAATCATGCATTTTCAAAAAAAAATGATTAGAGACAATAAGAAATAGATTACAGTTGATACCAAATTCAGGGAGTTTACACAAAGTATTCTACACTCCCCAAAGTATTCTACACTCCCTAGTTTTTCATCATCACGTTATTTGATTCAACAGTTGTCGTAC
>DLGT01000045.1 GCA_002482845.1 Saprospiraceae bacterium UBA7687
AAGTGTGTCGTAGGTTTGTTGTAGGAATTAGTAGGTTAATGGCATCCATGACGTACAACAGTGCAAACTTAAACAAACAATAACATCAATAAGAAATGGATTCAATATCACCAAACATTTTTGTAAAAGACATCCATAAGACCATTGACTTTTACAAGGAATTAGGATTTAATGTTGTTACAACTGTTCCTGAACAAGGCGATATTTTTTGGGCAATGATGACTTGTGGAAATGTAACTTTTATGTTTCAGACTTTCGAAAGTTTGAGCACCGAATTACCTACTATTTCAAGACAAAACGGTGGCTCATTGCTTCTGTATATTCAGACATCTGACATTAGAAAATTTTTTGACCGAATAAAAGACAACGTAAAGGTGGTTAAAGAACTTGAAAAAACATTTTATGGTGCGACAGAATTTTCAATAGAAGATAATAACGGTTATTTGCTGACTTTTGCCGAAGATGAAAAATAAAAAAAACATAAAACTTCCGCTGACGGATATTGAAAAAGCAAATTTGAGAAAGAATAAGATCAAAATGGCAGACATTCTTGACTTCGCAAAGGACGAGTTGGAAGTGTTATTAAACGCTACTAGAGAACGAGCAAAAGAAATTTATGCATTAGCAGAATTTCAAACAGTTCCGTCAGTCGGTATAAAGTTTGCCGAAGACCTTGTGTTCTTAGGGTATTATTCACTTGACGAACTAAAGCACAAAGAAGGTCCTACACTGACGGACGAATACGAACAGAAAAAAGGTTATTGGGTTGATCCTTGTGTGGAAGACCAATTTAGATTAGTTGTGTACTTTGCAAATACAAATGACACGAATAAGACATGGTGGGACTTTACGGAAGAACGAAAAAAGTTCCGTACCGAAAATGGTTATCCAAAAAGCAGACCCCAAAAAGCATGGTTTGAAACAGAAGGATTTGAACGAAAAGACAATAAAGGCAGCCTACTTAACAGATAGATGGACCAGAAAATGCTGAATTATAAGTTTTACTTAGAATTTCTATTATTAGTTTGGAGAAATCGCAGGTGTGTCGTAGGTTTGTTGTTTATACAAAGAGGTTAACCAGCATTTTAAACAAACATTATTCTAACTATGGGAACTTGGGGACCAGGAATATTTCAGAACGATACAACTGCTGATATTTGGGTAGAGTTTAAAGAACTTTATAACAAAGGACTTTCTCTAAAGGAAATCAGATATAAACTTGAAAAGGAATATAAGCCACAAAGCGACACAGAATATTTTGGTGAAATATGGACAGGAATTGCGCATGGACAATGGATGTGTGGCGATGTTGAAGATTATACTTTCAAGAAACTAAATGATGCTATTAAATTAAAGCGGCTGACACTTTGGGTGGACGATAAAAAACTTCTTGAAAAAAGAATTAAAGCAATTTCTGATTTCATACAAAAAATTCAAACGCCAAGACCTAAACCTTTAAAAAGAAAAAAAATTGTCATTAGACATTCCTTTTTCAAAAAAGGCGACATTATTGGAATAAAACTAAACCCAAACTATTATATTGCCGCAATTGTAACAGACCACCAAGACTTTGAAAATGACGGGGAAAATACAATTGCATTCACTGACTTACTTTTTAAAGATCGAACAACACTAAACGAAGTTCTTAATTCCAATATGCTTTATTTAGACATTGGTGGTTCATATAAATATTACAGGGGTTTTTATAAGGCTTTATTTTCTGCAAGGAATATGGCGAAACAAATTGATAAATCCATCATAATTGACAAAATTGATGATACTGAATTTCTTTTGTTAAGCGTTGGAACACCAATTGGAGACTGGACTAAAATTGAAAATATAG
The DNA here is from genome assembly GCA_002482845.1 of Saprospiraceae bacterium UBA7687. Lineage (GTDB taxonomy): Bacteria > Bacteroidota > Bacteroidia > Chitinophagales > Saprospiraceae > OLB9. The sequence goes on from DLGT01000045.1 coordinate 1,844, forward strand.
TTGAAGAACAATTTAACTTTCTTAAAAACAATAAAACGGATAGACCTTTAAATATTACTTTAAAACAGTTCTTAAAAAGGGACAACAAATTGGAAAGTATTTTAACAGAATGGGACAAGAAAATATTCAGAGAAAAGCTGAATCAACAAAACTCCAAATAGTCGAGTAGGTAAAGGGGAGTCTAACATTAAACATCTCACTATTTATCACATCTTAACGTGCCGACCCTATGATCGGGTTTCATATACGGCGGTTAGCAAAGTGTTGGGTTCAATTTAAATTACAAGCCCAAAAGTGATTAATATAAATTTTGAAATGGCGTAAGTTGTCATTTCTTTATAATCACCCATAAAGAGTCTTTTATACCGCTATCCCAGAATCCACCAATTTTGTCCAACTTAGCGTTTTATAAATTGGGGCAAGCTACTGTAAACTAGTAAAGAAGATTTTATTTAACTTTACATCATATACACCTTATTAATACCTATAGTCTTAACGTAAGTCAGAATTAAAAAACCAAATCATGTCCATAAATAACTTTTATTTTACCATCATTTTAATATGCTATTTTGCTTCTGTTAGTTTTGGGCAAAATATTGTACGGCTTGACAAGACAGAAATTACAGCAATTGAATTAGATCACAAAATTGATAAGTTAATGAAAGCTGCCAATGTACAAGGATTGGCTGTCACCGTTTTTAACAATAATAAGTCATTCTACAAAAAGTCTTTCGGATATAAAAATCTACGCACCAAAGAACCTATTAAAAATGAAACCAATTTTTATGGTGCTTCATTAAGTAAAGCCGTCTTTGCTGTTTTGGTCATGCAACTTGTTGAAAAAGGTATACTTGATTTAGATAAACCTTTACAAGAATATCTACCAAAGCCCATTTATGACTACAAACCAACAAAAAGATGGCATGATAATTATCAAGATTTAAAGGACGACTCAAGTTATCTCAAAATAACTGCAAGGATGTGCTTAGATCATACTACTGGTTTTCCAAATTGGAGATGGGATGAACCTGATCAAAAATTAAGGGTTAAGGCAATACCGGGTTATCGCTATAGTTATTCTGGCGAAGGTCTGGTATATTTACAAGTGGTATTGGAGCATCTCTTAAATAAACCACTGGAACAAATGATGCAAGAAAATATTTTTAGCCCTTTAAAAATGAATCATTCTTCTTATACCTGGCAACCTCAATTTGAAAAAGACTATTGCCTTGGCCATAACACAACCGGAGAAACATATGAAAAAGATAAAGATAATGAAGCGAGAGCCGCAAGTACTTTAGAAACAACTTTAAATGATTATACGCTTTTTACAGAAGCAGTATTGGGAAATAAATTATTGAAAAAATCTACCACTGAAGCAATGTTTACCCAACAAATTAAAATCCGATCAATAGCACAGTTTGGTCCTTTACGCTTGAAAGATTCTGATGCAAATGACGGAATTGAGTTAGGTTATGGACTTGGTTGGGTTTTACTTAAATCTCCTTATGGCACAGGCGCCTTCAAAGAAGGTCATGGTGATGGTTTTCAACATTATTCCATTATTTTTCCACAGGCAGGGACAGGAATTATCATTATGAGTAATAGTGATAATGCGGAAAGTATTTTTAAAGAATTATTGGAAACGGCTATTGGCGATATTTACACTCCATGGAAATGGGAGAATTATATTCCTTACAATCAAAAAGAATAAACATTAACTGTACATAACGACTAAGTTTTCGTGGTTTGCATGAGTGGTTTACAAAGGACTTGCTTTTAACAGAATCATAGTAACCATTAAAACTGCTACCCTATCTGAGTGCCTTGGCTTTCCTTTGATATGTTACATGAAGGATAGATGGAGAAGAAAATGATGAAAT
>DLGT01000054.1 GCA_002482845.1 Saprospiraceae bacterium UBA7687
AATCTTTTGATCATCATTCTCACGGAGTGCTTCATCGAGTTTGTCAGCTGTGGATATAAATTTTGACCTTTGCATTTTTTTGGACGTACTGCTTTTTTCCTGCGCTGAGACGGACCACACAGAAAATACAAGAAAAAAACATAAAAATCTCCAAGGCATAATGTCAAAGGATAATCAGATATCCATTCAACGGCAAAATTACGGATAAAATTTCAAGAAAGCTGATGTTTCACCCTTTGGGGAATGGGTTTTACCAAGTAGAAGGTTTAGGTTAAGGTTGAGATTAAGGCTAAAAATAAGATTGAGGTTGAGATTCAATATAGAGTTATCCCTAAAGACTACATTTCTTAAACATTAAACAAAAAAGATTGAGGTTGAGATTAAGGCTAAGAATAAGGTTGAGATATTAAGAAAGCAGATTTTGTATTTTAATGGTGTTTAATTATCCTTAATAATGAAATATTAGAGAAACTATTGTGATTATCATATCTTTATCATTGATGTGATAAACAAATCTGTGTTCCAGAATTAATCCTTCTACTCCAATATCCCGAAAGGTCTCGTTTCAATAATTCTGGTTTTCCAATTCCAATCCTTGGAGAATTATCTATTTCTTCAACTAATTTCTCAATTTTTCTCAGAATAGACTTGTTATTTGAATTTGACCAAAAATCAAAATGTAATTGAGCTTCATTAGTTATTTCCCAAGAATAGTTCATATTTTTGGAAGTATAAACTTATGAGTTTCTTTCTTTTCCAATTGACTAATACTCTTTGCTAAACTACTTTTGTTTTTTTCTGTACTTAATAGATAATCAGTCTCATCTCTCAATGTACCATGAGGAACATTTAAATCTTCTAGTAAAGAAAGTATAATTTTTCTAGACTTTTTATCTGGATTTATGATGATTGCTGACATAGGAGTTTATTTATTTGTAAATTGGTGAATAACTTGATAACAAAACCGAGTAATAATTAGTTCGAAGATTTTTATATTTTGACTTTGATGTTATTATGTTAGCTTTCACTGATCACAGATCACTACATCAATGATCACCAAACATCCCCTTCACCAAGTCAAAACCTATCTTCACCCATTCTCACTTTACAACATTACTCATTGCCATTACTTTTGGACTTGTAATTCATTTTTATTTCACGACATCAATTATCATATTATGAAACTTTCAGTAATTCTTTTGACCATCATGGTGAGTTTGTTTTCATTATTTCCTACAAAATCAGCTGAATCAACAGCGACTTCTACTAGTAATAAAATCCAAGTAGCGCTCCTGCTCGATACTTCCAATAGTATGGATGGACTCATTGAGCAAGCAAAATCCCGACTTTGGAATATCATCAATACACTCACTACACTCAAATATGAAGGCAAAGAACCTCAAATCGAAATAGCACTTTATGAATATGGCAACGATGGACTTTCTAGCGCCAATAACTTTATTCGTCAGGTGGCACCACTAACTACAGATTTGGATTTGATATCTGAAAAATTATTTGCATTACGCACCAATGGAGGCAGTGAATACTGTGGTGCTGTCATCCAAAATGCCGTCAAGTCACTCAAATGGAATGACGGAAATGCAGATATGAAACTCATCTATATCGCAGGTAACGAACCATTTAATCAAGGACCAATTAACTATAAAGAAGCCATCAGCAATGCGCTGAATAACAAAATATATGTCAATACCATTCTTTGCGAGTCTGATAGCTATGATGAGACTAAAGGATGGAAAGATGGTGCTAATCATGGTCAAGGCAAGTTTTTTGTGATAAACTCAGATAAAGTATTATCTTATATAGACACGCCATATGACAGAGATATTGATAAACTGAATCATCAACTTAATGACACATATATTGGTTATGGCAAAAAAGGAAAAGAGAAAAAAATCATGCAAACTACCCAAGATAACAACGCAGAATCTAAAGGTATGGCCAATAAAGTAGAAAGAGCAGTATCAAAATCAAAAGGTGTTTATAAAAATGCAGAATGGGACATTGTAGATAAATACAAAGACAATCCATCTGCCATCCAAACTATGGAAACGGAAGAATTGCCGGAAGAACTCAAGGGCAAATCTGCTGCTCAAACCGCTGAATTTATCCAGCAAAAATCCAAAGAAAGGGACGAAATCAATCACAAAATCAAAGACTTATCCATCAAACGTCAAGCATTTATCGACGCAGAAAACAAAAAATCAGGCAACGATAAAGATGACTTGGGCAAAGCGATAGAGAAGTCGATTATCGAATTGGGATCGAAGATTGGGTATATGAAGAGTGGTAAATAATAAAATCGTTAGGATTATGAAATGCCTTATTATGTGTTGTATGGTTATTTTAGCTGTTCAACTTTCGCATGCACAATCATATCCATCTGCCGAAAAAAAGTACATTTCGGTTACGGGAAGTTCTGAAGTAATAGTGGTGCCTGACCAAATAGAGCTTGAAATTATTCTTCAAGAGTATAATTGGGTGAGTAATGGCAAACGTGATTTGTCGAATATCGAGTTAGATATTTTTGATATTCTTAAGAAAAATAATATCGATAAACCAAGTCTTATATTTAGTACCACCGATTATTCGTGGTATTACTATTGGTGGAGTTGTAGGAATGACACTTATAGACAAAAATCCTTTAAAATAAAATTAAGTAGCACTACAGATTTTCTTTCCTTAGTTAATGATTTGAATATCAAAGGAGTAAAATCAATTAGAATTTCAAATTCATCTCATAAAGACTTGCAAAATCTTCGAAAGGAAGTAAAAATTTCTGCCATGCGTGCAGCAAAAGAAAAAGCACTTTACCTTTTAGAAAGCATTGATGAGAAGTTAGGACAAGTGATGTCAGTAGAAGAAGTACCAGAAGTATCAAATTATCATTGGGGAAGAAATCTAAACATGGTGAGTAATGTGTCAGTTTCTCATAATCCGCAAAGTGATGATATAGAGCACGTTTCATCGATCAAGTTGAGATATGAAATCAAAGTGAAGTTTGAGATAGAATAGAAGATTTAACTCAATAATATAGAGTCTACCTACTCCGAAAGTAAAAATGGTATGATAATCAGCAAGGATGCTAGTTTAATCAGCGGGTAGAGATGTGTGTTTTGTTTGGTACTTTGTAATTTCATTTAAGGCTAAATAAGAAATGTCACTATTTTTTTGTTTTTTTTGCTTAAGTTAAAAAATGGTTGTACGTTTGTGTTGGATTAATTATTTAACTAACATTTTAATATTCTAATTATTAGAGTTTATTTATTTGCTTTTATTTTTATTCTTATTGGTTTTTCATCTTGTAGTAAATCTGAGGTAGAAAATAGTACAGATGGAATTATTACCATGGAAATTGATGGAAAAGAATGGAAGTCAGATATCACTAATACTGCAGCTACGATTTCAAATAATATCATTAGTATATCAGGAACATCAGAAGATGGATCTGGCTTAACCATTAGAATAAATGGAACTACAGCCAAAACCTACTCATTAAATCAAAACAGCACCACTGTAGCTGCTTTTGCTGAAAGTCCAACAACCAATAGTTTTGCAAGTAATCAAGGAAATGATGCAGAAGCAAGTGTAATTATTACTGAAATAAATACATCTGACTCTATTGTAAATGGAACATTTAGTTTTACAGGTTTTAGAATATTGGACGGCAAAAAAGTTCTAATAAAAAATGGCAAAATTAACAATGTTAAGTTAGTAAAACCTGTACCAGTAGGGTCAGGATTTTTTAAATGTAAAATTAACGGTGTTCAATTTAATGGGGCTTTGCTAGTAGGAACGGTAAATCCCTTTTCAAAAAAAATATATATCGGAGGAAGTAGTTTATCTGCATTTCCAGGCGTTTATTTAAATCTTGATCCAGACATTAATGTAGGGGAATCTCTTTTGGAATCTGGATTTGCTGATAATACAGCACAATGCAACTTGAGTCAGACTGAAATTTTGGAATCTGTCTCTGGGATTGTTAAAATATCAAAACATGATAAAGTTGCAGGTGTAATTGAAGGTACATTCAGTTTTGATGCAAAAAGTTTAATAAATAGTCAAACTGCGAAAATTACTGAAGGGTCATTTTCAAGCAGGTATTAAAGATTGTAGGTTAACTTTAGTAAATATCAAAGAACTTATTTAGGAATAAGCTCGATTTGAAGTCATAAAATTAGTCTTCATATAATTCACTGTGAATATTATTCTACGGGTTACACTGTAGTTCAATAAATAATATTGTGGTTTTGCCATCTTGGCAAGTATATAATTAAAACACTAAGTGTAAGGTTTGTTGCTAAAATCTAACATTTCTTTGGCACTGTCTAATTTCAATTAAATATACTATTTTGAAGTAGATTACATCTATAATTACCTTGGCTATGGTTATCATTGGACTTATGTAAAATTATGCTTTATTTGCTATTATGAAAATATTTCTACCACATTCTTCATTCAATGTTATTAGATATTTTAGACTGTAAATAGATAGATAAACTTACAGTAGAATACCTGAAAAGAATTACCACATGAAATACTTGGACTTATTTAAAAAGTCTTTATGAAATATAATTTCTATAAATATCAAGTTATGCAGTCTATTATTTTATAAAAAATAATAATTATACAAATTAATGTTTGTATGTTTGCAATTATATAAAATATGCGTCTAATGAGGTGCTACTTTTTTATTTAAAAACCAATGTCATGCAAAAATTACTTTATGTTGCATTCTTGCTCTATTCTATGTCAGCTTTTGGTCAAGTGGCAGTTAGCAGCAGTCCTTTCCCAATGACTGATCCTTCATCAGTATTAGATATTTCGTCTTCAAACAAAGGTGTGCTACATCCGCGAATGTCAAAAGTAGACAGGGACAACATTAATTTGCCTGCTCACAGTTTGATGATCTATCAGATAGACGATATACCTGGATACTATTATAATGCAGGGACCACATTAGTTCCGATATGGCAAAAAGTAGAAACCAATACATCTATTCTTTCCTTCATAGGTCGGACACCTATAAGTACTTTACCATTTATCATTACGCAACCTGGTTCATATTACCTCAATCAAAGTTTGACAAGTGCATCGGGTATCACCGTTTCAGCTTCAAACGTGTACATTGATTTGAACGGCCATGCCTTATCTGGCTCAGTAGGAAACACATCTGCTGGCATTGCTACTAGTGCAGCATTTCACAATTTAACGGTTTTGAATGGTACAGTTAATAATTGGGGTAAGGAAGGTATTAATTATTCAAACAGTAATACGTGTCATTTCGAGAATCTGAAACTCAATAATAATTTACGTGATGGACTTTTTTCTGGGAAGAATACCATTGTTAAAAAAATAATTGCCACTGCAAATTCTCAGGATGGCATCGATGTAGGAGAGTCTTCCATGGTAGAAGAGTGTATCTGCGAAATGAACTTAAATGACGGTATAGAATTGGATAATGGATCTATTTGTAGTGGTTGTTCTGCCAAAAGCAATAGTTTGGTAGGTATTAAATCCACAGGGATGGCTACCATTCAAAACTGTAACGCACATAACAATACTTCTTATGGATTTCAGCTAGGTATTGGCACGGAAGCAAGTGGAAACAATGCGATGGGCAACATATCTCATGGGTATTATGTGCTAGAAGGGTGTCACCTTTTTGAAAATGTTGCAAGATCCAATAGTAATGGTTTTGAACTGTTTGGTAATCACATCATTGTTGAAAACTGTTCTGCAAAAAGTAATACTACCAATGGATTTTCATGTAGTTTTAATTATGTGCATCTTCAAGGGAATACAGCTAGCAATAATGTACATGGCTACAATATTTCTGGCACTTCAAACTTGCTCATAAAGAACACTGCCATCAATAATACTACTAGTGGATTTACGGCGGTTGCCGGAAATAATGTAGGCACTATTCTGTCAACAGCGACACTGAATACCAATACGAATCCTAACGCAAATATTTCTTATTAACCAAAAAAATCAATGTTATGAGAACCAACCTTTACACCATAATATTATTTCTGACAGGATTTACAACTATTCAAGCACAACTGACTACTCCTGATAGTTTTTGCATCTTTATTGACAATATTGAAACTTACAATGTGCTTACCAATGATGCTCCTTGTAATAATACAGCGCAATGTATTGTTTTCCCCGTTTTGCAAGACAATTGTTTTAGAATTAGCTCAGATGGAGATTTGTCTTTTATCGGCGACCCAAAGACATGTTGTGGCATTCATAATTTATCTTATTTTATCAGAATTGGCAATGAAACTTCAGACGTCACAGAAGTAACTGTGGAAGTGAAATGTCCTAAACCAGATTGCAGTTTTGTGGAGCTCCCTACTCAGCAAGGATCTGCGGGCTCTCCGCCTCAAGGTGGTTGTCTTAGCTCATGTGAAAATTCAACAGCAACTTACTTTGTACCACATATTTTAGGCAACCAATATGTGTGGACGGTGATCGGTGGCACAATGATGGTGGTGGATTCTGGAGAAATAAAAGTGAACTGGGGACCAACAGGATCTGGATTTATAAATTTGGTCATAACAAATGGAACTACCGTAACAGTGTTTGATTTTTGTGTGGATATCTTAGAAGGTCCTACGGCAAGTTTCACAAAAACGGATAGTATATTTTGTTTAGGTTCATCCATTTCTTTTACCAATACAAGTAGTCCTAATTCCACAAGTTTTTATTGGGATTTTGGCGATGGCAATTATTCAAATGATGTGCATCCTACGCATATTTATTCATCTCCAGGCATGTATATGGTAACGCTTGTGGCCACAAAAGATAATTATGGTCCGAATGGTGAAGCACTTTGCTGCTGTAGTGATACAATGACCATGAAAGTTACCATTGATGATAAACCTGGTCCTGATATTTTATGGATATCCACTGTTTGTGAAGGCGACTCAGTCAAGTATTGGACGACAACTACTGGTTGTACATTGACATGGACAGTCAAAGATGCCAATGGTAACATACTACCTTTTACAGGTCAAAGCAACGATACGATATGCGTAGTATGGCCTACAGGTCCAATAGGTCAAATTTCTCTTCAATTGTCTGGTTGTGTTCCCAATATTTATTGTACCCAACCTGTGACCGTAAATGTACCTGTCATCCAAAATGTAAGTACTATATCAGGTCCAATGGTAGTATGTGCCGGTCAAAAAGCAACCTATTCGCTCCCTAAATGGCAGAGTGTGCTATATCATTGGAATGTTATGGGTGGTATGATTGTTTCTCAAGATACCAATGCCCATACCATAACCATCATGTGGGATAATATGGCGCCCATGATGGGTATGATCACAGGTACTTATGAAAGTAAGTTTCTCAATGATTTGCCAAATCACGAAGAAGGTGATTGTAGCGGAATGGCCACCCTTAAAGTTAGCATTTTAGATAAATATGGATTGGCACCAGATCCGAATACGACCGTTTGTGTCGGTGATGTCAGTACATTAACAACGATAGTCGCAGGACCACAACCTATCAATGGTTATACTTGGACTAGTTCGCCACCTTTACTAGGATTTCCTAATGTGGGCCCTACTTCCATAAGTATCACGTGGCCCTCAACAGGCGTTTATACGATTTGTGTTAGCCCCAACGCACCAAATCCATTTTGCAACAACCTAATTTGTAGGTCTTATAACGTGATGACTATACCGCCTCCAGATAGTATCACTGGTCCTATGACTTTTTGTCCTGGGGATACACTTACTTACTTTGGCCATAGCAATGAATCCAATAAAAAGTTTGTTTGGAATATTACAGGTGGTGTCATCGTGGGTGGTTCCAATCCTTACACTGGTGATCCTATAAAAATTGTTTGGAATAATGCTGGTCCGTATAGTATCTCACTTGCACAAATGATGCTTAATAATCCAAACTGTATGTCCACACCAATCATCAATATTCCTACAAAAAAAGGTATCATTGGATCACCATCCATTATGGGAACGACAGCATGTCTAAACACATTAAATAATTATGCCATCACACCTATGCAAGATCCGGACGCTTCCTATACATGGTCTTTGGACAACCCAGCAGCGGGAAGTATTGTAGGTCAAGGAAGCCCTAATATCTCTATACAATGGAATAACATTCCAGGCACCTTTACTTTGACATGCGTCATATCTATTTGCTCAACAAATCTTCCTGTAACTGCTACGTTTACATTATTGCCTATCAATCCTCCTATCATTACTATGAGTGGATTTCTTTGTCCGGGCGGCACTGCTACTTTGAATACCAGTGGATTCTCATCTTACTTATGGAATACAGGCGGGACATTATCATCTATATCAATATCTTTACCAGGAACGTACACTGTCACTGCTACCAGTGGAGGTTGTTCATCTATTGGTTCATTTACTGCAAATGCTTCACCACTGCCCGTGGCGAATATATCCTCACCAAGCTTGACAAATCTATGTATAAATGGTGGTGGATCTGTGGTCATTTACGCATTTTATGATCCAAGTTATTCATACACATGGACTTGCAATGGAAACCCACCAAACAATCCGCCAACGGTGGTTTCAGTGGCTACCTTGACACATACTAACAATAATGTTGATATGTCATTTGTATATCAGGTCAAAGTAACAGATCCAGCTACTGGATGTATGAATACAAGCAATATCATCACTGTCAATCAAGATACTTGCACTACGGGAACGGGCAATGGATGTAACCCATCTTTAGTAAGCGGAAATGTGACCTTGGGTAGTCCAATGTGCAATCAAGCAACATTTTCTGTATCGCCTAATTTTAGCGTAGGTTCGTGGAATTTTGCTGACTTCCCTAATAATGGTTATACTGGACCTATCAATAATCCAACCCATGACTATACATCTGCTGGTTGTAGAGTAGTCTATGCCTATGGTACATCGCCAGATATTAATACTGGGTTGCCATGCCCTGTCTCGCAGTCAATACCTGTATGTATTCCTGTCGCTCCTAAATTCACCTTCACCAATATGTGTGATACCTTCTGCTTTCAGGATCTTAGCACTGTTTTGCCTATTGACAATATCGTAGGATGGTCATGGGATTTTGGGGACTTTACACCACCGAGTAGCTTGCAAAATCCTAAACATGTATATAGTAGTTCAGGTGTACATACAGTAACTTTGACCGTATTTAGTATGAATGGTTGTGTCGTGACTACCACGCTAAATGTCAATGTACCAGTCAAACCAGTGGCTACTTTTACCTTCAGCCCGAATCCTATCTGTATCAATCAAGCTGCCACCTTCACGCCGACCAACACAACCAATATCCTTTCCTATACTTGGGACTTTGGAGATTTTACAGGCAATAATGCTTCTATCACCCAGCATACCTACATGACTGCAACAACTTACACGATTTCGCTTACTGTAGTAGATATATTCGGATGTTCTAATAGTTCTTCGCAGACTATAACTGTTACACCAATGGTCATGTATGGGCCAATTATGGTATCTGATGATGAAATATGTCAAGGAGATACAGCCATATTAACTGCTCCATTAGCCGTCATGTACAATTGGTCTAATGGTGCAACTACCCAATCAATTTCTGTCACTTCCACTGGGACTTATAGTGTTACTGTAACAGATAGCAATGCTTGCACTAAAGCTATTGCTGGTGTAGACATTACAGTCTTCCCATTGCCTGATGCTACTATTTCAGGTTCGCACTTTATTTGCGATGGAGATTGTATTACACTTAATGGATCACAATATAGTGGCGCAACCTATCAGTGGTTTAATCAAAATTTAATACCGGGTCCAGGTCTTGTTTTTCCTAACTTGACTGTTTGTGGGACAAGTCCACCAGATACAGTCTACTTCCAAATTACTGATATGAATGGATGTGTAGATCTTTCTGCGCCTTGGTTTATTAATTCAGCAATGGCTCCTGCGATTATGATTATTGCCAACGATACATTATGTGAAGGAACGCCAAATCTTTTAACTGTTTCGCCGATTCTCCCCAATGTGGTTTATCAGTGGAGTACAGGTTCGACTAGTACTTCGATACTGGTGAACGCAGCAGGCACCTACAGTGTCGTAGCAACGGATACGATTTCTGGTTGTTCGTCAAAAGTATCTGAAATTGTGCACCCGCTTCCTGATTTGTGTTATGTACCGCAAGGATGTTATAAAGTTTGTACACCATTCAAATTGTGTGGTCCTGAAGGCCTAGCCATGTATCAATGGTGCTTCAATGGATTGCCTATCACGCCCAATGGGAATATGAGCATGTTGATGGCTACACAACCAGGCACTTATAATTTAAAAGCTTATACTTCATTCGGATGTGTGGACACTTCTGGGGCATTGATTCTCGAAACAATGTTGTGTTGTGAAGACGAAAATGCTGACATCACTGCCACTCCTTTGCCTTCATCATCTAATGGCTGTTGTTTTGATATTGGATATTATTTAGGTATGTCTCCGATATCATCTGTAACATTTACGGCTACTAATGCCAATATGGTTATTAATTTTCCATCATTGGCTTCAGGATATCAAATCTTGGGCAGTACGTCCAATTCTGTTACCATTGGCGATGTGGTAGCTGGCAATCCTTTGGATACTGGCACCGTTTCGTCCTTGATAGACTTGTGTTTTAATAATTTTAGTATTGGGCCAGTGGTTTTAATAGCTAATTGGTATGATTCGACAGGCCAAGTTGTCTGCATGGATACCATTGAGTTGGATTGTCAGCCTGAAGGATGTATTTTTATAGCTAACGATAGTATTTATTGTGGTCCGGAATCGATGGTTTATGAGGTTACTGTTTGCAATTCAAATTCATCACCATTGACTGTTGGGTATCTTGTCATGAATCCTTTAAGCCCTGCTGGAATTCCTATAGGACCATTGACAATTAACTTCTTGACACCACTATTGCCTGGTCAATGTACGACGTTGGTGTATAATTTTCCATTACAGACCTTCGAAAATCAAAATCTCTGTTTCAATCTCACTGCTCACGAACAAAATCCTATCGAACATCCTGAAGCTTTGTGCTGTAGTCTTGACTCTATCCATTGTATATTTATACCTGGATGTGGTCCTTGTGATAGTGTTTACGTGCACAGTGTCACCCAAGTTACTGAAGGCATAGATAGCTGTTGTTTTGATATCATTATCAATAACTATGCTGCTGAATCTGAGTTTACCAACCTAATTATATGCTCAGCCACCACGGGGCAAACACTTAGCATGAATACCACTGGAGGAACAAATTGGAATCTTCAGTCCTATACACCTTCACAAATAAATCTAGAGCCGCTAACACCGTTTATACCGACAGGATATGAGTCTTTGCCTACCATTTGCATCAATGAATCGAGCATCGAGGAAACAGATGTAGTCATCAAATGGGTAAGTCTAGATGGCACCACATGCTCGGATTCTATTACATTGTCTTGTACAGAATGTGCTGAAGTAGAAACAAAAGTTTATTGTAAAGACAACAAATGGGTGGTGGAATTTTACATCACTAACCATACTGCATTTAACGTCTCTAATGCTTATTTACAATGGTGTGATCCTACACTTGCAGCGTATAATCAAAATATTCCATTGGGTAATTTAAGTCCTATGTCTACCTATGGTCCAATAACAATAGTATTGGGTGCACCATTTAATGCAAATACCGCTTATTGTTTTAATATCATTTTGCATGATTTGGAGGGTAATGTTTGTTGCAAAACGGAAAGTAATATCACTTTGCCTGAATGTGATCAAGAACCGAATAAATGTCTGTGCGATAAAGAATTTGAAGCTCAAGCAGTGAAGGGGATAATGTGTACGAATGTAGGGCAAGTGTACACATTCAAACCTAATGGTATCTTTGACCCTGAGTGTGATAAAATTGTCTGGTCCATCATGCCACTTGGTATCAGTGAGACCACTTATGGCAACAGTCCTTTTGTCTTCACTTTTACCACGTCGGGAGATTTTGAAATTTGTATGCTTATCTACAGGACAGATGTGAATGGTAAAGAGTGTAAGTTTAAGTATATTAAACAATTGGTCATTGATGATTTTCTACCACCTAGAGTTTATCCAAATCCTTCGTCTAGTCGACTCTATATCGAAACAGGTGCATTGATCGATGCCGAAAATAAGTTTGAAATATATAACAATCAAGGTATGTTGGTAAAATCTCTAAAACAGATGAATGTCAATCATTTATTTGATATAGATATAAGTGGATTGAATACAGGAATATATACCTTAAAAATGATCAATGACAAAAGGATATTTACGAAGACTTTTGTCAAAATTGAATAATGTTTTTTTCAAAATCTTTAAGTGATAGGTTTCGGTTGGATACAAACAGATATACAGTAATGAGTTCAAAAAATAGGTTTTATTTTTGAACTCATTACTGTAACTTATAACAGGAAAACATCTTTTTAATTATCGGTAAACAGTTCCATTAAATTCTTCTAAGCTTACAAGCTTGTAACCAACCGTAGGCTTATCAAATATCTCATTTTGTGGATCAATAAATCTTATGCTCTTTACGCCAAAACCTATTTCACATTCTTTAGATAATGATATCCACATTTGAATTGGGTATCCTTCAACTGCATTTTTGATTCCTCCTTCTGCATATTTTGTACCTATTTGGTCAGTTACGTACATTCTAAAATATCCTTCCTCTCCTTTTTTTATTTCATTAGGCTCAATTTTATAACATTGATAGCCGTCTATTAATATTTTAGGAGTATTTTCTTTCATGTGTGCAAAAACAATTTTTAATGAGTCCATTATTCGATTCATATCAACATCGCTTTTAAAATTATACACAAACGAATCTATTGTTACCAACTTTGAAGAAGGGCTTTCATAGTAAATATATTTAAGTCCAGATTCTATATCTAGGTAGTTTTTAATGTATTCACCTACATTGATTGTATCGATTTCAATCTGATATTTGGAGTTAAAATAAATATACTCATTTGGGTCAGACATTGAAGCGTTTTCTCTTAAAAAAGTTGCCTCGGCCAAAGCTAGTTCTGTAGTATCAATTATAACTACATCGATAAAACCTTGTTCAATTAACCCAGATGTAAATTTTTGAGCACTTAAAGTACAGTAGAAAGTTGTTACTGTATTAATTAAAATGATAAAGCAAACCCTTTTTTTATACATATATTCTTAATCTATGATAAATGAATTGTGGTTTTAACATTCTCTTGATTCGTTTTGTTTCGGGATCAAAATTAACAACCAAATCATTTCAAAAGCCCCAAAGCAAACTCCTTCACCACATCTTTACGATTGACGACATCGTCGATGCTTTGATGGATATAATGATCAGGTAAAATGCCTTTTTCATCGGGTAGCGATGTGGCTGTAGAGATGTGTGTATTGTTGGCGACGTAATAACTAAGTTTGGTATTTTTTAGTCGACAAGTGGTGGAGCCTGCTGAGCAAAACTGATTGGAACCAAGTTCTTCGCCGATGATGATACCTAGTTTCATGGTTTTGACCAAAGACATAAAATGTCCTGTCGTAGAATTGCCTATGCCATCTATCAAAAACAAGACCTTGCCTTTGTATCCATTCGTGAAAGGATAGATGAGCTCTTCACCTTCTATCTTGCCTACTTTTCCAGAGAAATCAGCTTTGGAATAGTAAGTAAATGGTTTGTCAACCAGATACTTTAACAGGTGAATCGCCGCCGACTGTGATCCACCACCATTGTATCGCACATCGATGATGAGATTTTTGATACCTTTTGCTTCTATGTCTTTAAAGTTTTTATCTATGAAATCAATAAAAACTTGCAAATTGTTCCATGAATAATAGTTAAATGATTCAATGGTCATCAAGGCAGTTTTTTTATCATCCATATATTCAATACACAAAAGATTCGGACAATATTTGAGATAATCCCAATAGGGACCTAACGGTTTTTCTGCTTTGTGCAAAACAATCGGATTTTTACATCCTTTCACGGTAATGGAGTAAGTTTCTGGCAAACCAAGAGCGTAAGGTAACATACTCGAAGAGAATTTATTAAACACATGGTTTTTGGTCGTTTTGACATAGCCTTGTGCAGGTATGTGTTGATAGATTTTGTCTATAATGGTTGCTACAGGGATACCATTGATAGCCAAGATTTCGTCTTTAGCTTTTACTTTAGCACTATTGTTGAGCGGATCTATGACATACATTTGATCACCTATCCATCGTGTCTGTATAGGAAAAAATCGAGAATTGGGCAACATCTCATGTTCAGGATAAAAGCCACCCATACCTGTGTGCGAACAGTAAACACTGGCTATGATTTTATTGCATATATAGGAAAATTCACCAAAGGTAGTCTTATCTGTGATCTGTGATTTGGCAATTTCTACATTATTATTAAAGTCTTTTTGCGATATAAACTTAAGTGCATTTGGGTGGATTTTTAGAAGTGATTTTCCTAGCTGATCTAGGTCTGCTTTATATGCTTCGGCAGTATATATTTTGTGAAATTTTTCACTTGGCTTCAGTGGTTTTATCTCAGGATATTTGATCAGTGCTATTTGGTCTTCCGCATTAAAATTGTCGGGATTCATAGCTAGAGATCGTTCATAGTTTGCTAGTGATGCTTCCTTATTTCCTTTTTTGAGATAAGCTTCTGCGAGACTGTCATAAGAATTGGCAGAACCAAATTCATCTACGATCAATTGGAAAATGGCGAAAGCTTCATCTACTTTATCTTCCCATAAAAATCCATAACCATACATGGTGAGTTCGTCTTCATTTTCAAAATTATAGACATCTAGGCTATCTTTTTTTAACTTTTTGTAGAGCGCGATTCGTTCTTCCACGGGTTTATGGTCTAGTTCTTTTAGTTTCTGAACGATGGATGCACGAACGCCTGTCGCTTCAGTTCGCACTATCGTAGGCGGACCTTGGGTCTGACTATTTTTATTCAAACCACAAGCTGTTGACCAAATAATGATCACAACATACACTGCACATTTCCATTGGCTCATCCACATATTTTTCTAATTTAGGTCAAAGGAAAGATGTTTTTGTTTATTGTGTTAAAATAAGCTGTAAAAGTGTGTAAATGAAATGTAAAAGAACAGAACAATGTATAAAAATCAGTCGTATATGAAAAGACTTGTAGGTTTTTATTTGAAAATAACCATTTGGAAAGTAGATTAAATTAGATAGAAAATGTTATTTTTGAATTATGTATTTGATTGAACTTAACTTCAATCTTTTTCTAATTGAAAATTAGTGATTTAAACATAAATTAAAAACAAGATATGAAAAATTTCATTTTACTTACTTTAATATGTATTTTCATTAGCTCTTGTATGCATGAGCCTGAACCGATCATTGTGGAAGAACTACCTGATCCATCGTTGTTGCTGGATGTGAAGTTTAATGATGATTTAATAGATCATTCCCGATATAAAAATCAGCTTAATTTTGATGAAGTATCACTCACCGATGACACTTTAGGAGTCGATCAGAATGCGGCACTTTTTGACTCCTATTATTCATCGATAATAGTAAGCGCGAGTAGGACTTTTGATCTAGATACTTCTTTTACATTTAGTTTGTGGGTAAAACCAAACATTTCTCAAGCTTACTTGATCCATAAACCCATGGAACAAAATGGTGGAGGACCTTATAGTTTTGACTTTTGGGGAGGAAATCCGAGGGTTGTCTTATATTTTAATGACAATAGTTACGTAGTATTAACATCAGATATAGAAATCAAAAAAGGAGTGTGGCAATATTTGACAGCAACATGGGACTATAAGGAATTAAAAATTTACTATAACGGTCAACTCTCTAAATCTATGCATCTTACTGGAAAAAGGCTTAAAGTAACCAGCAAACGCTTAGGAATTGGTGTTTACCAATGGAATCCAAACGGAACAAGATTTAATGGACTCATGGACAATCTCCAGATTTATAATGTTGCACTTACAGAAGATGAAATAAAAAGGAAGTATGAAAATCCTTGATGTCGTTTAAGTTGTTTTTGTGCAAATTTGGGTTAACAATATTTTTATTAACATCCTTTAAGATCTAAAAAATGAAGAATGGATTTTTATGTATGATAATGGCAATATTGACAATGAACTGTCAACAGGAACCTTGCCAAATGGGTGACAATAATTATTCTATTTCTTTGATTAGAAAGTTTATTCCCGAGAGTACTTATAAAGAGAGCAATTGTATTGTCTTTAAAAATAGGGAAGGAGAAATTCTAAAATTTAAACTTTCTTTTGATGAATTTAAAATTGCTGATTTAGATGGAAATAGTTTTAATAAAGAAGTCTACACCTTAAGAGATCCGAACAACACTAATTATCATTTATCCATAACAGCACAACCTGAATTGCACGAAAAGATAATTTATGAAAGACTTTACGTAGAATTGCTAACAACCATTAATCAAGGACTGACACCAAGTATTATAATATATCAAGATGGCGAATCATGGTTTAATACCAAAGAAAAAAATCTCGACTTATTAGGCAAAACATTTCATGATGTATATATATCAGAAATCACAAAGGAAGATGTAGTAGCTTGTAATAAACTATATTATACGCACAATGAAGGTATTGTAGGATTTACAGATGACAAGGGAGCGCTTTGGGTATTTCATGACATAAAATAAAGCATTAATGTACAATTGAGTCCACTCTGAGAAGTCCTTAGTTCGAATATCGGGAAAATATTGGATTCTACTGCATTGATAATCAGACGTTTCCATTTAGGGGTAGGTTAAAAAACGTTTGATTATCATTCAATTTATATTTTCGAAGCAGACTCACACTTTGATAATTTATAATATTGTGCCATCAAATGATGAAATAATACAGAAATTATTCAATTAGATTTTTAATCTCTTCTCCTTATGGATTGAGTAGGTACAAGTACTTTTACAACCCTTTCATCTTTTTCTCTTTGAGTTGATTGCGTCTCTGTACTTTTTTGTATTCTGACGATTGGTTAAAGTTGCGGAATAAAAGTGAATTTTTTCCGTATTGTAAGATAATGGCAGCCTTAGCCCTTTCTTTGACATCTTTGATAAGTTTTTCGTGTTCCACAATTTGTCTATGTAGATTTTCGGCAGTTATGATGGTTCTGTTATATTCTTCTGTCAGTTTGGTGTAAAAGTCAGTGGCTTTTATGAAATTCTCAAAAGCATCGTTTTCGGGTGGAGTATCCGAACTTAAAGCTTGTAATAATGGAATGACTTTATCTTTACATTCAGTTAATAGTCTTGGATCTTTACGTTTCATGGTCAATAATTTTTAGTTTTGTGTATATCAATATCGATACTTACAACATCGATATTGGTGAATAGTTTATCCATATTGTTGTCGTATAAATCCATATCGTTGAATAATATTTTAATATTGATTAATAGTATATCGATGTCATTTTTGTATATATAAATATTGATTCAGTGTATTTTAATATCGATGTAGTAAAAACTGATATTGATACAGACAAAATGGATATTAATATTGTCTCTTTTGATATTGATATTTTCTATATCGATATTGATTTAGAAAATATCAATATCGATTTTGTATATTTTGATGTCGATTTAGTGTATTTTGATATCGATTAAGATGCCGATAGTACCTAATAAGCTTACATGACTACTCAATTACTCTTTTGCACCTATGCTAGAAGGTTTTTGGATCATCAAATTCCATTTTGGGGTAGTAATTAAGCTTTCACGGTTTAAGGATGAGGCTTTAGGACCAGTTCATTAGCTTGTCGTATGATGCAATAGCAATATTCGACGGATGATTCACGCTTTAGGAGTTCGAAATAAGCTTATAGGACAAGTCTTTATCTTTCTAAGACTAGACAATAAAGCTTAGAGACAACTCCTTTACCCTTAACGAGAAGTCATAAGCTGTAAAGTATAGGTCGTTAAGCTTTCATCAAAGCCCAGAAAGTGATTTTGATCCATCCGAAAGCTTCCATTAGAACCCAATTAGTGTTTTTGACTTCCCATAATGTGTTTTGATGGACCTCTTTAGTGATAAGCAGTCTTGCTTAAGGGTTTATGAGGTCTCCTTTAGGCTTAATGAGTGGATGGGATAAGGATTAGGAAGGTGTAAGATCGATAACTTAGGTCACATATGTAAAGAGAGCATCCATCCAAAATGCCAATGTCAAAAGCTACATGATAAAGGTAAGTGTTTAATATCCTAAATCAAAAAACATCAAAAGGAAAAAGAGTTTAAACCAAGATAGATTTATACAAGTCATTATAAAATTGTAAGTTTGCGTTCTTTAATAATTGGATATTTAGAATATGAATTTATTAAATTTTTGGATAGAAAACGGACATATTACTTTTATTGATAAAAGGAATGAACGGATAGAAATCAGTATAACAACAAAAGTTTATTGCTAATGTGCACAATCCAGATAAATGACTAATAAGAATTTATTCATAATTGCTGGTTGTAATGGAGCAGGTAAAACTACGGCATCTTATAGTATATTACCCACTGTTTTAAATTGTAAAGAGTTTGTAAATGCTGATGAAATCGCCAAAGGTCTTTCTCCTTTTCAGCCAGAAAATGTTAGTTTTGAAGCCGGAAGAATCATGCTAAACCGCATAGATGAACTTTTGCAAAAAGAAGTGGATTTTGCTTTTGAAACCACGCTTGCTACCAAGTCATTCGCTAAAACTGTCAAAAAGGCACAAAATCGTGGATTTGCAGTAACTTTACTGTTTTTTTGGCTCAATAGCATCGGCCTAGCCAAGCAAAGAGTAGCACTAAGAGTAAGTGAAGGTGGACATAATATACCAGCCGAAGTAATTGAAAGAAGGTATAATAGAGGAATAAAAAATTTGTTTGAGCTTTATTTGCCAATTTGTGATAGCGTGATGCTTTTTGATAATTCAGATAAATATCCGAACTTAATCTTTAGAAAAAAAATCAATCAGAAAATTGAAATTATTGATCAACAAAAATATAATATTATAATCAATGGAAAATAATCAAATAACGGCTCTCCAAGATAAAATAATAGAAGCCCTAAAAGTTGCCGCTCAAGAATTAATTGAAAATAAAAAACGTAACCATCAAAAAATAGCTATTTCTGTTGACGGTAAAGTGCAAATTGTAATTCCTGAATAAAGATCGGTATAGTTTATCAAAAGTCAATTTTCTGAACAGCGTTGTTTAAAATAAATGTGGGAAAAACTCGCGGATCATCTATTTTTGTGTATTTAGATTGGAAAGTCATCATAATTTCGAAGATATTTACACCATTAGATTAGTTATATTAGAATAACGTGAAAATTGTTGGATTTTGGGGTTAAATTGATTGAAATTTATAATAAAAGTAAAAGATGGAAGAATCAAAAATAATTTTGCCTTTAAAGTTTGAGGAAATTTTAAAAAGGGATAGAACCATACATAATGTGATATCTATTTGCACAGAAAGAATAGAAAGAGTAATTTCAGAAAGTCATTTATTTTTTTTCCCCGAATATACTAATCATGGTATTCATCATATAAATGAATTATTGAAATGCTCAGAAGAGATTATACATGATGATGCTTTTCTCATCCTAGATTCCAAAAATATTGGAATATTAATTTCTGCAATTTACATCCATGATATTGGGATGAGTTTAAACTTATCCCATTTTAATAAGATGATTCGCGACAATAAGCCAGTTTTAGATTTTGATAAAACAACTTTTAAAGAATTATGGAAACAGTATCTTGAAGAATCAAGCAAATGGACAGATGACAATAAAAAGGCAATATTAGGAAAAGTAACTAGCCCGCCAAATTCATATCAATTTGATAAAAATGAAATCACTCTAATTGATAGAAGATTTATTGGGGAATTTATAAGAAGGCATCATCCAAGAATTGGTCATGAAATCTTTATTGAAGGTCTTACTATTGAAAATGGTACTTTTAAATTAATTGATTTAGAACCTTTCGATCTTGTAACAGGTGGTTCAAATATTAGGGAAGCTTTTCAAAAAACGATTGGTTTAATAGCAAGAAGTCATGGTATTGACTTTCGGAAAGCGAACTCAGCACTAAAAGATATTGACAATAGCAATTGGATGAATTTCTTGGGTGTTAAAACTACATTTTTAATGGCAATACTTCGAATTGCTGATTATTTTCTTATAGACTCTAATCGAATTTTTTCAGCCATATTTATGTTTAGAAACTTTGAGAGTCATCTCTCACAGCATGAATTCTTCAAACATGATGCGATTTTAGACAGATCAATGGATAGAACAGATATCGAATCTATTCGTTTTACTGTGAAAAGTGGAATTAGTAATAATTTATACTTATCAATAAAGTCACTTTTTGAGTCAATTCAGACTGAATTAGACAGAACCTGGGCAATTTTAGGAGAAGCTTACAGTCTTCAAAATGATCTGGCAAATCTAAAACTAAAATATAGACGAGTAACATCCAATTTATTCGGTGATGCATTTACAGATAGTAGTCCCATAGTTTACGGTGAAGTCAAACTAACTTTCAGTCCAACACTTTTGCCTTTACTTTCAAGAAAACTGTACACAAATAGATTATCTGCTTTAAGAGAATTAGTACAAAACAGCGTAGATGCTTGTCTTTTAAGAAAAATTAATGACGATGTCTACAATCCATTGATAGAAATAGAATTTACTGATCAAGAGCTTATAATAAAAGATAACGGAATTGGAATGAATTTTTATGATATCTGTAATTATTTTTTAAAAATTGGTCGCACTAGCAAAATAGAAAAATATTATTACGAATCTGTTGTGGGGAAATTCGGTATTGGGGTTTTGTCAGTCTTCAACTTAGGAAACAAAGCTTTAATCACTACCAAAAGCTATCAATCCAATGAAATTTACGAATTTGAAATCAAAGAGGGGGATGAATTAGATAAAAATATAGATATGAAATTAGTAGAAATAGATAATTTTGAAGGAACAATGATTAGGATCCCTCTCTTTGAAAATATCATTAATGAGACAATGAGAAAACAGTTAAAACAATACTATTTTCATTACTCAGGCGATGTGGAAATAAAGTATTTGACAAAATTTTTAGAATTAGAGTTTAGACTTAAATGGAGAAGTTTTGTTTGTGAAAATACAAAATTGCGGTGGAATTATAGAAAAAGAATTAAAACACAAGGAAGTCTGCCTGTCGAGTCAAATTACCTTAATTCTTTTTTAGTTCGAGATTTTGAATTTAAAACTTATCATAGAGGGTGGAACATACTCAAACGTTCAATTATTATTGATTATGTTGAAACAGGTAAGATGGCTAATATTAATCTATCTAGAGAAATTTGTTCCGTAAATCTTGATTATAATGTAATAAGTAGACTATTTGAAGATATCCATGTAGATGTGTATGCGAACATTATATCTCTGAATATAAAAACATTATTATCTATGTATAAGAAAAATTACTACTTCAAAGAGAAAGATTTACTTTTACAAAAGCAAACTTTTGAAAGGAAATCGCTAAAGACAGAAATAATATTTTTCAATTCAGGGTATCTATTTTTTGACGATTTAAAAATAAATAAAAATATAATAATTTTATGTGTTAAGGATGTTAAACCAAAGATAATACTCGACACTATTAAAATTCTCCCCTCCAATGTCGGAATCTGTTTCACTATACCTAAGGAATTTTTTAGTTTTTCTTTTGAAAATGGTAAGCCGTCAAATTCTTTGTATTTTAACTCTATCAAAGGAAAGTTAGAAAATATTGACTTAGGAATTTTAAATGGAGTTTCAGGCTACACACATTTGATAAGCTTAAAATCAGAATTTAAAAATTTGTTAGATAAAGGTGAAGATTTAAAAACTGTTTTTGAAAACAAAATAATCCCATATGATTATGAAGATAGAAAAATTACATTGAAATATTTTTTTGATCTTTACTCTGATAGAATCAATGAATTAAAAGAGATAGATGACTTAATAATTCTATATTGATAATCTCATCACTTGGTATAATGCCATTTTATTAAATCATTATGGTATTACTGACACAAAAATCAATAATACTAATTATCTTCTAATAATAAATCCATCATGCCAAACACATCCAATCCCAACCACCAAATCCAATTTGTCTATAATTTTAAAGACCTGGTAGCAACGCCTTTTCAGGGCGATACTAATGCGATTTGTTGGACCCGTGAGTTAATGGGTGATTTTGGAGAGATAGTTAATTCGATAGGAGTGGACGACAACATGGTCGAGCTTCATCCCGATGACCTTCTTGAGTTGGTGTTGAATGAACAAGGACAACTTGCTCGTGACATCCTTTTGAATGATATGAAACTCTTGGAAGCGCACGGTGCATCTCCATCACTGAATATTATCAATTACTATGAAAGAGATGATAGCTATCCGTTTTTTCCTACGGATGTGTATTCGTTCCATGTAGATCGTGCGCCTATTGCGGCCGATACTATTTTATGTACCTACTATGGCGCGTGTAGTGAAATCTTGCCTAATGCTCAAGGCACACAAAAAATACTTATTCCCGAAATACGTGATGAACTAAAAAAGTTACATGATGGTGCAGATGAAGATTTCGAATCTTTTTTGATTGAAAATTTCTTTGATCTTCACTATCAAGCAAATCCTGAGGCACAAGCAATCAAATTAGGTTTGGGCCATATTTGCAGATTGGCTATTGACCACCCTGAAAGCAAAGTGCTGCCTTGTCTGCATCGTGCACCAAAAGAAAAAAATGGTCAGAAAAGATTGTTGCTGATTTGTTGAATTAAACCTTATAGGTTTTAAAAACCTATAAGGTTTGAATCGATGTTTTGTTGAAAACCTTATTTATCAGCTTTTTCATTTCCTATCAAAGCTTGGTTAATCTCTTCTAGGTAAACCCTGTCTATAGGTTCTGTATAATGGAATACCATCTTTTGATTGCGGAGATACATTTCTTTTGCTTTGGTGATATGTTCAGAAAATAAGGAGTCGTTCCCCATTTTTTTATGACAAAGCGCTAAGTAATATTGGTTTTCAGCTAGATCATTTTGGACGCTTTGGAGATTAAGTTGGGTGATGGCTTTATCGTATGCTTCTGTTTCTAAGTACATGACACCAAGGTGTAAGTGGTCAAAAACAGAAATTTGATTGGCCGAGTCCAGCATATATTGCTCCATTATGGAGATGGCTTTATCGACGTCGCCCAATTGTTTGTAACAAAGTGCTTTGGCCACCTTCAGATGATAATGTCCACCTGCAGAGTAACCGATATTTCCTTTGGAGACTGCTTCGAGAGATTCTATATCATCGATGGCTCCCTGATAATCTCTGAAAAACATAAACTTGCACCATCCACGATAACCGATGTTCTCCCTGAAGTTATACTCTACTGCTTTGTCTATTAGGTATTTCCATGTGATAAAGTCACCACTTTTGAGATACGCTGTGGATTTATTGAGATAAGCATAGGAGAAATGGGGGCATTTTTCGATGGCTTTGTCCAATATTTCTTGGTATTCTCGGCTGTACTGATAATATTGGTAAGCATCTTCTGCGATCAGGCAAGCTTCATATTGCAAAGTGTCTTTTTGATAAAGGAAGACGTTGCAATTTTGTGCCGAGCTTATGGTCTGACATAAAGCGATTACCCAAACGATGATGTATTTTGTCAACTTTGTCATGGCATTATTTCTTTTATTTGACCATCTGTTATTTTGAATATCAAGTATTGGTAGTAATCTTTTGGTCCTTTTTTGTCAGAGAGTATCTTCCATCCTTTGAGACTTTTTGTAATGGTCATCAGTTGATCTGTAATGGCTTTGTCAACCTGTTTTTTCTTATAATCATACCCTGAACTCATCAATCTAAATCGACCCGTCTCACCTTTGCAATTGACTATAAATCGGATACGAATCATACCTGAGTCCTTCGCTTCTTCCGAAGGTTTAAATTGCGTAGCAAATATATTATCTAAAGCATATTTTTCGCCTTCGTACTGCATCTCTTCATAGAGATTATGGTATTGTTTGGTGTTTTTTTCGTCACATAAAGTGAAATTGGGATCATCCAATTTGGGATCGTTTGCTATATCGCCCACCATAGAAAGATATCTGGAATCCTTGGGTACAGATAGGTGCTGACAACTTTGAGTCATGATGATAATGGAAAAGAAAAAGATGATTATTTTGTACATATTTTAGGGATTAGCGTTAAACCTTATAGGTTTTTAAAACCTATAAGGTTTGAATTTATTATATCATTAGTTTTCATCGATGATCCATTCAGCATTAAAAGATTTATTTTGCTTATATTTTTCGCCAAATGCTAAAAACTGTGCTCTTCCACCGAACCAATCAAGGGCTTCATGCTTACAGAGTCGAGTTTGAACATCCCAAAGATAAGCCGAGTAACTGCTCCACGTATAGCTTTCATATGCATCTGTATAAAAGTGATGGATTGGATTGTGATGGATATAAAAAAGGACATGTTTTTTGTTGAATGCATCATTTGATACGTACTTTCTTCTGAATCCTTTTTGGAGTAAACTGCCAGTTCGAGACGCTTGTTTGTTGATCGCTTTTGCATAACCGAGCATAAATCCCCTGAATCTTTCCGAAACTACCCACGAGCTTAACTGATCTATGAAACTCGCTAGTTTCAGATCTGGTGGATACGCAGGTGATGCGGGATGTGTATCTCCGTGTAGCGCGTATAGATTTAACAAATTCTTGAAATTTGTCAAATCCGTCGATGCTGCGGCATCTTCTAGATGCATCCTTCTAATCCAAGGCATCACATAATCCTTGTAAAACGTTTGGTTGACAATCTCGAAATCATCTAACGCTTTGGCCAAAAGTTGGTCCTGATCAACCACTTTGATAAACAAATGAAAATGTTTGTCTAATAAACAATAACCAAAAGTATCGAAATAGCCTGGCATCTTTTGACTATATTTATTTAGGAAGTATTTGAAGTTTTCAGTGTTGAAAAAAATGTTTCCTTTGTTAATTCCGCGATTATAAATGTGGTAATATCTTGTTGGTAATAGTGGAATCGTCATATCATCTTTTGCTGCCATTTTTCTTAATTTTTTTTGCAAAAATACAAAATATTTATGATCTATTTGCCTACCATACATGTGGTCATAGATTTCTAAAAATGACGATGAATGCATACGTGTATTTACAAGCTTCATTTATTCCAAGCCTAATATTTTATAAACCTTGAACTTTCACCATGGATATGCAACAGATATAAACCGGTTGGTAAATGGGATACATCCACACTCATACTTTCAGACTCTTTATGGAATAACAGACCATCCATCTTACGTCCTTGTGCATTAAATATTTGTATCTGAGTTTTTGCTGTATATTCACCATGGATATTCAATTGATGGGTCACAGGATTGGGCGTAATTCGAAGAGATTTATAGTTATCGTTTTTATCAAATGAGATTGATTTGATAGGTGTATAACTCATTTGTCCATCAAAATCTACTTGTTTGATTCGGTAATAAGAAGTTCCACTTAATGGTTTTTGATCAGTAAATGAATAATGTTGAGAAGTAGTAGTATTTCCTTTTCCTGATATTTTTGATACAAATTGCCACTCATGACCATCTGCTGAATTTTCTATTTCAAAGTAATCATTATTCACTTCTGATGCCGTAGACCAACTTATATTCACGTGATCTTGGATATCCTTCACTACGCTAAATTCTGTCAGCACTATGGGTAATGGCACACAGGTGACGCTTGGTGTTGGATAACCTGAAGGGCTAATGTCATAATTCGAAGCATCATTTCCTGACCAATTACCACTATTGTTGATAGCAGCTCTCAAGACTGTAGATGTACCCGTCAAAGTTCCATTATATTTTGAATTATCTAGCTCTGTTCCGATATTAGGATAAAGTGAGATACAATTTACGCCATTTGTTAGTCCTCCTGGGATATGACATCTATTAACATTTGTACCTATACAGCCTCCATTGGCACTCCAACCAGTGATTGGGTCTAAACATGTAGGAGTACCGTTGCCGTCATCTGATGTGAGACCAGCAATAAATGTAGGAAAAGCCGTACTGCCAGTGTAAGCGATCATTTGGTCTCCTCCACTTAGGTTAAACAATCCTGTGCCTGATATATGGACCATCGTTGCTCCAGAAACACCAGAAATGGTTAATACATCAGTCGTGTTTTCATTAAATGAAATAATCGTTCCACAAGGAATTCCGCCTGTTGGAGCAGTAAATACCCAATGGTCTTCAGTATTTCCTACCCATGTACTAGGAGAATCCAATCCCTGATCTGAAAAATAAATGGTGGAACTACCAGGTATGGTATTGAGGGTAATAATGGCAAAACCATCTACTGGAAGATCTTCATTATACCCGATAAAGGCAATATCTCCAATGGAAACTTGGGACTTTGCGGAATAAACTAATAAGAAAAGTAAAAAAGTAAAAGTAATGTGTTTCATCTTTTGATTGATTTTGAATTGATTTAAATTATTGGGGTTATTTGTTTTAAAAATTGTCTATACTGTTTACGAATAGTGTTTTTGCTTATTCATTTTTGATAAATCGAATGTTTTCGTTATTGATACATAATAGATATATTCCAGTGGGTAGATTGGATACATCCAGACTTATAAGCGAACTTTCTTTTTTCAAAGAAAAGCCATTTATTTCATGTCCCAGAATATTAAATATTTGTATTTGAACATCTTCAGGATAGAACCCTTCAATACTTAAATGATAGGTGACTGGATTAGGAAATATTCTTAAAGAATTGTCATTATTTAACCTATCAAATGAAATAGATTTGATAGGCGTATAACTCATTTGTCCATCAAAATCTATTTGTTTGATACGGTAATATGATGAGCCACTTAATGGTTTTTGATCTATGAAAGTATAATATTGGGTGGAATTAGTATTTCCTTTTCCTGATATTTTTGATACGAATTGCCATTGCTGCCCATCCACTGAATTTTCAATTACAAAGTAATCATTGTTCACTTCTGATGCTGTTGACCATTTCAACAATACTTGTTTATTTTGTGTTTTGGTGAGATCAAAAGAAGTGAGTGAAATAGGCAATGGACCAAGTGCCATGTTAGCAGCATGCTCAAACCAAGTGAAACCTTTGACTTGTATGCCATCTAACCATGGATAGGTGCCGTCATCATACTGTTCCCTATATCCTTTGGTCAATGTAGGATTGTAAGCCATACCGTCTACCCATGATAAAAATGGATCCCGCAATGCATCATAATGAGATCCTGGGTAAGATGCCAGATAAGCATTCATATTGTTACCATCCGTATTTCTGGATTTGAGTAATAATACGATGTTACTAGCAGCTCCTGTTTTTGCTATCCAATCTAATCTATCTATGGTCCAATTGAAAAAATTACCACCCGAACTAGATGGCATGGGTCGATAATAAGTGATTAAAATATGATCGGCAACAGTAGCTATTTCTTCCATTTCAGCTTCTGAAGAATATGTCAAAACCAGGCCAGTACTGCCTTCGCCACCGATGTAAGCTTCACAAACCAAAGGACGACCAATGACACTAGACGTGGTACATGAACAAATACTTTTTATAGATGAGAGTTGACTGATATAGGATGCGTAGCTTGGACAGGAACCATTGGTGGCAGCATTGTAAAATTCACATTCATAGGTAATCATATCCAATTTTTGTGCACTAGTGACAGATCCGCAATTATTATAATCCTGAATTTTTTCAGCGGTTGCAAGAGCACCAACGTTTCCACTGACGTACTCAATACCTTCTGCATGTGCTTTGGCAATAAAAGCTTGCAAAGCGACCATGTCTGGCGTAAATGATCCACATGGCGCTGTGAGTATCTGAAACATATTGGTACAAATCAGATAATTAAAATCATTGGCCACTGCATAAGCTATGAGTGCATCTTCTGCAGCAGTATTGCCTAAGACAGTGGTTTTGAATTGCGTGATCCAAAGACCACGGAATTCTTGAGTTGGCTCTGGAAGTTGCGCAGAGATGACGGTCAACTGGAATAATAATGATAAGGTAAAAGAAATCCGAAATAAGTTTCCCATGGTCAAAAGGATTTTTGGCGTTGAACAAATCATGTTACTCAATTACAATTTTTTGAGACTGATAGTGACTGCCTGACAATACATTTATAAAATACATTCCTGAATTAGTACTCAAGTTAATAACATGCTGCCCTAAAGGAAAGCTTAGCCTATAAATGGTTTTGCCCAATGCATTCATGATTGTAACTACTGCATCATTTGATAGAATAATATTAATCTGGCCATCAATACTTGGATTGGGATATACAGAAAAGACATTATCATCATCTCTGCAATGAGTTTTAATCACTTTAGAATAACTAAAGTTACCGTCAAAGTCAGTTTGTTTTAATCGATAAAAGTTAGTACCATTCAAAGGGTGGTGATCTGTGAAATGATAATTTCTGTTTTCCAAATTGTTGCCATATCCTTCTATGCTTTTCAATGGTGAAAAATGGATACCATCTATTGATCTTTCTATTGTAAAATCTTTATTATTCGTTTCAGAAACGGTAGTCCACTCTATAAGCACCTCATTATCGTCACATGTTGCAGTGAATAAAGAAAGTGATATAGGAAGTGGAATAATACTTTGATGGAGTTTTGTAACGAAACTATTGTCACCAGTTAAGATAAATACGCTTGGCCCAGGATTAAAATCAACAGAGCCGCTAAACTTCCCCGTTGTGTAAACATTATTTGATGCGTCCACAGCAATAGCTTGTGCAAAATCCTGTCCTGTACTTCCTGTCTTAAAAGCCCAATCAAAAATACCATCAGCATTTAATCTTAGGGTAAAATAATCTGATCCTCCTGCGTTTGTCACCATATAAGTCTCAGGTCCTGGGTCGCAATCAAAATCATCCTCATAATTACCACTAAAATAAATCTGACCTAAGACATCTAAGGAAAGATAAGGTCCTATGGTAATTCCAGAAAATTGTTTTGCCCATGTAAAATTTCCATTTTCATCTAACTTTGAAATAAAATTATTTGCAACACCACCAATAGGGCTAAGGTTATATACACCTCCTGGGCTTGGATCAAAATCAGTAGTTCCACCAAAGCGACCAGTG
This sequence comes from Saprospiraceae bacterium UBA7687, assembly GCA_002482845.1. Classification (GTDB taxonomy): domain Bacteria; phylum Bacteroidota; class Bacteroidia; order Chitinophagales; family Saprospiraceae; genus OLB9. The sequence goes on from DLGT01000054.1 coordinate 29,218, forward strand.
GTGATGACACTGCCAAATTCATCAACATTAATATTTTCTGCAGTTTGGTAATCCATTCCCGAAATTGATTTTGCCCAAACAAAGTTTCCTGAACTGTTTAATTTGGAAATAAAAGCATCATCTTCATCTACACTTGTTAAATTGTACACACCCAATGTACTTGGGTTAAAATCCGCTGTTCCTCTAAAGCTGCCAGATGTTAAAACATTATTAGTTCCATCTAATGTTAAGCCATATATTTTATCATTATCTGAGCCTCCTATCTGTTTTGCCCAAACAAAATTACCACTTGCATTCAATTTTAAAATGTAACCGTCGAGAGAGCCTTCTGAAGTCATATTAAAAACACCTAAAGCACTCGGATTAAAATCTTTTGTGCCAGAAAAAGAGCTAGCCGCATAGACATTACCAGTATTGTCTAAACCTATACTAAAACCATTTTCCGAAGTGCTCACCATTTTAATGGCCCAAACGAAATTACCACTTGCATCCAATTTCGATAAATAAGAATTTGCTGCAAAAAGACCAAAATCATCTGTATTTAAATTAAATACACCTGGGCCTGGATCAAAATCTACAATCCCTACGTCAAACGATAGAAAAGTAGTACTAAATGCCCCTCCAGTATAAACATTTCCAGATAAATCAACGACAATAGTACTTCCCCAGTTTACGGTGTCATCAATTGCCGGAACAAAACTTTTGGCCCAAACAAATTGACCGCTTGCATTCAGTTTTAAGATAAAAATATTAGGTGAGCTAGTATTTGCTGTAATGTTAAAAACTCCTAATGGGCTTGGGTCAAAATCTACTGTACCACTGAAAGAACCAGTCGTATAAACATTGCCTGCAGCATCATAAGTTATGTCATAAGTAGTGAAATCAGCTTTTTTTGCCCACACAAAATCAGGTAACTGCCCGAATCCTCTTTGAATAAAGAAACAAAGGCAAACCGAAAGTAAAACCCTAGTCCAAAGTAACGAAAATTGGCCAATCATAATATCCTATTTTGATAAGAGAAAAATAAAGCAAATTTACGTCTACAAAGAATAAGTTGCATTAGTGATTTATCACTAACCAACGATTTTGACATTGGCTTTAGAATCCATATGTTATATTGCTACCAATATTAAATCCTGAATACCATTCTCTTTCTATTCCCAAATAATCCAGACTATAATTGTGTGAAACCTGAACACCCAATCCTAAATTACCTGTTATTTTATACTGGTATATAACTGATGATATGAGTTGATGTGCACGTATATTTCTATTGGAAGTCAAGTATAAATATTGACCATTTTCAGTCAGATTAAAATTTATTTCTTGCTTTGATGAGCATATAATTTCTTGACGAACAGAAGCAAGTATTTGATGTTTTCTATGGTTCCATAAATTGGCGGTGAAGCCTATGTCCAAGGATGTATAACCTATGTCAGATGAAATTTTTTCGACTCTATGATTAATTAATGGTAAAGCCGGAAATTTATCTGTTTGACCAAAACGATTGAATAATTCATTGTTAAAATCAAAAGAATAATTTATCTTGGATTGACTCAGACCTAATCTGACGTACATGTTTTTATATATTTTATAATTCAAGCCAAAACCATAATTTATCTTTTTAGCATTTGCGTAGGAGCAAAATTGTTGAGACCCTGTATTGGCATAAAAATCAATCATGTAGGTCGGTAGAATGGGCAGAAATAAAGGAGAATTTTTCTCATCAGTGATTTTAGGATATGAAATTGATCTTTTAATTTCTAGATAAATTGTTTTGTTCGTTAATGGCTCCAAAATATGATCAATATTCAAAGAATCTTGGTTTGAAACAGTATCAAATTCAAGTTTTTTGGAAGAAAAGTGGTCTATAGTTCTATTCAATTGACTGTCCATAATTTGGTCATACAAATCATTGACTTGTTCTCGATCTGTTTCAAAACGATGATCTAAATTTTTATCATCTAAGATATTATGTTGCTCAGTTATTTTATCAGATTTTGCTTCCTTTGCTATGATGATACCACTTGTTTTTGCTTTATGGTGCTTCTTTTTTGTAGGATTTTTTTGGATCTCGTAATTATTTGTGGGACAATTATCTTCTTTAACTTTATTGCTCCTTTTTTGATCCAAGGATTTATTTTCCATGGTCGTTTTTACTGTTTTATTTTCCTTAATATTAGCCACAGAAATGAAGTAAAGCATAACGAAAATAAACCCTATACCAGATAATATAGAAAACCACCATAACAGCATTCTCTGTTTTCTTTTCTTATTAAATCTATTGTAAATATTGTCAAATAAAACTTCGTTTGGTTCAACATTTAAATTAGATAATTTTTTTGTCAATTTATCTATATCAGGTTCCATGTTTTGATATTTTATTTTCGAAAATTTGAATCTCCTCTAACTTCTTTATAATCATATTTCTGGCTCTTAAAAATTGTGATCTAGATGTACTTTCTTCAATACCTAATAAGCAAGCTATTTCTTTATGGCTGTATGCATCAATGGCATGAAGGTTAAAACTGATTTTGTACTTCTCAGGTATTGAGTTTATGACCGAAAGCAATTCTCTCTCTTCTAGACCATGTTCATTTTGGATAGTTGATCCTATGTGTTCAAATTCTTCAGTATCACTAGGAAATTTGTAGTTTTTTCTAATATAATTGAAAACTTGATTTACAATCACCTTCTTCAACCATCCTTCAAACGAACCATTAAATGAGTAAGTGTGTATACTCTCAAAAACTTCCAAAAAGCCATCCTGAAGCATGTCTTCTGCATCTACTCGTTTCCTTGCATAACGAAGACAAATGCCTAAACACACGCTACTGTACGTATCATATATTATTTTGCATGCAGATCGATCCCGATTTTGCACTCTTGCTACTATGTCTTTTGTTATAATCAAAATTAAAGTGTATAACCTGTGGGATCTCCTACGTAAATAAGTAAAATGTCTGAAAGGAAATTTTCATTTTCTTTGACATTGATCTCTATGTTGTCTTGAATTTTGAGATTATTATTATCATAATCGGAGCGAGATATCAACCTCCATGGCTGATGATTGATTAAATCATCTTGTCCATCTCGAAATCTTGTAAAATGAAAACTATCCCACGTAGTTATACCGTCATCGAAATTTACAATATGGTAAGCTATTTTTTCTGCCTTTGTAGCTATTTTTGCACCTATTATGATATCTGTCATATCATCTATGATCGTATTGTATTCGTCAAAACTATATTTGTACAAAGAAAGGTTTTCAAAACGAAGATTGTACTTGCCACTTAATAATTTTGTTCTTTCAAACTTGCCTTCATTGTCAGTAATAAACTTAAAGTCGCGACCAAGGGTATCTGTAAGTATAATGGTTAGATTTTTAATCGGTTTTCCATTAACACTATTTATAGTTCCTGAGATGGCGGCGCTGAATATAGTGTCCGTTAATTCATTTGAACCTACTGCGTCCAATACTTCATCAGGTGTAGTAAGATTACCATCATAACAACAATCTTTAGTACAAGATGGAATTAAGAAGAAGGCGCTTATTATATATATTGTTAATTTTAAAAACTTCATTTTATTTGTTTTGAGTGATGTCATCAGAGATTTCAGAATTATAGAAGATAGTGTTGTCGAATTACATTAAGCATTTGAATTTTATAAATCATGGAACAAAAGTGATTTGTAAGTAGTGCACTTACTGACAAATCGAAGACATTATTGACATCTATTTCCTAAAGGATCACCCACATAAATTGCTAAAATGTCCACTGTATTGGCTATATTTTCTTGTACAACAACCGGAATAGTATCTACTGCTGATAAGTTACCACTATCAAAATCAGGTTTCTGGATTATTCTCCAAGGCATAAATTCAGCAATACTATAATCTTGTGCTTTTAATTTTTCAAAGAAAAATCTGTCATAAGTGGATAACTTGTTTTCAAAATCGATCATGTGGTAAGCTATTAAATCTTGTTTCGAAGGATTTTTAGGCCCTAAAATAATAGACATAAGGTCTGCTATTATAGCATCGTACTCGGCATCTGTGTACACATAGTAATTTGCTGGAAATTATAAAATCCACGCAAGGACAGCAAATTACTATGTGTACACAG
>DLGT01000129.1 GCA_002482845.1 Saprospiraceae bacterium UBA7687
ATTTATGTAGATTCAGAAAGTATTTATGTGAATACCTAAAAGATCTGTGTGGATGTTTAAAATATTCTGTTGGATATTTAGTATTTTCATTTGAATACCTAAAATATGTACTTGGATATTTAATAAATGAACGTCGATACATGAAGTATTGACATTCATTTATAATATTTTGATTTGAATAAGGATTATTCTAAAAAAGAAAAAAAGTAATATCTTTATCTTTTTTTGCCAGTATGAACGGTTAATATTGGCTAATACAAATATAAAGCTTTATTTTGACATAATGGTATAATTTCTTATAAATTCTATTTTTTTTTACAATCATAAGTTGAAATTTACAAATAATCAAAATCTATCTTATGAAAAACATGAACCAAGACTTCAGAATAAGGGCAAAACAAACCAACCAATCATAGTCAAATGTGCTTAAGAAAAATTAGAACAGATTGAAACACAAATTTGTAGTGCGTTTATAGAGACAGTGGACCACGTAGCCCATGCCTTCTCTCCTTACTAAACAAATTTCAATTGTCGTTAACTTTAAAATTATAGATAGTATTCTTTTTAACATTTTTGGGGAAATTATGTATTTTTTCTCGTTTTCAATATTACGGTTTGGCTACCCGACGGGTCGTTCTGTTAGGGCGATATCTCCGTGGTAGCCTGTGTTATGGCTTCGTGATTCTTTCTTTATCCTTTATATCTTCGATCTCTTTTAAAAGATTTCTTCCTTCAAATTTTTTAGCAATAAGCTCTGTTTGTGCTCTAAATAAATCTGAATTTTCAAATTTATCCAATGCAGGGTTATACTTTGACTTAGCTTTATTTTCTTTGACTTTTGTGTTCATATTTATCTTTTTTGAATTAAAAAACCTTTGTAGGATATATTTTTATTAAAACGTTCAAATTCGGCTTCAAGTTCCCCGTAAACATCGAATTCGATGGAGATTTGTTCTATGAACTTTGATATGCTGATTTGATAGAGCCTTGTTCTACCACTTGTACTTCCTTTCAGATAGACAGTTGCATAAGGATGTTCTTCAAAAAATTCGTTAACGGTCATGGCTACAGTTGCCAAAACTTTGTCAGTATCACCATTATTTGAAACGACTAAATCATCTAATTCACCTGATTCAGTGTTCTTATCCCCAAATCCAAGATTAAATACCCCTTCTTGATTAGGAAAAGGAACATATTTTACGACCTTAACTATATTTCCATTTGTTCCGCTAGAAACAAATTCAAAATACTTTGAACCTACGCTGTTTTCAATATCATATCTTGGTAAATCCATTTACTCCTTCAATATTTTATACCTTTCCCCCATTTTCGAGAGCAAAGATAATAATTCCTGATGGTAACTTCCTTACATCTATTGTGTTTTGTCCTTCAGAAATATATTGTCTTTTCAGTACGCTACCATAAACCTAAATATCTCCACAATAAAGCTACAACACACTTTCGGTCTTTCCAAATATCTTTACGGTTGAATATAAAATCGTTATCTGTAAAATAACCTTTAGTAATAGATTTCTGACAGTTTCAAGATTAAACATCGTATACCAAGACTCCATTACTTACTAAACAAATTTCAATTGTCATTAACCGTAAATTAGGGATATTATTTTTTATAATTTATTAGGGTAAACTATTTATGATTTCTTCTGATTTTATCTGTGTGTTTGCTTTGCGCAACTATGATTTCATGCATAATGTTATCGCTCGTTTTTATAAATCCATTCATTGAAAAAGTCATCCAGTTGAACACCTGATGATTTCTCAAGAGCTTTCTGAAAGTCAGCTGTTTCAACAGACTCACCAAAATATTTGGTAGTATAAAATTTAATTGCTTCCCAAAAGATTTCATTACCTAATTTTTCTCTTAATAGGTGTAATACATAAGCTCCTTTAAAATAGACTAAGTTTCGATCATCACTTGATGGGTTTGACCAATCTGCAAAAACCAGAGGCTTATCGTTACCTCGGTTTTTTATAGCTTCATATATTTCTAAGTATGAACCTATATCAGACTGATACTTTTTTTCACCGAAGCGATATTCATTGTAAGCTGCAGAAAGGTAGGTTGCCATTGCTTCGTTAAGCCAAAAGTGATTCCAATTCTTACAAGTGACTCGATTACCCCACCATTGGTGAGCCAGTTCATGTGAAATCAAATTGGTCTCAGTGCTATCCATCAAGACTAGCTTCCCATAGGTGTCTTTCAACGTAGAATACCCTGACATCTCTTGATAATGGTCTCCAATGAGTATTTGAGAATACATGGATTGATCATATTTCACACCAGATTTCTCTTCAAAAAAAGAAATCATCGTGGGTGTTTCCTTGAAGATGATCTTAAGCTGGCCAGAAGTATAATCTTTTGAGTAATATCTCAGTAATACATCTCCTGATTTTTCTTCCGCTCGGTTGAAATTGCCAATGGCAAATCCATAGGTGTAGCTGGGTGATCCATAATTCTGCTGATAAGAATATTGTATTTTATTATTCTTTCGATTCTTGCTCACTAGTGCGCCACTAGCAATACAGTCTTTATCAGCTGGAATGGTTATATCCAAATGAAATAAGGCTTTATCTCCGGGTGAGTTATTGCAGATCATCCATTCGCTTGTTGAATATACCGTAAAGGATTGTCCACGATCCGAGTCAAACAAAAGCCCATTTGTCGGATTTCCGTGATAATCGATGGTCAGTTCGTTTTCCTTTTTTTCTCTTTCTGACAGTTGGATGATTAAACTACCATCCCTATTCTCAAAACTTACAACTTTGTCCCCGGTCACTTGATCAATGCTAAGGTTTCCAGACTTAAATACTACAGAATTGACATTATTTTCGATTTGAAACTTAATGACAACAGTACCACGAATGTATTTCTTATCAATATCAGGCTCAATTGTCAAGTGATAGCTAATGACATCTAATTCAATAATTTTAGGGCTAGACTGAGCAGATAATGCTAGCAAAAGTACTATTGAAAAGAAGAATATATTCTTAGTATACATATTTTTTATGAAAGATAACTTACCTATTTCCACAACAAATCTACAACACACTTACGGTCTTTCCTAATATCTTAGCAGTTGAATATAAAATAAACTCAGTAAAAAAATTATATCTAAGAGACCGTTCTATTTTTCTTAATCGACTTCCAATTTTGTTCGTGTCCAATGTCCTCCTATAAATTCTCTTATTGATTGTTCTCCGTAATCAAGATTGAAAACTTCATTAAGTGTATTGTCCCTTATGATCATTTGTTCTAATGCAACAAGCTTTACATCCTCTGGCATTTGGTCACCTGTCAGAAACTGCCAATCTCCCTCAATATCGTGAATGACGTGAAGAATTGGTTTTTCAAGTTCTAGCCATTGTCTTGTTGTAAAAATGCCAAGATTTTTTGCTTCTATAAACTTGAAGTCTGCATTTCGGTCAAGTAACGGTTGTCTGAATTCAAATTCTGCTTCGTAATCTTTCTCCCATGGAAAATTGTTATTTCGGTCAGTCCAAATAAGTTGAATTGCAGGAAAGTCTGATGAGTCATAAAAGTTAATTGCTTGCCCAAAGTAATCAACAATATTTCTTCTGTCTACATGAACGAATTGTGCGTTGTTGTTTTCAAAAAAGTCGTCATATTTTTTACCGACTTCAATTGTTCGCCCAGATTTTACAATTTCTCCTGCGTCATTAAGCATAACGTGCAAAGTCTTTGTTGTTAAGCCAAAAGAAATAATTTCAGGATGATGGTAGTTTTTCCAAAGTCCAACCGTGTAAGCGAATGAAGGAAGATAGTCAGTCGCTTCTAATAGCATTACTGCCCAGCCAAATTTTTCAATGTCAGCGTAAAGTTTATTTACATCTATGCAATTATGTTCGTTTTCTGACTTCATATGGTGGTTTGTAATGGTTTGCAGTAACAAGAAGTTGGCAATTTCGAAGCACAAAACTGTCTGCCAATACTGAACTTGATAAGAAGCTCAAATGTTCAATTAAGCACTTCTCCGCCAATTTCTTAAACTCGCTCTTAGCACTTCGTTCTTTCACCTTATTGTGTCAGAAACATTTACTTAATCATAATATTATTTTTATGTTCCAGATAATCTTTCACATACAATTCGTCAATGATAACTATCAAAGCGACAAGAATGGGAGTAGCGAGGAGTAACCCTAAAATACCTGCGAAAATTCCGAACAGTACCATCCATACAAGACTAAGTGCCGCAGGCAAAGCGACCATTTTCTTTTCAATAAGCGGGGTTATCAGATAGCTTTCAATAATCTGTATGCCGAAATACAGGATGATTACATACAAGGCTTTATCGGCACCTTCCATAAATGCAATCAATAGTGCTGGAGCAAGCCCAATGTAGGGTCCAATGTTTGGTATAAAGGAGAATAAAGCCGCAATTAATGCCCGCCCGTAAGGTAGCGGAATGCCTAACAGATGAAGTCCAATAGCAGTAGCAATTCCTACCACAAGCATTGAAATTAATTTGGCAATCATCCAGAGGCTTAATGTATCATGTATTTTATGCAACACTTCGCCAAGCCTTTGTCGGAAGTTGACCGGGAAAAGACTGATAAACCCTTTTTTGTACGTTTCAGGGTCAGCAGCCAGATAAATTCCTGTGATGATGATGATAATAATATCAGCAAATGCACCAAGGGTAGAAGAAAAAAATTTGGTAATTTTTGAAAACGCTTCACCTTTGTCGCCTATTATATCTTCACCATTATCTGGCACTTCATCAAATATCTTTTGCCCTATGTCAGTTTGCACAATTTTCTCCTTGAGATTCATCAGCGATTTGGGGATGGTTTCTGTCATCTCATTTACCTGTTCAGCAATAGATGGTCCTATAAATAATATCATTGCCGTTAGCACACCCGATATAAGTACCATTACTATGACTAATGATAATCCATATTTTGTTTTTAATTTTTTGGATATCCAATTTGAAGAAGAATTGAGCACAACGGCAAAAAAAATTCCAGCAAATACTAATAGGAAAAAATTTACATGAAAAACAATCAATGCAAACCCTGATAAGATTAATAAAGCGATGAAGACTGCTTTTGCAATTTTGCGATTAAAATTATTGTTCTCCGTCATTTTGGTTTAATTATAAATGATTTTTTATCTTGATGAAAATAGTGTCATAAACCCTTTTACTGAATTTATCATCTTTTGAATTTACTTTGCATCATTGATAGCTTCGTTATTGCTTGTTTGCCCATAACTTACATAATTCCATAACAAATATACAACTCACAATCGGTTTTTCCAAATACCTAAGCATTTGAATATAAAATCAACTCCATAAAATGCCTTGTAGCAATGATTTTATGGCTAACGCAACTTTTTTGTATAAGGTTTAAATGTGTAACGTTTAAGGGAATAAAGCCGTATTTCATTTGTTCAAAATTCGTCTTTCAATTTATATTCCTTTACACCCTTTAAAGACATTCTATAACTAAATCCTAATTCCATCATTACCCCTGTTGCTTCTTTAATAGATAGTTTTATATATCTAATTCCTAAATGGATATTCACATTGTTTTCTAAGAGTGATGGTGCGCCATAGTAATAGATTGGATTGGATTTCCCGAATTTGATCGGATAGTTAACTATCAGGCCTGGACTCCAGCCATTAAATTGAACCCAATCTGGATCATTTTCTCCAATCTTTTCAGTTATATTTTGAATAGCTAAGTTTATTTCTCCTTGAACATTGAATTGGCCATACCACTTGCCGAATATTAATCCTACCAATAGTGTTGGTGGAGCCTTAAGTTGCTGCCTTGTTGTGTAGATAGGATACTCCTTTATGAGCTTATTCCCATAGAAGCTCATATTTAATCCGTAAATCAAATTTTTCTTATTTGAATAAGCTAGATCAATTTTCATTCCCCCGCCGAATCCTAAGTGCTTCGAGGGCTCTCCAATAAATTGATTAACTAAACCACCAATGGTCATATCAAATCTTTGACCTGATTCAATTAAATATTCAAAGTCTTCAAGTTTGGCTTCATTGTATGCGCTACCTTGTAGAAGCCCATATGTATTCTGGGTAAATTTATATGTTGGAAAAGTGAGTCTCATTAAGTATATCGAAGGTTCGGGTTTACCATTTCTTATTTGTGGATTGAATTTTTCGATTTTTTTGGTTTTTTGTATTAAGCTATCTATTATTTCTTGGTTCTTAATACCATTAATTTCTGATGCGACTATATTACCATATTCATCAATGGAGTAGATGATTTCAATTTCAACATTTTCAATTTCTTTTCTTTGTTCTTTGGTAAAGTCAATTCCATAGTATTTTATGGCCAGTTGGTTTAATCCGTTTTTTGGACTTACATTTTGATTCAGGCTATCCACGACTTGAGCATTACTCCTAAGTATGCAAATCAGTAATAGTAGTATTGAAATTATATATTTCATCTTATTTTTTGTGGCGTATAACTTACTTTTTCCCACAACAAAGCTACAACACACTTACGGTTCTTCCAAATATCTTAGCTGTTGAATCAGAAATAAACTCAATAAATTCATTTCTAAATAAGACACACAGGCTAACTTAGCTTTTTTGTTTAAGGTTTAAATGTGTAATGTTTAAGGGATTAAAAGGCTTATTATCTTGTTTCATTTTCTTTCCTATAACTAAAGCCCATGTGTTACAATTACAAACGGTCAGAAATATTGATTATATTTGAGAATATAACCATACTTGTTAAACATAAGAGGTTTGTTTTTTCATGAATGACTTCGTGAAAGAAAAGTTCAAAAGAGCTTGTCACACCATAATGTGGATTTTCAATGCCTGTCCATTAGACATGTCAAACGCTTAGTTGTTACCTGATAGTTCTCCTACTCATTTCTGTCTGAGTAATTTTAAAGTGTGTTGCAAACTTTGATTATTTGTCCAACCGAAATGCCCTGGAATGACATAAGCTGGTTTAGGATATTTCTTTATCACGCTGTTAATGGTCGATTCCCAGTCATTCAAATTTGCATCAGCTATATTCCCAAGTCCTTTGCTCTCGGTGCTTTTTACTAAACAGCCACCATAAATGATACTAGCATCTTTGCACCAAATTACAATGTTGTCTTTAGTATGACCTTCTCCTGGGTAGTAAGTGTGAAAGCTGTGATTGCCCAATGTGAATATGGTATCTTTAGTGAAATAATACTCTGCTTGTTTTTCATTATGCTTTTTACATAAATCAAATGTTTGTTTTGATGAATACGTTTTAATACCCTTATTCCTAAAATATTCAAGACCTGCCGTCCTATCATCATGGTAGTGTGTAGCAAAACACATAACCACGTTTTTATTGTGTCGGTTGGCAATACTGTCTAGCAGCGGTTGAAACTGTGTGGTGTCCCAAGGTGTGTCAAACAATACAACTCCATGGTCGGTAACACAATACATTCCGTTTGATGGAATAGGATTTCCGTTAATTGGTTTATAAGTAGTGAATATGTAATAGTCGCTTGTGAGATGAGAGATATTTAATTTTTCACTTGTTGTCAAGTTAAGGTCAGCTAATATTTGATTTGTGATGTCAATTCTCGCCCTTGAGAAATCGTTATTGTTAAAGTCCATTGTTTGAATGCAGTTAGCAAAATAATAAACATTGCCTTTAGTTTCAATGTAACCAACATACCATCCAATATCTTTATTTTCCTGCCCACCCCAACCTGTTTTTGAACTGATTGTGTAAAATGGTGTTTGCTCGAAAACCATTATTTTTTTCACGATATCCATTGTCCTTTGTGAGAAAGGCAATTTGTTATTGTAAAGTCGTTTCAGAAAATCAATTTCTTGTTCTGGTGTAATGCGAAGTCCGCCTGTCAGCCAAAACTTGTCAATGCCTCCTGATATTTCAGCATTCCCATAATTTGCTTTGTTAAGCCAGTATTTCATTTGCTGTTCACCTACTCTTCTTGCGAGTTCTTGATAATACCAAACCGTTGAATTTCTAAATGCTGTTTTTAAATCGTGGTCTTTGTTCCAGTTTGGATTTTGACGGGTAACGCTGTCCCACTTGATGATAAAATTTTCGTCCTTGATAACACCTGTCTCCAGTCCAATCAGTGCATTGCAGATTTTGTAGGTTGACGCTGGCGTAAACGCTTCTTTTGTAAGCTCTTGGTTATAAACAATATACTTGTCGTTGTTTTGGTCGTAAAGGATGAAAGAACCTTCAACTTTGAATTGGTCGTAATACTTTTTGAAATCGTTTCGTATTTCAGTAGCTTGATTTTGAGCATAAATTGTCAACCCACAAAAGGTCAAAATTGAAAGAGCGATGTATCTGAATGATGTCGTCATAAAATTACTTGTAACTTACATAATCAAATTACAAAGCTACAACACACCTACGGTCTTTCCAAATATCTTTGAAGTGGAATATAAAATCATCTTCAACTGTAAAGTGACCCTAAGGTATTGATTTCTAATAATTCCAATATTTAACATCGTACACCAAAACTCCTTTCCTTACTAAACAAATTTCATTTCTTATTAACCTTAATTTACGGATATAATTCTTCACCATTTCTTTGGGCAAATTATTCATGTTTTTTTCTTTTCAAGATAACATGTAATAATGGCCACGGACGCAGCATTAGCAAGTCTGTCTAGCACCCTATTATGATCTGGCCTTTTTTATTCACTTACCAATAATTTCTGATCTTCTAGTTCAACTGTGAAATTTACTTTTGCTTTTAGAGCATCGAAAACCCGTAAAACTGTTGAAAATCTAGCATCTGTTGTTGCGTTTTCAATTTTTGCAATTTGGGATTTTTGAACGCCTACAAGTTCTCCTAGTTGCTCTTGTGTCATATGTTTTGCTTTACGGGCTTTTTTAATAGCATCGCCTAATAACTCAAGTCGAAGTTCTTGTTCGAAAAGCTCCCGTTTAGGCGTTCCACGTTTTCCAACGTATTGATCTGTTAATTCTTCTAAACTATATGTTTTCATTTCTTTTTAGATTTAAGATATTCGACTTTCAATTGTTTGGCTTTCTCAATCTCTTTTTTTGGTGTCTTATCGGTTTTTTTGACTATTCCGTGTGTTGCTATTACCATTGATTTTTCAGTTTCATGCCAAAATGCAAATAATCGATAAGCAATTTTGTTATATAAAGTTCTAAATTCCCAAATTTCATCATCGACCTTCTTCAGAAGTTCATCATCTTTTACAATTTTAGATTTCCAAATGTTGTAAAAGATTTTATCCCTAGGTTTGTCGTCTAAAGAGTCTAAGAATTCTTTGGCATCTTCGAGAAATTTGACTTGAAAAATCTTAAGTTAATTAACAATGCGACAAAGATTATAGTTTCTTTTTTAGGACACAAATTTATTTTGATGTTTTGAGTTTACGGTCTCTCTAGGTCGATCACAATTTACTTATTTCCACATCAAAGCTACGACACACTTGCGGTTTTTCCAAATTTCTATGTCTTCTACCATACATCAAATTATACTTCACCTTACCACCGTCACATCTCCACCTACTACCACCGCTTTGCCGCCAGCATCTACATATTGTATTAAATAAACATAGACGCCTGGCAATACATGCTGTCCATCCTTCTTGCCATCCCATGATATTAGGTTCTGATTTATGTTGGGTTCTACATTGAAAACTTGATTGCCCCATCGGTCGTACACGTAGACCTGAACTACGATCTGATTGGTAACAATGATATCCCAACTATCATTTTGTCCGTCTCCATTCGGTGAAAAAATATTAGGGAAGATGATACCTTTTATCTCTTCATTTACCCGCACTTCTACCCTACTGGTGAACAAACATCCTACATCATCTGTCAGTTGGATATCGTACAAAATCGACTGCGCGGTATCCACTAAAACAGGCGTGACACAATCATCACAACTGAGATAGGTAGAAGGTGTCCACAGGATAGACGCTGGCTCGGGTGATAAGCCCAGATTTAAAAATGTTGTTGTTCCTTCTACCACATCAAAAATGGTTTCATCGATGACAAAACCTTGGGAAAGCGAACCATTAATCGTTATGTTTTGGGTAAATACACACGCTACATCGCCTTTTATATCTAAATTATATGTACCTGGTGCTAAGCCTTCTATCACAATAGGAAATACTAGATTATTGATGATGCTGTCTTCTAAGGTCACAACATAATTGCTACATCCTTGGACGTCATTTATTAATATCTTACCATCATTTTCACCTGGGCAACTTTCAGGAACGACCACATAGGTAGCTGTGATAAATGCTTCTTCAAATCTAAGTCTTACATAGGTATATCTGGTACAACCATTAGCACTGGTTGATGGATTTGTGGTGATGCCTTCTATCTTATTTTCATCAAAGACAACGCCATTGTAGGTAATACTTTCCCCCATTTTTAGAGACACCTCTACCGTGTCTACTTCGGCAGGGAAAAAGTAAAATTGTATATTTACTATGCTGTCGCAAGCATTACTATTTTGTACGATATAGGAAGCTGATGGATTATTGACATCATATACGACACCATCAAAAACAAAGTTTTGTTCAACACAAAGTGTATCTTCTAGGGTTAAAGATGATGGTGGCAAAAATGAAAGATTGATATTGATAATCGAGTCGCATCCATTACTTGCTTGATTAGCGAGTGTAAGTTGGTCGGTTGGGTTGGTCGCATCATAATCGATTCCATTGATATTGATAGATTCACCTGCACAAAGTGTTTGGTTGATATTATTGTTTTTTGGACCTTCGAAGTTTAGTTGTATATTAATCACAGAGTCGCATGTGATGCCGTCAGAAGATGGAATATTTTCTGTGCCTGTCGGATGATTGACATCATATCTCGTGCCATTGACCATTATAAACTCGCCATCACAAAGCGTAGGATTTAGGTTTTCCAAGATTTCATCTGTAAAAGTTAAATTGACCACCACAGTAGAATCACAGCCTGCCTCACTACCGCCGATAATGATTTCTGTGCCTGTAGGATTATTAACATCATAAGTGGTTCCATTGACAAGTAGGGATTGTGTATGGCATAATGCTTGGGTTAGTGTGCTTGTTACTTCTGGTAAAAAATTGAGATCAATATTGATAATGGAATCACATTGTCCTGATGCCTGAGAAACCACGATTTCTGTACCTGTCGGATTGATTTCATTGTAAGTATTACCATTGATGACAATACTTTCTCCCTGACACAACTGACTATTTATAGTACTGATCCTTTCTGGAAAAACGCTAAAACTGATGGTACTGTCTATACCTTTTCCAATACAATGTTGATCCGTGAATTGTTCTATTTTGATGGTCACAACACCTGTCAAATCATTATAATCAGTTGGACAGAAGGTCATCAAATAATTGTTATTAATGGTGTTGAATGTGTCCATATTAATCACCGTATTATTGGACAAAATGGATGTAACCACTTGGTATGGTCCTTGCCCACTTAAGGTAAAACTGACATCCGCACAGGACGATACACATACATCATTGACGGGATTAATTTTGATTTTTGGTTCATAGAAGACAACTGGAACGCCTGCCGAAACAGCAAAACAAACATCCGTAAAATCAATAGTACCTTGCAAAGTTGTATCGGCTGAAACCGCAGATATATAATACGTTATACCTAAGACACCATTACTAGGAAAACTAAAAACTGGCTGCGATGATGAAGCCAATATATTGCCCAAAACAGTACCTGCATGATCATGTAACACAAATACCAATCGATCATTATCCGCCAAGATGCCATCACTGTTGTAGGATGCTGTCACGTTTTCTGAAACACACACTGTCAATGGTGCACCTGTAAAATCCATCGTCCCTGCACTATTTGCACATGCACAATTTTTACTGCCTTGTAAGATAACAGCTTCACATCTATTGGCATCTGTAATGGTAAATGTGTATAACGAATTAGATGGAAACGTATCGGATACAAAATGACTTGTAGAAGGTAGACCGTTTACCTTATATGAACTAGTGTCTCCTTGACTAATATCAAAAGATACAATATACGTTTTGGTCACTTCATCACAAATGGCAGTTAGTCCAGAAACTATGGGTGAATTGGCTATGCGGACATACGTACTATCCGTTACATAACAATCATCCGTAGGTGTAAAGGTCATAATATAATCTCCTAATAATCCAGTGGGATCAAAAGTATTATTTGTTACCCCTACTCCAGACCAAATACCTTCCATTACATTTGGATCATTTAAGGTAGTAAGATCGAGTGGTGTGGCATTTAGACATAATGTATCAGCACCAAGTTTTGGTTTCCCACCAGACATCACATTAATATCTATCTGACTATTCATAAAACATCCATCACTTGTAGTCACTTTGATATAAAAGCTTGTATCACTTAGTAAAGTGACTTTGGAGTTAGGTAATTCATTAGTAGGGATATCAGGTGAATTTTTATAAAACTGAACTTCATCATCTATACTAGACACTACATAATCTTTTAAATTGATCGTATCTCCATAACAAACTTGGATGCTGTTTGTAACTTGAAAAATGGGGTCATCAAAAACACTGATCGTAAAGGTAGCTGGGGTAATACATTGATCATTAGGTGTAAAAACCAATTCCACATCTTCGTACAAACCACTAGGACTAAACAAATTGCCAAAAACACCAGGGCCTGTCCAAATCCCAGAAATACCCAAATCAGTCACAAAAGTGTTCAAATTGATCACGTCACCAGATTGGCATATTTGTGTACCTGGCAATTGGAATGGTTCATCTGGCATGACTTCAATTACAATGGTTCCATTCGCATAACAAGTACTCGTAGGATCAAAAGTTAAGATGATTTGCCCTGACAATCCAGATGGATCAAAAGAGTTTCCCGTCACGCCTGTGCCGCTCCATACACCATCAATACCTACTGGGTTTATGTAGGTGGTTAAATCAATTGGAACAGCATTTTCGCAAATGTCAAGCTCTTGATAAAAAGTAAATTCTACAGTTATATAGACATCTACACTTTCGGTATAATTACAACCGTTGTTACCTTCTAAGTTAATATAATAAGTGGTATTTGTTGTAGGTGAAACAATGCTACTTAATAATTCATTCAAATTTGAAGGTGGGTAGTCATCATGAAAAGTTACCGTATAGCCTGGATCCACCGTAATTAATGTTGCTAAATCTATGGTCTCTCCAAGGCAAATATATCCTGGTGATATGTCAAAGTTTGGAGGCTGCGGGACAGTTGCCGTCACCGATAATGGTGGGTTAAAATATGGTCCACAATTGGTAACATATCCTCTGATGGAAAATATATTTCGAGTACAATTTTCACAATAAGTGTAAATGATTGTATTGTCTATATTATCATCAATTCCATCAAGAAAATCGCTGAGTGTATTCACCCAGGAAGTTCCAATATAATAATAGCCATCATCGCAAATAACTTCATAGTCTATCCAATATTGACCAGGAGAAGGAAAAGTGATTACGACTGTATCACAACAACTTGTTCCGCCATCAATAATAGTTAAATTGTAATTTATTGGGTCTGAAATTAAAACTTCTAGCGTTATGGGAATGGGGTCAGAATCGCAACCATTTTGTGTGATGACTGCATAGATAACAGTAGTTGGGCTAAAATAAAATTGTGAAAGTGGAATTTGTATGGTCAAATTAATATCTTCATAAAACGACACATTAGCAGACCCAAAATGAGAATTTACAATGGCATTTAAATCAAACTCAGCAAATGTAGGGGTGGACGATTCGCACTGTTGATAATTGTATGTGGTCCCAGTTGGTTTGGGTTTTACTGTAATATATATTTCATCTCTTGCTGTACATCCTGAAACATCTGTTACGGTAACTTCAAAGGTATTACTAGAAGAAATGTTCAGCAATGTAATGGATTGGGTTGTTTGACCTGTAGACCATAGATAAGTATCGGGATTGAGCGCTGTGTTATTTGCTATCAGAGTGACATCATCACCTTCACATACGGTAATACCAGGACCTAGGTCTACAGTGAAAGGACAGATATTTTTCAAGGATGGATATGCTGATTCTTCGTTACAAATAGAAGAATTTGCATAAGATTCTAGACAAAAAAAGAACATAACAACCCATAAGATCGCCATGTTTATCCATACCTTTTTATGCAAAACTTTTAACGCCATTTATCTAAGTTGAATTTAAAAACATTAGATGCGATGGTAATCAGAATAATCTCTTGTCTATTCCTAATCTCTAATCTTCTTTCACAAAAAATTCATTCTAAACACAATAATACCAACAAATATACATAAAGACCCCAAATAAACTAATAAAATTGATTAATTTTATGATAAATATCAAAATTAAAATGAAATAATTATGGAATTGTGCAGAACAAAAGTAGATAAGATATTGAATAAAGGAATTAATGTTTAACCAATAACAAACATCGGTGTCCAACAACTTCTAAATGGAGAATATTCCAAACTTAGCACGGAATGCAAAGATCAATGACAATAAAAAGTCAATAGAGAGATTATGTATATGGGCTTTGCAAATTGAATTTGTAAATCGTCAAATCTAGCGAACTTAAGATCACCTTTAAGCGAAAAATATCCAGGTAGCAAATCCCTCATCAGTCTTCATTGCACTCAGCTTAATGGTCGAAAAGTGGCAGCAACGAAATGTATAGGGACGTAGTCCTGTAATCTTTGTAGTATCAATGCCCGACGGTCGTTATGAGGGGCGTAGCCCTGTAATCTTAGTAAAACGTGAGTTAACCTATAGACTTATGGCCTTACTTTGTGATATATCGATTTGCTATCAAGAACTATCGTTTTGTCTAGGTCATAATGTTATAATACATCAATGATGCATCTTTTACCTTATTTATATATTTCACAAGCTGTCAAACAATCACCCAAGTCTAAGGGTAAGGTTAAGGTTAAGATTGAGAGTAAGGATATCCAAAACGTCCACATCCCTTAAACATTAAACAATTCGACATTAAACAATAAAGGTTAAGGTTAAGGTTAAGATTGAGAGTAAGGATATCTAAAACGACTGCATCCCTTTAACATTAAACAATTCGACATTAAACAATAAAGGTTAAGGGTAAGGTTAAGGTTAAGGCTAAGGTTAAGGTTAAGGCTAAGGTTAAGATTGAGATTGAGATTGAGAGTAATACTATCAAAAAACGTCCACATCCCTTAAACGTCCACATCCCCTAAACATTAAACAATTCGACATTAAACAATAAAGGTTAAGGCATAATTTTCCTTCCATATTTCCCAATCAAGGAATTGTACAACAATGCAAAAATATAATGTAATGCTTTATCCATCATTTAGACTCAACTTTGTGTTTGTCTTCAGAGTGTAAGAGATATTCTAAAGACCACTGTATTAAGCATCTAAATTAATTTGAGCATTGAGCATAATTAAAAGCAACCCTTTTATTTTAACCAATAAATCATTAAATCATGATGCGTTTTTTAGTTTTAATTCTATGTTTTATTTTTGCCAAAAGCACACTAACTGCTCAGGTAAGCATTGGATCTGTACTGACGGATACTTCTGCCATCTTGGATCTGTATGCTACAGACAAAGGCCTTTTGGTACCTCGTCTTACTATGGCACAAAGAGATTTGATATTCAATCCCGCCAAAGGTTTGATGATTTATAATATCGACTCTGATGAAATCCAGATCAACCGTGGTACAAGTATTTTGCCTTTATGGACAGGATTCCAAGGTAGTAGCAGCGGAAACGTACAGTCTATCACAGCTACAGGCGATTTATCCACCTCATCCATAACATTCGAAGCCATAGATAGCTTAGAAATTACGCCACCCGCAGGAACTTATTTGGTCTTGTTTAATGGACAATTTGGACTTTTAGAAAGTGTTCCTATCAGCACAGCACAAGGCGTTATCGACCTCAATGCTGCCTACGATGAGTTGATGGCTTTTCCATCTACAGCCCCACATGGACCAGTTCTTGGCAATGAAGAAACCATCCTACCGGGCGTATACGACATGCCAGCAGCAGCTTCTATCGCAGGTAATTTATACTTGGATGGTGGTGGAGACACGACTTCATTATTTATTTTTAGAGCTGGCGGGGCATTTACAACAGGTGCAGGAACTACTGTGACGCTAGTCAATGGTGCTCGTGCTAGAAACATCTATTGGATAGCAGAAGGTGCTTTAAGTCTTGCTGCCAATACCATTATGAAAGGTACTTTGATCTCTCACAACGCTGCCATTTCTGCAGCAGCTAGTTCCAATCTTGAAGGCAGGATGTTCTCCACTACCGGTGCCATCACTTTTGGTCCGGGTACGGCGTACGTTCCTTCGGGCGATTCTTATGTAGACCTTGGCGTTTTATCCACATTCGTCATGTTTACAAATTCTGGCGCCGTGAGTAATACAGAACCATCTATTATTACAGGTGATGTAGGGACCAATCTAGGAGCTATCACAGGTTTTGATTCACTCAATGGCAATATTTATGGCCCTGGTGCAGCACCGAATCCGGTCAATAATACTTTGGTAAGTTTTAGTGTTTATGTAGATGACGTCATGGTCCCATTCTCTAGCAGAACCACAGATATTAACACCTCTGTGATTTCCGTTCAAGCACTTGCAACGGTAGCATCTGGTGCATCTGTCAATATCAGATGGCATGTAGATACGGGAGGCGTCACATTAGGCAATAGAATACTTACTTTAATAAAAGCAAATTAACCCATATTTCACAAGTTGTCTTTGTCCTAATTAACCCTGAGCGAGATATTCCCCAAGATGTCTTCTCAGGGTTTTAATTTTAAGCCACCTAAAATTACGCGCTACACATCAAACGATTAAATTATGAGTTTACTCTGAAATGGATTTGATATAAAAACAAGTACTTACATCTCTCTACTAAATTGATAATCAACTGTTTCCCTTTAGGATGCAGGATAATAACGGTTGATATCATAACTTGAGTATTTTCGGAGTAACCTCGAATCTTTAAGGCAACAAAAATTACGCGCTAATCTTTATTCAATTCAACATTCCCCATTAAATTCCACATGCTGAAACTATTTTCCGAAACTTTGCTATCCATTTCCATTTTTATACTTAACTTTGTTTAGGATTCCAATGATGACTTCAATGCTATATCATTCAAATCTAAAAGTTATTTCTTATTATATAAATTATTTCACTCAAGCTAAAACTATGAGATTTCCATTTTGCCATTCTTTTATTTTGTTGTTTTTACTATTACAATATCCTAGCGAAATAATTGGTAGAAATACGTCCGACAACGAAACATTCACCATCATTTCATCCAAACAAAAAATAAGTTTCTCTATCGAAAAAAAGTTATTAAAAGCAAAACTAGAGACGGATGAAAAGATACAATGCAATGTGAAAACAGGGGAGTATTTTAGAAAATATATGTACTTTGACAATACGAGTAGTATTAAAGAGGTTGCAATAAATGGCGTAGATATCAGACCCATAATCACAGATGATTTTCCTAGGTCTGGCATCTTCCATAGTGATTCTAAACTTCTATATGTAGACCACAGATTTAACACTAAAATTAAGGATATCGAAATCTTTACTGAAAAAGAATTTGATGATTTTAAGTTTATCGACTTATTAAAATTCCAGCTGTATTCCTATGCAGTAACCTATTCGGAGATTACTATAGAAATACCCAATTGGTTGGAATGTGATTTACAAAAGTTCAACTTTGAAGGGCAAAACATTACCACAAGTGTAGAAGAAAAAAGTAAGTCAAAAATTTATACTTTCATTTTGCAAAATATACCTACTGATCTCACATTAAAGGCTGTGCCTGATTCTCGTGTGTATCAGCCACATATCATGCTCCTCCCAAAAAAAATGGAAGTAGATGACAAAATGGTAGCACTTTTACCTGATATCAACAGTCTTTATGGATGGTACAATTCATTGGCAAATGAGATAGGTAATGATAGATCCGTTTTGGTTTCATTGGTGGGAGACATCACTAGAGATAAAACTACCCAATTAGATAAAATAAAAGCCATTTATTACTACATTCAAAACAACATAAAGTATGTAGCTTTCGAACATGGCATCATGGGATTCAAACCAGAATCGTGTCAAAACGTACTAAAAAATAAGTTTGGCGATTGTAAAGGTATGGCAAATCTAGCCAAAGAGATGCTACAAATCATAGGTGTAGATGCCCGTTTGACTTGGCTCGGCACGGACGGATCTCCTTACAACTATGATTACCCATCTGTTTATGTAGACAACCATATGATCTGTACGATTGTATTGGATGGAGAATACATCTTTCTAGATCCTACTGAAAAACACAATGACTTATTTGCCTATGCTAATCGTATCCAAGGACGTGAAGTTCTCATCCAAGACGGCGACAAATTTATAAAATCCATCGTGCCTAATCAAGATAAGGATAAACATTTGTCTCAATATGATCTCCATATGCGAATGGAAGGGAGCTTATTAAAAGGTGAAGGCAATCTACTTATGAAAGGAAATAGTAAAACAAGTTATGCTTCATTTATCCAATCATCAGGCGAAAAAAACAAAGATAAAGCCATCAATTATTTACTAGGTAATAATGACAATAACTTCAGTGCTACCACGACCCAAATACAAGTCATGCCGAGTAGAGATGAAGATTTTCATTTAAAATACGAACTAGTGGCGGATAACCAAATATTAGTCTCCGGTCAAGAAAAATATATAAACCTAGAGTTTGAAAGACCGCTTGGTAATATGGTGATTGAAGACAAAAGGAATTGTGATTACTATCATGGGTATAAGCAATACGAACAATCCAATATTCACCTACAAATACCACCACAGCATACGGTAAAGTACCTACCACCATCTATCACAGAAACCAATGAATTAGGAAGCTTTCATTTCGGTTACGAAGTCAAAGAAAACAAGATATTGTATAGCAAAAATATAGTATTAAACAAGACACAAATCCCTGTAAAAAGCTTTGATACTTGGAAAAAGATGATCAAACAACTCAACGAATTTTACGACGATAGAATCATCTTAGAAGTAGCTAAATAAACCATAAAAACAACAAGAATGCGCACATATACCTATTTACTTATATGTCTGATCGGCTTATCTCTATTGCCACAAGACAGCCTTGCACAAGACAGAAAAAAGGTCAAAAGAGATGCCAAAAACATGGAATTCTACAATGCCGTAGTAGATGTTAATGACAAAAGCTTTGATGTGACCACAGCGCATGAAGCGTGGAAAAACGAATCATATGTTTTACTAGCTATCAATACTTACATCAATGTAGGATCAAAGAAAGGTCAGTTACGTGGTATCAATCGAAAAAGAGTCTTATTGCAAGACCAAAACGCAGTGGAATTATTTACAGAATTTTACTTCCAAGATTCTGAGACCATTCTCATCACCTTGACCAAAAAAAATGGAGAAGAAATTGAAATCAATACTAAAGATGCCATAAAGGTAACCACAGAAGTGCCTTCCGTATATTCAAGTAGATTTCAGTCTTCACAATCCTATAAATTTGCCATTCCTAATATCGAAATTGGAGATATTGTAGATTTTACCACTATTTATTCTCAGGATTTCGGAGGTATATTATCGTATGCGGATGCATTGAGTGATTCCGAACCCATTTTGCATCAGAATATTACGATAGATATAGACAGAAAATGGGATATCTATAGAAAGACCTTTAATACGGATGCCATATTTGAATTTGGAAAAGGAAAAGGTCATGCTTTTGATGGAAGTCC
Source organism: Saprospiraceae bacterium UBA7687 (assembly GCA_002482845.1). Classification (GTDB taxonomy): domain Bacteria; phylum Bacteroidota; class Bacteroidia; order Chitinophagales; family Saprospiraceae; genus OLB9. The sequence continues at coordinate 19,812 of DLGT01000129.1, forward strand.
AGATATAGAAATGAATAGATTTTCACTCACAACGGCCAACCTTGAAGCAAGTTCAGATGAAAATTGGGAAAATGTGTACGAAGTAGAACCAATTATCAAGTTTGTGGGTATTTCTCAAACTTTCAAATCTTACTATTTTGGTAATAATAGAGCCAGAGATAGTCTAGACGTATCGGCAATATTAAACAAAGTAGTGAAAAACATCCAAGCAGATGAAGCATATTATGATCCCCTTACAAATTCTGTATTAGGAAAAGTTAAAAATACGGTTACAAAAACTGATCAGCCGAAGGTAAAAGCAGATGCATGTTATTATTATTTGAGGGAGTTTATGAATGAAAGATTCTATCCTTCTAAAGCCATTAAAAGTATAAAATCAGGCACTGAAACCTATGAATCTATATACGGTGACTTCACTTCAATGGAAGAAATGGTTTTTTTAACCTTATTTACATCCATGTTAAGAGACTTTAAAGTAGAAACAGAAGTTGTAGCATTGTTAGCTGACAGAATGGGAGACTTATCTAATGCTGTCACGCTAAATGAACTATATTTTGGTATCTATGTGCCAAGTTGTGATACTTACTATTGGCCAATGAATAAAAATAGTACACATCTCGATATGCCATATGAAATCATGTCGGGTGCTAAAGGCAAAGGTATGTTGGATACAAAGGATAAAAAACTAGAAAACAAACCAAAATCTAGAATGGTACCACCTGTGACAGCTGACCACAATAAAGAAAAAAATGTCATGAGTTTCAGTTTTAATATAACAGACTACACGACCAAGATCAAAAAACAAATGACCGCAACAGGTTATCAAAAGAAAAATTACAAATCGTTTATCGAAGAGTTTGGTGATAATATGTTTTTGGACTTCTTAACCATGTATAATGATAGGGATATAAAAGATGAGTTGGAAGATTACAAAACCAAATCTGCAAAGGATAAAAAGGGCGTTTATGAAGATTTTGTGGAAAAGTCTGACAAAAAAATGTCTGATGCTTTTAAATCTTGGATAGAAGAAAAAGATACAAAAACAGATCTACTCACCTTTGAAACGATATCAAGTGGAAGATCTTCAGATCAACCAGATTTGAAAGTAGAAGCAGAATATACCACGGATGGATTGCTAAAAAAGCTAGGGCCAAATCTCATTTTCGATATTGGCAAAAATATAGGCGGACAAGTATTTATAGAAGAAAAATCAAAAACTGGTCGTAAACATGATATCTTTATGGGTGCTGCACGTTTGTATGAATATCAGATGGAAGTAGAAATCCCTGAAGGATACTTTATAGAAAATATCGAATCCCTTCATAAATCTGTCACTAGTGAGTACATCTCTTTTAAATCTACCGCTGTGATAGAAGGTAATAAACTTAAGGTAAATACCTACAAATCTTACGATAAACCCAAAGCCCCTAAAAGTGCATGGAATGATATCGTGAAGGTCATAGATGAAGCCTATAAGTTCTCGCAAGAAAAAGTGATATTAAAAAAGAAATCTTAGGCAGTAGTTTATTTAAGGTCTGTTGTAAAAGTCAGCCAATCTTATTGTTCGTTATTGTTTCGGAGACGTTTGTTAAAAAAACAGCAATAGTGAATAAGAACGAAGTAAAGTGCAAAGCACCAAAGGCCGCAAGCCTTTGGCGAAGTGAACCCGCCATGGCGGGGTGGGCAAGAAAGTGCGTCTATTGCCAAACATGCATAATATTTACAAGAATGGCTAAAATGGCAATAGAAAAATGCATGACTGAACGATCCTTTATGGTCGAGTATGACAATGCGAGAAGTGAAGGAACCCGAAAGGGATGGGTAGGCAACGAGAGTGAACCAAAACAATACACCTAGCTGATCTAAGTTTAGATCAATGCCTTCATTTTTGAGTGATTTCGTATCACTCAAATACAGCAAAGCTGTAACATTCAGTTATCTTTTTTTGAACTAGCGTTTTTGAATACTTTTTTCTGTGCTTGCATTCCAAAGGAATATGCTAAAGCAAATGATGCAAAAAGTATTTGCCTTTTTCCCTTTCCATATTCCTACGGAATGCCACCCAGGGCATGAGGCGACGATTAAAAAATGTGAACACATGAGTTTTTATTCAAATGACTAAAGATACTTGCGCTAAATTGACCATTTGATAAAATATACAATAGATTATCAGTAAATTAAATCAGTGACATCAATCCCTACTTAGACTTTAATACTTTCTCTAACCGATAATTGACCAAACCTGAACCTTCATTTACAAAGCTTTCAGGTAGGACAGTATATCCATTTCGAAGGTAAAAAGGAACAGCAACTGCACGCGCTTCAATAAATAAATGTGTAACGCCAATAGAAAGTGCATAGTCTTCAAAGTAATTGATTAGCAAACTGCCCAATCCTTTGCCTTGTTCGGATGGATCTATAGCAACTTGCCGCATTTGACACCACTCACCTACCCTTCTGATGAGAAAGCAACCAATGGCTTCAGCTTTTCCGAGTCGATACAAGCCTATATGCAGATCTTCTTTTTCAGATTGTAGTTCTACTGGTGTGAATGGCAAAAGTCCATCACGTAGTACCCTAGTGCGTAAACTAAGTAAGTCATGGTAAGCATCTTTTTGTCCAAACTCGACTACATAAAATGCTAATTCGTGATTACGATTTGTGTTCATTCACACAAAGGTAATAAATATCGTAAAATTTGAATAACTAACATCTTGATACTATCCATATGCCACCAAAAAAAAAGACCCACTTCTGCTTCCGGAAGTGGGATCTTTCTCTCTATATAAATCTACTATCAAAACCCGTACCCAAGCGAAATACCGAACCCAGTATTTCTAATCGATGTCTTATCATCCGCAACCCTATTGTCGTCTGGATTAACATCTAGCATGCCTAGCTGCGCATTAAATTGCACAGAAATACCACCTGCTAATTCATAACCAAAAAAGACATTTGCACCTGCATCAAATCTTTTCGCATAAAAATTTGTCAAAGGATCTGTAAGTGCGACCTCATTCTGAAAAACGATGTCATCATCCAATGATACGCCACCTGACTCTGCTTTTACATTACCATTAATTCCATAAGCTACATAAGGCCCGAATCCTAACAAAATAGAACCTGCGCCAACTTGTGCTTTGTATAAAAAATTGATTGGCAATTCCGCATAAGCTAATCTGTATGTTATTTTGCCCAAATCACTTTCATTTTTTGCACCTTTCTGGACATACAATAATCCTGGTTGTAAATAAAATTGACTGGCTAATGGAATGCGGGCAAATACGCCACCTTGAAAACCAAGCAACACATCGTTTTCTTCTTCTACTCCATCGCTGTCATCTCCCACAAGGTTGAAAAAATTAACACCACCTAGTACACCAAAAGATGTTTTAGCTTGTGTTTCATCCTGCGCTGTTATGTGTTGTACATGTATTATTAAACTGATGAATACACATAAATATATTGCTCGCATGACTATTTATTTTTTGGTTTTGTTTAAAAAAGTTGGTTGTTAAAATGATTAATGAAACTTTTATTTATTTGGTGCCGCCTTCCATTTCAGCATCTGTTTTCATCTTTTCATTGGCAGTTATTAAAAACTCGACACGTCGATTAAGTGCACGTCCGTCTTCAGTTTCGTTGATATATTTTGGCAATGATTCACCATATCCTACGACTGATATTCTATTGCTAGATATCCCATTTTGCGTTAGATAATTAGAGACTATAGACGCCCTTTCGGTTGACAATTTCTTATTATATCCGTCACTGCCTTTACTATCTGTATGTCCTTGTAGTTCTATGTCCGTATCTGGGTAATTTTTGAGTACTTCTGACAATTTATTCAAACTTTCTTTAGAGTCTGAGTTAAGTGCTGATTTATCAAAAGCAAATAGTACGTTGCTACTAAATTCTACAACAATTCCTTCACCTACTCGCAATACTTTGGCATCAGGTACTTTTTTTTCTATTTCTTCAGCTTGTTTATCCATTTTTCTTCCTATCAATGCTCCAGAAACACCACCTACCGTAGCTCCGATGATGGCACCTAATGCTGAATTTCCAGTAGCTTTACCTACTATGGCTCCAGTTGCTCCACCAGCCGCAGTTCCTATGGCGGCACCTTTTTGTGTTTTATTTAAAGATGAGCAGCCACCAAAAATGACAACTATAAGAAGTAAAATGATGGGGCCTTTATGTTGAGAATTCATGACGTAATGTTTGATTTAAAAAAAAATAAGGATGTGTTTATCAAAAAGAGTTAGTAAAAATCGATGATAATAAAAAACATACTACGTATACTAATTCAATATTAACAACTTGAGAAATCTGTGCTCTATTTATCAAAAGGAATGTGGCTTATAAAATTGGTTTAGAAAAGTTGTCGCTACATAAACAATTGATGATGCAAAGGTACAACCCACACAATACTAAGGTGTTACATAAATTTTGAAAAAATTTATATAATTATATATATCGCCATTTGTGAACATTCATGTGCTTCTAATTGAGACATATATAAGGTCTTAGATCAGAGCAATAAATGATGTAAAGAAATTAGAAAATTGTATAAAGCAATGACCGTATGCATGGCATATCTTTGAACTTTTTAATTCATAAAATCAAACAAGATGCCATTAATAACCATTTTACTCGTTCTTATCGCCGTGGGTGTATTACTTTGGTTGGTCAATACCTACCTACCAATGGATAGCAAAATCAAAAGTATATTAAATGCAGTAGTAGTGATCATTGTGGTGATCTGGTTGTTGCAAATCTTCGGTTTGTTAGACAGTTTACGAGCTGTAAAGATTTAAGGATTAAGAATCATCCTATCTTCATATAAGATAAGTTTATCTAATTTCGAAGTTCTAAAATTTATCAATTATCCGTAGGATTCAATAAGCATCCTACGGATTTTTTAAAAATAAAATCAATAGGAACTAATCTAGATACATTGGGGTTTATTTTTTTAAAGCAACAGACACTACATTTAATTGAGTCTAATACCAAAAGTATAGACAGGGAAATAAGTAAATGATAATATCTTACAAAACTGATAATCAACGGTTTCCCTTAAGGGTGTAGGGTAAAAACCGTTGATTATCAGGTTTTGAGTTTTTTCGGTATAGACTCATTTATAAAAATGATGGTAAGAATTTTTATAAATTTATGGATATAATTTACTGATAAATCAATACCATCAAATCTCACCCAATAAGTATTGTTTATTTTATTCAAATATTTTTTCTTAATATAAAACATTAGATATGAATAACATTTTCAAAGGACTTATCGCTGGATATGGCGCGTCAAAATTAGGAGGTGGTTGTATAGGAACGATTGTCGTTTTTGTAATCATTTGGATAGCTTTAGACTCTTGTTGACCATTTTAGAAAGCATTACTTTCAGACAAATTATGCAATATTTTAGATTTATTGTATAACACAATTATTTGCTAAAAGCGGCACCTTTGCCTTGTGGAAATTCATTCACGAAACATATCATATTATTATGAGCAAGGATAAAGGTTCTAAAAACAACAAGAAGGCTCCGGCAGATAAATCAGGCAAATCGAAAGAAGGTTCTGATTATAAAAATGAAGGCAAAAGCTCTCCTAAATCAGGCATAGATGCATTTGCACCTAAGCCTGCAGCTAAACCTGCACAAAAAGGTTAATACTAGGATTCATGCGCACCGGTGTGTTTCTTATGAATGGATAGGTTTAGGATGCTTTTGTAATCCAAAACCTTCCATTTTTCAGCAAAAAGTAAAAGCAATATGAATCTATAAGCTGTGATAAATTTCTAATTTAAAAAGCTGTCTATTTGTTTATTATTAACCTAACTACATTCTATATTTATTTTTCTATTCAAGATATCCCTTTCCTGTCAAAAATCGGAAATGGTTACTGGTATTTAATTTCTAATCAATCTCCCAACCTTACATTCCCAAATGATAGAAGTAATAAAACACGGCATAATTCTCGAAAAATCAACAGATGGTTTTGAAAACGAAGGAGTGCTTAATCCTGCCGCAATAGATCATGACGGTACCATCTATTTGTTTTATAGAGCAGTCAGCAAAGGCAACCACTCTACCATTGGGTTGTGTACATTGACAGATCCACTTGTGGTAGATGATAGAAAGGATGAGCCTGTCATTTTCCCTCAAAATGACTATGAATGCCAAGGCGTAGAAGACCCTAGAATCGTAAAAATAGAAGATAAGTTCTACCTATCCTACACAGCATATGATGGTGTCAATGCACTCGGGGCAATTGCTTGCTCTTATGATTTGGAAACGTGGCACAAAAAGGGTATTGTTGTCCCACAAATTACCTATGATGAATTCAGACACTTTGCAGAATCCAAAGGTCACATAAACGAAAAATATCTTCGCTATAATATCCAAAAGTCAACGCACGACAAACCGGATAAAACCATTTTGCTATGGGACAAAAACGTGATTCTGTTTCCAAGAAAGATAAATGGAAAATTTTATTTTCTGCATCGAATAAAACCTGATATACAAATAGCATGTGTGGATAATTTAGAAGATTTGAATGCTGAATTTTGGCAAAAATACTTTTTAAGATTTAATGAGAGCATTGTTATTTCTCCTAAATACAAACATGAAGTGAGTTATATCGGCGGTGGCTGTCCCCCAATAGAAACAAAAGAAGGATGGCTGGTAATCTATCACGGTGTTTATGATACTGTAAAAGGATATATCTACACAGCTTGTGCAGCCTTACTAGACCTAGAAAATCCATCTAAGCTAATCGCACGTCTGCCATATCCTCTCTTCAAACCTGAACATACATGGGAAGTTAGGGGCGAAGTGAATAATGTTTGTTTCCCTACAGGTGCCATCTTTCGTGAAGGCCAGCTTTATATTTATTATGGAGCAGCAGACGAAAGAATAGGATGTGCTTCCATAAATATGTCTGACTTAATTATTGAACTTTTACAAAACAAGGAATCAAATGAGTAACCACCAAACATTACCAGAGATACTAATAATAACTACTTATCCACCAAAAGAATGTGGCATAGCAACCTACACGCAAGATTTAATATTTGCAATTAAAAACAAATTCCAAAACTCATTCAACATTTCCATTTGTGCATTAGAATCAAATGGCATAGAACTACCATATTCAGATGATGTAAAATACATTCTGCATACAGATAATCAAGCATCTTATCTAAAACTGGCGAATGACATTAATCAGAATGACCAATTAAAAATGGTCCTTATCCAACATGAATTTGGACTGTATGAAAATAATGAATCGCATTTATTGGAATTACTTAATACTATCAAAGTACCTAAAATTCTAGGATTTCACACTGTTTTGCCAAAGCCAGATGAACTTTTCAAACAAAATGTACAGAAGCTAACCGCAGCAGCCGATTCCTTAATTGTTATGACCAAAGCATCTTCTAAAATCCTAGTATCAGATTACGGAATTCTTCAAGAAAAAATAACAGTTATACCACACGGCACCCACTTAGTGCCACACGCCAATAAAGCAAAGCTAAAAGTCAAATATAAGGTAGAAAATAAAAAAGTACTATCAACCTTCGGATTTCTAGGTGCCGGCAAAAGTATAGAAACAACGCTCGATGCTATGCCTGCGATCATCCAAGAAAACGAAAATGTCATCTTTCTAATCATAGGAAAAACGCACCCTTCTGTTCTTAAGAGAAATGGAGAACAGTATAGATCATTTTTAGAAAAAAGAGTGGATGAACTAGGTATTACAGAGCATGTGAAATTTATCAACTCATTTATTCCTTTGAATGAATTGCTCGAGTACCTACAAATGACTGACGTATATTTGTTTACTTCCAAAGATCCTAATCAAGCAGTAAGTGGTACTTTTTCATATGCTATCAGTTGTGGCTGCCCTATCATATCCACGCCTATACCACATGCCATAGAAGTATTAGGTAAGGATGCAGGTATCATTTTTGATTTCGGCGACGCTAGACAATTAGCAATTGAAACTAATAAGTTACTGAATGATGATCAACTAAGAAAAAATATGGGTTCACGTGGTTTACACAAAATGGCATCAACTGCATGGGAAAATGCGGCAATATGTCATGCAACTTTATTCAAAAAAATAGTGGGTGACGACATACATCTAGATTATAAAATGCCTCCAATCAATCTAGACCACATCAAAAAAATGACTCCTTCTTTTGCTATGATACAATTTTCTGAAATCAATCAACCAGATTTAGAAAGTGGATATACGCTAGATGACAATGCTAGGGCAATGGTGGCTATGTGTATGCATTATGAACTCACTAAAGACGCCATAGATCTAAAGTATATTTCCAAATATCTAAACTTCATTCACTTTTGTTTACAACCTGATGGCAAATTCCTGAATTATGTAAATATAGATTATGAATTTACACCCCAAAATTATGAAACCAATCTAGAAGACTCTAATGGTAGGACTATTTGGGCATTGGGCCATCTTATATCCCTTAAAAATATTTTACCAGCCGACTTAATTAAACTAGCTAAAATCATTCTGAACAGAGCTTTAGCCAATCTCGAAAACATACACTCCACCAGGGCTATGGCATTTATTATCAAAGGATTGTATTATGCTAATGTACATGAAAAATCAGATACAGGTATAGATACGCTAGTAAAAATATCAAATAGATTGGTTCAAATGTATAGGCACGAAGCGGATGATGAATGGAAATGGTATGAAAGTTATTTGACTTATGGCAACAGCATCTTACCAGAAGCTATGCTTTGTGCTTGGATGACAACAGGAGAAATTGTGTATAAAAATATAGCCAAATCATCTTTTGACTTTTTGATGGACAAAACTTTTTTTGACGATAGTCTCAAAATAATATCTAATAAAACATGGATGCATAAAAGTACCGTTCAAAATGAAGTTAGCATTGGCGGTGAGCAACCAATAGACGTAGCATACACTATACTAGCGCTTAAAAAATTCTATGATGTATTCAAAGATCAGTCATACCTATACAAAATGCACAAATCATTTGACTGGTTCCTTGGTAATAATTTCTTAAACCAAATCATTTACAATCCATGTACGGGTGGATGTTGTGATGGATTAGAAAAACATAACGTAAATCTCAACCAAGGGGCAGAGTCTACAGTAAGTTATTTGATGGCAAGGTTAACGATAGAAAAACATTTAAAAGGACAATCGCACGACTTCAAAACCGAACAAGCTCTTACTAGCAAAATAGTAAGACCAAGAGAGCAAAAGTCAATTACGGTGATGTAATCATAGGTAGGGTGTAGTTTTTAAAAATAAAGATTTACTAAGATTTATTTACCGAACCAACGCCAAGGCCAATTTATCTAAATTGCCACCTGCATCTTGATAGTGAATAGTCGATAAAATGATCACAGCTTTTTTGCTTTTCTTGTCGATAACCATTGACGATGTGTATCCGCCTACTGTTCCTGTTGCGCCATTGTGCCACAACAATTCATTTTCGTTTGCCTTATGTATAATCATCCATCCTAGACCACAAGACACATCTTCTTTTACATCTGTTGTTGCTTGATGAGCTAAGGTAGATGCAATATTCTCTGTATCCATTTGGAGCGTAGCAAATTTTATCATATCCTGCATGTTAGAAGCAATTCCACCAGCTGGTTCAAATACATTTAAACTCCATATAGGCGCTACTATTTCACTTGACTCGTACGCTCTTATGATTTTATAGTTATTGGATTCATTATTGATAAATGAGTTTGTCATCTCATATTTACTCAAAATATATTCTTGACAAAGCTTCTCAAAACTTGTGTTTTTTATTTTTGCCATTGTATACCCAAGCACACTCATTCCAAAATTGGAATATTCACTTTTACCAACTTTATCTGTGTCTATTTCTACTTCGCTTTTGAGATAATTCTCCATCCATGCATTGGTATAATTAGTATATGGGTTGTTCACATTAAGTATTGTGTTTTTAAGTGTGCCTTTTGGCATTCTATCCAAACCTGAAGTATGATTGGCAAGACTTTTAAACGTAATCATAGGATCATTATGCAAAGGAAAACCCAAATATTTATCGATAGTTTCATCCAAAGTGATATCACCATCTACTACCATCTGGGCCAAAATAGAGGTAGTAAAAACTTTAGAAATAGACCCTATTTGGAATAAAGAGTCTCTTAAGTCAATGTTTTTTAATTGGTCACTTTCTCTTTTTATACCAAAATATTCGATCGAGTCTTGATTAATTATACCAATAGAAACAAAAGCATTATTTCTCATGTGACTATTAAGATAAATAAAAATACTATCCTTTACTTTTGTATCCTCAATAGAAAGCATATTAGTAGCTGGAACTATTTTATTGGTCTTTTTCTGATAAAACACGAAACCCACAAGACATAAAACTAAAACCACTAAGATACCTACAAACCAAAGAAATATTTTCAGATAAATATTCATGTTGAAAAAGATTTTATTCTAAATGATGCTGAAATTATGTCTAAAAAGAACCATTGAAAACTAAATCCGATTAAACATAAATGTAATTAGACAAATGATACAAATAAAGGAAATTTATATCAAGATTTACTCCTTTATGTATCATTTCGCAACCACAAACCTGGACGCAACGCTACCTTGTTTATTTCTAATGTGTAACATATACATTCCAGTACTAAAAGTGGAAACATCAAGATCAAATGAAGGATTGTTAATTTTATCAGACTTGTGTAAACTGCCTGTCATATCTCTGATTTCTAATGTTATTTCACCTTCCATATCAGATACATTTACTGTAAGCTTATCAGATGTTGGATTTGGGTAAATGGTTACTTGATCGGAAGTGAATGCCACCTCTTTTGTATTTACCAATAGCTTCCTTTGATTCATTAAAACAGATCGCATGTGTGCAATTTGTCCTTTTGTGAAGGTATTTTGACAAGCTTCGCCTGAATAATCCATATAATTTTCAAACATATCAGGCAAATCTATTCCTCCGGAATCGACGCATGTATTTAGCGTAGGATCACACTCCGTGCCTGATTGCGCACCTTGATTGGGAGTATCTTCTATGCCGTCATCTTCACCACAACTATCTCCACCGAATAGTCCTCCACCATCGCCCCATATATGTCTCAGACCTAAATAATGTCCCACTTCATGCACAGTGGTACGTCCGAGTGCCTCATGGGTAAAACCTTGTACTGTGAGTTTGTTTGGATTATTATTACCGAAAACCCTAAAGTCAATGACGACTCCTTCCAAATCTTTAGAAGGTGCTTCCGCTCCTGCAGGCCAATTTGCTAAACCTAAAGGTGGATATGCATAACCAAGAACTTGACCACCGATAAATGGAATAGGTTGAATTTTACAAACCCAAATATTCAGATGTTTTTCTGTATCAACAGCATCACTGCCACCTTCATCTTGTTGCTTTACCTCATCAGGTAGACTGAATAATAAAACAGTAAAATTTTCATTGGTTTTGACCCTTTTTACATCCTTAAGATAAAATTCAATTTCTGCATCACCTTGTATATCTTTAAAAATATCTCTAATCTCATCACGATTACTATTTTGCAATCTGAATGCATCATTTAGTACTTGTATTTGTGATTGAATGATCGAGTCTGCAAGGTTTTCTTCTTCATTCCTCCACACAATATGGATAACGACAGGTATTCTAAATATTTCATTTCTTAAAGTCGCATTTTGGGAATACCTCTGTGCTTCATCAAAAGATTGATTTAAAACAGACTGATAGCCAGGATATTTTTTCTCATTGATATCTAAGACCATATCATGACCACAAACAACCGTATTAGGTCTCTGTGCAACCAAAACAAAAGTATAGAAGACAGTAATAAGTGTGTAAATGAACTTCATAAATAGGTTTTGATTTTAATTTTTAGAATATCTGATTTTACCATCTGTGATGGTGTAAAGTACTTTTGTTTGTAGGATCTCTTCATCAGAACATTTGATAAGATCATTAGACAATATTACAAAATCTGCAACTTTGCCAGGTCGGATTGATCCTTTAAAATGATTTTCAAAAGCTGCAAAAGCATTGCCCAAAGTATATGAATAAATGGCTTCGGCTCTAGTCATTTTTTGCTCTGTAAAAAACGTTAAGCCAGTATCTTCTCTTTTTCTTGTGACGGATGCGTAAAAACTTTTTATTGGATCCACATCTTCTACTGGTGCATCTGTTCCATTGGCTACTACGACGCCATTATCAAGCAATGATCTCCATGCATAAGCGCCTAGTTGTGCACGTTCAGTTCCAAGTCTTTTTATGACAAACGGAGCATCAGATGTGCAATGTATACCTTGCATAGAAGCAATAATTTTACTTTTTGCAAATCTTGGGATATCAGCAGGATTGAGATGTTGAGCGTGTTCTATTCGCCATCTTAGGTCCGTTTTTTCGGGATGCTGAGCCATGACACCTTCATAGATATCAAGCACTACCCTATTAGCCCTATCTCCAATGGCATGAACACAAAACTGCATATCATTCGCAATGGCCATGTCAGCTATTTTTTTGACATCATAAATATCTGTGGTGTTTTGCCCTTTAAATCCTGGTTTGTCACTGTACGACTCAAGCAACCAAGCGCCAAATGCACCAAGTGCACCATCTACCTCAGACTTTATGGCATTGCAAGTATAAAATCTATTACCGACATCTACTTTTTTGTATTTTGAAACTTGACCTTCTAATTCTTCCGCAGGATGTCTAGCCATAGCCCAAAGACGAACTTGCATTTTATTATCCAATGCTAATTTTTCATATTTAGTAAGTTCGTCAAATTTACTGCCTGCATCTTGAAAAGAAGTGATTCCTTTTTTTAGACATTCTTGTTCAGCAAGACGAATAGCTTCGTGCCATATGGAGTCCAATTGTTTTTGATCCAAGGATGCCATGTACGCATCATATTTTTCCGCAAATAAAGACATAGCTCTTTCTTCGAAAACTCCGATGGCCTCACCATCTGAATTTCTTACTATTTCACCACCGAGTGGATTTGCTGTTTCCTTTGAAATACCCACCAAATCCATCGCTTTTTTATTTGCGTATAGCAAGTGTCCAGAAGCATGATAAAGAATGACAGGATTATCAGGTGATACCTCACTTAATGAATAATGAAAAGGATATTTATACACATTTTGTTTGGGGATACTATCCCATTTTTCTTGATGCCATCCACGACCAATAATCCAATCACCAGATTTAACTTCTTGGGCTCTTTTTGCTACGGATGCAACGATATCTTCCCAGCTTTTTGCTGTCAGAAAGTTTAAATTAATCAATGAATATCCAAGTCCCGAATAATGGCCATGACCTTCTATGAATCCAGGCATAATGAATTGACCTTGAGCATCAATAGTTTTTGTGTCTTCATTTGCTAGTAGTTTGATATCTTCATCGCTTCCTATTTGCAAGATTAATCCATCTTTAATAGCTATGGCAGTCGCTCCAGTATATACCGTATCAACAGCATAAATATTGGCGTTCGTGATAATTAAATCCGCTTTATCATCTTCCTTACAACTAGCTAAAAACAGCAAAAATCCAAAAGTTAATAACTTTAAACTTTTATACATTATGAATAAATTTTTACGAATGTAGCTTGTATAATTTTAATGGCATAATTATTTGGCATAAAATGCAAAAAAGCAGGAACGGAAGAATCCTTTGAGCTTTATATGTTGAATTAGTTATATAGCTTTTTGTCAAAAAAAAAGCACCGAAAATCTCAATGACCTTCGATGCTTTTAAAATGTTATGAATTCTTATTAATTATTTCGTTTCTTCTGTAGACTCTTTTGGTGCTACAACTTTAGCTGCTTTTGGTGCCGCTACTTTAGCTACTTTTGGAGTTGCTACTTTAGCTGCTTTT
>DLGT01000035.1:0-1550 GCA_002482845.1 Saprospiraceae bacterium UBA7687
ATTATCCTCAATACAAAACGAAGCAGGATTGAAAATTCCTTGACCATTTACAAAGGTAGATGATAAGATCACAATACAAAGTAAAAGGTATTTAAACATGTTATTCATACTCATTTTTTATAAAACAGCGCAATATTACAAAATTATATTTGTTAATTTTTTAAAGTGTAATTCATTTTTTTGTTTTTCTGGAAAATGGATGTTGCATATAATGATGTATATTGCCATTTTTGATTTTCAAAAAGATGAAAATAAGGTTTTAAAGGATTACTAATTTTTCAAAACTACTTTCTCTGGTTAAGTTCAGTTCTTTTGAATGAACACTTACTTTGTAGAGGTAGATACCCCTTCCTAGCTTAGAGTCAAAATCATCTCTACCGTTCCAACCGATATCATTAACTCTAAATCCTGAAGAATATTTTGTTTGGACCACACTTTTTACTAATTTTCCTGTGATTGTGTAAATATTGACCACAATATCTAGTTCTGTATTGACTAAATCATGCTCAAATTGGAATAATGTGTGTNNTGGTGAAAGGATTTGGATAGTTGAGTACATGCTTTAAAACATCATCTCCACTTTCAGCTACAAGGAATTCTGTACGTTTTTCGGCAGAGTTACCAGCTATATCCCAAGCTTTTGCTACAATATTATGAGTACCCTTTGACAAATTATTAAGTGGAAACCTAACTTTTCCTTTTCTGAAATTGTCTTTTTCTGCTTCATAGAAGTCATTTAATATGAAAATATTTTGATTGTCACCATCTAAAATAGCTGTTATATCTTGACCTACCGCATTTCCAGTGACATTTATACCAAAGTCATCTGAAAGGTTAAGAAGAAGTATAGGATCAGAATTGGTCATACCACCAAATACAAAACTCTCATCATTCATAAATATATCCAATTCTGGACCTAAATCATCGGCTAGTCCTTTTTCGCTGGACCCTCCAACTATTATATTCGTAAAGACGCCACCAGCGTCTACATTATTGTTATCTTTGGCATAGTAAGAGATTCTTCCATTCCCGAATGAGTAATTGATGTTTTTTGGTACATAAAAACTAAATGACCATTTCCCATTAACCACGGATGCTGAACCTTTAAAAATAATGTTTTTATAAAGTGTAAACGGAAACCTAGGAGAATTTTGATCATTCATTAAAGTAGTCAAAGTGGTTTTTTTGTCAAATATTGTTGGGAAAATAGTACCATTAAAAGAAGTTATCTCTTTTCCAGAATCATCACTTATGAATCCTTCTATAGTTACTTTTTCGAGCGCACTAATAGTATCAGTGGAACCTATTGCGTCCTTTTGGTTGATTAATGTCGTAACTACATTGTATTTTGGCATCGCAACTTGTAAGGCAGGATCACCTATCAAAGCAAATTTGCGAGAATTAATTCTAAAGAAATCTAATGTATACTTATTTTTTCCTGTTGACAGAATATAACCAAGTGTAGGAGCTTGCCCATTTATTTTTTTATACATGAGTTCATTGACAGCATCTGTAAGGTCTTTGTTTGATGTTGTGTAAACTGCTCTTGT
>DLGT01000035.1:1556-34690 GCA_002482845.1 Saprospiraceae bacterium UBA7687
TGCTGAATAGACCGATGGCTCCACCTTTAGGATTTAACATGGCATATTCAGCAGGAGACACCACTGATGGATCGTCATATGCTGCAAACGAACATGTTGCTGTAACCATAATGGTCAAACTGTTATAATTATTCCATGATTGTATATCAGGCACAGTTAATACTCTTTCTTGAGACCATCCAAGTGGTCCGCCATGACCAAGATAAGTAAGAGAAAGTTGTCCTTTAAATATATTGTCATTTAGTGCTTTATTTGCTTCAGGAAATCTATTTTCACCTGCTGTTGATATTTGTTGATATGCATCTAAATATACTTTTTGTTGATTGTACAATGGGTGTCTATTTTCATCAGCTCTAGCAATTGTATCCATATCCCTGATGTGTGTATTAGTGTCTTCATCATCAGCTGTGTATCCTGTTCTGAGTCTCCAATCTCCAAATACCTCTGTAGATGTTTCGTAATGAATGATTTTATCTACAACTACTTTGGCTTCTTCTACATTTTTTACAGGAAGCCTTCCTACACCAATGTCCAGTCCACCTACTAGCAATACACCTTCAGTTTCACCCAATAAACCGTAGAAATCATCAGAAGGAAAGCCTTCTATTGGATCTAGAGACTGATCTGTCTCATACACAGGGACAAAGTTTTCATTATTCAATCCATTGACGATTCCTTTATAATCATACGACCCATCTCCAAACAAAAGTAGATATTTAAAATTTGGATTACGATCCAATAATAATTTAGACATATTTCTGATGGCACCTGGATCTACTCTGC
Organism: Saprospiraceae bacterium UBA7687; assembly: GCA_002482845.1. Classification (GTDB taxonomy): domain Bacteria; phylum Bacteroidota; class Bacteroidia; order Chitinophagales; family Saprospiraceae; genus OLB9. The sequence goes on from DLGT01000035.1 coordinate 2,340, forward strand.
CGCTACTGAATTCATTGTAAACTTCATTGACATTGGCTGCTATTACTTTCAGGTTGGAATGCGTAGATCTATGCTGGGCAAGTCGTAAAGCATCATCTTTAAATGTTGGGTGATATACAATGATCATTTCTTCATCTTTCATAGCGTGAAGATTTTGATTAGTAATTTTGCCTAAACCAATTGGCTCAAATGCTCCCGTTAAATTATTATGTCCTATAAATTCTTTAAGTGTTGATTGGGTATTAAAAACTAATTTATTACCAGATACTGTCACTTCTTTTGGTTCAAATGGATCTGTCACATCCCATATAACTTGATTGGTATATCCTTGTAGGGAGTAACTTGCTGTGTTAACATTTATAGTTTCTCTACTTCGGAAAGGTAGCTGTGTATTATTCAAGATTAGAGATCTAGAAGATACAATTTGTAAGTAATCTAACCAACCTTCAGATTCAGATGCAGTGGATGGAAAGTTGATTTTAACTAGTGGGTTCGCATCTGATATTAAAAATGATTCTCTGATTTGTGTTTTTTGAGCATACAGAGATTCTGCTGATAGTATATTGACGGACCCAATGGTTTTTGTTATTTTTTTGCTACCTACNNCTTCTAGCGATACGCTAGTTGTAGATCTACTTCTAGCCGCAAATAACATATCCACTTCTACTGATTTTGATGGATTAAAGCCACTAAAATCAAATTCTGAATTGTAGGTCTTTTCTCTACTTGTTTTAAAATAGTCACCATACCATTCTTTTCCTGTACCTTCTGCACCTGTAAAACTTCCGAGCAAATTGGTTAAATCTTCTTCCACTCGTTGTCTCATATCGTATACACTTGTTTCAAAATCTGCCGTATTTGTAACCAATGGCGACTTGTCAACTCTCATACCATCCTGATTATCAATTTTTATAAAGTAAAAGTTATTGTTATCGTAAATGTTTTTATCGAATGTGAATGAATTATTTGCTTCATTATATTTCCAGATGTCAGCACCTTCTGCATAAAATAAGATAAAATCATTTGCATCAAACTTTCCATCGCTTTCACCTGATACAAAAATACGCAATTCGGCTAGATCGTCTTTTCTCTGAAAACTATTCAATTCAGGAACTCGACCACCGCGATTGCCATATATTTTTATTTTTTTTGGATTTATTAGAGACACATTTATTCCGAGTTTTGATTCCAAAAATGCTCTATCTATTTTGAAAATGCCAGTTCTATCTACACTGATTTTGTATATATCGCCATCTGCCAAAACTGAAGTAAAAGTAGTAGGATTTCTATTTCCTGACGAAGTGACTCTTTCAGTAGTTATAGAAATGTCAAAACTTAATAATCTTTCTATTTCCCCATTATTAGTTTTTCTAAAAGGTAGGACTGCTGTATTAAGCTGATATTGACCCTTAGTCTCAATTATATTTGCCCAAAGTGAGAATTCAGTATTCGTAATTTTTGATTTTAGGACGTCAGATACTTTTATTATTTCAGTTTTTTTTGGTAGGAGTTTACTACTTGTCAATATACTTTTTGAAGTTGGTCTATTTTCTAGGAATAATTGAGTTTCAGGGAGTTGATCATTTTGTATCCCTCCATCTATTTTTAAGTATTCCATAGATTGGTCAGTATTTGTAGATAACCAATTTATCTGGTAGCTAAATGATTTAGTTTCTTGGCCTAGTATTATAGATAATGTAGCCAACCCGACAAATGCGGTCAAAAACAAACGAAGTTTTAAAGAATTGTGCATAATTTTTGATAAATTTACATTTTTTAATACAATATAAACGTTAATTGGTTTTAGTATTATAAAATATTGTTAAAATCCTAAACGTTTTTGGATAAAACGAGCATCTTTGTTGTTGTATTGTATATCAAATGTTAATGAAACAGCTAAAATCAAATAAAAATTTAAATAATTATGAAACGAGGTTTCATAACATGGTTTTCATTGCCCTATTTTGTTTATTGGGATCAAATGTTTCTGTTTTAAAATCTCAAGATCCAATATATAGTCAATTTTACAATGCTCACTTGCAATTAAATCCCGCATTGGCTGGAAATACTATTAGCCCATTAATTCAATTAAATTATCGGAATCAATGGCCAGCACTACCTAATATATATACTACGTATTCAGTTTCTTATGATCAATTTATTAGAAAACTAAATAGTGGATTAGGGTTTATGGTTTTAACGGATAATGCAGGAGAAGGAACACTTAGATCGACAGGGATATCGGGATATTATAGTTATAGAATTAAATTTCGTGGTAATACCTATATAAAAGGAGGTATGGAAGTTGGTTACAACAATCTTAGCTTAGATTGGAGCAAGCTTCAGTTTGGTGATGCTATTGATCCTATCAATGGTCCTATTTCTCCAGGAGGAACTCCATATCCAAGCAGCGAATCAGTTCCCAACACAAATTCACGAAATTATTTGACAGTAGGAGCAGGTGTTGTCATTTATAATCCACAATATTATTTCGGTATTAGCCTTAAGAATCTGAATACTCCAGATATTTCATTTGTGGGTAACACCGCGACAGGTCAATCAGCAAATAGTAACCTACCTACTCGAATATCTTTACATGGAGGAACACAAATTATTCTAAAAAGAGGCAATAATAAAGTAGATCCGACGTTTTTATCTCCAAATATCATGTTTTTAAGACAAGCAGGGTATAATCAATTGAATGTAGGGGCTTACTTGTCTATTGATAAGATACAAGGAGGATTGTGGTATAGACATTCTTTGTTTAACGGCGATGCGCTAATCACATCATTCGGAGTCAAAAAGGATTTTTTCAAAATTTCATATAGTTTTGATATTACCATGTCACAATTGACAATCAGACAAGGAGGTAGTCATGAAATAGGCATCATTTTAAATTTTGATCATTTATACCCTAAGCGTCAAGATTACAATGATTGTTTTGCCATATTTAGATAGAGAATGTTAAAATGTTTCGCTAAAGTTTCTTTTTTTTGAAAAATTAGTTTGTAATTTTCAAAATATCCATATATTTGGGCGCTAAATTAGAAAATCGAATATCAGTCAATGAGAAATTTAATTAATTCATTAAGTTTACTGGCATTTATTGCCATAGCTCTCGTATCTTGTAGTAAAGGTGGAGGTGAGCGTTCTTCAGCCACGGGCTGGAAGTATAATGATCCAGAATGGGGAGGATTTGAAAAGAAGGCCTATGAGGGTCAGATTGATGGTCCGAATCTTGTACTCATAGAAGGTGGTACATATGCTATGGGTCTTACCCAGCAGGATGTGACTTTTGAGTATAATAATGTACCTAGAAGGGTTACCGTTTCTTCATTTTACATGGATGAAACAGAAGTTTCTAACATTAATTATAGAGAATATTTACATTGGTTAAGAAACAAATATGTAAGTTATCCAGAAATATATAGAAAAGCTTTACCAGATACTCTAGTATGGAGAGAAGAGTTGGCTTATAATGAACCAATGGTAGAAACCTACCTAAGACACCCTTCTTATGATGATTATCCAGTAGTAGGTGTTAATTGGAATCAAGCAAATGATTATTCAAAATGGAGATCAAACCGTGCAAACGAGATGATCCTTATCGAAAGAGGTATACTTAATCCTAGTCCAGATCAAAAAGATTCTGATACTTATGATTCAAAAGCATACTTGAGTGGTCAATATCAAGGTAATGTCAAGAAAAATCTTCCTGACTTAGCAACTGGTGGTGAGAGACCTGTGAAATTTGATGATGGTATACTTTTACCTGAATATAGATTACCTACGGAGGCGGAATGGGAATATGCGGCTTTAGCTTTGCAAGCAAACCAACCTACATCTGAAGACGAAGTATATACAGAAAGAAGATTTTATCCTTGGAATGGTAATACAGCACGTTACAAAAAAAGAACAGATAGCCAAGGAAGAATACTTGCAAACTTCAAGAGAGGTAGAGGTGATTACATGGGTGTAGCTGGTAATTTGAATGATAATGCTTCATTCCCTGGTCCTGTACGTGCTTATTTGCCAAATGATTTTGGTCTCTATAATATGGCGGGTAATGTAAGTGAGTGGACAGCAGATACATACAGACCAATGACAAGTATGACATTGAATGATGCTGAAAATCATGATCTTAACCCATTTAGAGGTAATCAGTTTCAAGAATTAGTTCTTGATGAAGAAGGAAAGCCAATCGAAAAAGATTCTATGGGTTATCTAAAATACAGATACATAGAAGATGAAGAAGCAAAAGATAGAGAAAATTATAAGAGAGGTGACGTTAGAAATCATGAAGATGGAGATGCAGATTATGTAAAATATCTTTACGGCGAGTCTAGCTTAGTGAATGATAAAAGTAAAGTATACAAAGGTGGATCATGGGGTGACAGATTATTCTGGTTATCACCTGGCGCAAGAAGATACAAAGATGAGGACAAGTCTGATAGAACAATTGGATTTAGATGCGCTATGGGTAGAGTAGGTGGAGCAGCTGGAAATGAAGATGTTGGAGGAAATAAGTTTAAAGAAGGAGGAAAAAGCGTGCCTAGAAGATATAAATAATATATCTAAAATATATAGTTTTGAGCCTCGATATAATATATCGGGGCTTTTTTGTTGGTGATAGTTTGGAGATTAGGAAGTTGATAAGATTTATTAAAGTTCTATAGTTCTTAATTCTTATTTTTATTTAAAAACAAGTTTAATTTTATAAAAAAATTTATTTGCCAATATGGATATCAAACAATTGTACGATATATTTCTGAAGAACCCAAATGTATGTACAGACACAAGGAAGATTTCAGATAACTGCCTATTCTTTGCGTTGAAAGGTGATCGATTTAATGGCAACGAATATGCATTAAAAGCTTTAGAGTTAGGTGCATCATTTGCAATAGTTGATGATAGGACATTAATAACTGACAGCAGATTAATTTTTGTAAAAGATGTACTTACTACACTTCAAGAGCTTGCAAGATATCATAGATTACAATTAAATATCCCTGTTTTAGGTATAACAGGCTCTAATGGCAAAACGACTACAAAAGAACTAAGTAGGGAAGTAATTAAACAGAAATATAAAGTTAAGGCAACTATTGGGAATTTGAATAATCATATCGGAGTGCCGCTCACAATTTTGGATACCTCATCAGATATTGAGTTTTTAATTGTGGAAATGGGAGCTAACCACCAAGGTGAGATTGACTTGCTTTGTAAGATAGCTTTACCCGATTATGTAATGATAACTAATATTGGTAAAGCACATTTAGAAGGATTTGGAGGCTTTGAAGGTGTAAAATTAGGCAAGTCTGAAATCTATAAATTTGCGAATAACTTTGATAAAAAAATATTTTTAAATAAAGACGATGTTGTATTGACTAGCCTTATACCCACTGGTACAGAAACAATTTTGTACTCTGGAAGTCAAATGCTATCTATCATATCTGAAGAGCCTTTCTTAAAATTGAGATATAAGGACAAAGAAATCTCGACAAATCTTTATGGCTCTTATAATTTATCTAACATTGCATTTGCAATAAAATTGGGAGAATATTTTTCAGTAGATCAAGACAAGATAGTCAAGGGTATTGCCGATTACCGGCCAGATAATAATAGATCCCAGCTAGAAAATCTAAATGGGAATACAATCATTATGGACGCTTACAATGCCAATCCAAATAGTATGAAACTAAGCTTAGAGAGTTTTGCAAAAGTAAATGCAAGCTCAAAATTAGTCGTTTTAGGTGATATGTTAGAACTTGGAGAATTTACGCAAGCAGAACACAAGGAAATTCTAGCATTAGTGGAAAGTCTTGGTATCAAGGATGCAATTTATGTGGGTGAAAACTTTTATAAAGAAAAGGAAGGTTTTAACGGGGCATTTTATAAAAAGATAGAAGATGCAAAAGAATACTTTAAATTAAAAGGTTACCAAAATTATTATATTTTACTAAAAGGTTCTCGAGGTATATCTGTAGAATCTATACTGTCATAATAAATATATAGCATCATATTTAGGTCATGTTAAAATATTGATTTTTACATTTCCAAAATGTTTTAGCTTGTGCATTGACTAATAAAGGTCAACTAATGATTATTGAGAAACTTCAAAACTCTATCTGGTATTTCATCCGCAACTGTTTGTGTGTATTCATCATTAGAACAAGGCAAATAGTGTTTTTGACCTTGATCATCCGTTAACATTATCCACCACTTTTGGCTAATGTTATGACGAATGAATTCAATGTCTTGGGATGCACTACCATTGATTATGTATCCACTAAAGTCATTACTTTGTGAAGGGTGGTCATTCATCTTCATATTTAAACCTTCTACTAAATACCATAAAGTCAATGCTAAAACATTAGATTCTATTTTGGATTCTTGGTTAGAAAGTTTAACGTCAAGAAATACAGTATTTATTTTATTAGATGTGCCAGTAAATTTCATAATTTGACAGAGCTCTTCGGTGGTCAATCCTGAAGGTAGCGTACCTATTGCATTAGGTGCGTCTGAACTTCTGACTACGTTGAGATTTAAATAAAGTGTTTCTGTATCTCTAAGGTTTGGTTCTATATTATTGATACTTCCTCTTAGTTTACCCAAACTCAATGAATTAAAAGAAATCTGATCTACTTCGTTCATTTCTTCTAGTGATACAATATGTCTTTGATATCCAATATAGTTTTTAATTTGATTATCATCAGCATCAATGTAGGGAAGATTGTTACAGATAAAATGCAAAGCCTTATTATTTTCAGAAGCATATTTGTATGCTATTGATGCATCAAAGCCAATTAAAATCGGTATTATATTTTGCTTATTTAGTTCAGAAAGGATATTTTCCAAATGATCTTCGTCATTTAATGCATCACCAAGGTCAACAATTTGAATATTTTTGAAATGATTCTTAAAGTTTTCTATACTTTTGCGGACATTTTTTGAAATATCTGATCCATTGCCGATTAATGCAATGTTGGCAACAGAAAGATCAGGAAAATTGTCATCAGAGGTAAAGTATTGGTTGAAGAACAATTTATTTTCCACACCGATTTCTTTATCTGAGACAGGTATAAGCAAACTGGACAGCATGATATTAAAATTTATGCAAAGATATAAATTATTAAAAATTAAACAATTGTAATAATTTATTTTTATATTTTTTGTCTATTAACAACTCAGCCTAATCATTTTTAATACAAATTAAATAAACCTAACCAAAATGGAACAAGAAAATCAAATAGAGATATTACTTGAAAAGTATAAGTCCAAAGAACCCGAAATAGTCTTTGAATGGCATGATAGTGAGACCACAGCAAAAGGATGGATTGTGATTAATTCACTTAAAAACGGTGCAGCAGGTGGTGGTACAAGAATGAGAAAAGGACTTACAAAAGATGAAGTGGTTGCCTTGGCGAAAGTAATGGAGATCAAGTTTTCCGTATGTGGGCCAGATATTGGAGGGGCAAAATCAGGGATTGATTTTGATCCGAATGATTCAAGAAGAACGGAAGTTTTAGAAAGGTGGTACAAGGCGGTCATTCCAATTTTAAAATTTTATTACGGAACTGGTGGTGATCTCAATGTTGACGAGTTGAAAGACGTAGTTCCTATTACTGAAGATTTAGGCTTGTGGCATCCTCAAGAAGGAATAGTTAATGGGCATCTCAAATTGAATGAAGGTGATAAAATAAACATCATTGGACAACTCAGATATGGTGTGTCAAAAATCATAGAAGATCCGAAATATATTCCTGTTACACAAAAGAAATATGCGATTGCGGATATGATTACAGGATATGGAGTAGCTGAGTCAGTAAAACACTTTTATAGTATTTTTAATGGTAGGGATTTAGTAGGTAAAAGAGTTATCATTCAAGGATGGGGCAATGTAGCATCTGCTGCTGGTTTTTATCTTTCTAAACTTGGCGCAGTTATTGTTGGTATAATAGATAGGAATGGTGCGGTCATGAGCGAAAGCGGATTGACACATGATGAAGTCGAAAATTTATTTTTAGGTAAAATAAATAACAGTCTTTCATGTGACATAGTAGATTTCGAAACGTCAAACCAAAAGATTTGGTCAATCCCATGTGACATTTTTATACCTGGAGCAGCTTCAAGGTTAGTGACTGGAGAGCAAGTTCAACAACTTATGGACAATGGTCTAGAAGTAATTTCATGTGGTGCAAATGTACCTTTCTTTGACGACAAAATATTTTTTGGTGAAACTGCTAGGAAAGTAGATCAAAGAATAAGTCTTATTCCTGATTTTGTAGCCAATTGTGGAATGGCCCGAGTTTTCGCTTATTTGATGCATAAAGATGTAGACATGACAGATGAAGGGATATTTTCCGACAGTTCGAATATAATATACAATTTTTTGAATGATTTATACATGGCAGATAATAATAATAATAACATTAGTGCACGTGCTTTAGAAAAATCATTATTAAAAATATCAAAATTTTAATGCTAAAAAAATCATTTTTAACATATTATGTATTACTTTTGTATTTCAAAACTTAAATAGCAAAATTATTTTCCTATGACAAACAGAATCAATTATTTGTTTTTTGTCTTATTGCTAGTGGTTTCTTCTGTATCAGCGCAAAAAGACGCAACATTAACAACAGGAGTAACTGATGAGCAGACAGTGAATGCTGAGCAGAACAAAAGCTGGAGAATGGGTCAATCTTCCTATTCAGCTAAACCTAAAAATGCTTGGGAATTGGGTGTGCACGTTGGACATTTTTTTATAGATGGTGATGTCGATACTAAGTTTCCTGGTGGATACGGTCTAGGTCTACACTTAAGAAAAGCCATTCATTATGTATTTTCAGTAAGAGCTGACTTTATGTATGGCTCTGCAAAGGGTCTTGATCCACAATTATGGAATTCAGGATTAGTTGAAGATGTATATACGCCATATAATAGTGTAGGTGCAAGTTGGTTTCCAAGTTACAAGACTAACTATGGTTACCTAGCTTTCCAAGGTGTATTGAATATCGGAAATCTTTTATTCCATAAAGATAGAAATAAATGGAACTGGTATACTGCTGTAGGTGTAGGTCTTAGTAGTCACAGTACAAAACTAGATTTATTGAATGGTAACAATGCAATATATACTGGTTTGGAAGCTATTGAGGCTGCAAATGACTTTAATACCAAGGCTGGTAGAAAAGATATTAAAGAAGCAGTTGGAAATATTTATGATGGAGAATATGAAACATCAAGCTGGAAAAAAGCTGGTATATTTAGATTAGGAGATGAGACAAATGTACATGTTGTATTTACTGCTTCTATGGGTATCTCTAGAAAATTAAGCAATAGATTCAATTTAGGTCTTGAACATCAATTAAATCTATCTGATAATGATGCATTAGATGGTATCAGATTCAGAACAGGTTTAGACCAATCTACAAGTAATGATATTTCTCATTACACAAATTTAAGATTAGGAATTAATCTAGGTAACTTCGACAAAGTTACTGAGCCTCTATACTGGTTAAATCCATTAGATGCACAGATGAACGATATTGCTGCTCTAAAGCAACGTCCAATTTTAGATTTAACTGATACTGATAGTGATGGTATCATTGATATGTTAGATCAAGAATTAGATACACCAGCAGGGGCACCAGTAGATACAAGGGGTATTGCACTTGATAGTGATGGTGACGGAGTTGCAGATTATAAAGATAAAGAGCCATATTCACCTCCAGGATATGTAGTTGATAAAGATGGTGTTGCTAATTTCGAAAAATTAACAACTTCTGATGTTAACAAAGCTATAGATATCAAACTTGCTGCTTACAAAGCTAGCAATTCTGATTGTGGTAAGTGGTTTTTACCTATGATCCATTATGATCTTGATAAAGCAACCATCAAACCAGAATTTTATGGGCACTTACACCATGTAGCAAGTGTAATTAAAATGTGTCCTGATGTATGTGTAGCTGTTGTAGGACATACTGACGTAAGAAGTTCTAACAACTATAATAATGCACTTTCTTACAACCGTGCTGAGAATGCTATTAATTATTTGGTTTCTCAATATGGTATAGATAGAAGCAGATTTAAAATAATGTATGGTGGCGAAGATGCTCCTTTAGTTTCTAACTCAAAAAGAGATAAAGAGCATTATATGAACAGAAGAGTTGAATTCAGACTTTGCGCTGATGGAGATACTGAAATGCCAAGACCTACAGGTTCAAGTAATAATACATCTAAAGGTGTTAAATCAACAAATAGCTCTAGATTTATAGGTAATAAAAACTCAGGATATTAATATTATTCAGAAGTTTTAAAAAAACAAAAGGGACAAAATCATTTATTTTGTCCCTTTTGTTTTTTAGTCAGCTGATCTTATTCTGACCTTGATTAGCTACATAGCAGCAAGATTTTATTTCTACTGATTGTAGACGAGTATCTTAAGAAAGGTTAGATTTCTAAGCAAACCCTAATTATATGATTTTATAAAATAAAAAAGGCAACCTAAAAATTTTCAGATTGCCTTTTTATTATTATGTAAATTTAAGAATACTTATACAATAATCATTACAGGATTTTCAAGCATTGCTTTTAAAGATTGTAAGAACTGTGCACCAGATGCCCCATCCACTACTCTATGGTCGCAGGATAAAGTTACTTTCATCATATTTCCAATAACTATAACATCATTTTTTACGATGGGCTTTTTAATAATAGATCCTACCGCAAGAATACAAGCATCAGGCGGATTAATGATAGCAGTAAACTCTTCAATATCAAACATTCCTAGATTAGATATTGTGAATGTATTACCTGTCATTTCTTGTGGCGTAAGTTTTTTGGACTTTGCCTTTCCTGCCAATTCTTTAACTTCTTGATTTATGTTAGATAGTGATTTCAGATCTGCATGATTGATTACAGGCACTAACAATCCATCTTCCACAGCTACGGCTACACCAATATTAATGTCTTTGTGATAAGTTATTTTATCACCAAACCAAGATGAGTTAATATTTGGGTGCTTTCTTAAGGCAGCCGCAGAAGCTTTGACAACTAAATCATTGAAGGAAATTTTTACTGGAGATATCTCGTTGATTGACTTTCTTGCTTCCACAGCATTGTCCATGTTTATTTCAATGGTAAGGTAGAAGTGTGGTGCAGAAAATTTACTTTCGCCAAGTCTTCTTGCTATCGTTTTTCTCATTTGGCTTACGGGCACATCACCATATGCAAAGTTGTTTGAGACAGGTAAAGCTGCAATATTGTTGGATGATGAAGTAACTGTTTGGGTAGGTTTGGTTGAAATAAAGTTTTCTACATCTTTTTTGATTATTCGACCTTGGTCACCTGAACCATTAATTTGTTCTAGCGAAATACCTGCCTCTGCTGCGAAAGTTTTAGCTAATGGAGAAGCTTTTAATCTCTGATCCCCTATGGCTTGTTGATGTGTTTCGGGAGCTACACTAACATCTGCCGCTGGTTTTTGTGCTATTTTTATCTCTTCAACTTTTGCTTCAGGTTTTTCTGCGGGTTTCTCAACCTGTGGTTTAGCACTTTCTCCAGTCAATAGAGATTTGTAATCTTCACCTTTTTGGCCGATAATGGCTATAATACCATCTACAGCTACTGGTCCTGATGGCACACCTATATATAGTAATACGCCATCAAAGAAACTTTCTAACTCCATGGTAGCTTTGTCTGTCTCTACCTCAGCCAAAACATCACCTGATTTTACAGCATCACCTTCTTTTTTTAGCCAAGATACTATATTCCCTTCTTCCATAGTATCACTTAGTCTGGGCATTCTTATTATTTCCGCCATTTTTATTATAAATTTCTTTATGATTTTTGAAAGCCCAAATTTAAGCAATCCTTATTAAATAGTCTAAATTTTTACTTTTAATACGCACTTCTTCTTGTATAAGTATACTTTTTTAATAAAAATGAAGCCTTGATACAAAATACAATATGAATTATTGGAGTTAAGTAGATGGATAATTGTAATTTTGAGTGTTAAAACACAAATAATATGTTCGGAGACTTAATGGGAAATCTGGAAGAACAACAGAACCAGATGAAGGCCAATTTAATGCAAGTTGTCATTTCAGAATCTGTGCAAGGTATTACTGTATCTGGAAATGCGACAAAGACAATAGATAGTATAAATATTGATGAAACACTTTTTGCAGAAGGTGACAAAGAAATGTTAGAGGAATTATTGTTATTATGTGTCAATAGATTTATTGAAAAGGCAATACAGGTAGAAGCTGAGGAATCTCAAAAATTGATGGAAACCATGCTTCCGCCAGGATTTGGTGATTTATTTAAATAGAATATGCGATGTTATTGACAAAAGTGATTAGTAATCTCGAATAATTACTTAAATTTTTGAACGTATATCTCAATTATTTTTATATCTCATTTATAGCATACATTTAAGATATTTTATAAAAAGAAAAGTGTTGAAGAATAGAATATTAACATTTAGTATATTTACTTTATTTTTAACTTTCGGTTTGCAAGGACAGGAAAAAAAATTTGAATATAATTTTGATGACTGTACTTATGAAGACGCGACTATAAGTTTTCCCGGAATAACACCTTTGGGCAATCCGACATGTGTTTGCGGTATTAATGAACAAAGTATTAATCTCAATGGTACAAACGACTTTCTAGTTATTTCTGATCAGGCAAATAAACATTTAGAGAAAGACTTTACACTTGAAATGTATTTTTGGTTGGATACACCTACTCAGGAAGTAAATATATTTAGTCATAGAAATGGTTGCACAAGTTTAGACTCTTTGATGTCCTTAAGATATTTTTCTGGGTCAAATGAGATGCTGTTTGAATTAGCGAGTAGTGTTAATAATTACCATTCTGCAAGAGCAAAATTGGATTTGTCCAATTGCTGGCATAGATTTGTTTTGGTAAAATTTGGTCTACAGTATTTTGTATATTTAGATAATGTTTTATTTGGTAAAATATTGTCACGAGAGACTATCGTATTTAGTAAACAAACTAGCTTAATAATTGGTACAAACCCTTGCGTGTCAGCACAAAGTAGAAATTTAGATGGTAGGATAGATGAAATTGTTTTGTATAGTAGAGCTTTATCTGAATTAGAGCTGATGGCAAATTTTAAGTTTCCTGACCGCGTTATTACTGATAATACGACTATTTTTAAAGGTGAGTCTATCACACTCGAACTTGGTAGCACATGTGCTACAGATATTTTGTGGACACCTAGTATCAGTCTAGATGATGATCAAAGCACATCACCTATTGCAACACCCGATGAATCTACTACTTATGAAGTTATAATGAATCATGGTACTTGTACAAGTACTGATAGTGTTAGGATATTTGTCGCAGATAAAGATCAGTTAGATTGTAATAATTTGTTATTGCCTAAAGCATTTACGCCAAACAATGATGGCCTTAATGATACATATGGGATCAGTAATTTATTTATCGTGGATGCGATCGATTATTTCGAAATATATGACAGGTGGGGATCTAAGGTATGGGAAACAAAGGAGCTTAATGATAAATGGAATGGTAGTCTTAATGGAAATCCATTAAACAGTGGGATGTATCTCTACAAAATAAAATATACTTGTGGTGGCGAAGAAAAACTAGTTTTAGATAATTTTACCTTATTGAGATAATGAAAATAACATTGTCTAAGTAAGACCTTAATTTCTAAAACTTTTATCAATTTGACATTAATGCTAAATTTTAACTATTACAAATTATTTATTTTATTTTGATTTGCAGTAAGTTATGACACTTTACTATTAGTATTTTAATATGAATTTGGCTAAAAATAAATAAGATAAATATATTTAAATCTTCTATTTGTCGGATAGGATATAAAATGTTATTTTGTAAAGTATTTTATTTTAGTAATAATTTTTAGTTAACAATTTATTTGATCTATATTTGTTCATTATTTAACGTTTACCTAAATTTTTCTCATTTATGAAACATTTTTTTACACTTTTAATTTCGTTTCTATTATTAAATTGCCTGTCAGCGCAGGTATTATACAAACAAGATTTTTCTGCTGGATTTGGTGATATGATCCTTTTGGATGTGGATAAAAGAACTCCTGCACCTCAAGTTGCTTCTTTTGTAAATGCATGGAATATTACTGGAAATCTTAGTGATGGCAATCCTGCAGCTATTAGCAACTCTTGGTATGCTCCCGCTGGAGCAGCTGACGACTGGATGATGACTCCTGTTATTTCTGGTATAGATGCAAAAACATATTTGGTTTGGTCAGCGAGAGCAATTGACCCAAATTTTCCAGATGGATATCAAGTTAGAGTATCTGCATCTGGTGGTTCTGCTACAGCAGATTTCAAAGATATCGTCTTCCAAACGAATGGAGAAAGCCCAGATTTAACAAGAAGGCTAGTAAACTTGGCTGCTTATGTTGGTAAAGATATTAGAATTGCATTTAGAAATAATTCAAATGATAAGTTTTTACTTTTGATAGATGATATTTCAGTTGCAACTCTTACAGATGTGGATGCTTCAACAGAGACCGCTGCAGTTACAAAATATGTTCCTATTGGTCAAGATGCAAAAGTTGAGTTCGCATTAACAAATGAAGGTTTAGACCCTATCACAAACTTTACATATGAATGGTCAAATGGAGTTGATACATACCAAGATGCAGTTTCTGGTTTGAATATTAATACATTTGAAACTTATGTAGGTGATTTTTCATTTCCTATAGCTAAAGCTTCTTCTTATGATATTACTGTCAAAGTATTAACAATTAATGGTGGAGCTGATGGTAATGCTGCTAATGATATTTCAACTACGACACTTAGTGGTGTATCTAAATCAATTAAGAAGAAAATGGTAGCAGAGGAAGCTACTGGTACATGGTGTACTTGGTGCCCAAGAGGTGCAGTATTTATGGATAGAATGTCTAAAGATTATCCTGAAGAATTCATAGGGGTAGCCGTTCATAATGAAGATCCAATGGCTATTGCTGATTATGATACTGGACTCACAAGCTTACCAGGATTCGGTGGATTCCCATCTGTTGTTATCAATAGAGAAGCAATAATAGATCCATCTGAGATGCCAGCTTATTTAACTGCAGTGACTAGAAATGAGTTCTCACCAGTAGAAATGAGTGTGGAACAATCAAAAGTAGGAAGAGAAATGACTATTTCTGGTGACATTACTTTTTTTGCTGATATAGATGCTGCAAATTACAGCGTTGTTGTTGCTATTTTGGAAGACGAAGTAAAAGGAACAGGTTCTGGTTATGATCAAGTAAACCAATACGCAGGTGGCGGACAAGGTGCAATGGGAGGATTTGAAAATCTTCCAAACCCAGTACCTGCTAGTCAAATGGTTTATCAAGAAGTAGCTCGTGCATTACCTTTCGGATTTGAAGGAAGATCAACTGTTATTCCTGCTGTAGTTAAAGATGGTGATTCATTTTTGTTTTCAGCTAATTATACATTACCGAACACTTTTGTTGTAGGTAATATTAGATCAGTTTTATTCCTTAGAGATAACGCGACTGGTCAAATCGTTACAGGTGCAAAATCTGAGTCTTTTGCTGTAGGCATTGAAGAAGTTTCTGAAATTGCTAACTTAAGCATAGCTCCTAACCCGACTAACACAGAGACTTTTGTAAATTTAGAACTTAAATCCTCATCTGAAGTTTCAATGACTGTTTATAATAATATTGGACAACAAGTAGCTTCAAGAAATTATGGTAAATTAGATGGAAGACAGATATTACCAATTTCAGTTGATACTTATGAAACTGGTATTTATTTCGTAAAACTTACTGTTAATGGTAAAGTTACAACACAAAAATTAATTGTAGAATAAGCATTTGCTTACTAAAGTCTAAGCAAAGACTTTAAAGCAATTCTTTAGAATTTATAGTCCTGCATTTCCTATTTTTTGGAAATGCAGGATTTTGCTTTGAAAACATTTTGTTTGATAAACAGTGTTTAGTATATTTGCACCGTTATTTATTATTTAGATAAAAAGTCAAGTATTGGGATTAGCTGAAAGAAAGGAAAGAGAAAAGGCAGAACTTAAGGAAATGATCCTCCAAGCTGCTAAGAAAATCATGCTCAAACATGGGCAAGAGGGACTTTCTATTCGTAAAATCGCCAATGATATCGAATATAGTCCTGCAACCATTTACCTATACTTCAAGGATAAAGACGAAATTTTGCACGAATTGATGGAGTTGGGATTTCTGAAAATGAATAAATACATGACAGCTGCGTTTGCAGAAGGAGATGCGGTGCAACGCATTTATTTGATAGGTGAAGCGTATATAAATTTCGGATTGGAAAATAAGGATTGGTATGATTTAATGTTTAGTTCTGACAAACCAATGAAACATATAGAAAAATGTCGTGAAGATTGGGATCAAGGCATGATGATGTTTGATTTCTTAGCCAATACTTGCAAAGAAGCCATTGATAGATTATCTTTAAAATCCCAAGATGAGCGAATCTTAGCGCTTCAGTTATGGAGTTGTGTACATGGATTGGTCATGCTAGCACATTCTGAGCGAATAGAGATAGTAGAGCCTAATCAAAAAGAGACATTAATAAAGAAGACGCTTGATTCTATGTTGGTGAGTATTTTTGACAAATAATTTTTTTTGCCCAATAGGTAAACAGTGTTCATAAATATAACATATAAAACCATTAAATAATATAGCAGTGAAAGCAAAATTAATCTTCTTCCTTTTATGGTTCAGCATTTATCTCAGTGCACAGTCTTTTGATCCGATGGTAAATCGTGCTTGGGAACATAATAAAATGCTACATGTTAAGAAGTTTCAATTGGATGCAGCTTCATCAGCATTGAAGGAAGCCAAGTCTCTCTATGGTCCTACTGTAGTTTTCGGTACCCAATATACACTTGCATCAGGTGGAAGAAGCATAAATTTTCCGGTTGGAGACCTCCTAAATCCTGTATACGGAACATTAAACCAACTGACACAAACAAATGCATTTCCACAGATAGAAAATGTAAATGAACAGTTTTTGCCTAATAATTTTTATGACGCAAGATTTAGAATCACTCAACCTATTTATTACCCGGATCTAGCTATCAACAAAAAGCTTAAAGCTGAAGCAATTGTCACGAAAGAGTTGGAAGTCAAAGCATTCAAACGTGAATTAAGCAAAGAAGTAATGATCGCATATTTTTCTGTAATGACAAGTAAAAAGGCTATTGCCATTTATGAATCGGCAGATACTTTGATCACTGAGGCAAAACGAACTACTCAAAGTATGATTAAAAATGGTATTGCATTGCCATCTGCATTTTCCAGAATCGAAAATCAAGCATCCAATAATATGAGTCAAAAAATAGATGCAATGGCAAAGCATACAAATGCAATAAGTTATTTTAAATTTCTGACAGGAATGATAAAGGATGAAGTTATCGACGAAATAGAACTACCTGAATTGCCAGTAATCATTGATGATAAGGTAGGATTAAGGGAAGATATCCAACAAATCAACCAAGGAATAAAGATGCAGTCGCTTGCGATAGAAAAAGAGAATAATTATTATATTCCTAAAATCGGTGCTCAATTGGATTTGGGGTCACAGGATTTTGATTTTGGTTTTGAACCGTACGCTTTATTGGGCATAAATTTGGAAGTAAATATTTTTGATAGTAAAAGAAATTCCTATAAAAAAGAAGCTATAAAAGCTGAAATATTATCATTGGAATCACAAAAGTCCCATGTAGAAGATTTGATTTCTCTTCAAATTGAAATAGCTAAAGAAAATGTGCTTTCAGCTATTAATCAAGCAAATACATACAAATCAAGAATTACCGCCACTGATAGAATCTATCAAGATGTACAAAAGAAATATCGTGAAGGCACCGCAAATTATCTAGATCTGATAGATGCTCAAACACAAGTCACACATATAAATCAACAATACAACATAGCACAAAATAATGCTTGGGTAAAGTGGGCAGAATATGTATATGCAACTGCTTTATACCCAATTCAATAAAATCACCATCTACTTTATTTTCTCTCAAATTTAAAATCAAAATTTTCTAAGATGAAATACGTAACCATTATCATAGCTGTCACCGCACTTTGTTTTTTGGCTTGTAAAAATGAAACAAAGGTTGACAATAGTCCCGCCGAAAAAACGGATATCAATAGTGTGTATATCAAGACTGTACCCATAGAAAATGTGGTAGAGTCATCTCAAATGAATGCACTAGGTATTATTTATAGCGAATCAGAAGCAAAACCATCATTTAAAACAGGTGGAATTATTGCGAAAACATATGTAAAAGAAGGAGATATGGTAAGACAAGGGCAGTTACTAGCCACCTTACTTATGGATGAAATAAATGCCCAAGTCCAACAAGCTGAAGAAGGTCTGATTAAAACTGAAAGAGACATGAATCGGCTAAAAAATTTATTAGCAGATAGTGTAGCTACATTAGAGCAATACCAAAATACCAAAACAGCATATGAAGTTGCCAAAAGGAATGTAGAAATAGCAAGATTTAATAAAAATTATAGTGAAGTAAGATCCCCTATTTCTGGCAAAGTGATCAAGCACATCATGAGAACTGGAGAAGTGGTAGGGCCTGGCACACCAATATTTGCTATCATGGGTGTAGGGGATAAAGATTGGATTATAAAAGCAGGGCTGACTGATAGGGATTGGGCTAGGGTGAATAATGATGATAAGGTAGAAATACAATTGGATGCTTATCCAGGACAAACATTTGAGGGAACAGTGGAAAACAAAACTTCAGTGGGCGGTAATGCAAGCGGAACATTTGATGTAGAAATTAGATTCATAAACCAACCAAAAAATCTTGCCGCAGGATTGACTACAAAGCTCACTATTAGTACAAAATCAAAGGATTCATATATCGTCATTCCACTAGAATCATTAGTTAGATCAAATGGAAGTAAAGGCACTGCTTTTACTGTAGAAAATGGCAAAGCAAAAAAACTAGAGCTTACTATAGCAAAATTGCTTGGTGATAAGGTATCAATAAGTGGTGGATTGGAAGGTGTAAATGAAATAGTTACCACAGGCGCCATGTATCTAGAAGAAGGAGATAAAGTCATTGTTCAATAATATTTACCACCAAAAAACAATACAAAAATGGGCTTTAATAAATTTTTTGTTAAAAATTGGCAGTTTACCTTGGTAATATTTATTGCAGTAATGGTATTGGGTATCAATGCTTTGCTCAATATGCCTAGAGGAGAAGATCCGCCATTTGGTGCACCGATTTTTTCAATCGTTGTGGTATATCCTGGGACAAATCCTAAGGACATGGAAAAACTCATTGCAGACCCTATAGAAGAAGAATTGTATCAACTCACTGATGTAAAAAAAATAAACACTACCATCAAAGATGGACTAGTAGTGATGCTTGCAGAATTTAATTATGGCGTAGATGTAGAGTCAAAAAACAATGATGTCATCAGAGAAATAAATAAGATCAGACCAGAATTGCCAGAAGGGATTATCCTATTAGATATTAAAAAAGCATCTAGTAGTGACGTAGCTATCTTGCAAACGGCTATGATATCTGACACTGCATCCATGGAACTGATGAAAAAACATGCAGAATTACTAGAAAAAAATATTGAAAAAATAAAGGATATAAAATGGGTAGAAGTTCAAGCGGCACCCGAAAGACAAATTAAGATTGCACTCGATCTCGAAAAAATGGGTGTAATGAAACTTGGTTTGAATCAGGTCTTAGGTCTTTTACAAGCCAATAATATCAATATTCCTGGAGGCGATATCGATCTCGGACACCGAAAATATAATATCAAAACAACATCTGAATATGAAAATATCGATGATATAAAAAATACAATAGTCCAAGTGACACCGGAAGGTCGAATGGTCAAGTTAGATCAGATTGCACAAGTGTATTATGAAGAAGAATCATATGACCACATCGCAAGGTATAACGGCCGACGAGCCATTTGGGTCAATTCTGCTATGAAAGACAAAAAGAATATCATTTCTACTCGAGCACAAATCCAAAAAGTACTAGATGAATTCAAAAAAACCTTACCTGAAGGTATTAAATTGGAACAAGCGTTTGACCAAGAAAAAGGCGTGAAGAATAGACTAGGTGGGCTAGGAAGAGATTTTGCCATAGCCATATTTTTGGTATTGCTGACCTTGCTGCCATTAGGAACTAGAGCATCATTAATCGTGATGATATCTATTCCACTGTCATTAAGTATTGGGTTGTTTCTCTTAGATTTGATGGGTTATACACTCAATCAACTTAGCATCGTAGGCATGGTAATAGCGCTTGGACTATTAGTAGATGATAGTATAGTAGTCGTCGAAAATATAGAACGATATATGCGAAAAGGCATCAGCGCCAAAGAAGCAGCCGTATCAGCGACCAATCATATTATGGTGGCCATTTTAGGTTGTACAGCTACACTATTATTAGCGTTTCTTCCACTTGCCAATTTACCAGAAGGTTCGGGCGACTTTATCAGGTCATTGCCTATGGCAGTAATGGTCACTGTATTGGCTTCATTATTTGTTTCTGTCACGATCATCCCTTTTTTAGCAAGTATTTTGCTGAAAGCACATGAAGGTGACAGCCAAAATGAAGGCAATTTCTTCTTTAGGGCTTTCAAAACTTACGTCAATAGTCCGTATCAAAGACTGCTAGAATGGTGTATGGGGCATCCTTGGTTGACATTATTGGTGGCAGGTTTGATATTTATGGCATCACTATTATTGGTTCCAGTTTTAGGGTTTAGTTTATTTCCGGAATCGGAAAAACCTGTCATAACCATAGATATAGAGACAGAACCTGGATCAAATCTAATGCACACTGATGTCGTGGTAAGGAAAATAGAAAGACAATTGCTCCAAATGCCAGAAGTACATCACATCGCAAGTAATGTTGGGAAAGGAAATCCTCGTATTTATTATAATGAATTTCAAAAACAAACCGCAGCAAATCTTGGTCAAATCATCGTCTATCTTGATGAAAAAGCACATGTACCTGAGATTATTGCATTTGCCGAAAAGGCACGTTTAGAATTGTCTTCTTTAGCTGGTGCAAAAATTGAAGTTAAAAGATTTCAGCAAGGTCCGCCTATCACTGCGCCAGTAGAAATAAGGGTCTTGGGCAATAATTTGGATACATTAGATGGACTCAGTACGGAGATAGAAAATCTTTTTAAAGAAAGAGAAGGTACACTATATGTGAGAAATGACCTGAAATACAAACAATCTGATATGGTCATCGAAGTGGACAAACAAAAAGCTGGATTGTATGGACTGACTGGTGGTGAAATCGCAAAAACAGTTCGTCTAGCCATCGCAGGAATTGAAATTGGAAATATCAAAAATGATGATGGTGATGAATACAAATTGAACGTAAGTATTCCACAAAATACTGAAAATGCCCTTGAAACATTCAATAAAATCAACGTTACTGCCCTAAGTGGGGCACTCGTACCTTTGAACAGTATTGCAACTATCGCTCTGAGACCTTCAGCTTCGATCATACGACATTACAATAAAGAAAGATATGCCTTGGTAAGTAGTTTTGCCCAACAAGGATTTAATGTGGATGCACTTACAACATCAATTTTGGATGACATTAGTAAAGCTATCAAATTGCCACAAGGATATCGAATCGTTGCAGCAGGCGAAAGAGAGTCGAGGGAAGAGTCGTTTGGTGGAATAGGTACGATAATAGTATTGACAGTTTTCGGATTATTGGCGATATTAATTCTTGAATTTAGAACATTCAAATCTACCTTGATCGTATTGAGTGTGATTCCCATGGGTATTATTGGAGCGTTATTGGCATTATATTTTGCTGGCGAATCATTATCGTTTGTAGCTTCAGTGGGGATAATTGCACTGATTGGTATTGAAATCAAAAACTCCATCCTGATGGTAGATTATACCAATGGGCTCAGAGAACAAGGTATGGGACTTTATGAAGCGGTTATGGACGGGGCGGAAACAAGATTCTTACCCATTTTGCTTACATCAATGACAGCTATTGGTGGCTTGACACCTTTGGTGTTAGAAAGTTCACCATTGATAAGTCCACTTGCCATTGTGTTGATAGGTGGTTTGATCAGTAGTACGCTATTAAGTAGATTGGTGACGCCTATTTTGTACAAGTTGATTCCACCACAAGTGGAAGTGAAAACCCCTTGAGAGACGATTAAATAAAATAATGATTTTTGCGAGATTGTAATTTGAATAAAGGTTTTATTGGTTTATTTTTTAGCATAATGACTATTTAAATGTAGTTTTGCAGGAAAATCGAAGCCATATGACTTGGAGATTATTTATATTATTTTTTATAACAAATGTAGGTTTCATACATGCACAAGAGTATGATAGACCTCAGTACAGTATTGAAGCAGAGCTAGATACTGCCAGTAATAGTGTTGAAGTTTTAACAAAAATAAATATTCCCGCATCTCTTGGTTTACCTAAGGATACCATATGGTTTCATTTATGGGCAAATGCTTATAGCAATACCAATAATGCATTTACAAAAGAGCAACTTAGTTTTGGGAGCACTAATTTTTATTTTACAAAAGAAAGCAAACTTTCTAAAATATCAGATTTGGTCATAAAGTCTGGTAATCAGCCCTTAAGTTATATTTTTAAAGATGATGGTCAAGAGATCATTGGCGTCATTATTAAAAAGAATTCATCCTATGACGGTAAAATCTCGTTTGAATACAAACTCAAACTTCCTTATCTAAGAGATGGATTGGGTTATAGAAAAGGAGATTATTTTTTAAGAAATTTTTATCCGAAGCTTGCTATTTATGAAGAAAATCAATGGCAAGTAAGCCAACATAGACAGTTTGCTGATGAACAAGGTTACCGAAGTAATATAAAATTAAAATTAACGACACCGGGTGGATTTGATTTTTATGCTAATGGATCGATAGTCTTGGATGATTATTTTGTGACGATTTCTGCGACCAATATTTTGGATCTCACCGTGACGATGTTTAGTGAGAAAAAAAGAAATATTTCGGGTATATTAAGTTATCCTAATCACAAAAATATTCCCTTTGATATTGTGGTGATTGACTCATCTCTTTATAAAGATAGTCTTGAGAAAATGGTGAATGGATTAGAAAAAAGTTTTAAAGGAATGTCTGAGAAATTTGGTCCATATCCATATGAAAAGCTGATTATCATGATAGGTGAGAAATGTGTTAATTGTTTTCTGAGCGATGGATTCATAATGGAAAAAGCTGATGATGATGAGGTTTTAAGTGATTATATTGCCGATTTTTTGTCAGCTATTTGGGTTCGTGGTAGTTTTGATATCAGCTCTCATAATCATCCATGGATGCAGAGAGGATTGATGTCTTATTTTTATGAAAAGTATGCCATTCAAAATGAGAGAATAGACAATAAAAGCGAATTTTCATCATCTTTTATGGATGATATGTATCTTAATCAAAGGTTGAGATTTGTCCCATCATTAAGTTCACAACCCACAGATAATATACCAGAAATAGAATGGTGGAAACGTAGGAAAAAATCCGCTGCTTTTTTTATGTACGCCGATCAATTGGCTGGCGAAGAAAGTTTTATCAAAACATTACGGCAGCTCTCAGAAAAACATGTCAGAATCACACCAGACATTTTTATCAAACAACTTAGTATTGAAAATGGAAAGTCCCTAGATTTACCATTAAAAAAGTACGTTTATGAAAATCCTGTAACTGATTATGCTATTAAAGATTTGAGAAATGATGATGGGTTTTACTCTGTGATTATGCAAAATCGTGGTTCAGATTCTCTGCCTTTTATTCTATCATTTGTAGAAAATAATGGGTCACTGCAAGAGTTTTTTGTAGATGGCAGAATGGGTGATTTTGTAGTCAAAACAGATGTTAAAAGTCTAGACAGCTTCAGTATCATTACGATCGATAAATCAGGTACATTGCCAGAGATAGACAGAGAAAACAATCATTACTTTCCGCAGCGAAATAGTCGACGAGGCCCAATAAAGATGATCGGTTTGGTTTCAGACGGAGATACGAGAAGGAGAGATTTGAGATTTATGATTGCTCCAGCATATAATGACAATGATGGTATTATGCTAGGTACATCGTTTTCTAATAGTAATATTAATGATCCAAAAACATTTAGGTATGCTATCACACCATTATATTCATTTGTAAACCAGAAATTGCTTGGGCAAGCATGGGCTAGCTATCATCAGTTTATGTCGAATAGTAATAAAATTCAAAGCATAGAATATCGTGCAGGTATTAAGTCATTTGACATGGATCGAAACAGGAAATTGAATTATGCACAAAGATATATCAGAATAGATCCATCCATCACCATCCAATTTAAACACAAAGGTAATAAAGTTATAAGGTCATCATTAGCACTAAAATCATTTTTGATAAGTGAAGAATATCCAAAATTTAATCAAACTGTTTATTCGGGTTTAGAAAATCAAAATTCGCTTATTCATAGAATGGAGTACAATTATAAATCCATCTCTACACTGTCATCATCTGGGCTAATGTTAACCTTAGAACAACAATCTTACAAACCCATCGAACAGAAAGAAAACTATCTCAAATTGACAGCTGTACTAAATCAAAGATATATGTATGCAAAAGACAAAAATATTTACATTAGAGGATTTGCTTCAGGTTTTTTGATCAATTCACAGAGAGAGTCAGGAAGCTATCAAAATCTATTTAGTAGAGGGAGTATTGCTTTGATACATCAAGGTCATAATGATTATACATATGATGAATATTATTTCTCTAGACAAAACCAAAATAGGACGCATGATAATTTCACAAGTTTGGCTCAAGGTGGTGGGTTCAAAACACCTATTGGTTCTGCTTTTAGTTACGGATCGAGCAATCATTTTGCAGCTTCTATAAATGTAAGTTTTGACTTACCAGTGTTGCCTTTAAGGGCTTATTTTGATGCGGGTAGCTTTAGTACATATGAAAGCATAGACCAAAACATGCCTGAGATAAAGGAGTTTAAAAACAATTTCATGTATAACGCTGGTTTTTCATTTAATGTTAAGGATATATTTGCTATACATATACCAATCATATATTCTGAAGATCTTGGCAATATTTACAAAGGGCAACATGATACATTTTTTAAAAGAATTAGTTTTTCTTTAAATCTTCATAAATTGGATTTTTGGAACGAAAAAGATCCTTTTCAAGACTAAATTTATTCGCTTAATCATAAACACATTTTATCATGATCGTAGGAATAGTTGGCGCAGGTGCAATGGGAGCAGGCATAGCCCAAGTAGCTGCTATGGCAGGAGCTGAAGTAAGAATTTTTGACAAAAGTCAAGAGGCAAAATCAAAAGCTTTACAAAATATACAGTCTAGTGTTGACAAATTTGTCGAAAAAGAAAAGATCTCTACATCTGAAGGAGTTGCAATAGTAGGCAGAATATACCTTTGCGAAAAGCTTGAGACTTTATCTGATTGTGACCTGATTATTGAAGCAATAATCGAAGATATTAATATTAAAAAAGAAATTTTCCAAACACTCGAATCGATCGTTTCTTTAGATTGTATTCTTGCATCAAATACATCATCACTATCAATCACTTCCATTGCTTCAGTTCTCAAAAAGCCTGAAAGATGTATTGGAATTCATTTTTTTAATCCACCTGTTTTGATGAAATTAGTGGAGATTATTCCTGCTGTTCAGACAGATGCTTCCATTACATCACAAGTAAAAGATATTATCACACTATGGGGCAAAACAGCTGTCATCGCTAAAGATACACCAGGATTTATTGTCAATAAAGTAGCAAGACCATTTTATAGTGAGGGCATTAGAATCTTAGAAGAAGGGATAGCTAATGTCGTGACCATAGATCATGCGATGACCCAAAATGGATTTAAGATGGGACCGTTTACACTCATGGATTTTATAGGCCACGATGTTAATTACAAAGTGACTGAATCCGTGTGGAAATCATTTTTTTACGATACCAAATATAGACCATCTTTTACCCAACAACGTCTTATGGAAGCAGGTTATCTTGGACGTAAAAGTGGACGCGGGTTTTATGATTATAGCAAAGACAATGTGCTGACACCCAGTGAAGACCAAGATCTATTGAATTCTATATTTACTAGAATCATTAGCATGTTGATCAATGAAGCTGCTGATACGGTTTATCACCATATTTGTTCTGCAGAAGATGTTGAACTTGCAATGACTCTTGGAGTTAACTATCCTACAGGATTACTAAAGTGGGGCAATAATCTAGGATATGTAAAAATTGTAGAACATTTAGATAGGCTTTACGAGAAATACCATGAAGAAAGATATAGGGTATCTCCCTATTTAAAAAAATTAGCAAAAATTTAAGATTTTTTATAAACACATTTTTGTTGTTTTTATGTTTAATGGAAAATAAAGTTAAACAAGATGAACATAAAAAATATCATAATAGCAATCATTGTACTTAGTGTTGGCTTTTTAATTGGGTCAAATTTTAAGAATAAAAATACTGATGCAGATGCACTCACAGCAGAAATAAAGAGTACTAATGATCAATCTAATGTGCAAAAAGACGGACATAGAAGAGATGTCTCTCCAATGCAGTATCTAACAAGTTCTGAACAAGCGACCATAGATTTGTTTGAAAAATCTGCACCATCTGTTTGTTTTATCACAACTATAAATTCTAGAGAAGATCAATGGACAAGAAATGTGACTGAAGTACCAAGAGGTACAGGTTCGGGATTTATTTGGGATGAAAACGGACATATTATTACCAATTTTCACGTAATCGAAGGTGGGAATAAGTTTAAAGTGACTTTATCAGATGGATCAAGTTGGGTGGCAGTCGTAGTAGGTGTTGAACCTAATAAAGACCTCGCAGTATTAAAAATTGATGTGCCACAAGTAAAACTTAAACCCATTCCCGTTGGTCAATCTTCTACTCTACGTGTTGGCCAATCGGTTTATGCTATTGGGAATCCATTTGGACTTGACCAATCTTTGACTACAGGCGTGATAAGTGCTTTGGGCAGAGAAATTAAATCTTTGACAGGTAGACCCATAAGAGACGTAATTCAAACAGATGCAGCCATCAATCCTGGTAACTCAGGTGGTCCCTTATTGGACAGTTCGGGGAGACTTATTGGGGTTAACACAATGATTTACAGTCCTTCTGGAGCTTCGGCAGGTATAGGCTTCTCTATTCCTGTTGACGAGGTGAATTGGGTAGTTTCAGACTTGATTAAATATGGAAAACTCAAAAGACCTGTTTTGGGTGTAGAGTTATTACCTACACAATATGCTCAAAATTGGGGTGTAGAAGGTGCGATGATTCTTTCATTGACTGCGAATGGTGGTGCTGCAAAAGCAGGCCTAAAAGCGCTTAATAGAAATAATTCCGGGGAGATCATTTTTGGTGACATTATCACTGCTATAAATAACCAAAAAGTGACATCAAACAATGACTTGATTCTTACTTTAGAAAAATACAATCCAGGTGAGAAAGTAAAGGTTGAGTTTTTGAGAGACAATAATTTGAGGCAAGTGATGGTTACACTAGGTTCTTGATATTGACCAAATTAGTAAGTATTTGAGAACTGGCTAAATTATACATTTAATTTTTTATATTTGTATAAGATTATTAGCATTTAGATGCTTACAATTTAAATAAATAATTATGTGAAATTTCATTGCCACTAAATAAAAAGTGTTGGTCAGACTACATATCTTTACTATCCAAAAATAAGTGCAGTTATTTTTAATGATCTGATTAGCAGTGCTATTCGGATATTTTAATTTGTACAATTTTCTGGTTATAAAAATGTAACTCATGCTCATCTCAACTCAAAAACTTATTAAAGGAACTTTTCAAATTTCCTTAATTTTTCTTTTTTTTACTTATTTTTCTAACGTTGGATTTAGCCAATGTGGTTTAAGTTTTAAAAATATAATCGATCCGTCATCCTGCTATGCATATGATGGGTCTTTTGAAGTTTTGGCAACAGGTCAAGCCGGAAATCCATGCAAAAGATTAATTCAAGTCTTTAAGAATGATACTTTATTGATACAAGGTCTTGAATCCATTAAAGTAACAGGTATAAATTCAGGTGACTATAAAGTAATAGCACATAATGATTGTGGATGTCAGGTACTAGAATCAAAAATGATATCAGTATCTGGAGGAACACCTACTAAATTGACGCCTCATGTTAATCTCGGTTTCGGTAGTTATCAATCGAATTATGTTGGTGTTTGTAGAGGTGCAAATGTAAACTTAGGACTGCAATCTTTAGGATTAACAAATCTGCTCATTTCTGGCCCTAATGGATATGCAGATGCTACACCAGATGGCAGCACTTTTTGGACCTTGACTAATGTACAGCCTTCTCAATCAGGACTATATACTATAAGATATACTAATGTGAGAGGATGTATTTCTACTACAAGCATAATGCTTAATGTAGGTGGAATCACTGTAAATGCAGGACCAGATAAAGTTGGGTGCATAGGTACTGAGCACAATATACAAACTACGGTAACTGGTCAAGCCATATGTAGAGAAACGTGTCCTGCTACCCTAGATTCACTTTTGGTTAATTGGACATTAGATCAATGCAATGCTTCTACCCAAAACCATCAATTAGATTATTCAGAGTTTACCCCTTCTTATCCATCTTTGGGAAATTGCACGTCTGTTTCAGCTACAAATCTTTTTAGACTTCAAGGCGAACACTCATGTACACCAGTTAACGGAAGTTATGCGGGAGATGTAGGTATCTGTGTCCCTGCAATGAATAGTTGTGATCCTGCTGATTATAATTCAGACAATGCTATCAGATTTGAAGTGACATTGACACCAGCTGAAGCAGGAAGGATTACAGGTTTTTCTTTTAATGAACAATCACCTTTCGATTGGATGACTACTAATGGAGCCAAGGGTAAAAATAATTATAACACTAAATATCTCATCAGAGTATATAAAAATGACTTATTAATATATTCAGAAGATGATAGGCTTACAGAAAGAACATGGAATATAGAGAATTTTGATTTTAGTACTAATCCAGATTTCGCTATAACAGAAACCGCAGTATTTCGCTTTGAGTTGAGAGGATATTGTGTTAATAATGTGGGTGGTAATATGTCTGGCTGGGAAGTCGATAATATTAAAGTATTTGGTGGATGTTGTAGTGGATTGTCATCAAATGATGCCTTTACTTACCTTTGGTCTACGGGTGACACTACAAGTAACATTGTGGTAAATCCAAGTACAACTACTTCATATGGTGTGACAGTGACAGATTGTAAAGGTTGTCAACACTCAGATACTGTTTTAGTACGAGTGAATAGTTTACCAACAGCAAATATAAACGGTATTCTAAGCATTTGTACTGGTGGGTCTACAGTTTTAACCGCATCAGGTGGAACATCATATATGTGGAGTACAGGTGAGACAAGCGCATCCATTTCATTGACCCCAACAATTACTCAGTCATACAGTGTGACTGTTACTGATGGTAATGGTTGTCAGTCGAGTGCAAGTGCTACAGTAATAGTCAATCCTTTGCCATCACCAACAATATCAGGGGACTTGGAGATTTGTCTAGGCGAATCCACTACTTTGACTGCATCTGGAGGTATGGAATATGAATGGAGTACAGGCGAAACGACCGCAAGTATTACGGTATCACCTACTTCCAGTACCACTTACATGGTGATGGCCAAGGATATCAATGGTTGTCAAGATTATACTACCGTGATTGTCTTGGTTCGACCAGTGCCCGCAGCACAGATTTCTGGAGATAATATCATTTGTATTTCTGACAGTACATCATTGCTCGCATCAGGTGGCTCAAGTTATCTATGGTCTAATGGGATGACATCAGCTTCCATCAAGGTAAGTCCAACAGTTAATACTGATTATGTAGTTACTGTGAGCAATGTTTTTGGTTGCTTTGACACAGCAAGTATTTCAGTAACGGTCAATCCTCTTCCAATTGCTATCATCACTGGAAACAATAGTTTTTGTGTTGGTAAGTCATCAATTCTTACGGCATCTGGTGGAGTTTCATACGAATGGAGTACCGGTGCTGTGACATCTTCTATAATGGTAAATCCTGGTTTGAATACAACCTACACGGTTACCGTTACCGATGTGAATGGATGTACTGCAACAGCTAGCAGAATGGCTTCAGTAATGTCACTTCCTGATGTAAATATTAATGGAGAAGATCAGATCTGTGAAGGTTCTTCAGTATTATTGACAGCAACAGGTGGTGTTCAATTCTTATGGAATACTGGTGAAATTCAAAATGTAATATATGTAACACCTAGTACCACAACAACTTATAAAGTTACAGTCACGGATACGAATGGATGTACTGGCACAAGTGCTTTTGCTGTAGTTGTTAATCCTAATCCGGAGTTGGAAGTATCTGGAGACGATGAGTTTTGTATTGGAGGCAGTGCAACCTTGACTGCAAATGTAACAGGTACAACTATTTGTCAAGAAGATTGCGAAGATGAATTATTATTAATTTGGAATCTTGATGCATGTAATGCCAATGGTGCAAATAATCAGAACAATTACGAAGAGTTTACCTCCATTAGTATTTCAAATGGTGGAATGTCAAGTGTAACTGGTTCAAGTTTAAGTCGTGAAAGAGGCGACCATTCTTGTACACCTGATGGCAATGGAGGAGCTGGTCTTTGTTTTGGTGTACTAGAAAGTTGTGACCCTAATAATTATAATCCAATAAATGGCCTTAAGTTTTCAGTTATACTAGATCCAAATGAAACTGGTAGTCTTACAAAATTGACTTTTAGAGAGCAATCACCGCTCATATGGGTGACCACAAATGGGTCATCAGGTATAAATGACTATAATGAAAAATATCTTATAAGGGTATATAAGAATGGAGAATTAGTTTTCTCACAAAATGAATTATCAACTGAAAGAGCATGGAATGTAGAGACTTTTGATTTTTCAAATCATGCTGAATTTAATAATTTGACAACTACCACGACCTTCACTTTTGAGCTATACGGATATTGTACAGTTGATCGTGGTGGCAATATGCCTGGTTGGGAGTTAGATGATATCAAAATATATGGTGGAGAATGTCCGTCATCTCCGACAATTGAATCATCTTCTTATCTTTGGTCTACTGGTGATACCATTGCACAAATTATTGTTACCCCAAATGAAACAACAACTTACACGGTCACAGTCACTGATTGTAATGGATGTTCTGCTACGGATTCTGCAGTTGTTACAGTATTCCCACTTCCAATAGTCTCTATTATAGGGCTAGACGCGATTTGTTTAGGAGACTCTACAACTTTAATAGCTAGTGGTGGAAACCAATATGTATGGAATAATGGTGCAACAACAGCTGAAATAACGGTTTCACCTACCGAAACAACAACTTACAGCGTAACGGTCACAGATTCCAATAATTGTGAAAACATATCACAAATTACGATAACGGTTAATCCTAAACCTATTCCTGTGATAATTGGAGATACAGAAATATGTCTTGGAGGTACTGCTGTTTTATATGGATCTGGAGGAGGATCATATTTGTGGAGTACAGGAGAAACAACTTTTTCAATATCTGTCACTCCAATTGTAACTACTTCATATTCTTTGACAATAACAAATGCGTTTTTGTGTAGTGATTCAGCAGTAACTACAGTTATTGTCAATCCACTTCCAGAAGTAAGCATTATTGGTAATACAGTATTATGTCTAGGTGAAAGTACTACACTAACAGCTAGTGGTGGCAATATCTATAATTGGAGCAATGGTTCTGCAACAGCAAGCATTACTGTAAATCCAAGTATCACAACTACCTACACTGTGACTGTAACCGACCTAAATGGTTGTTCAGAAACAAGTAGTATTCAAGTAATAGTAAATCCTTTACCTACTATAATTATAAGTGGAGATACCGAAATCTGTATAGGAGACAACACGACTTTGGCAGCGAGTGGTGGCAGTGCTTATATTTGGAATACTGGCGATACAACAGCTTCTATCAATGTGGCGCCATATGTAAATACTAATTACAGTGTAACTGTGACAAATATAAATGGATGTAATGATTCTACAAATGTAACAGTGATTGTAAATCCTTTACCAATAGTTACCATTATTGGAGATACTGAAATTTGTAAAGGCCAAACCACCTCTTTAACAGCAAGTGGTGGAACCATTTATAACTGGAGTAATGGAGCTTCTACACCAAATATTGATGTTAATCCAGATGAGACGACGACGTACAC
>DLGT01000113.1:0-13586 GCA_002482845.1 Saprospiraceae bacterium UBA7687
AAATAGTAGCAATAGACCCAAATCTAATAAAATAGTTATTAATTATTTTAAATAATAATATCCTTGTCATTATCAGATGACATCAATGAAAGGATGTCAATGGTTATTGAAAATCTGACCTATTGGAGCATTAGTTACGATTCGTTTAGCTACTTACTATATTGAACATTATGTTTATTCGTAGCATTTAAGCTTATTATGCCCTTGCAAATCAATGATTAACGTCTTCCATCAATTGTTTAGCAAGTTTATTTGCATCTTCTGGTTTTATGATTTGAATCTTGTGACTTTCATCTGACCGATTGCCCAATCTTTCATATATGAATGCGGCAAAATCATCATCTTCGGGCATTTTAGATAATAACCTTATGATTATTCACAATTTCCACCATCATCCAGCACTCTTCTTTCCTTCACTCATTTCATTACACTCCCACGCCAGTGCCTTACGTTCCCATTGCATTCCATTCACTCATACACTCAGAGAGCTTCCGTCATACACCATTGAGAAAGATTACGTTTTTGCATAAGTATCTCCGTCACGCCATTTCACTCAAGGCTAACGCAAGTTTGCAACTTGTGCTCTATATATTCCATTCCGTAAGCAGCTATGATTTTAATGGGTACCGAAATTCATTTCGGTATAAAATGTAATCTGCCTTTTATAAAGATCAGAATCATACCCTTACTCCATTCCATACCTTCAATTCGTTTCATTCTGTTCCATCGATACCCATACATTATGCATGATTTTTGGGTCCCATTTCCATTAGTATGTAGGTTAAAATATATCACGTATCATGTAGCAAAGGTACAGGGATGCATCTGACACAAGAAGTACCGTTTCACTATATGTCACATATCTCCACACTTACAGGTAGTATATGATGCCATATTCCTTCTTTTAGTCAGATCCACCCTGTGATCACGGCACCATGATACGAGATATATTTAAGAGACAGTACTTCGGCTGGTGGCTAGTTTGTTCTCGAGTGGCTTCTACTTCAGTGAGTGTTGAGTTCGGTAAGTTACCTTATGATTTAGTATGTATTCAGTGTTTTGGGTACAGGTTTTTCATTAGTCAGTTACCATTTTAGTTCAGTGTTTTTCAGTAGCTCTCAGTGATGGGGGCTTTTTTTATATCCGCATTATTCTCCTCCATCCATTGAACCAACAACCATTTATTTACCCACCTAATTATAAAACATCTCATTAAATCAAGAATTCCCCAACTCTTATTTTGCCTATACTCAATGCCTAACTTCATAAGCTGTGTGCAAAGCACTTCTTTATTTGTCGGGCGCTTGCTCCTTTCAGTCCGCTGCGTTCGCCCTTTCACAGGTTATATGGCATACTGTCTCAGCCATAGACCAGAATGTTCCAGCCACTTGCTCTACTCATAGCGCTTCATGTTCATAGAGTAACCTTAACTCCAAATCCTTACCCAATTGTACACTATGCCCATGAACGCTATTTTCAGCCTGACACCAAGTGGCTTTGACGCAGTTACATAGTATCTACCATATAGACAAGTACCGTTTCACTATATGTACCATATTCCTTGTCATTATGTTAGATACTATGTGTAGTCATGCTTACATTCTGGCGGCTATGGCTGGCAGTATTTTCGCTGCTACCCGTATCTGTGCCATCGCATCCACACCATGTATCCTTTCAGGAGCATTGCATTTACATCATGTGTATGCATGGCACATCTACCGCAGCTCATTTTACTTGTTTTTGGGGGCAGCCATGTGGGTGCATCTAGTATGTACAGCCACATTCGTACCTCACATTACTCCTGTACACACTATCTGCACCGCTGCCCCCTGTCAAATCTTACTTGTTTATTTTACCACCTCTGGTGGTATGTTTTTTATGGCATAGTCAAGCTCAAGGCTGTATACCCTGAATCCCTGTGTTCGTACCTCACAACTTCTTAACCGAGCCTAAAGGCATCGGAGAAAATCCACTCCCTGTTTCCACCACTTCTAGTGGTCTGTTTTCAGTTGCATTAATAAAGTCCAGTTAAGCCTTACGATTTTTTTAACATTCTTACAGAAAATATTAACTCATTAATAAATTACCTTTTATATTTGTCCTTGAAAGGCATAAATACATCTATAAACAAACGTTTCACAATCGTTCAAAAACAAATATTATTACCAAACTTTCGTATTTAGTTAGAATTTAATATTTATCATAAATCAACAAGTTAGAAAATGATTTTTTGAAAATGGAATTTCATCTATCTCACAGTTAGTTAACATAAATGAAATAAAAAAAAATGTCAAATATAAAATTAATACCTGAAGAATTACTTTTGGAAATTTACAGAGATTTAGCCAAACCAGGAGTACAACAAGTTGGAAAAGCATTAGAAGGTATTCTAAGTGTAGTAAACTTTGCTTCAATTCCATTTAAACTTATTGATCAAAAAGGATCTATCTGGCTGGAACATAATTTAGATAAATATAGAGAAAAAATGTCTCAAATTGATCTTGAAACAGTTCAACATGTTATTCCAGAAATTGCAGTTCCAGTAATTGAAAAAATGGCATATACAACATGTTCAGAATTAGGTGACATGTTTGCAAATCTTTTAAAAAATGCTTCGATTGCCGATGGAACCGATAAGGCTCATCCAATTTTTGTAAATATTATTGCGTCAATTTCACGAGATGAAGCTATAATTTTGGAAGATATTCATAAAAGTAATAGATCAATTCCTTCGTTATTTCTTACAAGAACATATCCTAATAAAGTATGGAATACTCCATTAACAACTTTCACACATTATAACTGTGACGATCGATTAAGTTTTCCTAAAAATGACGAATTTTATTTTAACAATTTGGAGAACTTAGGATTAGTATATAAATCAAATGCATATCTATCTGGTTCTACATATGATCAACTCGAAGGAGAAATTCAAATCGTAATAAAATCTATAAAAGAGAATAAGGGTGAAACATATAAAACATCAAAAAAACATATAGGTGTATCTGCATTGGGGCGACTTTTTTTGAAGGCAGTATTCGAATGAACACAATCACTAACAACGGCTATACCTATAGATTCGCTATCGGTTCATCCTTAACATAGTCTAGACTTTATCTGTCATTTTAGCTAAACCGAAATAAAAATGGAGTATACATTATTACGTACCAATATAGACGGAACACCTTGTCCAGAATGTAAAGCTATTTCATTTGAAATAAATCTTTCTCATCTATTGAATTATTTTTCTAAGATAGAAATGAAATGTAGTAAGTGTCAAACTGAATTGGATTGGTGGGCACTTTTATTGCGACATTTTGATTGGGGTTTTCCATCTTATTTATATGCCATAGTTGGTGGTTTGCAGACGAGTTTAATGATTCATATGAAACCAAATGAAAACTATGAATTAGATTTGTTAAAAATTGGTATCCCAAAAGAGTCGAAAATTCTACAAGTTAGTTATACACCAAATGGCAACGGACTCTTTCCACTTCAGGTTCACGGCAACACACCTTACAGACATTTTATCCCACATAAAATAATACTATTTGGTAGACCATTTGGTGAACCTTCAGAAAAAACACCTGTAGCCGTAAGTATAAACTGGGTGTTACAAACTGAAAATAATGAACTTTGGGAAAATTTAGTTGAGTCGGTTGAAGCATTTTCAATTAATAATTTCCAAGCGTCAATTATTCCTGCTAACGTTGCAGTGGAAGCAAAATTGAATGAAATTATGGACGCTTATTTAAGCAAATATGCTTCTTCAAAACGAGTATCAGATTTTTTAGTGAGTGGTGCAACGTATAGCCATCAGCTAAACATCCTCCTTCCGTTAATTTCGAATATTGAAAAATTTCCCAATTTACCGGACCATATCCGTGGTGGTTTAAACGAACTTAGAGATTATCGTAACAAGATTGCACACAAAGGAACGACAGTAAAACAGCTTGACAAAAAGACAACTGGAAGACTTCTATGTTCTGCTTCATTTGCATTAGGATATTTAACTTTATTAGAAAATAAGATAGAAAGCAACCACGTATAACAATACACTGAAATGAAAAACTATCTATGGCTATGTCCTTCGCTAGTGTGAAACCGTTCATAGTAGCTACACACATCATCACCATTTGCATTATCGATACAGAATATTCCAATAATAATCAAAATAAAAACCGACCAGCAAAGATAATCCTTCCCTAGCTTTGTAAAGATCAAGCCTTGCAGGTTTCGGTGCAAAATATGGTTTGGTATCAGTGCAAGGCTTTATTCCTGTATATTTTACACCGAAAATCTTGACAAAGCTGCCTCCCCTCATTTTTTGCTGCTTATCGGTTTTTATTTATGATATGTCATGTTTTGGGGTCACCAGTCACCCGAAAAACGCAACTAGTATCAAGTATCACTAGTATCAAATGTCTGTGAAAAAAACTTGATGATACCTTGATACCTGTAAAAACTTGACATTAAGCTACCAACACTGAAAGTTCAAAATTACTCAATTCCAAATCAAGAGATTACCCAATAAAATGATCACCAATAACCAGCTGCAGTTGTAAACCCGCCCGCTTTTTCTACCACACAAAACAGATACAAAGTTAGCTACGGGAATTGAAATATGTATGGTCCACTACGTTCTCCACCATACACTTATTCATTCCCTTACGCTGTCAGGTATCCGTTAGTATGGTCTAGTTGGCTGTACACTTAGTTTTTCATTTTATATTCCTATTATTATGAGTACAGTAGTTGCTTCTTTCCGTCGTTTTGATTATGGTTCTATATTTATGTCTTCCACTGTTTTTAGTGCTACTTGTGAGCATGTTCCGTTTGCGGAGTTTGTTCATTCTTGTGTTGAGCGTCATTTAGCTTGTGATTGGGGAGATTGTTGTAGTGATGACGTTGCTCTTAATGATGCTGCTTTTTTTGATGGTGGTCGTCTCTTCTCAGTTTATCTTATTCCTGCAGGGTTGTTTGCTTTGGAGAGTAAGATTTGTATCATCACAGAGTCTAGTAGGGAGTACACTACAGTTATCTTTCCATCAGATTATTAGTCCATCATTAGGTAGTCCTGGGTAGTTTGCTCGGGACTATTTTTTTATTTCACCTATTTAATTTTATATGTATGAGATATTCACATCCACTTCCTGAGCTTACATTTGAGCTTGGTACTATTGTTTTTAGTCCTGGTATCAGAGCAGGGTTATTGTCATCATCAGGATTACAGCCTTATTTGGATCATGTCCTAGAGTGTCATGTAGCAACAGATTTTGGTATCGTTTCCAGAGCCATGAGATTTGATAATGTGATCGCAGCTTTGATGGATACAGGTCAGCTGACTTCGAGATTCTACGTTGATCCTTCTATATGTCCACCAGATACAGTTGTCATCGTAACTACCCATTTGGATGAGCGTACTACCACGATCAGGTTTGCATCAGAGCAGCTTTAGGTAGACCATTAGGTAGACCATTAGGTAGCCTTGGTCAGTGAATAAGAGTTATAAACTAAATTAGTATTTGATTGGTTTTATACTTTAATAAATTTAAACTTATGCTTAAAAAAATAGATTTTGAGACTCACGAACCAACTGTTTTAGAAGCAGTTGAAGAATTATTCAACCATTGTATAGCTAAAGAAGTTAAAGAAAATAATTTTTTACTTTTTCTAGAAAATGCACATTATGAAGAATCGAATATAATTCATGACCTCGACCCATATGTTATAGGTGAAGGGTTCTTAGGAGCAAAAGATGGTGATAGAATAGCTTTTTTGTCGGCATTTACTGAAATTCCATTTGAAAAATATTTCAATGAAACTGAAAATGTTCAAGAGAAATTCGAAATTAGACGAAAATCTACTGCCTTATCCATGATGGTTTATATTCAATTTTGGGAATCAAAATATTTTCTTAGAAAATTAAAGCTACTTGCTCTTTTGGCGTCTGGAAATGAATATGAATGGAATTTAAATGTCAGACCTTCAAATACTTTTAATTTTATAAAAAACGAAATAAGAGCAGAATTTCAAAAAGAAGGACTCAAAATTTACGATATTTTAAGGAGAGCTTATAAAAGCCAAATTAGAAATGCTTTTGCTCATAGCGATTTTTATATAAGCGGCGATAACATATACTTAGATAATTATGATCCTGCTGATAATTGGTCTATAGAATATTTAAGTTTTGATGAGTTTG
The DNA here is from genome assembly GCA_002482845.1 of Saprospiraceae bacterium UBA7687. Classification (GTDB taxonomy): domain Bacteria; phylum Bacteroidota; class Bacteroidia; order Chitinophagales; family Saprospiraceae; genus OLB9. The sequence continues at coordinate 6,203 of DLGT01000113.1, forward strand.
ATGAAATAATAACTTTAACTTTATTAATTCATCATGCATTAACAAAAAAAACCGATGAATTCATAGCTAAATTAGGTAATGAAAATCCAAACAGACAAATATTTGTACCCAAAAACGATGGGATATTTAGAAATCTACATTATCGTAAAGTAAGTGAAGATTTTAGTAGGTGGCTTTGGCCTAATCAAATTTAGCCTTTACTTGTACTTAATTCATATATAAGTCCACCATAAGCGCACCATGATTGCACATTATAAAATAAACTTGGTAAAAATAAAAAAAGGCCCTAATCACTTTTGACTAGAGCCTTTGGATCAAATTCCTATTATGGTTCTTTAGAAAATCTGTTTGATCTTCATGGCGTTACCTTGATTGAACTTGTAATAATTGCCATTCACTTCTTGGTAAAACTCAATACCTACTGCATTCAATACTGATACACTTGCAGTCATCGTAGGTGTACCAGGCAGAGTTGCCACTACACTTTGTACAGTTGTCAAAGCGTTAACAGGCAGATAATCTGAAAATGCAACAGCTGACAATTTATCCAATGTTGGATCGGTGGCTTCATACACCTTAGTGGTTGGATTGTATGCATAGTCAGAAATTACTGCTATCGCATTGATGATCCTGAAATGAGTGGCACCAGCGGGAATGTTGGTATTGTTCAACGGGTTGAATATGGGTACATCTAATGTCGAACTATCACGGCCAGCAGTTGGCGTAATGGTCATTGGCGCATTGATAGCACCATCAAATGATTTGAATCTGTTGAATTCGAAATCTACTAAGTAATTTGGAACAGCGGATACCAGTACAGCTCTTTGTCCCCTTGCTTCAGATCCATCTTCAAGATTGATCTTTTTCATGATGGCAGTCAGTCTGCCTGTAACTTGTGGATCAGCCATATTGCTTAATACGCTAGCAAAACCAACTCTAATGGCTTTACCTGTCAGCGCACAGCCACCAAATTCGTTCATGTTTTCACGTGTTCTTGCAAATTCGGGGGCAGTTGCAATTTGTTCTGCGGTAGGACCACCTATAAGACCAGCAAATGATCCTTTCAGTCCTTTGATTTTGAAGTGTCGGATATCTCCGATGGTTCCTGTGTACTTTAACGCTCCTGTTTGGCGTGCCATATTGATATGTTTATAGTGTTAAAAAAAACTATTTATTCGATTGCAAAGTTACTATATTATTGAATATCAAACAAGTATAAATATAACGCATTGTAATGCATCAGAACGCAAAAGAACAGACAATCATCAAAACAGGTTACGAAGTAGTCAAAATAGTAGATGGCGATGGCTTAATAGTCAGAAATATTTTCACTAAAAAAGAAGAAGAAATTCGACTTTATGGTATTGATGCACCAGAGATTACTTTATGTGCTAAGTTAAAACAAGATGAAAGGGAAACACATATTCCTGCATCCTTGCTGATGACATTGGGATACAGATCATATAATTTTCTCAAAGAGTTGGTTCTACCCGGCACAAATGTTACTATCGTACAGGAAGAATCAAACTTAATAGATAAATATGGCAGAACATTAGCTTATATCATTTTACCTGATGGAAGGACCATTAATGAAATACTATTGGAACAAGGATTTGTAAAGCCTTATGATAAGATTTACTGTAGTAAATTACCCGAATATCAAGCCATTTATCTAGTGGCTAAACGTAATAAATACGGGCTTTTCGACCAAATTTCTACTTTCTAGAAAATGTTTACCCTATGTTTACCCCAGAAAGAAAAAACCCTTGCAAATCATTGACTTACAAGGGTTTATATGTTGTTATTGTGATCCGGCTGGGACTTGAACCCAGGGCCCATACATTAAAAGTGTATTGCTCTACCAACTGAGCTACCGAATCTTCTTAAATACAGTGCCTTTCTTTCAAAAGCGACGCAAAGGTAAGACTTTATTTTATTTTGCAAAGAAAAAAATGTCTTTTTACTTATTTATTTTCATAATAGCATAAAATATAGCTATTTCAGTGTCAAAAGTAGCATTTTTAATTTAATCTTTAAACATGATAAGACTAAAAATTATTCAGAATTGGCTTTTCAAATCGTTTTTTAAATTAAATGAGAAGACCACACTACTCACTAAAGTGTGGCCTTCATTCTCAAATTATGGGTGCGAATGTTTTATCGTTGTATTGTTATCTTTTCTGTTGCAATTACTTTGTTTTTACTATCCTTAACCAGAAGCATATACATACCCGTGGAGATGTTATTTCCAAGATTTAGAGTCATAGTATTATTATCCAATTTATAATTGTCTTTACTTTGGATCATCCTGCCAGCTAAGTCAGTAATTTGATAGTTTACTTGATCCATATCTTTACCTATCAAAAATAAATTTATTTCTTGACCATTAGATGGATTCGGGAATATAACTGTTGCATAAGACTCATTAATAAATTCTTGAGTCGATGATGTAGCGGGAGTCAAATCTTCCAAAGTGACAAATGCTGCATTAAGGTTGGTGAAAGTGGCATCCGTGCCATAAAAAAATCTCGTCAAATAATTATATGTACCTGCTCTATAAAAATTATATGCATGTGTCAATCCTGAAATTTGGCCTTGGGTAACGCTAAAGGCATTTAGCAATGCAGCTGGGGCAGGCGCACCATTTAGATAAAAACTATCTACACTATATTGAACAGATCTATTCATCAATACATCATAAGATATACTTGGTCCATTTGGTGTGTAAACGCTCATTTTGCCCCATCCTATTATGGTGTCTTTTCTCACCGTACTGTAAGCATGACGTGCTGGTACATTATTAAGACCAAAAGCAGCTACTTTTATGGTAAAATTGGTAGAATAGTTGCTAGTACTCTCCCAACTTGTACCGTTGGTCATCGGGAATTCCATGATTTTTCTTGGATTATTAAGAATGTAACCTTGAACCGGGAAAGTGATATTATCAGCCGCATTTCCAGTCAGTTGTTGTAGGGTGTAGGTTTGTTGATCAATGTATATACCTTTATCTTCTACACCGTTTTCATTAAAATCAATTTCTAAATAGAGATTGTACCCCAGATTTTGATTCAATAATTTAAATCCTGGTTGATAAACGTCTATGCCTTCTGAAGTGTAAAATGGGTCTTCTTCTTTAAAGAAAAATGAATCGAAAGTATCAAGACTATTGTAGGTTGCATAATTCCATAATTGATTATTACCTATGGTGGGCGAAGGCGGATTGTTTGTTGTTATTTCACTGAAAGTATAGGGGCCGTCAGGAATGGGGACGTTTGACGAATTAAGTGTAATAGCAGATTGGCTAATGACAAATGAAAAGGTAATCCATGTAAAAATAAGTGTAAAGAATGACTTCATTTTTTTGTTTTTTGGTGGTTATAAAAAAATTATATTATCGTAAGTATTTCACAATAAATCTTCATTTTAAAATCTAAATTGGTCTTAAGAGATTTTATTAAAATTTACGATTTTTGAATGTCTTACAAATTATAATACAAAAGTAAACCAACCTAAAGTCTTATGATATAGTGGTTTCCCACTAATCACTACTTGTACCTACATTATTGATCCTTTTTATAGGAAGTTTCTGTGTTCAAAAGCAAATTTCAACAACGCATTTTTACCACCATCTAGTTTTAATTTTCTATTGATGTTTGCACGATGATTTTCTACAGTATTGGGACTAACAAAAAGTAGAGTGGCTATTTCGCTAGAAGTTTTACCGTCAGCTATTAATTTTAGAATAACTTTTTCAGTAGGAGTCAAGGTAGATTTTATAAGTTGAGATATTTCTGACCCGACATGGGCTAGGTGCTCCGTAAGGAAAGAATCAATATTTGGACTAACGTATTTTTTCCCTGATTTCACCATTTCGACACACTTTATGAGTTCTAGACTTGCACTATCTTTTAACAAGTAACCATCTACACCGTTTTCCATAGCTTCTGTGAAAAAGTGTTTTTCTTTATGCATAGTTAACAAAATGAATTTTGTATTATGTTTTTCATTCATTACTTTTCTACAGACATCGAGCCCACTGAGTATAGGCATTTCTATATCCATAATGGCAATATCTGGCAATTTGCTGATGATTAGTTGATATGCTTCCATGCCATCTGATGCTTCGCCAACTATTGAAATGAATGGTATTTTTTCTACCACACTTTTTATACCGCCACGATATATAGGGTGATCATCAGCAATAATTATTTTTTGCATAAATTTATTTTATTACAAAATTAAAACTAAGATATTTTTTATAAAACTACCAATCAAATATATGACATTTTGAATAAGTATCTAATAAAAAGTAAACAATATATTCAATTGAATAACATCAAAATTTAAATATCATCTTTGTAATCCAAGTAGATGTGCACTATATTGCTTATTTTCACTATTTTTCTTTAATTTTGCTTTCCTAATCAAAGAAGTATTTTAATATGAATATCTTAAAGCAGTTTATACTTATTTCAATCATCCTTTTGCCAGGTTTTGTCCAATCTCAAAAGCCAATAGTCGCAAAACCAGTAGAAACACAAAATGTAATGTCACCCGAATTGATGTGGCAGCTCGGCCGAGTCTCCCCAATTGGTTTGTCCAAAGATGGTAAAAGCGTCATTTATAGGGTATCCACACCGAATATGGAAGAAAACAAATTTAGTTCAAAAGTATATTCTGTTAATATTAATGGAGGAACTAGTTCTGAGATATCTGATTATGAAAGCTTAATAAATAATAAGAATATTTCTCCTGATGGCAAATTTATCCTGAGTGATAAATCAATAAAAATAGATAATGTCCATGGATTTGATAGATATCCCGACCTGAAACTTTCTACGGCTCAGGTCTATACATCACTTGATTACAGACATTGGGACACTTGGAATGATGGTCATTTTAACCATGTTTTCTTGATGGCGACCAATGCATCAAAAGATGATAGTGGTGTAGATATTATGAAGGACGAACCATTTAATTGTCCGACCAAACCATTTGGTGGAGATGAAGATTATATTTGGCATCCTGATGGAAATAGTGTAGTCTATGTTAGTAAAAAATTAAGCGGCACACAAGCAGCTCAAAGTACAAATACAGATCTTTACCAATATAATATTAAGACGGGCAAAACTGAAAATCTTACAGAGAGCAATAAAGGATATGATACCAATCCTTCTTATTCACAAAATGGAGACTTAGCTTACCTTAGCATGAAAACCGACGGATATGAAGCTGACAAGAATGAAATAAAAGTAATTTCAAAAGGTATTACTTCTAACCTTACTGCACAATGGGATGGTACCGTAAACAGTTTTGTTTGGGCTAATGATAATCGCAATATTTATTTTACAGCACCAATAAATGGCACTATTCAGCTGTTTAAAGTTGATTTTCCTGGTCTTACTAAAAAACTTCCAGTTGTAGAACAACTTACGGATGGTGAGTGGGATATCACTGGTATTGTCGGTCAAAATGGAAATAAATTGGTTTTAACTAGAACAAGTTTGAACCGAGCTGCTGATCTATATACTTATAATATCGAAACTAAGTCATTTTCTCAGCTTACAGACGTAAATAAAAAGATTTATGATACCGTAGGAACAAGCCGGACAGAAAAAAGATATGTCACAACTACGGATGGTAAAAAAATGCTAGTTTGGGTAGTTTACCCGCCAAATTTTGATCCTAAAAAAAAATATCCTGCACTTTTATACTGTCAAGGAGGCCCACAATCTGCTTTGACTCAATTTTATTCTTTCAGATGGAACTTACAGCTGATGGCTAGTCAAGGTTATATCGTTGTAGCTCCAAATAGACGTGGTATGCCAGGACACGGTGTAGAGTGGAATCATCAAATAAGCAAAGATTGGGGCGGTCAAAATATCAAAGATTACTTATCTGCTATCGATGATGTGTCAAAAGAAGCCTTTGTGGACAAGAGTCGTCTCGGTGCAGTAGGTGCGAGTTATGGAGGTTATTCCGTATTCTATCTTGCAGGAATTCATGAAAAAAGATTCAAGACCTTTATAGCCCATGATGGTGTGTTTAACACAAAAAGTATGTACGGGACGACAGAAGAAATGTTTTTTGTCAATTATGATTTTGGCGGTCCATATTGGGAAGGAAGTAATAAAACATATTCAGATTTTAATCCTATAAATCATGTAGCAAAGTGGGATACACCTATATATATTATACAAGGTGGCAAAGATTACCGTGTACCAATAGGACAAGGACTTGAGGCATTTAATGCAGCGCAACTCCGTGGTATCAAAAGTAAACTGCTTTACTTACCTGATGAAAATCATTGGGTGATGAAGCCTCAGAATAGTTTGGTTTGGCAGAGAGAATTTTTCCAATGGTTAAAGGAAACTTTATAATTAAGATAAGTCTATTTCAATAATATAGAATTTGATGGCAGTTATCTGAATAAGGTGACTGCCATTTTTTATTACTATATTTCATTAAATCAAAAACAATTAGCTAGCTTCCTGTACTAAGTTATAACTCATAAGTAGCTTCAAGTATAAAAAAAGGCTGTACCAAGTTTGAAACTCACTACAGCCTTTTATATATAATGTGGTTTGCTTTTAAAATTAAATCACACCTTGAACTAAAAGTGACACATCATTTTTTAGTACTTCTATGAAACCTTTCTGGATCTTAAAGGTCATTTTTTCGCCTTTTGTATCCAATATTCTCACTTCACCTTGTCCTAGTGCCGCTACGATTGGCGCGTGATTCTTTAGAATCTCAAACTGTCCACTGATGCCTGGCACTTTTACCGATGTGATTTCTCCGTGAAAGATTTCTTTTTCCGGTGTCAACACTACTAAATTCATAATTGTCTATTTATTGTGTCAGAAATACCGATTACGCGTTTGCTGCTGCTTCAGAAAGCATTTTCTCACCCGCAGTGATCACATCTTCTATGGTTCCTTTAAGGTTGAATGCTGCTTCTGGATATTTATCTAGTTCACCATCAATGATCATGTTAAATCCTTTGATCGTTTCTTCGATTGGAACCAATACACCTGGGATACCTGTGAACTGCTCTGCTACGTGGAATGGCTGTGATAAGAATCTCTGAACTTTTCTTGCACGGTACACGACCATTTTATCTTCTTCAGAAAGCTCTTCCATACCCAAGATAGCGATGATATCTTGAAGTTCGTTGTATCTCTGAAGGATCATTTTTACTCTCTGAGCTGTGTTATAATGGTCTTCACCAATGATCGCAGGGTCAAGAATTCTTGATGTAGAATCCAATGGATCCACTGCAGGATAGATACCCAAAGAAGCGATTTTTCTACTCAATACCGTAGTAGCATCAAGGTGGGCAAATGTCGTTGCTGGCGCAGGGTCAGTCAAGTCATCCGCAGGT
>DLGT01000113.1:13618-39296 GCA_002482845.1 Saprospiraceae bacterium UBA7687
ATACGCTCTTGCATCAGACCCATCTCCGTAGCAAGGGTAGGTTGGTAACCCACAGCTGAAGGCATACGACCTAGAAGTGCTGATACTTCCGAACCTGCTTGTGTAAATCTAAATATATTATCGATAAAGAAAAGGATATCTTTTCCACCATTTGGATCACTCAAGTCACCATCTCTATAGTATTCGGCAAGTGTCAATCCTGATAATGCTACCCTTGCTCTCGCACCTGGCGGCTCATTCATCTGACCGAATACGAAGGTTGCTTTTGATTCTTTTAAGCTTTCTTTGCTTACTTTGCTAAGATCCCAACCACCTTCTTCCATAGAATGCATAAAATCAGCGCCATAGTTGATGATACCTGACTCAAGCATTTCTCTTAGAAGGTCATTTCCTTCTCTTGTACGCTCACCAACACCAGCAAATACAGAAATACCATCATATCCTTTTGCAATATTATTGATCAATTCCTGAATCAAAACTGTTTTTCCTACTCCGGCACCACCGAAAAGACCAATTTTACCACCTTTTGAGTATGGCTCGATAAGATCGATTACTTTAATACCTGTGTATAAAATTTCATTTTCAGTTGACAAGTCTTCAAATCTTGGTGGCTTGTTGTGGATACTGTACGTTTTAGTTCTGTCTAACGCAGCCAAACCATCGATTGGTTCACCTACAACATTAAATACCCTACCTTTGATTTGATCTCCAACTGGCATTGAAATCGGCTCACCCATATCTACTACATCCATACCTCTCGTAAGACCGTCTGTCGAGTCCATTGATACGGCTCTTACGCTATCCTCACCAAGGTGTTGTTGTACCTCAAGGATAAGGATTTCGCCATTTTGTCTTTTGACTGACAATGCGTTAAGGATTTCCGGTAATTTGCTGTTTTCACCTGCAAAACTAACGTCCACTACAGGTCCGATGATTTGTTTTATGTGCCCTATATTAGCCATGATATTAAATAATTTTAGGAATTTTTAGCTATTTTTGAAATTCGCCACAAAGATAAACTTAATTCTTTTAAAATGAAGAATTTATAGATATTTTGATATTCTTTTTTTTATGAATTATGAAGTTACACCAATAATAATTTTGTTTCATGGTCTAAATGTAAAATTCATTGGCTTTATTCGCTACTTTTTTTTGTATAATTAATCATTTATTTTGGTCTTGAGTTAAGAATTATTTTATCCACAACTTTTGTTTATTACGAATTAAGACTCATTATTAGATGTTCATAAAGGTGATATTTTAGATTTCTAAGCTTTATTATTAGACCTTGATGAGACTACAAATACTTTGAAGATCATTCAATATTACATATTTTGCTGAATTTTGGGTATTAATCAATTGTTTTTCTTCATTTATGCCAATAAATATTCTGCTCTTGATGAATAATCTTGAAATATTTACCAAAAATCATAAATGCGATTATCTTTGTTTCCTAAATCCATAAGTCATGTCGTCTATCCAAACACCATCACCCTCGGAAAAAAGAACAGATCTAAAGTATCAATTAAAATCTTTTGAGAAGATTCCTATTAAATATTGGAATACACCTGACGACGGAGCCTTACATATTGCGAAATACATAGCATTAGCCATTAAGCAAAGACAGCAAGATAATGCCAATATTGTATTAGGTCTTGCCACAGGTTCTTCACCTATCAAAATATATAATGAGTTGGTAAGAATGCACCGAGATGAAGGTTTGTCTTTTTACAATGTTATCACCTTCAATTTGGATGAATATTATCCTATGATGCCAGAAGCAAATCAGTCATACGTCAAATTTATGCATGAATATCTTTTTGACCACATCGATATGCTTCCTGCTAATATTCATATTCCCGATGGTGATATTCCGATGGAAGAAGTAGAAAATTTTTGTATTGGATATGAAAAGAAAATAGAGTTGGTAGGAGGCATTGACATTCAAATACTTGGCATCGGACGGACTGGACATATTGGGTTTAATGAACCTGGTTCGTGGTTGAGTTCTAAAACGAGGCTTGTAAAACTTGATCATTTGACGAGAGTGGATGCCGTTAAAGACTTTGGTAAAGAAGAAAATGTGCCATATCGAGCCATTACTATGGGTATTCAAACCATCATGAAAGCACGTCAAATCTTCATTATGGCTTGGGGATCTCATAAAGCGGAAATTGTGCAACAAACTGTAGAAGGTGATATCACCGAAAAGAGACCTGCAAGTTATCTTCAAAATCACACTAATGTTAGATTTTATTTAGATGGTGCAGCTTCTACAGAATTGACAAAAGTAAAAACGCCTTGGCTTGCAGGAATTTGTAATTGGGATGACAATTTGATCGCAAAAGCAGTGATATGGTTATCTCTAAAACTTCAAAAGCCACTCCTAAAACTCACCAATGATGACTATATTTATAATGGGCTGTCAGAACTCATTGCTGAATACAATACGGCTTACAGTCTAAATATTAAAATATTTAACAAACTTCAACACACCATAACTGGTTGGCCAGGTGGAAAACCAAATGCAGATGATACCAATCGTCCTGAACGTGCAAAACCTGCTAAAAAAAGAATCATAATTTTCAGTCCACATCCTGATGATGACGTAATATCAATGGGCGGAACCTTCCTCCGATTAGTAGAACAGGGACATGATGTCCACGTAGCTTATCAAGTTTCTGGTAATATCGCCGTTCATGATTCAGATGCATGGAGATATGCTGCATTTGTCAATGATTATGCCAAAGCTATCGGAATAGAAAATAGTGATTTGTCCAGAACCGTACAAAAGGTCACCAAGTTTATTGATAGTAAAGATCATAACGAAGCTGATATAAAAGAATTGAGAGATATAAAGGGTATTATCAGAAAGCAAGAAGCTAGAAGTGCAGCCATGTTTTGTGGCCTAAAGGAAGAAAATATCCACTTTCTTGACATGCCATTTTACGAAACAGGAGGAATTCGAAAAAATAAACTTGGTGATGCAGATATACAAATCATTATTGACTTGCTCAATGAAGTAAAACCGCATCAAGTATTTGCAGCAGGTGATCTCGCAGATCCACATGGAACACATCGGGTATGTCTTGATGCTATTTTTGAAGCATTCAAAAAAACACGAGATCAGTCTTGGTGGAAAGGCGCTTATTTATGGTTGTATCGTGGAGCCTGGCATGAGTGGCCAATAGACGAAATCGAGATGGCTGTACCTATTAGTCCAGAGGAACTTATGCGTAAACGAAAAGCCATTTTTATGCATCAATCACAAAAAGATCACCCTGTTTTCCCTGGTGATGACACTCGTGAATTCTGGCAAAGAGCAGAAGACCGAAATAGAGAAACAGCGCATTTTTACAATGTCCTTGGACTCGCTGAATACGAAGCTATGGAAGCTTTTGTAAGATGGAAATTTAATTAAATCACAGAAAATATTTATATCTTTTAGTATTATAATCAATAAATAAATCTTCATGAAAATATATTCATTTTGTATAATTCCATTCTTATTATTATCTATGGGTTTTTGTGATAACAAAATATCTATCATCAAAAAAAATAGTGTTCTAGGTATCATCCCTTTACCAAATAAAATAGTTTTTGGAGATCAGAATGCTGAAATAGATCTTGTGAAAGTATATATTGGTGAGACAGAAAAGTCATCATTTTATACACAACTTTTCTCAGGACATTCCAAAATCAAAGTAGTTGATAGAAAGGAAGCCAATGTGTTTTATGCATTCAAACCATCACTCGGCAATGAAAATTATATGCTAAATATTGAAAAAGATGACATCAGAATTGAAGCTGGAAGTAATGTCGGTTTACAATATGCATTGATAAGTTTAGTACAAATGGTCCAACATCACGGCTTCCCATTGCCTGTTGTGACAATAGAAGACAGTCCAAAATTTAAATATCGAGGAATGCACTTAGATGTATCGAGACACTTTTTCTCGACATCGGATGTCAAGAAATATTTGGACTACATGACCTATTACAAATACAATAACTTCCATTGGCACCTTACGGACGATCAAGGTTGGAGAATAGAAATAAAAAAATATCCAAAACTCCAAGAAATCGGAGCATATAGAAAAGAAACCCTAATAGGACATTATGGTGACCAACCGCATAAGTTTGATGGCATAAAATATGGAGGTTTTTACACCCAAGAAGAAGTTAAAGAAATCGTTGATTATGCCGCAGCAAGAAATATCAATGTCATCCCAGAAATAGAAATGCCAGGTCATGCATTAGCTGCTTTATCCGCGTATCCAGAATTTGGATGTGAAGAAAAAGTATACGAAGCCGCTACCAAATGGGGTGTTTTTGAAGACGTATTTTGCCCAAATGAAAAAACATTTACTTTTCTAGAAGATGTTATTGATGAAGTCATCACGTTGTTCCCAAGTAAATACATCCATATAGGTGGAGATGAGTGTCCAAAAGATGCATGGAAAAAAAGTGAATTTTGTCAAAAACTGATAAGGAAAAACAATTTAAAAGACGAACATGAACTACAAAGTTATTTCATCACTCGGATGGAAAAATATGTAAATAGTAAAGGAAAACAAATCATTGGTTGGGACGAAATATTGGAAGGAGGACTTGCACCCAATGCTACAGTCATGTCTTGGCGAGGAATAGAAGGTGGATTAGAAGCAGCTAGACAAAATCATGATGTCATTATGACGCCAGGGTCTCATTGTTATTTTGACCATTATCAGTCAGAAGGAAGTGACGAACCAATAGCAATAGGTGGGTATACAAGTGTAGAAAAAGTTTATCATTGGGAACCGATACCTACTGAACTAGAAGAAAGTAAAAGACCATATATCATAGGAGGACAAGCCAATTTGTGGACAGAATATATCCATAAGTTTAAGGATGTAGAATATATGGCGTTTGCTAGGGGGATTGCTATGTCAGAAGCATTATGGAGTAAGGGAAAAAAATATTCAGATTTTGTACCTAGATATGAGATACACAATGATTATTGGAAAAACAAAGGTGTCAATATTGCCAATCACGTCTACGAATTAAAACCAAAAATATCCGCCGGTGAAGGCAAAGGTGTATCCGTTAGTTTTGATATACCAAATGGTAGCAACATTGTTTACACCACTGAAAAAGACCAAAAACCCATCGCTACAAAGGAAAAAATAAACATTACCAAATCAGATACTTATAGTTTTGCAGCATTGAAAGGAGAAAAAATAGGTCAACCAAAATCAATCATTTTTGATTTGCACAAGGCTACAAATGCCCGCTTAACTTTAGAGTCGCCACCAAGTCCAAAGTATCCTGGTAACGGACCAAGTAGTATTGTTAATGGAGTAATAGGTAGTGACAAAAAATATGGTGGATCAGAATGGTTGGGTTTTAGTGGTACAGATTGTAATGGTGTCATTGACTTTGGCAAAGTGACCGAAATTAACACTATTGATTTGAGATTTTTCAAAGTAGAAGGACAATGGATCTATCTACCTAAAAAAGTAGAAATATTCACTTCGGAAGATGGTGTTAATTATATATCAAAATATGCATCAGCTACCATAAATTCTGATACCAAAATTTGTAAGATATCTATCGATTTGAAGGGAATCAAAAGTCAATACCTTAAATTTAATTTTACCAATTTCGGACAGATTCCAGAAGGTGCACAAGGCGCAGGCCACAAAGCATGGTTATTTGTAGACGAGGTTGTGGTGAAGTAAAATAATGGCTACATGTGCCAAACTTTTCCATCAGCCATTACTTCCTGATCTTTTTCATCAAAAGTTACTTTTGAACCAGTCCTTACTGCTGCATTGGTCATGATGGTGGCTATAGAATGGTAATATCCTGCTTCTACAGGAGCATTAGTTTGTTGACGGCTTCGCATACATTCCATAAAATTTCTCATGTGATTACTTGTAAGAATATCTGCACCTGTGTTGGCAGAAGCGATAACTTTTTCTGATTTGTCCACGAGTTTCATTTCTGGCAAAAGATTTGTTTGCATGTTCATGGCTTTTGCATGTTTTTCGCTCAATCCACCTTTTGGAGAAATGGTATTGGTGATGAGGTTTAATTCTCCACCATTGGAATAATAAATTTCTGATGGGTTTTCATCACCATTGTGCATTCTAGAACCGAAAGTCACATGAAAACCGGTTGACATATCATCAGTAGGACCATAATCAAAAACGGCGGTCGTCGTATCCCAATTACTACGTCCATCTTTCCACATATAGATGCCTCCATTGGCGACTACACTTCGTGGATGATTCAAACCACTGAACCAATGTACCGTATCTATCTGATGACTCATCCACTGACCCGGCATGCCCGAAGAGTAAGGCCAAAATAGACGATATTCCAAATATTTTCTTGCATCCCATGCTTCGTGAGGCCTGTTCATGATGTATCGTTTCCAATCTACATCTTTTTCAAAACATTGTGCCACCAAAGCAGGGCGTCTCCATCTACCAGGTTGATTGACATTCCACGTAAGCTCTACCATAGTTACAGGACCAAATTTTCCAGATTGAATGAACTCAGCAGCGGCTGTGTAATTTCCGCCACTTCGTCTCTGCGAACCAATCTGAATGATCTGTTTACTCGCTTTTACAGCTTTCAATGCAGCACGATTGTCTTCCATCGTTTCTGCAAATGGTTTTTCGACATAAACATCTTTTCCTGCTTTAACAGCTTCAATGGTATGGAGTGCATGTTGGAAATCTGCTGTACTGATGATCACACCATCCAAATCTTTAACTTTGTAAAGTTCATCATTATTCGGGCAAGAAATGATATCATGACTCAATCTATCCTTTAAAAAGCTATGTCCTTCTTCTCTTCTCACTTTCCAAATGTCACTCACTGCCACAATATCAAAATTCAATTCTTTACTATGATTCAGAAAAGATGGAAATAATGAATGTCTAAATCGATCAGAAAAACCTACTACTCCTAAGCGGACACGGTCATTAGCACCCAAGATATTTCTATAACTTTTAGCACTAAATCCCAATGTGGAAGTAAACACCGCTGCGGTAGTCAAGACAGTTCGATTGATAAAACGACGACGAGTGATAGACATATATTATGTTTTTTGAATCAAATATTAAATGTATTGATGGATTACCAAGACAATTTTTTAATTTTTATACTACGATAAGAAACTGCATTTCCATGATCTTGCAACAAAATATGGCCTTCATGTGCTTCACCAAAATTTTTCCAACCCACATATTTACTAATGGCTACCAAGTCCTTAAATGCTTTTGATCCACGAATATATTCCAATACCTTGATACCATTTAAATAATGTTCAACCTTATTATTTGGGTAAACGACGATTCTACCTATATTCCATTGACCAATTTGTTTGATAAATCTTTTTTGTTTTTCAGCAGTTATGAGATCATACAAAGATGCTAATGTTCGATTACCATCACGTCCCATTTTCGCATCTCCGTGCAATGTATCATCCAGAATTTGGTATTCAAGTCCTATGGCAGAACCATTGGTTTCTTCTGCGAGGGTGACAAAATATTTTACGCCACTATTGGCAGCAGGAGCAAGCTTGAATTCAAAAGAAAGATCAAAAGCGCTGTACTTATTTTCCGTGACAATATCTCCACCATTGGTAGATTCGCTGCCACCTGCTTCTATGACAGAGATGACGCCTTGTTCTATTTTCCATCCATTTTGTGGAAATCCGGGTCTTTTTGCGCTTTTCCAACCTTTAGAAGACTGTCCATCAAAAAGTAATTCCCAACCATTTGTTTTTTCTTCTGCTGTGACATTATTAGGTATCAGATTGGCAATATAAATGAAAGCAGGAAAAGGTGTTGTTTCCAAATCCGTAGTTTTGATTTTAATATTTTTAAAAATTACTTTTTTACCAACGAGTTCGGAAGTGTTAACGGAATGAACTTGCAACCCAATAAAACCCTTGGGATCGAGCGAATCAATGACAAAAGATGATGGTATTCCGTTGACCCAAGTTTTCATGATGTGACCGATACATTCTATTTTGTAGTGATTGAATGCTCCTTTTTTGTATGCTTGCTGTGCAGAAGGATTAAGTTGCAAAGGATAGATCCACTCTCTCCTTCCTTCATCGTAGATGCCGCCTGTCCACATTCTTGGCGTCGGGTCAATTTCACATTGTCTACCATAGACCTTGCCTTCACCATTAAAAGCCTTTGGGTCAAAATGGCTCCTTGTTTGTATCCCTGAATTTCCTTCTGCTGCTTCCACAAAAACATCCAACTCAAGAATAAAATCACCATACTCTTTTTCAGTGACTAAAAATGTATTTCGTGATTTCGCTACTGTCCTACCTACGATGGCACCATCTTCTACTGTATATTCAGCACTACCACCCAATCGTTTCCAACCAGAAAGATCCTTGCCATTAAAAAGATTTTGCCAACCTTTCTCTTGGCTTTGCCCTGCGTATGCAACAATCATAAAAGCAGCTAAAAAACTTATTTTGAATCTAAGCATATTAAGGTATTATGGTGTTATTCAAATATCTTGAACATAGATGAGTTATACCTATTTTATAAAAGAAAAGGCAAAATAGTAAATTCTTAATATTAATGAATGGATTATTATTAATTTTAGTAAATAATCATAAGGTCAAGTTATATTTTTATTACTTGAAGTTGTAGTTAATATAATTGTTAAATAATAATGGATACTTTATGATAAAATCAAAATGATATTAAATGATTTTAAGATACTTCATCACAACACATCCTTCAAAACCGACCACACATTCTCTCTTACAATATACTGTCCAGCTGCATTCGGATGTTTGCCATCTTCAAGGTTTAACTTAGAGATAGTAGCTACATTAGCCAATAAAAAAGGGATTAATGCGGCATTATATTCTTTGGCTAGTTTTGGGTAAATAGCTGCGAATTGTCTGGTATAATCGTTGCCCATATTCGGTGGAGCTTCCATACCTGCGAGTACCAATTTTACATTAGGATTTGAAGCTTTGACCTTATCTAAGATGGCTCTGAGATTACTTTCTGTTTCCTTGAGATCAAGGCCACGGAGTACGTCATTTGCGCCAAGCTCTAGGACGAATACATCTACTTTTTGTTTGAGTACCCAGTCGATTCTATTTTTTCCACCTGAAGTAGTCTCACCACTTAGACCAGCATTGATGGTGGTGTATGACATTTTCAGACTATCCAATCGTTGTTGAATGAGTGCAGGGAAGGATTCATTTTCGTCTAGTCCGTAGCCTGCTGTAAGGCTATTTCCAAAAAATAGAATGTACTTTGTGTCGGATTTTTGAGTAGCTACATGGTCAGAATCAGCATTTTGGTCTTGAATTTCTGCATTATTCCCAACTTGTTGGTCTGCTTCTTGTTTAGACTTACATCCTTGGACCATAAAACCACCGATGATTACAATCAAAAGCGTTTTCAAATAATTTTTAAAATGGTATAAAGTTATATCTGGTGTCATTTTTTGCTCCGATTTATGTTTACTAACCAATATGCCGCTAAAAGAGTTTTACAAAAATTAAAAATCAATATATGTCTCCCATTCTCGAAGTAGAAAATCTCATCATGTCTTACCAGAGCGGCAGTAAAACACTTACCGTCTTGCAAGACATCAATATCGTCATCCATGAAGGCGAAACCGTAGCCATCACAGGTCCATCAGGCTCAGGAAAAACAACACTGATGGGACTTTGTGCTGCATTGGACAATCCTACTTCTGGGGATATCAAATTATTGGGCAACGCTGTAAAGCCATTATCTGAAGATCAAAGAGCGCAATTGAGAAACAAATTTATTGGGTTTATATTTCAGAATTTTCAATTGTTACCCAGCCTGACTGCACTTGAAAATGTCATGTTACCACTCGAACTTCAAGGTATAAAAGGTGCAGAAGAAGATGCAAAGAAGCTCCTTGAAAGGGTAGGGCTGAAAGATAGAATGACCCACTATCCAACACAACTTTCAGGTGGTGAACAACAAAGGGTAGCCTTAGCCAGAGCCTTTATCAACAAACCCAAAATCCTGTTTGCGGACGAACCCACAGGAAATCTCGATGGTGATACCGGCGCAACGGTAGAATCACTGATGTTTGATCTAAACAAAGATTTTGGTACGACATTGATCATCGTCACACACAA
This sequence comes from Saprospiraceae bacterium UBA7687, assembly GCA_002482845.1. Lineage (GTDB taxonomy): Bacteria > Bacteroidota > Bacteroidia > Chitinophagales > Saprospiraceae > OLB9. The sequence continues at coordinate 23,775 of DLGT01000113.1, forward strand.
TCCTGAGCTAGCTGCCAAAACGGGTAGAACCATACAACTCAAGTCTGGTCATGTAGTCGCAGATGTAAAAAATATTGTCCAAAACACTGCAAACTAATTCAATGAACAGATTTAAGTTTTTGTGGAATATTGCCATCAGAGACAGTAGGAAAAATAGGTCAAAACTATTACTTTTTATGTCATCCATTATACTGGGTGTAGCAGCATTGGTAGCCATCAATTCATTTAATTATAATCTTCGGAAAGAGATCAATAAAGAAGCTGCCACGTTATTGGGTGCCGATCTATCTGCTACGAGCAATAGACCGATGGATAGTACCATGATGAATATACTCGATTCATTACCAGGCGAAAAGGCCAGAGAGATGGAGATGATGTCCATGTCTTACATTCCCAAAACAGATGAAACACAATTTGTAAGACTGAAAGCACTCGAAGGCGATTATCCATTTTATGGCAAAATAAAAACAATACCTTCAGAAGCTGCTCAGACATATAAAACAGGCAGATCGGCATTGGTAGATGAAAGCTTGATGTTGCAACATGGTCTACGAGAAGGCGATTCTATCAAAGTGGGCAAAACGACCTTTGAGATCAAAGGAAAACTCTCCGGAGCGATAGGTAGTGTAGGGGCGATGTCATCTGTGGCACCTGTGATTTATATCAATATGTCGGATATTGATAGCACAGGACTCATCCAACCGGGCAGTTTGATCAATTATTCTTATTACTTCAAAGTGCCTTCGAGTCTCAACATGGACGATTGGAAAGCAAAAAGAAAAACCCAATTTCGATCTGACAATGTAAGGCTGGAGACCATAGAAGATCGTAAAGAAAATCTGAATAGAGCATTTAGTTTTTTGAATTATTTTCTCAATTTGGTGGCAATTGTAGCTCTTTTATTAGGTTGTCTTGGCGTCGCATCGAGTGTGCTTATTTATGTAAAATCCAAAACAAATTCCATCGCCCTACTTCGTTGTTTAGGTATGAAGCCATGGGATGCATTTTTGGTGTATTTCATCCAAATTACCTTTTTAGGTACCATAGGTGTATTGATCGGTATTGGATTTGGTGTCATCATTCAGAGTGCGTTACCCGTATTGATGGCTGATTTTCTTCCCGTGAGTATTCAGATGGCTGTATCTCCAAGAGCGATTTTAGAAGGTCTGATTGTGGGGATTTCTGTGACAACATTATTTTCATTGATACCTTTGATTTCTATTCGCAATATAAGTCCATTGAGAACATTGCGCTTATCTCTTGACGAAACTTCTGACCAAAGAGATTGGCTCAAAATGGGTTTATACATAGCCATTATATTAGTATTGACGATCTACCTTTGGGTGTTGACATCTTCTATTTTGGCGGCTTTGGGATTTGTAGTTGGGATAGTGATTTCCTATTTATTACTTAGTGGATTTGCCTTTTTGGTGATCAAAATATTGAAAAATAGTATTCCATCGAGTGCAGGTTTTGTCGTAAAACAAGGACTTTCTAACCTGTTCAGACCTGATAATCAGACACAAACCATCATGGTTACTTTGGGAATGGGCACAGCAGTATTGACCACATTACTGATACTGCAGAGCATCTTACTCAATAATGTCTCTCTCATGGATAGCGGCAAACAACCCAATATGATCCTTTACGGCATAGAAACCAATCAAATGACAGAATTAAAGTCTTTGACAGAAAGCTACAAGCTACCTATCCTGCAGCAAGTGCCTGTCGTCACCATGAAAATCGATGGTTGGAAAGGAAAATCCAAAGCACAGTGGCTTGCAGATTCCACCATGACAGCTGAAAGATGGGCAGTAAATCGAGAGGCACGAGTGACCTATCGAGACACCATATCTGAAGATGAAACGCTAGTCGAAGGCAGCCTTAAACGTTACCGTAATGCATCAGACAGCATTTTTGTTTCTTTAGGTACGACCTTTGCAGAAGCACTTGATGTAAAGGTAGGTGACGAGATCGTTTTTAATGTGCAAGGAACCAGAATGGTGACATATGTAGGTAGTCTTAGGGAGATAGAATTCAGAAATTTATCCACTAGGTTTTTTATTGTTTTTCCCAATGGTATTTTGGAACAAGCGCCACAGTTTCAGGTCTTAGTGACCAAAACACCAGATAATGCGACGATGGCAAATTATCGTGGCGCTGTCGTAAAAGCATTTCCAAATGTATCTGTCATTGATCTCACCACGATCTTACAATCTGTAAACGATATACTCAAAAAAGTATCTTTTATCATACAGTTTATGGCTATTTTCAGCTTATTGACAGGATTGATTGTCTTGATCAGTTCATTGACACTGAGCAAATACCAACGACTCAAAGAAAGTATCCTACTTAGGACGATAGGTGCATCCCGTGCACAAATCATCAAAATCAATGCGACGGAATATACATTTTTGGGTGTACTTTCTGCACTGACTGGTGTAGGTATCGCCTTGATTGCCAGCTTTATACTGACCAAAGTGCAGTTAAAATTAGATTTCGACATCTCTTGGTGGATCGTCATGTCCATTCTTTTCGGATTGGTATTAATTACTGTAGTTATTGGAATGTTTAATAGTCGTGATGTGGTGAGCAATCCGCCATTGGAAGTATTGAGGAAGGAGAATGGATAGGTTTTTTTTGAAATAATGATGCTTCTTGTTTTATATTATGGTTACTTTTGTAATTTGTTAATGATGTAGTTCTAAATACCAAATAAATATTGCACCGCAAATAATAGTGCCGTAAAATGCACTTTGCACTATAATAATTAAGCACATTTCAATAATTTCTATTATAAGTGCTGTTTAATGCTCTTTTTATTGAATTTTAAATAATTAGTAGTATTTTTGCATAAAATAATGATGTATAATGCACTTTTCGGAATTAATAAAAACAATAAAAGAGCGTAGGGAAGTTCTTCAAGTAACTCAGCAAGGATTAGCAGACCTATCTGGTGTTGGATTGAGGACACTAAAGCAATTTGAAAGCGGAAAAGGAAATCCTACATTATTAACCTTACAGAAAATGGCTGATGTTTTGGGTATGGAAGTTTACCTTAAAATTAAAAATGGAACACCCAATAAATGAGAAAAGCAAAAGTATTATACAAGAATGAAGAAGCGGGTATCTTGACACAACACGATGATGGTTCATTTTCGTTTGTATATCAAGCGGAGTGGGTAGCCAATAGCAACAAGCAAAGCATCAGCCTTACTTTACCGAAAAGCGAAAAAGAATTTCATTCTAAATACCTATTTCCTTTTTTTTTCAACATGCTTCCAGAAGGTTCTAATAAGCAAGTTGTATGTACATTAAATAGAATCGACAGAGATGACTATTTCGGTTTGCTGATGACTACTGCAAAAAATGACAGTATTGGTGCCGTAAGAATTATTAAAATAGATAATGAATGAGTTTGCCAGAAATAAAATATTGTCCAAGTACATTATCTGAAGGCTTTAATACTTATAGTAGAACTGCGTTGAATAGAGTTTTTGATGGTAAAAAGGTGTATCATGTTCTGCCTTACGATACGCCATTCTCCAACCCTGAAACTGACAAACTATTTGAAAATAACCGAAAACATATGTCGATATCAGGTGTACAAGAAAAATTTTCTGTATTACTTGATAAAAACAAACTAAGACTAATTCACGAAGGTGAACATGGTACACATATTCTCAAACCAATTCCAGGTGCAGGTAAAAGGGCAGATCAAATGCCTGCGAATGAACATTTAACCATGCAAATTGCCCGTCAAATTTATGGAATTGAGACGGCGGAAAATGCCATGATTTTTTTTAAAGATGGTACTCCTGCATACATCACTAAAAGATTTGATGTAAAAGAAGATGGCTCAAAATGGGCACAAGAAGATTGTGCTTCCTTAGCAAAAAGAACTCCGCAAACTCATGGTGAGCAATATAAATATCTTGGAAATTATTTAGAAATATTTGAGTTAATGCAAAACTATTTAACAACTTATAAAATAGATGCACCAAAACTTTTTAGAATACTTGTTTTTAATTATCTTTTTTCAAATGGTGATGCACACTTAAAAAATTTCTCAATTATAGAAACGCCTTTTGGAGATTATCGACTAAGTCCGGCTTATGACTTACTAAATAGTCGTATTCATGTAGAAGATAAAGATTTTGCATTAGATGATGGTCTATTGCCTAGAAATCTAGCCCAAGGTAAAATCGGTTTTCAATTTGCAAAACTAGCTGAGAAAGTAGAAATCAGTGAGAAAACTTTTCAGGACATTATGACATTAATGCGTTCCCATTCAGATTCAGTTGAAAAAATGGTAGCTGCTTCTTTTCTAGATAATAGCACAAAAAGAAATTATTTACAATCATTTCAGGGTCGTTTTAAACAACTATTTAAAGAATGAAAAGTGATTTTTAAACAGAACTTGCTATTTTTTCCTTGGTGCAGAATATTCTGGTGCTAGCAAAAAGTGCAAAAAGGTGGCGGTTCAGTGGTTAAATAAACAATTGCTCTTTACTTCAAATTAACATCTGACAACAAAACAGAAATTTTTCCTGAATATAAAAATGACCAAAAATATGTAAGCAGTTTAATAGACGGTTGGCAGATTTTCGTTCCTAAGTCATGCACCTTTTTAAGATTTTTCCGTTACGCCATATACGAAAAAAATGAATCTGATATTCATATTTAAACAATAGGGTATCAATATAGCTTTTATTATAATCAAATTATAAAAATCACCACATTCACAAAATAGTGCTTTTTTCTGAATTTAAAAATTAGTAATGTCACAAGCTAATCAAACAGATATTTTTGAAAGATTATTAGCAGGAGAACCAATAAGATTAAATGATCCTGAATATCCGAAAGTTTGGGAAGTTGTCCAACGAACAATTAGACTTTCACAATCTTTAAACTCGGCAGCGGATGTAGATAATATCCGTAAATATTTGAGCGAAATTATAAACCAAGAAATCGATCCAAGTACCATTATATTTAGTCCTTTTTATACTAATTTTGGAAAGTTTATCAAGATAGGTAAAAATGTATTTATCAATCATGCTTGTACATTTTTAGATATGGGCGGCATTACCATTGAAGACGGTGCATTAATAGGCCCAAAAGTAAATATCATTACAGAAAACCACCCGCTAGATCCAAATGATCGCAGTGCTTTATTGGTAAAACCTATTATTATAAAAAGGAAAGCTTGGATTGGGGCAGGTGCTACGATTTTACCTGGCGTAACTATCGGAGAAAATGCGGTGGTTGCTGCAGGTGCCGTCGTTTCAAAAGATGTGCCTGCTAACACCGTAGTTGCAGGTATTCCAGCTAAAGTCATTAAGGAAATAGAAATCTAAAATCGTAAGTCTTATGAATAGTTTTTATATTGCATTCATGGTATTTTTATCTATTAATATCAGCTGTTCTGGACATCATAAAAATCAAGATATGGAATTCATAAACATAAACGAAAGTAATTCCATAAAAAATAATAACCTTCAATCCATGCAGCAAATGAAAATCACCATAGGTTCTACCATTTTTATTGCCAATCTTTTGGATAATCCAACCACGCAAGCATTTAAAAAACTGCTGCCATTTACTCTTGATATGAGCGATCTAAATGACAACGAAAAGTATTTTTATTTGACAACCAATTTACCTACAAAATCGAGTGTTGTTGGCAATATTAAAGCAGGAGATATCATGCTATATGGAAATAATTGTTTGGTTTTGTTTTATGAAGGACTTAATTCTTCATATTCATATACTAAGATGGGTCATATAGAAAATATAAACGGATTGATAGAAGCACTTGGTAAAGGAAATGTGATAATAAAATTTGAAATTATGTAACTCATTTACAGCTAAATACATTCTCAAATAAACAGGGATTGTTTTCTCAAAGTATATGCTTAAACAAAACAACTTTAACATTAGCCTTGTGTTACCAACTTAAAAAGTAAATAAATAAACATGAACAACAAACAAGTTAAAGCTTTTGGCACAAGTGCACCTGAAGCAGATTTGGTGGAAATGCACATAGATCGTCGAGCACTTACGCCAAAGGATATTGAGATCGAAATCTTGTATTGCGGTGTATGTCATTCTGACTTGCATACTGCACGCAATGATTGGGGTTTTACAAGTTATCCTGCAATTCCTGGTCACGAAATTGTAGGGAAGATCACAAATATTGGTAGTGACGTTACCAAATTTAAAGTAGGTGATTTGGCTGGAGTTGGGTGTTTAGTAGATTCATGTCAGACATGCGATAGTTGCAAAAAAGACCTTGAACAATATTGTTTGAATGGCTCAACAGGTACTTACAATAGTCCAGACAAACACTTGGGAGGAATGACATATGGAGGCTATTCAGAAAAAGTGGTAGTCGACGAGAAGTTTGTATTAAAAGTACCATCAAATTTAGATTTGGCTGCAGTAGCACCTTTATTATGTGCAGGGATTACCACATGGTCACCATTACGTCATTGGAATGTGAAAGAAGGGAGTAAAGTGGCTGTAGTAGGCTTAGGAGGTCTTGGTCACATGGCGATAAAATTGGCAAAAGGTTTGGGAGCTTCTGTGACATTATTTTCTAGATCACCTGGTAAAATTCAAGATGCTTTAGATTTGGGAGCAGATGAAATCATTATTTCTACCGATGATGCTCAAATGAAATCCGTGGAAGGAAAATTTGATGTTATCATTGATACCGTACCTTATGTACATGATGTGAATCCATATATTGCTACCTTAACGATTAATGGCACATTGGTCTTGGTGGGATACTTGGGTGGATTAGAACCTATGTTACATACCGTGCCAATGATTATGGGCAGAAAATCAGTCGCAGGCTCATTGATAGGTGGTATTGCAGAAACCCAAGAAATGCTTGATTTCTGTGGAGAACATAATATCGTTTCAGACATCGAAGTGATAAAAATGCAAGACATAAATACAGCTTATGAAAGATTATTAAAAAGTGATGTAAAATATCGTTTTGTGATCGATATGGCTTCATTAAGGGGAAATTGATAAAAGTTAATATAGGTAGCTTAAGTAAATAGGTTTTTGCTGTTTTGTTAGTATTAAAAATTGGATACTATTTTGTATTCCCAATAAAAAGTATCTTTTAAGTATATGTGAAGCTAATTATTTCAATTATATTTGTGTTTCTTATTTTTCAATAAAAGAAAATAATAATCAATGGCGACCTTTAATCTTAAAATAAATGGCACAACTAAAACAGTTGATGTAGATCCTACTACTCCTTTGCTTTGGGTTCTGAGAGATCATCTAGATATGGTCGGCACTAAATTTGGATGTGGCATAGCATCTTGTGGAGCTTGTACTATTCACCTAGATGATACAGCGATGCGTGCATGTGTGTTGCCAATTAGTGCTGTAGGTGATCAGAAAATAACCACCATAGAGGGACTTTCTGAATCAGGCGATCATCCTGTCCAAAAAGCATGGCTCGAACACGATGTGCCACAATGTGGATATTGTCAAGCGGGACAGATTATGACTGCTGCAGCATTGCTCAAAGAAAATGCCAATCCAAGTGATGAAGAAATTGAATCAGCAATGAATGGCAATCTTTGCAGATGTGGAACCTACACTAGAATTAAAGCAGCTGTAAAAACCGCTGCAAAAAATATGTAGTTTTAAGCTTAAAAGTAGGCTATAAATCAATTGCTTTTTTGATTTCACCCGATCACAAGATCACTCAATCACTAAATCACAAAATATCTTATGACACTCGTAAAAATATCTCACGGCAGAAGAACATTTATCAAAAGTAGCGCCCTCGCAGGTGGTGGAATGATGATCGGATTTAGTTGGCTAGCATCTTGCAAACCTACTCCTGAACAATTGCTGACCATGCCCAAAGAGTGGTTTAAAATAAACGGTTTCCTGAAAATCGGCGAAAACGGTGTCGTCACCATCATGTCACCCAATCCGGAGATCGGTCAGAATGTAAAAACTTCTATGCCAATGATCGTCGCAGAAGAGCTAGATGTGGATTGGAAATATGTCATCGTTGAACAAGCGCCATTAGATACTTCTATTTTTAATAGACAATTGGCCGGAGGCAGCCAGTCTATTCGTCATGGTTGGGAAGGACTCAGAATGGCAGGCGCAACGGCTCGTCAGATGCTCAAAGAAGCTGCGGCTAAAGCTTGGGGTGTACCTGTGTCAGAAATCACTACAGAAGCCAGCATGATTCATCATAAAAATAGCGGTAAATCTGCTGGATATGGAGAAATGGCTTCAGCTGCAGCCAACATCGAAGTGCCAAAAGAAGTCAAACTCAAAGAAATTAGTGAATACAAAATCATAGGTACATCCAGGAACAATGTAGATGGCCAAAAAATAGTCACAGGCAAACCATTATTTGGACTGGATTATAAAAAAGAAGGGATGTTGGTCGCCATGATCGTCCATCCACCTGCTTTTGGCCTTAAACTAAAATCATTTGATGATGCCACCGCAAAGGCAATGCCTGGTATCAAAGATGTTTTTAAAATTGATGTCTATAAAGAAGGGGACGAAACACAGTGGTGTGATACCATTTCATTCAACGAATTGGTTGTCGTAGTGGGCAGTACCACTTGGGAAGTAATGAATGCCAAAAAAGCCATCACTTGCGAATGGGAACAAATCAAGAGTAAAGAAATAGAAGTGCCGTTTTTTGGCAAGACTAAAAAGATATCCACGCCTTCAGGTCTCGAAAATACAGATGACCACTTAGCACAAATGATTGCCGCATCAAAATCTTCCGCTACGGTTGTTAGAAAAGATGGCGACCCAGAAGCAGCATTCAAAAAAGCCACTACTATTTTGGAACGAAGTTATACCGCACCATTTTTGGCGCACAGTACACTCGAGCCAATGAACTTTTTCGCCCATGTCACAGCAGAAAAAGCAGAACTAGTAGGACCTATACAGACACCTGAGTTTATGGAGAAATCCGCTTCCACAAGGCTAGGATTACCATTAGATAAGATAGACATCCAAATGACGCGTATGGGTGGCGGATTCGGTCGTAGATTATATGGGCATTTTTTGATAGAAGCCGCTGTCATCTCACAGAAAATGAATGCACCTGTCAAATTGATCTACACACGTGAAGATGATATGACCACAGGAATTTATCGTCCAGCGTATCATGCCACTTACCGTGCAGCATTGGACGAAAATAAAAACCTCATCGCTTTTCATGTGAAAACAGGTGGCGTACCAGAAAGCTCTTTATCTGCCAATCGTTTTCCAGCTGGAGCAGTGGACAACTATCTTGCAGAAGAATGGACGGTAGTATCCAATGTTAGTGTAGGTGCTTTCAGGGCTCCAGGATCTAATTTTATAGCAGGCGCTGAGCAGTCTTTTCTCGATGAATTAGCAGAGACGATGGGTAAAGATCCAATAGATTTGAGATTGGAATTGCTAGAAAAAGCAAAAACAAGTCCAGTAGGCAAAGACAATGATTACGAAGCAGAAAGATATGCTGGCGTACTTCAGCTCATCAAGGAAAAGTCAGGATGGGGCAAAGATTTGGCAGGTTTGCATCGTGGTGTTGCAGCATATTTCTGTCATAATACTTACGTGGCGCAAATCGTAGAGATAGAAATGAAGGACAATGCGCCAATCATTAAGAAAGTAACTGCAGCTGTAGATTGTGGTTTGGTGATTAACCCTGTTGCAGCAACCAACCTAGCAGAAGGAGGTATCATCGATGGTATTGGTCATGGTTCTTATAGCGCCATCACACTCAAAGATGGTGTACCACAACAAAACAACTTTAATACCTATCGACTCATTAGACACCGAGAAGCACCAAAAGAAATTGAGGTACACTTCGTAGATAACAAAAAAGATCCCACAGGTCTCGGCGAGCCACTCAATCCACCAGTGATAGGTGCATTGGCCAATGCATTGTACAAAGCCACAGGCAAACGATACTACGATCAGCCTTTTTTGGTAGATCCTAAGTTGATGGGGTAGGGTGTAGCAACCAAGTGTTGTAAAACACCTAAGATGCGTAGCATCGGCTCATATCCCAACAACGGATTTCAATCCGTTGGTTTCCATGAACCGTAATAACACATGCAAATCACCTAAGATGCGCAACATAGGCGACATCCCAACAATGGATTGCAATCCGTTGTCAAAAAAAAAGGAACTTTAACCAGCGATCATATGTTTAACCAATACAAGATGAAATTTATAATATGGGCTTAATTTATGCAGAAATAGAATTGATCAACGCTGAAGACATAGGATTAGCAAGGAAAAACTATATAGATCAAGACGAAATAAAAAAAATAAGTATTGATATGCTCGTAGATACTGGTGCTTACAATTTATGTATCAATGAAGAAATTCAAGTACAGTTACAATTGCCTTTTATAGAAAAAAGGTCAGCATTTACTGCTGATAATCGATTAATTGAAATGGATGTCGTTGGACCTGTTATTGTTAAATTTAAAAATAGAACTACTTCCTGTTTAGCTATGGTGCTTCCTGGCAATAGCGATCCACTACTTGGTGCGATACCATTAGAAGATATGGATGTACTTATTCATCCCTTGAGACAAGAATTAATAGTCAATCCTGACCATCCATATATGTCTGTGATGACTTTGAAGTAAATCAATGGAAAATTTTAAGTAGATCAATTTAAATCGCATCAGTTTATATTTAGTTTAACCATCACCGATGAAAGAAATCAGAGACATCATACGCAGTTATAAAGTACTCAAATCCGAAAGGAAACGATGTGCTCTAGCGACTGTTGTCCACGTGGAAGGCTCGTCATACAGACGTCCTGGCGCTAGGATGCTTATTGCCGAAGATGGGAGATTGACAGGTGCCATCAGTGGTGGGTGCTTGGAAGGTGATGCTATGCGCAAAGCATTACATGTCATTAACGAACAAGTTCCAGCATTGGTTACGTATGACACCATGGATGAAGATGATGCGACTATTGGTATCGGTCTTGGTTGTAATGGAATTATCAAGATATTGATCGAACCTATTGATTACGAGGCTATTAATCACCCTATTGAGCTACTGGAAAAGATGACTTCTAATAGACAAAATGCAGTCATTGCTACTTTTTTTACCTTACAACATAAAAAACAAGCAAGTGCTGGTACGCTGTTATTTATAGACGAACAGAATAAAATATTTGGTAAAAACATAGTGGATTTCCAATCCGATTTAATACAAATTGAAAGCCAAAGGGTACACAAATTGGGTAAAAACTCATGGATAGATCTTGAGATGAATGGTGAAAGAATGACGACCTTTCTTGAGTTTGTTCCACCTGCGATTTCATTGGTTATTGTCGGTGCTGGCAATGATGTTTTGCCTATGGTTGAGATGGCTGATGTGCTCGGTTGGGATACTACAGTGATAGACGGAAGGGCTAATTATGCCAAAAGAGAGCGTTTTGCCAAAGCGTGTGACGTGCTTATTGCAAAACCTGAAGAAGTGGTTAAGAATATCAAAATAGATAATTTTACATTTTTTGCCTTGATGACCCACAATTACAATTATGATAAAGCATTACTTTATGAACTATGTCAAAACAATGCAAATTACATAGCTATGCTTGGTCCGAAAAAAAAGCTAGAAAGAATGCTTTTAGAATATAATGACGAAGGCAGACCATTAACAGAAGCGCAATTAGATACGATCCACAGTCCAGCAGGTTTGGACATATGCGCAGAAACATCTGAAGAGATTGCACTATCTATTTTAGCAGAGATTAAAGCCGTAATAGGAAAGAAGGATGGTAGACCGCTTAAAGATAAGATGGCAGGAATACATAGTGATTGATTAATGTTAGGTAGTATGAATATTTTAATTGTTGCATGGTTTTTAGAGTCAATGGATTATTAATACGGGAATTTATCTCGTTACCATTTTGAAAGATAATACTATCCAGTATTTTAAAATAGTAATAGAATAGGCAGTTACTAAATAAAAAAAAGGCAGCGTAATTTTTGTATTACACTGCCTTATTAAAGTTATATTTATGATAACAAAACTACACCATCATGTCTGTTTCCTTTTCTTCGCCATTGGATTTTTTTTCCATATACAAGTGATAGAAAATTAATGATATGCCACCTAAAATCAAGATGCATACAAAGACACCTGCTGGTTCGGTATCAAACATATAGTCTACAAAAAGACCGATAAGCAACCCAAAACCTATAGACAGTAGAAGTAAACCAAGTTTTAAAGCACTATTTGAATCACTAGCGCCGACTTTAAAGATTGTAGCTGGTTTGCCATGTTTTATGAGTTCCATACGTTCTATATGTCTCGTTCTGAAGTACATTGAGATAAATACGATAAGGGTTATAAAAAAACCCGTCATTCCAATAATTTCGCTTGCCATGATATTAAATTTTATTATTTGAAATCATTACGATAAACGTTTAAACTTGGTTACAAAATGTAGAAAAAAATATTATTTAAATAGTATTGTAACCGATTCTACATTCTTGTCGTATATTGTTTGGAATAATCGAATAGCGTGAATTTTGATTTTGATGAAAATTTGGTCCGTCTTCTTCTTGCAGGAGATCGAAAAACAATAAGTTCTTTTGTAGATACTTATGGCCAATTTATATTTAATGTTTGTTACAAAATTCTGCTCCACAACCAATTAGCTGAAGAAGCGACACAAGATAGCATCATGAAAGTATTGAAATCTGTGGATAATTTTGATATAAAGTCTTCTTTTAAAGCATGGTGTTATACAATAGCTTATCGAACGGCTATAGACACCAAAAGAAAATTAAAATCTCATGTAGACTTATCCACATCTCCCGAACCAGTGTACGACAAAAAAGCAGATTATAATATTAATGAAGATGAAACCAAAGAAGGTATAAATTCGTTATTAAAACATCTAGATGAAGAATCGAGAGTGATTGTTTCCCTTTTTTACTTAGAAGAGAGAAGTATTAAGGAAGTTTTAGATATTACTGGTTTAACAGAGAGTAATGTTAAGATAAAATTATTTAGAGCACGTAAAGAATTGGCAAAACATGCCAATAAATATTTTGATAACAGCCATTGATTAACATAAAAGTGTAATATTATGGAAGATTTAATTTGGAGATATATTGATGGAGATTGTACCGATGATGAAAAAAAGATGGTAGAATCAAACATTCTTAATGATCCTGCATTTAATCAAGAATATCAAGAATCTATAGCTTTAAATGCCTTCTTAGCTAAGACATCATTTACGCCAATGAGTCAGGATTTTGAAAGACGTTTAAATAAAAAGATATTGGAAACTGTTGCTTCCAAAACAAGTCAAGAGTTGTTGCCTCGTACTTGGATTTATGGTTTAGTTATCCTTGCTATTCTAGGTATTGCTACTGCTCTGAGATTTCAAGGTACAGAATCTTCTTATATACCACTACTACAGTTAGACGAAAAGGCAACCAATATGGTCGCTTGGGTGGTAACTTCATTTCTTGTCTTGGTGGGTATTGATCAGGGATTCAGAAAGTGGATTTTGTTGCGCAAACATGCACAGATTTCCTTATTTTGAAATGGTTATTAAGTCATACTTTTAAATAGCAAAAATAAAAAAGGGATGAGTAATTAAATACTGATCCCTTTTTTATTGATATCTAAATATCTATTAGATTTATTTTTATAAAATTTCATTTTAGATATTTAGAACTTATTTGAAGATGATGTTAATTTTGTTTTAGTCTTTCTAGTATCCCACCGTTATCTATGACAACTTCCGCAGTTTTGAATCCACGATTTTGTGCGCTTACAGTGGCAGCTTTTGCTTCTTCTAGATTGTTATAACCAGCTAATATAAAAATAGTCCAACCACCTTTCGTCCATTGTTCTATTCTACCTAGGTCTTTCACTTTATTTACATCAAACCAAATAGGGTCTTCATACGATGCTAACCTTACCTTGTATTTATTACCAGTTTTGAAGTTTCTCATTTCTTCAGTTGGATTTTTTGAATGGAAATTTCCTTCATCCGTAAAACTGTCTGCATCCGAACTAGTCAAAATCAACTCCATTTTTGCAGTATTGAGTAATTCAAAGGTAATGAACGCATCTTGAAAACCATTGGCTCTTACTTTTGCCAATATGTTTTCAGCTTCTGCCCTATTATCAAAATATCCAAGCCTTACTTTAATAGACGACCCGTTATGCATTTTGTACACATTGCCAAATTTGACCAATGATTTAAATCGTTTAAAATTTGGTTTAACAGATGACATGGATGCCAACTGGATAAAAAATACCTCTGTATTTGGTATTGCTTGATCTAATGCTATCCTGTGGGCTCCGATAAAATAAGAATCATCAGCTTCCACATTTCCCACCACTTTGGTATCGAATACAGGCAATTTAAAAGCTACTTCTTGTGTCATTGGAGATGATGCTCTTTCCACGAATTCTGTATTCGAACCTTTCAAAGATACCATGGCATCAAGTTCAGGATTTCCTGTATGTTTTTGAGTTTCCGCAGCAATAGCATCTAGTGATACAGCTTGTGGGATATCTACTAGAAGTCCATCATGTTCATCTGCGATGATTTTACGTGTTTTGTAGATGTCATTGCCACCTCTACCGCCTAGTCTATTTGATGTCACATAAAGTTCGCCCATACGATTGAACGATGGGAAATATTCATCATTTATGGAATTTACACCTGAACCTACATTTGTCACTTCTGTCCATACACCATTTTCTACCTTGCTTTTCACGATGTCATATCCACCTATACCTATGTGGAAATCAGATGAAAAATATAGTTCATTTTTTTGCAAAAATGGTGTGATTTCATTTCCTACTGTGTTTATTTCGCTTCCTAGATTTTTTGGCAATGACCATTTGCCCTCATCGAGATAACTCACATATATATCATATCCGCCATATCCACCAGGTCTATTAGAAGAAAAATAAATGGCACTACCATCAAATGCCATATGCGCTGAGTTGATAGAAGATCCTACTTCATTGTATGTGAATGGTTTAGAAGATGTTACTTCGCCTTTATCATTTATATCTGCAATGTAAAGTTTAGATATTCTGTCAGCTGTTATAAATGAGTAAGTATCTTTTATTTTTGACTCAATCATAGCACAAGATGTTCCATTAGCCGAAAAACTTAATGGACCTATGTGATTCATATTTCCTTCAATATTTTTTATAAAACCTAGTCTGTTCTTCTTGGCATTGTATAGAAAAGATTTATGTGCTAATTCGTCTACATTTGTCAATCGTTCAGCTTCTGTCATCAGAATATCATTTCTGAAAGAACTGAACACAGGCAAATCTTTATAAAACGTAAGTCCAAAATCAGAAACTGTACTGTTAGACGGCATTACAAATGTCTCGTAGTCTGCTTTATTGCTTTGCGCTTTGATGGCAAATTCCACACCTTTTAGACAATGCTGACCATCTTGTGGTACATAGGTGCTGTATGTCGTATAACTAGCTTTTGCTTCTTCA
>DLGT01000113.1:39344-53787 GCA_002482845.1 Saprospiraceae bacterium UBA7687
AGTTCGTTTGCGTCATCTAGTTCACCAGCTAAGGCGAGAGATTCAGCAAGTTTAGACATAATCAAATAATCTTTAGAATTGGCAGAAAGGTATTTTCTATATGAATCTACCGCAAGGTGAAAGTCTCCATTTTCTACCTGCATTTCGGCTTTTTTGATCAATTTCTGACCAGAAATCGTCATGGAACTGACCATTACGATTGTGCAAATAATAAATTGTATTTTCTTGAACATGACCCTAGTAATTAAATTAAAACATATTTAAAATACAAATATAGTAATAAATGCTGTTATGCAACAAATAATACATTAACTTTTTTTGTAATTTGTAAAAAATTCAGTGTTTTTCCTTATTTTTTACCTTTTTTTGTCTTGGAGACGGTAAATTCAATAATTTTTTCATTCCTATCAGAATAAAGTTTTAATTTTGACCAAAATTGTTTCTATGTCATTTTTCTCTCCTTCAAAGCTCGGTTTTTTGCTTTTTGCATTGATTTTTAATATCTCTTTGGCTAATAGCCAGAAACTGAATCATGTACTCGGTGAATTCATTGTAGAAGTGGATCAAAATAGAGATTTAGAGCAAGTGAGAAAAAAACTCATATCTGTAGAAAAACGGTTTACACAATTTAAATCAAAACAAATTATGTCCACCCCACTCAATCTGTGGTTGGTTTCAGTAGATTATACAAGCGTGAATGAATTGTCTTTTGAAAAAGCTCTGAAGTCTACACAAATTTTAAAACATGTATCTAAAAATAGATTGATAACACCAAGGGCAACTCCAAACGATACAGACTTTAATAAACAATGGCAATTTGTCAATACTGGAAGTACCGGTGGTATTGCTGGTGCTGATATGGATATGGATTTGGCATGGGACATTACGACAGGTGGCCTTACACCTAATGGAGATACGATTGTGGTGTGTATCATTGATGATGGTATTAATCCTGAACATCCTGACATGAAAGATAATCTGTGGAAAAATTTTCATGAAATACCTGCCAATGGTGTTGATGATGATGGCAATGGATACATAGATGATTATCGAGGATGGGACATCAGAGCAAACGACGATAATGTCTATCAAGGTGGAGGTCATGGTACACCCGTCGCTGGTATCGTAGGTGCAAAAGGCAATAATAATCTAGGTGTAAGTGGTGTCAATTGGGACATAAAACTTATGATTGTTAATTATGGATTTCCTTCTGAAGCTAATGCTATTGCATCCTATGCTTATCCGTACCAACTGCGCAAAATGTACAATGAAACCAATGGGGCCAAGGGAGCATTTGTAGTTGCGACGAATGCATCTTGGGGTATAGATGATGCCCTAGCGGAGACAGCACCTATTTGGTGTGCGATGTATGACTCATTAGGTTATGAAGGGATCATAAGTTGTGGAGCCACAGCTAATGCCAATACTGATGTAGACGTCCAAGGCGATTTACCGACATCATGCTCAAGCGATTATCTTATTTCTGTCACTAATCTTACTAAATTTGATGTCAAAATTAATGACGCAGGTTATGGCAGACGCACCATAGATATTGGGTCTTATGGTCATCAGGCATATACAGTCACACGGACTGCATATGGAACTTTTGGAGGTACTTCAGGAGCTACGCCCCATGTCACTGGTGTGATAGGATTGATATATGCCGCCCCATGTCAGACATTCATGGAATTGGTCAAAACGCATCCAGATCAAGCCGCATTAGTGGCAAAGGATATGTTGCTACATGGCAATATGCCCAATAACTCATTAAAAAATATCACCACTACAGGCGGAAAACTGAATGCATTCAGAGCGCTGAGCAATATTATGGATCTCTGCGAAGACTGCTCTGTTCCAGCTGGTATTGCCTACACCGCGACTGATTCTGGTATTATTGTCGATTGGGCTTCAGAATCAGGTGCATCAGTAGTGCGTGTCAGATACAGAAAAGTAGACGATACTAATTGGACAATTATTCAAAATATCAACAAAAATTATCAAATTTCAGGATTAGATATTTGTTCCGAATACGAAATTCAATTAGGTAGTGATTGCGGATTTATTGCAGATCAATATAGCTATTCTTCGTTTATATTTACGGAAGGCTGTTGCAATAAACCTTTAGATGTCCTTGCTATACCAGGTGAAAATAGTATTATATTATCATGGGATTATAATCCAAATACAGAGTATACTCTTGAAATTACAGATCAAAATAACATCGTAAACACTTACGTCGTAGATACCAATTATTTTGAATTTTCCGATCTTCCTAAATGTCAAGGGTATACGGTACGGTTGCAAACATTCTGCACACAATATGCAAATGAATCAGGATTTACAGAAGCTATAAACATCACCACTTCCTGTGGTTCATGTACGTCTAATGAATATTGTGTTTTCGGTCCCAAAGATGCTTCTCAGGAATGGATAGCTCAGTTTAAGCTTGGTAATATTGACAATAGAAGTTTGGGATCACCTATAGGTTATCGTAGTTTTGCAGGTGGACCTACCACCATATTATATCCAGATCAAGTCTATAATTTCGAGATAATAGCAGGATATGCTTCCAATGTATTTCCAGATTATTATAAAATCTACATTGATTGGAATCAAAATGGATTGTGGGATACGGAAGATGAAGTTTTTGTAACTGATGAATCCATAAGAAATGGCGTGACTGGTAGTTTTTCAGTGCCAAAGGATTTTATAGAAGGTACCACTTTGATGCGCGTGATCATGTCATATGAATCATTCGGAGGTGCCTGTGATGATGCTGAATACGAGTATGGAGAAGTGGAAGATTATTGTATTTCTGTCTTTAATAATTATTGTAATGAAAGTGCAACATTAATGATTAGTTCCATAGAAAATACAAATGTAAATTTCAATATTTCAAACCTAAATGAAGTTAGCGATTCCATCTTGGTAAGTTTCAGAAAAAAAGGTGAATCCGCATGGGAGTCATCATGGGGGACAGACTCGATCGTTCTTTCAGGACTGTCAGAATGTACCCTATATGAGTACCAATATAGTATCATGTGTGACGATATCGTTTCTGCAACAAGTCAAATAGACACATTCAAAACGGCTTGCCAAAACCAAACCCAAAATATAGATGAGACTCAAATAAAAGTATATCCAAATCCTGCAAGAGATTTCCTTACACTTGAGATGGATATAAATCTGGTAGATATAAAAAAAATAAGATTGCTACACGTATCAGGTATGGCACATTCACCTGTTGTAAAATATAGCAACGATAAAAAAGTGGAACTGTCTTTATCGCATTTACTATCTGGTGTGTATCTGCTAGAAATCGTAGGAAAAAATGGCATCAAATATGTCAGGAAAGTTGTGAAGATGTAAATTAGGAACGATGGTTTTAGTGATCTGGTAAAGGCTCGTATTTTTGTGATGTTAAATCAAAATCTTAATATCCTTAATTCCTAAATGGTTAGGTCGATATCTGGTTTTTAGTTCGTAGCTTATAGCTCATAATTCGTCATTCGGTTTTCTGATTGTTTTATTTTTCCTTTACTTCCCTTTCAAAAAAGTCTTAATATTTGACATCCGACCTATTTCCATAAAAAACACAGCACTTAGCAAGATGATGACATTGGCGATACTGACATAATAGTTTTCCCGAAATAATACAAAACTCACACAGCATAATCCAGCAGAGATTACGATGTAAAATACCAATTTATTAATTTCATAATCCACTGGATAGTATTTTCTACCCAAATAATACGATAAGGAAGCCATCGACACATAGGTCAGTAGTGTAGCCCATGCGCCACCCATAATGCCAAACATAGGCACAAATATCAATAAAAAGACGACGGTCAACAATGCACCTAAAATGCTGATATACATACCAAATTTTGTTTTGTCGGTCAGTTTGTACCAGATAGCAAGATTGTTGTATATGCCAGAGAATAGATTGGCAAGCAAGATGACAGGTACGATCACTAAGCCAGGGAGATATTCATCTTTTCGTATAAAAAGGCTTGCAAAAATATCTAGGAATCCTACCACAAATACCATAAAAAGACAACCCAAAATGACAAACCAAGTCATGATCTTACTGTATTTTTGTTTGGCATCTGCAGAAGCAGCTTGGTTGAAAAAAAATGGTTCGGCACCCATTCTGAACGCTGTGATGTACAAGGTCATAAATACACCCAATTTATAACAAGCAGCATACACACCATTTGATTCCTTATCCATCAGTTTTTGGATGATGAGTTTATCTATATTTTCATTTATAGCATAAGCGATGCCACCTATCATGATCGGCATGGAATATCGCAACATTCTATGGATCAATTCTTTATCTAGTGACCATTTAATTTTGAATATTTCAGGAGCAAGTAGCAAAAGGGTTATAAAACTGGCAAAAAGATTAGAAATAATAATGTGAAATACACTAGGTTTGTAAGGAATACTTATGCCAAAATTATGTAATAATTCGCTATTGCTAAAAGCATATTTGGGCAGCAAAAGCAAAAAGAAAGACGTCAGCAAGAAATAAATTAACACATTGAGTAGCTTGATGACCATAAATTTTATCGGCCTATTGCTCACCCGTAATAATGCAAACGGTATGACTACCAAAGTGTCCAAAGCAGTCGTCCACACCAAGATTTGTATAAACAATGGATCTGAAAATCCTAAGGATGGAGAAAAATATTTTGATAATAAAGTTCCTATCAATGCAAATGATAGACTGCTGAATATCAATAGACTAAATGAAGATGATAGAACGTTCTCTTTGTTTTTTTCTGTGGTGTAGAATCTAAAAAATGCCGTTTCCATCCCTAGTGTCAACAATACATTGATAAATGCCGCGTAAACATACCATGTGGTTTGATCGGAAAATTCATCTTTGGCCAAAACCGCAGTAAGTACAGGTACTATTGCGATGCTGATTACCCTTGGCAATACCGCAGCAATACCATAAATAACAGTGTCTTTAAAAAACGATTTTAAACTACTCAATCTTCTGATTTTATGGATACCTCCGTCGGTAATCGCTCGAAAATGGCAAATTTACACCAAGTATTTCAATATAAACGTCATAAAAATGGGATTTTGGTATAAATATGTGTATATCATTGAAAATAAGTACCCTTACATTATCTTTTGTAATATAAAATACCTTAATTTTACGTCAAATATCTTACATCCAAAATTAACAACATTATGAGTTTTTTAGGTTCTTTAAAAAGATTGTTTTTTACCACAGAATCTGTAGCTAAGTCGGCAGTAGAAAAAACTGTTGAATATACCAAAGAAAAAGCTGGAGATTTAGCTGAAGCAGCCAAAGAAACCGTAAGTGATATTTCTGACAAAACTTCAGGTCTGAGAGAGACTGTCATAGAAAAGGCAAATGCTGCGATGGAAAAAGTAGAGTCTACGGCTGAAGTAGTTTGGGACAAAACCAAAGAAGTGGCTAGCGATGTAGCAGATAAAGCAGAAAGTGCTTTTGAGCAAACAAAAGAAGCTGCTAGTACAGCAGTCGACAAGCTAGAAGATATGGCTGATAATGTATGGGACAAAACTAAAGATAAAGCAGAAGAAGTAGTTGATGCAAGTGAAGTAGCTGCCGAAACCATCAAAGAAGATGTCAATGTAGTAGTAGAAACCACCGAAGATAAAGTGAATGCACTTTTACAATCCACACCTGATGTTGATACCCCAAATATTAGTTCAGTGGCTGATCTTCCTACAATACCTGAAGCCGTAGATGAAGCGGAAGAGTTTGTAGTATCCACAGCAGCAACTATTAAAGAAGAAATAAGTCCTGTAGTAGAGCCTGCACAAACTAGTTTCATAGATAAGACACTAGACAAAGCTAATGATGTAATAACCAAAATAGGTGAAAACGAAATGGTCCAAAAAGCAGGTCACCTAGCAGAAGAAGTAGGCGCCAAAGTGATGGAGAAAGGTGGAGAAGCACTAGAAAAAGCAGGTGAAATATCTGAGAAAGTGGGTGCAAAAGTCTTAGATGCATCAGATAAAGCATGGGACAAAATCGGTGATGCCAAGGATGTATTTGCTGAAAAAGCAAAAGAAGTTGCAGATGCTATTGGTAAAAAATTTGATGAGACGGTAGAAAAGGCAGAAGCGTTTATGGCAGAAGAAGATGCAAAACCAAAAAAAGAGTTTGCAGATGAGACCTTGACCACAGGTGGTTCATTATTGGATACGAAAGACGATTTTTTCTCTAAGGCAAGTCAGTATGCAGACGGAGATTATGACGCATTCAGCGAAGGCAAGATCACGGTCAGCAAAACACCACAACGTGGACAAGATGATCATGATGGAGATGGTGATCCACAGATAGACGACGCAATAATAATCAAAGAATAATGGTTATTCCAAAAGTAATAATCGAGATGTTTTTAAAACAATCATCATAAAGTCATAAATGTAGCATATAGCATGTCACCATTATTAGTTAACGGCAGAACTGAGAAGGATCTCATCAAGGCTTGTCTCCAAGGAGATAGAATAGCCCAAAGAGATATTTTCAATATGTATGCTGGTAAGATGATGGCGGTATGTTTACGTTACTCACGCCACAAACAAGAAGCTGAAGATATACTGCAAGATTCTTTCGTCAAAGTATTTACCTACATGAAGGATTATGAACATGTAGGTTCTTTTGAAGGATGGATTAGAAAAATTATCATCAACACAGCCATTAAAAACAACGCCAAAAAATCTGTCAGTCACGAAGATATAGGTCTGGAGAATGTTAAAGAAGATTCGGCAGGACCAGAAATATTTTCTTTACTATCTGAAGAAGAGTTGGTAAAACTTATATCTTCACTTCCTGACGGATATAGAATGGTATTTAACTTGTTTGCTATAGAAGGATACACACACAAAGAGATCAGTGAGTTATTAAACATTGAAGAGTCCACGTCGAGATCACAATTGGTCAAAGCCCGTAGAATTCTTCAAGATAAAGTCCATGAATTGTACAAAGTCGCAATATGAACCAACTTGACAAAATATTCAGAAATAAATTAGAGCATCACACAGTAGATGTGCCTTCGGGTTCATGGGAGAATATTGCTTCTAGATTGCCACAACCAAAGAAGCAGTTGAGACCACTCGTGCCGATTATGTTTATTTCTTTTGGAATACTAGTATTAGTAGGTGTCATTTTGGTTTCATGGTACACAATGCCAGAGGCTACCACCACTACTAAACACAATTCAAATATCCAAAACCCAACTTCTATTGTACAAAATCTAAATACTTCAGAAATTCAAAATTACGAAATATCTTCTATAGATCAATTAGAGAGTCCGTCACTGAATTCACCTATTAATAATAATACATCTGAAATTAATGAAATAGCTTCAGCTACTAACGGATCTCTTCAATCAAATTTAAACCGTAATTTCAATACAAGATCAAAGACTTTAAAAACAGACGAAATTAATGTTGTATTGCCAGCATCTGCTCATGTTTTGGATATTGAACAAACGAAAGATTTGGACCAAGAAAATGTTTCCATGGAATATAGAGCGCCTGTCTACGTGGAAGCAATCAGTAATAAGCTTAGAAATACAAAATTTCCTGTACAACGCAGGATTAAATACGCTACGCCATTCAAGCAAAATAGCAAACCAGCCAAAGCATGCCCATTTGTTTTTGATGCGAAAGACAAAAGTTTAGATGTATATTTTTCACATGATTATGCAAGCAAAGTACTAGAGCCAAATGGTGGAGAATCTCAAGGTTATTTAGATATGAGAAATCAGACGGAGAAGTCAATGTATTCTTATTCTTTGGGTGCAAGATTTGGTTATAACCTAAGTTTTAGATGGAATCTTCATACAGGATTTAATTATAGTCAAATAAATGAAAAATTTGAATACACAGATCCAGAGTCCAACCAAACAAGATTGATTACCATCAAAGATTATGTGTACGAAAATGGAAAAATCGTAGATAGTATCATTACGGAAGAAATCGTAGTCGTGCCAGGTACAGAAAAACTAAAAGTTTTCAATAAATTCAGATCATTTGATATTCCAGTTATAGCTAGATTTACTTTATTGGCAAACAGACATTTGAGCCTTTCTGCTAAAGCAGGCGTATATGTAAATCTTGGATTTAGTCAGCGTGGAATGATGGTAGGAGAGAATGGTAATACACCAATAGAATTCACCTCAGGCAAGGAAAATGCTGAGGTTATATACAAAACTCAACTCGGTTTGAGTGTTTATAGTGGTGTCAGTTTGGCTTATCATCTTACATCTAATATCGACTTTGTATTAGAGCCACACGTAAGATTGCAGACAGAAAGTATGACCGTAGGGGACTATGCTTTAAAGCAAAATTTTAATACTTTCGGAGTAGCTACAGGTCTGCGATATAAATTTTAACATTTGGTTAGGCAGCGAATTTGACACTTAGAGGGTCTTTACTATTGAGACACAAATTGATTAGTAACAGATACTTGTAGTGAACGCAAAATATAGCTTAATAGTAATATTGGCATTTATGTTGTTTTCTTGTGGTAAGGACGAAGTAATATTCATTCCAGACCAAGATTACACAATTGACCAAACATTGCTTCTTAGACAAATCGTAGAAGCACCCAAAAAGTATAAAATCTCTCTTACAAACGACAGATTTTATTTTGCAGCTCCGAATGGACTGCATATACAGATACCAGCTTTAGCACTAAAAAATGAAACAGGACAGCCCGTCACGGGTGATGTGGTAATGACTTTTGATGACATGGAGTATCAGAAGACACAACTGCTATATGCGCCTTCTACTATATATAATGGTAAGATGTTTGAAAGCAAAAAAATGGTTCACCTTGAGTTTACTCAAAATGGAAAATCACTTGTTATTGGGACGCCCATAGAAGTTATCATCCCATCTACAGAAGATATAGATCCTACTTCCCTTATATTACTTGATGGTATAGCAAATGAAAGTGTTACTACGACTTGGATCAGAAGAAGTTCAGATTCTAATCCATTGACCTTCAGTACATATCAAATAGGTACAGAGCAGGACCAAACCACTGTAGAAGGTTACAAGATATTGTTTGAATCTAATACAAAATGGATAGCTATTGCAAAATCTGAAGAAAATATCTCTAACAACACAACAATCACTTGCTTATCCATAGACAAAGCACTCAACCATAATAATAGTGTCGTTTATTTTATTTCTAATGCAGGGAGATCTACTTTTAAGGTACATAACACAAGCAAAAACGAATGGAGCATTTGCACGGGGGAATTAATACCTAATGCACTAAGTAAAGGAACTTTTGTGGTAATTTCAGATTTAGGTAACGAAAATTATCATTTTGGCATGACAAATGCAGTATTGGAAACAGACGAAAATGTCGTCATTACATCCGAGTCTAAAACAAATAAAGAAATAAAAGAGATCCTAGCATCTCTGTAAGATTAAATACATCTGTATTTTATTCGTAAATGGGAACCGCCTGTCTGAAGTAAAAGAATTTCAGGCAGGCATTTTTTTTAAAGAGAAAACTTGTAATCGGGTGATGTTATATCAAAATCATAATGCCCTTAATTCCTTAATGGTTAAGTAGATTTGTTGCTTGAAGTTTTAAGCTCATAGCTCTTTGCTGACTACAATATATGCATCATTGCAATCTATATAATCTTATCTCTCATAACTCATAACTCATAACTCATCACTCCAATCTCATCAATCATCTCTCCTAACTAATATCTTATCTCTCCTAACTCCTATCTCCTATCTCATCACTCCTATCTCCTATCTCATCACTCCTATCTCATCTCTCCTAACTCATCTCTCTTATCTCACTTATACATATTTTTAGTTTCCCCACAAAACAACACATTGGGCATGTTTTTAAAAGAAATGAAATCTGCTTCGCTCACATGACCTTTGTGCGCTGCGTAGTGGTGTTTGGGATTGTCATTGCGCCAGACCAATACATAGGATATACCACGAGATATCTCATTATCCATGATGCCTTTGATGAGCTTGGTCGTCCACCAGTCTGCTTGTGGTATCGCTTCAAATCCTGTCTCTGTAATAGCGTAAGGTTTGTTTTTGGATCGTGCTATTTCACCAAGCATGACCACTCTTCTGGTCAGGTCTTCTATCTTGCTATTTAGACCTACATCATGATAATCATCGATACCCAATAGATCTACATATTCATCGCCAGGATAAAACTCTAAGTACTGCTCTTTTGTCTCGAAAATATCTGGTGAATAGGCAAAAAGCAAGTTGTTGAGTCCTTTTTCTTTCACTAGATAGTTATATGTAAATGTGTATAACGCTTTGTATTCTTCCGCTGTACAATTGCCTTTTCCCCACCAAAACCATTTGCCTGTATGTTCATGAAATGGACGGAACAAGATGGGAATGTGTTTTTTGAATATAAAACCAACTTTGAGATCATCTAAAAAACCAGCTACTTTATCTAGTTGGTCTTTGTACCATTGATGATGAATGCCGCCAGGAATAATGGTAAACACAGCATAAGTGGTATCCCACGAATGTTTGCGTGAAGCAGGATTGTCCATATGCCAACTAATTGTATGGATGCCACCTTCTTCATATCCTTTGATGATCAGTTTTTTCATATAGTCGAATGGTATGCCATCAATATTTTTTGGGCTATCTTTTTCTAAACCTGCGATATCCCATCCAAATACTGCCGGATAAGCACCTGTACATTCCTTGACATCAGACCGGCCGAACTCGTGTCGCCATCCTATACCATAAGCCAAATCATCCTGATGTCCAAATAGAAAATTTCCATTGGGCAGCGTAGCTAAATTGCGGTACAGGTTTTTGGTCTCTTTATTCGCTTTAGGATTGACTTGAGCGCTACTTTCGAAAGCAAATAGGGATATGATCGTTAGAGATATAATGAATTTAAGAACAATAAAAATGCCATTATTTAGAAAAGCTAATAGATGTACAGGACTTATCTTTTTATTGGGCTTCAAAAGTCCTTCCATTTTAAGGGAAGGATTTAGGATGGGTAAATTGAGATGAAATGACATAAAAACGCTTATTTTTGAATGATGATAGGAATGGTCGTCGCTTGGTTATTGGTTTTAATATGTATCCAATACAATGCCGTCTTTAGACCTAATGGAATAGGTAGATTTGCAATTCCTTTGGTGAAGGTAATTTGTGATTGATCTATCATTTTGCCCATATTGTCAAAAAGTGTCACCAAGCTATTTTGGTCAATTTGTTCTTTAGTGGTAAGTTGTATTTGTCCACCTGCATGTACAGGATTTGGATAGACTTTATAGGTTAATGATGCCACATCTTTTGTAGCTGTAGGTCCATTATTTATCGTAGCAGTAAACACCGCATCCCATGGCAAAGATGGAATATCAAACGCTAGAATCCCATTGGTCACCGTCACTTGAGCACTAGTTATGGTGTCAAACTCCAAACAATCATACCAAACAACATCGTACAATCCATCTATAAGATCCGTAGCCTTCACTTTTGCATCAGATATAGCATCAGGTAGGTTGAGAGAAGTATGTACATATTTGTTATTAAAGACCCATCCACTTGCGAAGTCTTTAGCAGGTGATTTGAGTGTGTAAATATCGAAAGCACTTCCTAGACCCACAAAAGCAAAAGACGACACATTGATCCAATCTGTACCTATATTATCTATCTTGACCAAGTGTTTACCAGATGGAATATTGACAGAATATTTTGTATTGACGGTTGCTGCTTTGTTGAGTACCAATATATTGTCGACATATACAGCCATGATGGGCATATTTCCAGTGCCACTACCTGTCGTGATGACAAGTTGAGAAGCTTGTGGGTGATCTATCTCAAATGTTGGCGGAGATCGGAATTGTGTATTCCACTGACTGCCATATAGGAAAGTACTAAATGGCGGAACATTACTATAAGTATTACCTACTTTTACCGAAATGATTGCATCGGTAGCTTTTTCTCCCCAACCCAATGCAGTAGAAAACGTAAGATCTCCAGGAGCATTTTGTACGATAGCATCTCCTACTTGTAAATCTCTTTTTAAGAAGTCGATCTTAGCAGCAGATGCAGCGATGGGTTTGAAATGAAAATACAAATCATTGGGTTCGATATAATTATCCCACCACCAACTCATAGCCGTACCCATCGCACCACTGAATAATGATGCCCATATCGTATTATGAATATGTACGCCATCAGCATCGATATTGGACAGATTGGCATTGTCTCCAAGACCAAATTCACCCATGAGCGTAGGTTTTTCAAATTCTTTTAAACGTTGTTTGGATGATGAGACGATGGCTCTTTCTATATTTTCATTGTTGATATAAATATGGCTTTGGGTGAAGTCTATATCTGGATTATTCCATATTTCTTTGCCATAATCTTCGCTTGCAGTACTAGTGGTGACTAAGTGACCATAGACGTCATTTTCTTTGATGAAAGAAGCCATTTCTGCATGCCATGACGCAACTGATGTCTCTATTGCGAAGGAATTGTCTGTCCAGTTGACCTCGTTAAACAATTCCCACGACATAATACTCGTGCTGTAGCCCCATCTGGTAAGGATGTATTTCAGTCTATTTTTGGTGTGGTTTTTTGCTATTTGATTGGTGAAAAAATCTGCTGTCGTGGCACAAGGTCCACCATTTGCGACATTGTAAGGAGATTCGCTCCAGTTAGGATTAACGGTAGTAGACACTTGTCCATGATGCTGAATGCACAACATAATACCCATATTTTTTTCTTCAGTATATTCGACAAGCCAATCTAGATAAGCCATATTGGTTTCCTTATATTTTCTCAATCCCAAAAATCCATTGCCATTTTGCCATTCCATACTAAGTCCCCAATGAGGCATCCACAATCGGTAAAAATTGCCACCCACAGCACTCAGTTTTGACAGCCAAGTAGTATAATTAAGTACAGGATTATTATTATGCCAAGCAATATTATAACCTATGGGAATGTATTGACTACCATCATCATAGTGCAGATAGTTGGCAGGTGAAACGCGAATAAATCCTTTTTCGGCACTATCTGTACACGTAAAACTAGCAGGTGCTAGCGCATCACTTCCATATTTTGAGTCCACGCGGATGGTATAATTCCAAGTACCTATTTCATCAGGACTAAATCTGATTTTGAATACACCTTGGTTAATTGGCGTCAGATTTCCGTTGGTTTCATTGAGATTAAAATCCTGCATAAAAAATCCATCTATATCTTTTTCTTTGCCTGAAGGAGAGACCAATGTTGCTTTGATATTTATTTCATCATAGTCATATGGATTGACAAGCGTTGGGCTTGTTAATTGAATAGTCCATTCTACTTTTTGATATTTAGCTGCATTAGTAACGTTGATATTAGCGCTTTGCAGATCGATGTTTTGACCATAAGAAGTAATATTAAATGCTATAAATAGGTATAAAAAAGCAAATGATCTTTTTCTTACTTTCCCAAAATATGTAATAATAATGTGTGTCAACATAATAAACAAGTTGTGGCTAACGATTAAAATAACGAGACTTATGAAATACAAGAAAACACTATAATCTATAAGTCGATAGGATAAAGTTATACCAATCCGACAAAACACCACAACAAAGTGAAATTTATTAAATATTTTGATGAAATAGTATTAGGTAAGGATGATGTATGGAGTGATCGGGTCATTTTGTGATCAGGTTATCTCTTTATACTTGTTCGTCTTAGCTTCCTAGCTACGATGCAGTATCTTGATTCAATTTGCCTATATCGACAGCAAATTGTTTGATTTGGTAATTTGCATTATTACAGTGCGCTAAGCATTAATCATTGCAATCGAAGATCGCAAGCCATTAAAGTCTACAAAAATAAATCTCATCTCTCATAACTCCTATCTCATCTCATAACTCCCTTCCCTACCTTCTCAATCACCTCACCCCAATCATTTTGTCCACCAACCCCGTGCAGCTTTAGCGGCATCACAATATCTTCCCTATAACGTCTATGTCCATGAATCAAATTCTGATTGTCGAAGTTTGCAACTTCGATACCCCTGCTAGCGCGAGTTTCTAACTCGTGCAATCCATGCCCTTCATCTATTTCTCGCCCACATTTATGCAACAATGGCTCATTATTTTCGTCAAGAGTACCGTTTAAAGCATCATTGTCCACTACGTCCACAATAGACATGTACGTCATTCCTGTGATGTCTTGAAAACTCCCATCTCTCCACACTTGCACGATGACAAATGTCCACGGAGTAGTATTGTTTTTATTAGACTTTGGAAGTTTGAAATCGCTGAATTCTATATTTTCATTACGATGACAAGCCATTGATAATACTTCTTCATAATTGGCAATACTTTCTTCAAAATCCACGTGATAATAACCTATTTTTACGCTCATTTGGTCTCCCTTTACTCCT
>DLGT01000072.1:0-2467 GCA_002482845.1 Saprospiraceae bacterium UBA7687
TGGCTTCGCCGCTGATAAGTCGCATGTACTTGATCTGTAATAGGTTAAAAATCGATACGATGTTTAGACTAAAATTGAGTAGCAAAGTTACTCGTTTTTGGACTTGATATTTTAATTTTTCCATTATAAAATGAAATGATGACAAAATTAGACCCTTGATCTCACATTTTAAGGTTAAGACTGAGACTAAGATTGAGACTAAGATTGAGATTAAGGTTGAGATTGAGATTGAGATTAAGGTTGATGTTGAGACTAAGGTTGAGACTAAGGTTAAGATTAAGGTTGAGATTAAGGTTGAGATTAAGGTTGAGATTAAGGTTAAGGTTGAGATAATTCCAGCAAAATTATAAAGCCTTAATAGATTAAGAAATGCCGTACAACTTAAGCGACATTACCAATTACTACAAGTTTAGCATTATCTATCCAAACAAATCAGAATGTGTACCACATCTAATCAAAACTATTTCTTTGAGTTTAGAATCTATTTTCCAAATAAGAAGCCAATCTGGTTTTAAGTGGCACTCCCAATACCCCTTCAAATTGCCTTTCAACCTATGTGGTTTATATTGCGAATTTAAAATTCCGTCACTTTCAAGTGCTATCAATATTTCATTTAAAATACTTATATCATAATTCCTTCTTATGCAAAGTATTAAATCTTTTTCAAACTTATTAGTAGTTTTTATGCTATACACCAGCTTTACTTTTTAAAATTGACATCATTTCAGATACTGAATTATAAGATTTCAATTTTCCATTTTTAGAATCTTCGATTGCTTTCATAGTTTCTTTGTTTGGAATCTGATTGTCAATTATTTTAGCATATTTGGTAGTTTTTAGTAATTCTACCATTCTTTTTGCTTCTTCTGATTTTGTATCAATAATTACTGTCGTCATTTTAAATATTAATTTAAACACTATAATGAAATAATCAACTCTTCTACTTTTCTAATTCCTACAATTTTCTGAGTAGTAAACAAAGAATAAAGGTCTAATAGATGTTCCTTTAAATCTGGCAAATCCTGTCCTTGGGTCTAATGATCTGGATAATCATTTAAATATCCTACATATTTATTATCTGCCTCAATCCAATATGTTATACTAACTTTATTTTCCATGAAAGATCATTTTTATTTTTTTAGAACAATTAAATTTAATAACAAGTTCCGCTTTACACCTTAAACATTAAACCCACTCCAAAAAAACAAATTGATTGATAATCAACTGTTTTTTACCCTGACCCTATAGGAAAACACCCCTGCCCCTAAAGGGGGTATAACTCTGATTATCAATGTAGTACAAATTAAGCTTCCCCATTTTATCCAAACTAAGGACTTTTCAGATGTGACTCAACCATACACCTTAAACGTTACACCTTAAAAATTAAACCCTTCAACACCTACCTCATTACCTTCATCAAATACTCTCCATAACCGCTCTTGATCAATGGTGCTGCAAGCCTTGATAGTTGCTCTTTATCTATGAAGCCCATTCGCCAAGCTACCTCTTCTATACATCCTATCTTGTATCCTTGCCGTTTCTCGATCACGCGCACAAACTCAGATGCATCATGCAATGAGTCAAATGTACCTGTATCTAGCCACGCTGTACCTCTATCCATGATACCCACAGATAATTGTCCATGTTCTAGATAATGTTGGTTTACGGTGGTGATTTCGTATTCGCCACGGGCAGATGGTTGGATATTTTTGGCGATGTCTACTACTTGACGATCATAATAATATAGTCCTGGCACAGCATAATCTGATTTTGGTTGGACAGGCTTCTCTTCTATGGATAACGCTTTTTGGTCTTTGTCGAATTCGACCACACCATATCGTTCAGGATCATTGACTGGATAGGCAAATACTCTTGCACCTGATGTAATAGCAGCACTTTGTTGCAATAGTTTGGACAATCCTGATCCATAAAAGATATTGTCACCCAAGACTAAACAAGATGTGTCATCACCGATAAAATCGGCTCCGATGACAAATGCTTGCGCCAGTCCATTAGGTACGGCCTGCACCGCATACTCAAATCGACAACCCAAGTCCGACCCATCACCCAATAACCTGATGAATCCTGCTTGGTCTTCTGGCGTAGTGATGATCAATATCTCTCTGATCCCCGATAACATCAGGATAGATAGTGGATAATAAATCATTGGCTTATCATAAATAGGCATCAATTGTTTGCTGATGGCCTTCGTGATGGGATAAAGTCTGGTGCCGGAACCGCCAGCGAGAATGATACCTTTCATGATTTGGTGGATTTGTTGATTTGGTGGATTTGGTAAAATTGCTTATTTGTTGGTTAATATTTGCCACTAAGACTCAAAGGCTCTAAGTTTATCTTTCTTACTTTACACCTTCTTGATTGTTTTTTATTTGCCACTAAGTCCCGAAGTCTCTAAGTTTACTTCTCCTGCTTTGTGCCTTTCTGCCTTCGTGGCTATTTCTCTTTT
>DLGT01000072.1:2529-2652 GCA_002482845.1 Saprospiraceae bacterium UBA7687
TCTAGGTTTATTTCTCTTACTTTAGGCCTTCTTGATTGTTTTTAATTTGCCACTAAGAAACGAAGTCTCTAAGTTTACTTCTCCTGCTTTGTGCCTTTGTGCCTTCGTGGCTATTTCTCTTTT
>DLGT01000072.1:2695-87625 GCA_002482845.1 Saprospiraceae bacterium UBA7687
TCTAGGTTTATTTCTCTTACTTTACGCCTTCTTGATTGTTTTTTATTTGCCACTAAGACTCGAAGTCTCTAAGTTTACTTCTCCTGCTTCGTGCCTTTGTGCCTTCGTGGCAACTTTAAATGACATATCTTTTGATACCGCTTTTTATTAATGGTACATTGAAATTTATTAGAAAGCCTAATCTCTTTCCAGTTAATTTCAGATGGCTAAGGATTTGAGCTTCCCAAACTGGGTTTAAAGTATCCACAGCTTTTAACTCACAAATTACAAGCTCTTCCACGAGTAAATCTAATCTAAGTCCCTCATCAAAAATTAACCCATCAAATACGATTGGTATATCAACTTGCCGCTGAATAAATAATCCATCCTTGGACAATACATGAGCCATACAAGCTTCATAAACTTTTTCAAGTAAACCAGGACCAAGTTCAGAATGAACTTTATAGGCAGCATTAACAATTGCTTTACCTAATGCTTCTTCTTTATCAGATAATATTGTATACATGATAATTAAACCCCTATTTAAATGGATGTGGTGCCAAAGGAAGTTTACAAAAAGAATGATAATATCCTTGTAAACCAATAGGAGTGCATGTCCTTATTTGGTGGACGATGTCGATAGCTGCACGTGCTTCTCCGATACGGAATCCACCACCGGTTAAAATGTCTTGATAGCTTAATATATGTAAATCCGCAAATCCTTCTGAAAATTCTAATTCTTCGCCTTCGATATTGATAGATCGATAAGTTCGTTTACCATTTGCTTTAACTTCATCAGGCAGCGTATCTGCATTGATACTGAGGAACCATCTGACTTTGGCTTTGGCAAACTCGAAGTACCCTGCTGCACGATCGTGGGTATGGATATGGACAACATTCTCTTTAATAGGACCAAAAACCCATTGTAGCATATCATAAAAGTGGACACCAATATTGGTAGCAATACCTCCTGATTTTTCAGGGTTGCCTTTCCAAGATGTATAATACCATGTGCCGCGTGAAGTGATGTATGTCAAGTCTAGGTCAAATATTTTATCAACAGGCGACTGTGATACTTTTTCTTTTAATGCAATGATTGTCGGATGTAACCGAAGTTGGAGGATATTAAAGACGTGATGTCCTGTTTCTTGCTCCATTTCTTCGAGCGCATCGATATTCCAAGGATTGAGCACGATGGGTTTTTCGCAAATGACATCGGCACCATATCTGAGTCCAAAACGGATATGAGCGTCATGTAGATAATTGGGACTACAGATACTGACAAAATCTATAGGTGCTTTTGCTCTTTTAATTTTCTCAAGATGACGGTCAAAACGCTCAAATTCTGTAAAAAATGCAGCATTAGGGAAATAACTATCAATAATGCCTACAGAGTCATTGGTGTCAACAGCCGCCACCAAGTCATTACCGGTATCACGGATGGCTTGCATGTGGCGAGGTGCGATGTATCCCGCTGCTCCAATTAAGGCAAATTGTTTCATTATACTTTTTAATTTATTTTACCACTAAGGAACACTAAGCTAACTTTATTTCTAAGTGTTCTTTGTGAGTCCTGTGTGAACTTTGTGGTAATTTTTTAAACCACAAAGAAACACAAAGATTTTACCACTAAGAATCACAAACCTAACGTCATTTCTAAGTGTTCTTTGTGAGTCCTATGTGGACTTTGTGGTGATTTTTTTATACCACTAAGGAACACTAAGATTTTACCACTAAGAATCACTAACCTAAATTTATTTCTAAGTGCTCTTTGTGAGACCTATGTGGACTTTGTGGTGATATTTTATACCACTAAGGATCGCTAAGATTTTCACTAAGAAACACTAAGATAATTCTATTCCAAGTACTCTGTGTGAGTTCTATGTGGACTTTGTGGTGAAATTTTACTCAGATAATTTCTGAAAATATTTATTCACTAAAGGAATTAAACCATCTGTAGTAATATTCATTACATTATAATTTATTAAAAGTCCTTTTGGTTTTTTCAATATGTTCATATAACTTAATAACTGAGCTTGGTCTATCGGAGAAAATCCGTTAGTCGATTTATTTTCAACTAATACAAGATCTTCAACCATTATATCAAACCTTAATCTACTTTTACACTCTATCCCTTTATAAAGTGGAATTATTTGTTGTTGTGAAGTTACTTTTAATCCTTTATCCATCAATTCATAAACAAGACACTCTTCATATAAACTCTCAAGTAAACCTGGTCCTAATTCTTTATGAACTTCTATTGCACATCCAATTATTTTATATGCTATTTGATTGACATATTTTTTAGTAATTTCCATAAAATATATTTTGGGCGTTAAAGATTTTCTTTTTAAACCTAAGTATCACCAAAACCAACATGAATAACATTAAACTAATAACTACTTAGCACTCTTTGTGATTTCTATGTGAACTTAGTGGTAAAATTTTATATCACTAAGGAACACTAAGACTTTCTAGAAGAAACACTAAGATAATTTTATTTCTAAGTGATCTTTGTGAGTCCTATGTGAACTTTGTGGTAATTTTTTTATACCACTAAGGATCACTAAGATTTTACCACAAAGAAACACTAAGATAATAATACTCCTAAGTGATCTATGTGTTTTCTATGTAAACTTAGTGGTGAAATTTTATATCCCTAAGGAACACTAAGATTTTCACTAAGAATCACTAAGCTAATTTTATTTCTAAGTGTTCTTTGTGAATCCTGTGTGGACTTTGTGGTAATTTTTTTATACCACTAAGGATCACTAAGACTTTCTCGAAGAAACACTAAGATAATAATACTCCTAAGTGATCTATGTGTTTTCTATGTAAACTTAGTGGTGAAATTTTATATCCCTAAGAAACACTAAGTAAACTTTATTTCTAAGTGCTCTGTGTGTTTTCTTTGTGAACTTAGTGGTAAAATTCTTACTTTACTATTTTTTCAACTTTTCCATCAAGCAGTTGATATATCTCACCACTCTCTTTACAAATAGCCATGCCATTATCATCAAATGTCAGTTTTTGACCAAACTCACTCATCCAACCCATTTGTCTTGCAGGATTACCTACTACTAAAGCATAATCAGGTACATGTTTGGTGACTACTGCACCTGCACCTATGAATGCAAATTTGCCGATGTCATGGCCACAAACAATAGTCGCATTAGCACCAATAGATGCACCTTTGCCAACGTGGGTTTTTAAGTATTCATTTTTGCGATTGACAGCACTGCGTGGGTTGATCACATTGGTAAAAACACATGATGGACCCAAAAACACATTATCATCACAAGTCACGCCTGTGTAAATGGATACATTATTTTGCACTTTGACATTATCACCTAGGACAACTTCAGGTGATATAACAACATTTTGTCCAATATTACAGTTTTTGCCTAATGTACAGTTCGGCATGATGTGACTGAAGTGCCATATTTTTGTACCTTCACCTATGGTGCATCCTTCATCGATGTAGCAAGATTCGTGTGCGAAGTAAGACATGATATTTTGTGATTTGGTGATGGGTGATCTTGTGATGGGTGATCTGTGATGGGTGATCTGTGATCTGTGATCTGTGATCTTGTGATGGGTGATTTGGTGATGTTGTGATCAGTGATTTGGTGATGGGTGATCTGTGATCTTGCGATGGGTGATTTGGTTACATGTTTTGTAATTGCCTTATTCAGGCATTGTCGTACTTTAAACATTAAACAATTCAACAATACTTTAAACAATTATGATGAGTCTACTCCGAAAAGCCCTTTGTTCAAATAAAATGAAAAATCTTTATTTCTACCGTCTTGATAATCAATCGTTTCCCTTTAGGGTAAGGGTGAAAAACGGTTGATTATCAATCAATTTGTGTTTTCGGAGTGGAATCAACATTAAACCTTAAACAATCCCATCTACCCCATCGCATCCTTCACAATCTTCCTTGCAATAAAAAACCCTGCGGCAAGTAGTCCACCTAATAATCCGCCTTTGATTAATTCTATCAAAAGGGACATGGCATTGGGCTCTAATGGCGGTAAGGGTTCGTCTATGATTGTGATATCTGGTGTGCTTGTTTCTAGAGAGAAGTCAGCTAATTCGTAGTTTTTAGTGACTTCCCCATACATTAATGTCAGTTTTTGAATTTCTGTTTCGATCATGCTTTTTTGTACCAATAATGTTGGGTCGGTAAGGTCACGATGAGAATCTTCAAATTTTGCCAATTGATATTTTTTTGACTTGAGTAGATTGAGAATAGAATCCTTTTTGGCTTCCACAAAATTAAATGTATTTTGTCCACCTTTAGTACTGCTCAGCTCGTAATACTTTTTAAGTTGTTTGTAGACTTCATTACAAATAATGATGGATAACTCTTCGTCAACTGTATTGGAATTCATTGATAAAATGCCAGTATCTTCATTAAATCCATTAGAAAAAATTGGATCTTTAACATTTTTTCCACCTACAACTTTACCATGTAGCCTCTTAAGAGCAGAAAATTCATCACTGCTAAAAGACTTTATACTGTCAGAAGTAAATCTAAATCCTGTCCAATCTTTTTGATCATTGGTCCATTCTTTTTCTAGTTCATACAAGGTCAAAAGGTGATTGGCAATATAATCAGGTGTATCTCCTAAAGTGTCAATAACTACTTTTGTAAATAATACTTTCTGAATGATATTGCGAGATTTAGATAACTCCACAATCCTATCTAAATTTACCTTTCCTCCTTTACCCAATCCAAAGGAACCCAATATGCTAGAAAGTCCGCCACCGCCACCGCCACCATCATTTAAGGTGTAGGTTAAAACTGCAGTGTAAGTGATCACGCTAGTCTTGGCCTTGTACCCGAAATAAACCAAAAATGGAATGGTAATCAAGATGATCCACCATTTTTTTGACCAAAGCTCTCTCCAAAACTCTAGGAGTTTTTCTATGAGTTCTTTGAGTGTAATCTCATCGTCTTGGTATGGTGGTATGTTATTTTGTTCCATGTATTAATTATTGTTGAATTGTTTGATGCCGCTAAAGCTGCACACGTTTGCAGAACTGCGGAATTGTAAACTTGCAGAACCGCAAATTTGTTAGATCCTGCTATTGCTGAATGTGATTAGTGAATTTATAAATGAATCACCTAAAGTTTAGTAGTGTCCTTTTAGGGAATGAATTATTAAAAGGTTTTTCGTCTCATCAATTTCGTAAATAATCCTATCTTCTTTTGAAATCCGTCGGCTCCATTTCCCTGACAATGCGTGTTTAAGTTGTTCGGGTTTACCAAGACCCGAAAAGGGTGTTTTAAGAATGTCTTCAATTAGTTGAGCGATTTTAGTCTGAATTGCCTTACTACCACTTTTTTTCCAAAAGAATAAGTGGGCTTTTGCATCATCGGTGTAAGCTATTTCCACATATCTTCGATTGAAATGATTGTGTATTTCCCTTCTTTTGCCTGCTGACTACTTCTAAGAATCCTTTCAACAAATTCTGGATCATAAGGACTCTCATTGTCCTTCCCACTCTTCTGTGTTGGCGAACTATCAAACTTCACTTTTTGAGTTTCTAAAAAAGCTTTTACGATTTTTGATTGTTTTTTATTTGCTTTTATTATGATGGTTTCCATTCGAAAAATTTATTCAATATTTTAAACAAAGCATATTTATAGAAAGTTCCTGGCTAAGGTTAAGGTTAAGGTTGAGATTAAGGTTGAGATTAAGGTTGAGATTAAGGTTTAGATTAACTTTAAGCGAAAGTATCTTTCAACATTAAACTGTAAACAATAAACATTGAGTGTACTCTGAAAAGTCCTTAGTTCAAATAAAATGAAAAATTTTGATTTCTACTACATTGATAATCAGAGTTATACCCCTTTAGGGGCAGGGGTGTTTCCCTTTAGGATCAGGGTAAAAAACTTTTGATTATCCCCCAATTTGTGTTTTCGAAGTGCACTCAACATTAAATGTTAAACATTAAACCCTTAAACCCACCATCATTCCTGATACATCTTCTCATAATACTCTTGGTAAGCACCTGATGTGACATGATCGAGCCATTCTTGGTTATTCAGGTACCAATCAATTGTTTTATCTATGCCAGACTCAAAAGTTTCTAGTGGTACCCAATCGAGTTCAATTTCTATTTTGGAAGCATCGATAGCATATCTCAGATCATGGCCTGCTCTATCTGTCACATATGATATGAGATTTCTGCTTTCACCAACTGTTCTTCCCAGTTTTTTATCCATGGTATCGCAAAGCAACTTGATCAAATCAATATTGGTCCATTCATTATGACCACCGATATTGTAGGTCTCACCATGTATGCCTTTGTGCAAAATGGTATCTATTGCTCTGGCATGATCTTCTACATACAGCCAATCTCTCACATTCTCACCTTTGCCATAGACAGGAAGTGGTTTCTTCTGAATGATGTTGTTTATAAATAACGGGATCAATTTCTCAGGAAAATGGTTTGGACCATAGTTGTTGCTGCAATTAGAAATCACCACAGGCATATGGTAAGTATGGTAAAATGCTCTGACAAAATGATCTGAACTTGCCTTAGATGCTGAATATGGTGACCTTGGATCATAAGGTGTTTTTTCTGTAAATAAGTCAAAACCCATATTGAGTGATCCATATACTTCATCTGTAGATACATGGTAAAACAACTTACCTTCATAATTTCCATGCCAATGGTTTTTGGCTACTTGAAGTAGATTTGCCGTACCCAATACATTGGTTTTGATAAATACCAAAGGATCTTTGATAGATCGATCCACATGGGATTCTGCTGCAAGATGTACAACATGAGTTATACCATACTTTGTAAATACTTCACTAACAAAAGCCTCGTCACCTATGTCACCTTTGACAAAAGTGTAGTTAGGGCTTTGGTCTATGTCTTTTATATTTTCAAGATTTCCTGCATACGTCAAGGCATCAAGATTTACAATGCGATAAGATGGGTGTTGTGTAACTAGTCTTCTGACTACGTGAGAGCCGATGAAGCCGGCGCCGCCTGTGATTAGTATGTTCATATTTTATATGGATTTGTGGATTTGAATATTTGGTAGAAGTGTTTATTTGCTTATTTGTTGATGCTACTAAATTGCCGTATTTGCTTATTTGTTGATGCCGCTAAAGCTGCACATGTTTGCGGAACTGCTTGTTAAGGTTTAGCTACGCATTAGGGTTCCTCCGTTCGTCGTAGCTTCCTAGCTACGATGCAGTATCTTCAGGCATCTTGCCTGAGTAACACATATTGGTGGACACATAATAAAAAGGCTAGAAGCCTTGTGATATCATATCTTAACGAGACAGCTTGTATTGGAGTTGTAAACTTGTTTGCAACACATTGTTTGTCCTTTCAAACACGTTCAAAAGACCACTTGGGTTGAAAGCTTGCAAACAAGTTTGCAAGTCCATTAGAGCCTATTGATATCGTACATCAGCAAGACGCTAAGATAAACAATTGGTTAAGACTTTTTGATTTGTTCTTCAAGCTTTTCAATATCAGGCCTTTCTTTTTTATCTGCTTTACCATCTTTCAACCATTTTATAATGGCTCTTGCTTCTTCGAGTGTTGTTTTTTTGGCATTGGCTTTAACAATTCTCTGCTTTTCTGCCAAATCTTCAAAGAGCTGATATGGTTTTAATTTTTCAGTACTCATTTTAGATAAATTACAGTGTCAATGAAAAATAAAGTGTTATCTTTAACTAAGACATTTTCTTCATGAAGATCTTCAATGATGATACCTAATTCAGCATGTATATAGTCATTTCTCTTCTTTATTGTAAAACCTTTTGAAATCATATACTCCCTAACAAATTCAATATTTGTTTTTGCTGACGGTTGAATATAATCTTGAGAAATAGCAGAATATAAAATTTCATTGATCTTTACAAAGCCCAAAAGTTCATATTTGGTTTCAGGAAAGAGAATGTTATGTACAAGCAAACTTTCGAAATATTGAGACCAATTTACATAAAAAATGGCATCGTTTAGCTTGATAACTTTTGATTCAGCATCATTAAAAAATACTTTTTGTTCCGCTCCTTCGTCCAAATATATTGAAAATCTTAAGTCATTAAAAAACAAATCATTTTTTTTTATATGAGTCTCTAATATTTCTTCCTCAACACTTTTTTCAATATAGTCGCTTGTGTCATCCGTAAACTTATCACTATTTAGTAAAGCATAAATCTGCGAAATTAGATTGTCATCTATATCACATTTAAATCTTGACTTAATCCTTTCTAAACCTGAAACCATTATTAAAATTACCCTTTAAACATTACACTTTAAACTATTAAACATCACCTCCCTATACTATCATAATAAAAACCTAAATCTCTAGTCACTTGCACATCATAAATATTCCTTCCGTCAAAGATGACAGGCGCATTCATGATTTGTTTCATCTTGTCAAAATCTGGCGTGCGGAATTCATTCCACTCAGTGACGATTGCTAAAGCGTCTACCCCTTGAATAGCATCATATTCATTGGCTGAAAATTCAATTTTATCTCCGAATATTTGCTTCACATTTTCTATTGCTTCTGGATCGTAAGCTTTTACTTTGGCCCCTTTATGGAGCAATCTAGCTATGATGGTCAATGCAGGTGCTTCGCGGATGTCGTCTGTATTAGGTTTGAAAGCCAATCCCCAAACGCCAATCGTTTTAGCCGATAAGTCGTCGTTAAAATATTGCGATATCTTGGAAGAAAGGATTTCCTTTTGTAAATCATTTACATGCATTACAGCTTTCAGAATCTTGAAATCATATTCATTTTCTTGGGCTGATTTGGCGAGTGCTTGCACATCTTTCGGGAAACAAGATCCACCGTAACCTACACCAGGAAACAAAAATCTTTTGCCAATACGGCTATCTGATCCCATACCTTTCCGTACCATATCGACATCAGCACCGAGACGCTCACAAAGGTTGGCTATTTCATTCATAAAGCTGATCCTAGTTGCTAAATAAGAATTAGCGGCATATTTGGTCATCTCTGCACTGCGCTCATCCATAAAAATGATGGGATTGCCTTGACGTACAAATGGTTCGTAAAGTGCTGTAATCACTTTTTTTGCCTTATCAGATGAAGTACCTACTACTACCCTGTCTGGTTTCATGAAGTCTTCTACTGCCACTCCTTCGCGGAGAAACTCAGGATTGGATACCACATCGAAAAGCGAATGATCTAATTTATCTAATAAAACTGCTTCCACTCTTTCGGCAGTACCAACTGGAACGGTACTTTTATCGACGATTACCTTATAATCTGTTATGATTTCAGAAAGGTCTTTTGCTACTTTGAGTACAAAAGATAAATCTGCAGAGCCATCAGCTCCAGGAGGTGTAGGTAGTGCTAGAAATATGATTTTAGCATCTTTTATCCCTTCCGCTAGGT
Organism: Saprospiraceae bacterium UBA7687; assembly: GCA_002482845.1. Taxonomy (GTDB): domain Bacteria; phylum Bacteroidota; class Bacteroidia; order Chitinophagales; family Saprospiraceae; genus OLB9. The sequence goes on from DLGT01000072.1 coordinate 12,084, forward strand.
CTGTGGTAAAATGTAAACGACCAGCTTTGGTGTTTCGTTCAAAAAGCACTTCTAAGCCTGGTTCATAAATAGGAACATACCCATTTTTCATTTTTTCAACTTTGGTGGCGTCGATGTCTACACACGTCACATAATTGCCCGACTCGGCGAAACAGGTACCCGATACAAGGCCTACGTATCCTGTTCCTACTACTGCTATTTTCATTTATATTTTATGTTTAATTATCTTTTTAAAACAAGCTGGAAGCTTTAACTAATATTACTTAGCGAGGACGCTAAGCTGATCAGTGGGATATTTTTCAAAGCTTAATTATTAAAAAAATGCTTTGACTTTATCACAAATATAGGCTAATTGTGCTTCGTCCATCTCAGTATGTATTGGCAATGAAATGACTTCTTTGCACAATTCTTCTGTATTATCAAGGTATTCTAATCCATTGGAAGATGCTTTGAAAGCTTCTTGTTTGTACAATGGCACCGGATAATAGATCATATTCGGTATCTTTTGCTCATCAAGATATTGTTTGAGTTCATCTCTTCTTCCATTTTTTACTTTCAAGGTGTACTGATGAAAAACATGCGTGGTATAAGACGCTCTAAATGGCGTTTCGAGAGCATCTATATCTGCAAATGATGCATCATAAAAGTCGGCTACTTTGCGTCTAGCATCACAGTAATCATCCAAATGTGGAAGTTTAGCGCCTAATACCACCGCTTGAATAGAGTCTAGACGGCTATTACAACCAACTACGTCATGATAATATCGTACGGATTGTCCATGATTAGCTATCTTGTGTAGCAATGCACCCAAATCAGCATCATTGGTCATGATCGCACCACCGTCACCGTAACAGCCCAAGTTTTTGGATGGATAAAACGATGTACAGCCTATATGGCCTATTGTACCAGTTTTAACTTTACGACCATCGCTAAAAGTATAATCGGACCCAATAGCTTGAGCATTGTCTTCTATCACCCAAAGCTTGTGCTCATCAGCAATCTTCATGATGGCTTCCATATCAGCAGCCTGACCGTATAGGTGGACTGGAACGATACATTTTGTTTTATCTGTAATTGCTGCTCTGATCCCTTCAATATTGACATTAAAAGTATCTGCATCTACATCGACCATGACAGGTATCAAGCCTAAAAGAGCAATGACTTCTGCCGTAGCCACATAAGTGAATGCTGGCACAATGACCTCATCACCAGGTTTGAGACCTACTGCCATCATCGCTATTTGGAGCGCATCTGTACCATTCGCGCAAGGGATGACATGTTTTACACCAAGATATGTTTCAAAATCCTGTTGAAATTTTTTGACTTGTGGCCCATTAATAAAGGCCGTGGTATCCAATACTTCTTGAATGCCTCGGTCTATTTCTTCTTTAATTTTAAGGTATTGCGACTTTACGTCGACCATATGTATCACCATAATTTAGTTTTAGGTTAAGGTTTAGATTAAGGTTAAGGTTTAGATTAAGGTTAAGGTTTAGATTAAGGTTAAGGTTGAGATTAAGGTTAAGGTTGAGGTTTCGAGTCTCTTAATGTTTTGATTATCTTATTTAGTTCAAAAATTAAATCTTCGTAACCTTTCAGAATTAATTGGCAATCATCTTTAATAAAATAACCAACCGTAATACCATATAGTAAATGACTTTTAGTTTCGAATGTTGATCCTCTTGCAAATACATAAAAATTCTTTTTATCCATTGGCGTCATACGTCCAAATGCTTCGGCAATATTTCCCGAAATGCTATTGGATGATCTTCTTATTTGGGATGTCAATCCGTAATCTTCGCTTCTAGGAAGATTAATTGTTAAAATAAAGATCTTTCCAGACAGTTCTAATGACTTTTGCCAAACTGGCATGTCTTCAAATGAATGATATATTGTCCTTATTGTATTCCAATTTATCTGGGATTGTTTAACTTAGTCTTAAACTTAACCTAAATCTTACCAATGGCTTCGCCGCTGATAAGTCGCAAGTACTTGATCTCGAAAGGGCGTGACTACATTGCAATAATAAAATATCAAGCAATTAAAAGTCCGTCCGTCACCGGTTTCAATAAGTTAAAGTCTACCTTGATTCTTAATTGATATCCGATGGTTTCTAAATCTATGACAAAGCTACGCTTGCCTTCTTTAGAAACTATTCTACCACGCATGCCTGCTAACTGACCTGCTATAACTTCTACTTCTTCGCCCATAAACCAATCTGAACGAGTAGATTCTTTCACTTCAATATCTTCGCCAACCACTCTTTTTAATGTTTCAATCTCTATCTCAGGAATGGCCAAAAGGTCTTGACCATTTTTTAGAAATTTCATGACATATTCTGTCTCGAGGGTTTTTAGATAATCTTCCTTTTTAATACAAACGAAAACATAACAGTTTATCAGAGGAACACTGTAATGTTTGATCTTGCGACTATATCGCTTTGTTTTTGTAAGTATGGGTACATAAGCTTCTATTTGCTTTTTAGCAAGCGAATCTGCAACATATTTTTCGCACTTATACTTTGTATATACTGCAAACCAACGTTTCTCCATAGATGAGAGTTGGTTAATATTCTGTATTTGCTTTGGTGTTTTGTCTTTCATCTCGTTTCTTTTAACTTTCCCAAAGTAATAATGCATTGTCATTTAGATCATCCCAATGCTCCTGACTAACTTGCGTACTATCAAAAGTTGTACATATGATTTTGCGATGAATAAGTTTTTCTACTTTTGTAATCAATTCTATAAGATAGTCATTATTTAGAGAACCAATCAACACTAGTTCGATTTGCTGATCATCTAAACCTTTTGCAAAGGCACCCGTTACATACACTTTATGGATATCACCAAGATTTTCGATCACACTATCTATGATCTTATCAAAACCAATGTACTTTAATATGATATTGTGCATATCAATGTACAATGGATGATCGGTGTTGGCCCTAAAATATTTTTTATTACTGCGATTGAAAGAAGTCAGCATGCCTGCTTTTTCAAATCTATTGAGCTCTACCCTGATGCCATTAGATGACTCTCCAAACTCAGATTCTAGACCACGTAAATAGGAAGTTGCCTTACTATTAAGAAAAAACTTTAATAGTAACTTGATACGTGTTTTGGATGATATAAGGGTCTCAATCATATTGAGTATAAAAATTACTCAAAGATAATACATCAATTTTAATTAGTTGACATTTTGAACTAACAAAATAATGGATAAGATAGCTGTTGCTTGCGCAATAGAGTTTGCCAACACTTCGCCCCACTTTACATCACTTTCTTTACCTTCAATATTTTCTTTAACTTTTACTTCTTTATATCCTACTTTGATCTCTGACCCTGGACCAACTTTTGGATATTTTTTAAAGAATAAGAAATTTTTCGCCTTGGTCACTTTACCTGAAGCATCAATCACCGAAATCTTATTAATTGATCCTTCTTTGGATAAACCACCTGCATATTCATTAATGTAATATCCTGCATTTTTACCTTTTCTGTAGGGAACTTGGATTTTATTCTTGTTTGCGATATCGTTTATGTATAGCTCAGAAATTCGAGTTGCGCCAGAGATAGACACAATATTACTCATTTTAGGTATACTAATTTCATCACCCTCTTGTAAAATGATATTTTCAAAAGACTTAGGTTCTTTTATAGCCAGCTCTAGGTCAATAATTATGTATCCTAAATTTTCTTTGACCCTAAGCAAGGTAGCACCTTTTAAAAATGCTTCATCTGTAACACCACCTGCTTCACGAATGATGGTAGCCAATTTAGTATTATCAGACATTAAGGCATATGTACCAGGATATTTGACTTCTCCATTTACCAACACATTTCTTTGCAATTCGAACTCCGGAGCTTGTCTGATAAAAATCTGATCAAAAGGTTGCAACTCAAAATTAATACCTCCACCCCTGACATTATATGTTTCATCCAGTTTTAAGGTCGCCACCAAAACCCTAGTAGCACGATTCTCTTCAAATTCCAATCTATAAACATCTACCCTATCCAATGCCGCCTCTCTTTTATGTCCGCCTGCCAATAAGATCGCATCTCTCAGCGTCAAAGAAGGATTGTACAAAAAGTCTCCAGGAAGTCTCACCGCACCTGCTACTTTTACAAAAGACTCATCAGTAAAACTATTTTTTGAATAAATGACCAATCTATCTTTAGGTTGTAAACTAATATTAGCCGCTGAGGTTGGGTTTGTTAGAGCTTCTTTTAAATCTACAGAAATATATTCTTGGGTCTTGGATTCATCAGTTCGAGTACGGAAAATGTATGCAAATTCTGTAATAGCATCATAACTTAGTCCACCTGCAAAAAAGATGGCGTCAGAAACTTTGATATTATTCTCTACATCCAAGGCCATTGTTGTAGGAGTTCTCACTGATCCTTCGATATTGATCTCATAATTTTCTGTAAATGATGCTTTAGATGAAATAATCAATTCATCACCACGCTGTAAAATTAGATTTTTATTGCTCTGTGGATTAGCTAAAATCTCATTTATATTGATGAATTCATACCTGATGGTTTTAAAGTCGCTATTATATCTCTTTAAATAGGCAATATCCGTAATTGCATTATTGAGTAATACCGCTTTTTTTAGGATGTCGGATATTTTTTCATTATTGGTCATCGCATAAGTTCCCGGATTCTCCACTGCACCAGATACAGACACTTCATTTACAATATTTGTATTAATCTCAGGTATGGTTACGATATCTCCATTTAAAAGAGTAAAGTCTTTACCAGTTCTTTCTAGAGATAAGTAGTCAATATCGATAATTCTAACAGAATCGTTTTCTATACGCTTGACTTGGATATTTCCTTTGAGTGCATTTGCTTTGAGTCCCCCTGCAAGTTTAACCAATTCTTTAAGATTTTCCTTTTCGATCAGTTCGTACTGAAAAGGACGATTAATGGCACCAGAAATAGATATCAATCTGTCAGCTACAGGCACATTGATGTAGTCATTTTCTGATAAATAAAAGTCTTGACTTACCGTTGGGTTTTGTAAATATTTGTAAACATCAAGTGTCTTAGGCTTTTTTCCAGGCCCTAGTACTTGGATTTTTCTCACACTACCTATGTCATTAGGACCACCTGCCGCAATCAATGCATTAAAAGCAGTATTAATAGCGGATACATTAAAAGTTCCATTATTAAAAACTTCCCCTACGATATTTACATTTATGGTACGCGCTGTAGTTACCGCCATTTCGAAATTTTCCTTTTGAAAGTAATGATAGTTTCTTAATCTTCCGTATAAAAGTTGTTCAGCTTGTGCAATGGTAAGTCCAGCAATGTAATACCTAGGTTGATTAGTTGGTTGTATATAGCCTTCTTTTTCAATTTCTAATGCATAATTGGTTTGTGAAGGTCCCCAAATAGATATGGACACTTTATCTCCTGGACCTAGAATATATGTCTTGGATGGTTTGGCATCTTCGGCTGTTCTAAAAAGCTGTAATGACTTATCTCGGAAAATATGCTGTCCATATGTCCGTGCAGGTGGTAGTTTTTCATTGGCTTGCTCTTGAAGTTTTTCGGAAACTGCTTCTTCTATGGTAGCGCCATCTTTTACCGCTTTCTGTATATCTTTAGATTGATTGACCACTTTGGCTTTATCGTCAACAGACCTGGTATCATCTATTTTTGATTGAGGTACGGAAGCATCTGTACTCTTTGAAGTCTGATTTGGTCCTGCTGTTTTGGAAGCTGCTCTTTTTTCAGCATCTAGGATGACCATGACTTCTTCCACCGCTTTTTTAACACGTGCCATTTCGACTGGATTGTTAACATCCACAGCATCAATATTAACCCCTTTTTTGGTCAATTCTTCCCGAAATCTAGTTTCGTCATAACCACGTTTTTGCAACTCAGCTCGTGCTGCTGCTTCAGTAATATTCTGGCTATTTGCTTCCAGACTCAAAAAAGTAATAAAAAAAAGGAGTAAAAATCTAAATACCATTTTTCGTATGTTGATTGATTTAGCGTTATTAGTGGAGCAAAAACCTGCAATTTCTTTATTGCTTTCCAAGATCCAACCAATATTCAAAACCTATTATTTACAATATAACTAATAATTTAAATTGGGTGCTAGCCAACGTTCTACATCATTAACGTCCATTTGTTTCCTTTTAGCGTAATCGAGTACCTGATCTTTTGAAATATTCCCTAAACCGAAGTACTTTGACTCAGGATGTGCGAAATACCAACCACTCACGGATGCAGCAGGATACATGGCTTTGCTTTCTGTTAGTATAATACCCGTATTTGCATCAGCATCTAACAATCGCCACAAAATATCTTTTTCTGTATGATCAGGACATGCAGGATAACCTGGTGCCGGACGAATGCCTTGATATTTTTCATCAATCAAAGCTTCATTTGGCAATTGTTCGCTTTTCGAATATCCCCAAATGCTTTTCCTTACTTTCTCATGCAAATACTCTGCCAATGCTTCGGCTAGTCTATCTGCTAGTGCTTTGGTCATAATGGCATTATAATCATCATGTTGCGCTTCGTACATTTTTACCCAAGGCTCTATCCCAATACCCGCTGTGACTGCGAATGCACCGAAATAATCTTTTTTACCTGAATCTACTGGAGCAACATAGTCTGCCAAACAATGATAAGCTAGCCCATCAGATTTCTTCCGTTGTTGACGTAAGAAATGTACTTTGTCACAACTTTGGCCAGTTTTATGGTCAAAAATAATGACATCATCTCCATCACTATTGGCAGGAAAAATGCCTATTACCCCTTTTGCAGAAACCCTATTTTGTTTGATCATTAAGTCAAGGATTTCAATCGCATGGTCGTACAACTTCTGAGCTTCTACACCTACAAATGCATCCCTAAATATAGTAGGATACTTACCTTTGAGCTGCCAACTTGCAAAAAATGGCGTCCAATCTATATAAGGAGCCAAATCTTCCAATGATATCTCATTAAACGCTTTGACACCTAAAAACTCAGGTTCATATGGTTGATACGACTGCCAGTCGATCTGTTGCTTTTTCTCTCTTGCTTCTTGAATAGAAACGTATTCTTTGGCTGTCTCCCCTGCTGCACGTTTGATACGAAGTTCGTCATATTCTTGTTTCACGTCTTTGACAAAGGTCTCAGACACATCGCCTTCTTTGGATAATAACTGACTTACGACACCCACACTTCTACTTGCATCGAGTACATGAATGACGGGACCATCGTATTGTGGTTCGATTTTGAGTGCTGTATGAGTCTTGGATGTTGTCGCCCCACCAATTAAGAGTGGTAGTTTGAATCCTTGTCTTTTCATTTCTTTGGCCACATGCACCATTTCGTCCAAAGACGGCGTTATCAATCCACTCAATCCAATCACATCCACATTATGCTCACGAGCTGCCTGCAAAATTCTATCCGCAGATACCATAACACCTAAGTCTACGATATCATAATTATTACAAGCTAGTACTACACCAACTATATTTTTTCCAATATCGTGGACATCTCCTTTTACGGTAGCCATTAAGATTTTACCTTTGACAGTGCCGCCCCCTGATATTGCCTTTTCTGCATCTATAAATGGTGTAAGATAAGCCACGGATTTCTTCATGACACGTGCACTTTTGACTACTTGTGGCAAAAACATCTTACCTGCGCCAAACAAATCACCCACAATGTTCATCCCATCCATAAGCGGACCTTCTATCACCTGAAGTGAAGTTGGGTATTTAAGTCTAGCTTCTTCTGTGTCTTCATCTATAAAATCCGTAATACCTTTGACCAAAGCATGAGATAAGCGCTCTTCCACACTGCTCTCTCTCCACCTTAGGTCTTTCTGAATGACACGTCCGCCACCTGCAACACGTTCTGCATAGTTGGTCAGTTCTTCTGTGGCCTTTTCGTTTCTATTAAAAAGTACATCTTCTACGAGCGTAAGTAACTCTTTATCCACTTCCTCGTACACTTCTATCATACCTGCATTTACGATGCCCATATCCATGCCCGCTTTAATAGCATGGTATAAAAATGCGGAGTGCATAGCTTCTCTAACTTTGTCATTGCCACGATAAGAAAATGAGATATTACTCACACCACCACTTATTTTAGCTCCTGGACATTCAGCTTTGATGCGTCGGGTCGCTTCTATAAAATTGATGGCATATTCATTATGTTCTTTAATACCAGTTGCTACGGCAAAAATATTAGGATCAAAAATGATGTCTTCGGCAGGAAAACCTATTTCATTGACTAATATACCGTATGCACGTTTGCAAATATCGACTTTACGATCAATGGTGTCTGCCTGTCCTAACTCGTCAAATGCCATCACTACGGTAGCTGCGCCATACTTTCTTAAAAGATTAGCTTGACCTCGGAACTCTGTCTCACCCTCCTTCATGGAAATAGAATTGACAATACATTTGCCCTGTATACATTTAAGTCCTGCTTCTATGACTTCAAATTTTGAAGAATCTATCATCACCGGTACTTTGGCAATATCAGGCTCAGACATGGCTAGGTTCAAGAAGGTCTTCATGGCTTCTTTGGAATCAAGTAAGCCTTCATCCATGTTGACATCTATAATCTGTGCACCACTTTCTACTTGCTGGGCTGCAACTGACAATGCTTCAGAATATTTATTTTCGGCAATTAGTTTTGCAAATTTGCGTGAACCAGTAACGTTTGTCCTTTCGCCGATATTGATAAAGTTAAGATCTTCTCTAACGATAAGTGGTTCTAGACCTGCATAGGAAGTCAGCTTCTTTTTTGTAGGAATCGCTCTAGTTGACATACCTTCCACGGCATCAGCCATAGCTTTAATATGTTCAGGCGTAGTCCCACAACAACCGCCAATGATATTTACTAATCCTGAAGAAACAAACTCTCTAATATACTCCTTCATCTCATCAGCGGACTGATCGTAAGCACCTAATTCATTCGGAAGGCCGGCATTGGGATATGCACTGATAAAACAAGATGCAATATTGCTTAGATCTTCTAAATGTGGTCGCAACTCTTTTGCACCTAAAGCACAATTCAGACCCACACTAAAAAGGTCAGCATGTGCGATGGATATATAAAATGCTTCAGCTGTCTGGCCACTTAATGTACGTCCACTTGCATCAGTAATCGTGCCTGAGACCATGACAGGTGTGTTTATTTGTCTTTCTTCTTTCAGATTTTGAATAGCAAATAGGGCCGCTTTACAATTTAAGGTATCAAAAACAGTTTCCACCAGCAAGATATCAGCTCCACCATCGAGCAATCCCATCGCTTGTTCGTAATAATTTTCTACCAACTCATCAAAGGTGACCGCTCTGAAACCTGGATTATTGACATCAGGCGATAAAGATGCGGTTTTATTAGTAGGTCCGATAGCACCAGCTACAAATCGTGGTTTGTCAGGATTCTTCAGGGTAAATTCTGTTGCTACTTTCTTTGCAATACGTGCGGACTCTTTGTTGAGTTCGTAGGTCAATGCTTCTAGGTGATAATCAGACTGTGATATCCTAGTGCCATTGAAGGTGTTAGTTTCAATAATATCTGAACCTGCCTCAAGATATGCTCTGTGGATAGCTTCGATAATATCTGGCCTAGTTAGAGACAACAAATCGTTGTTTCCTTTTAAGTCTGAATGATGATCTCGGAATCTTTCACCACGATAATCTGATTCTTCCAGTTTATACCTTTGAATCATAGTACCCATGGCACCATCTAAAACGAGAACTTTCTCCTTTGCTAATTTAATTAAATCTGTCATAAGTGCCGCAAAGTTAACAATAAATGATATTATCTCTTACAATTAAAAAAGAACTAAGTAAAAAAGCTTAAGAAGTATATTGTCATTTCAAGTTAAAGTCTAAAAAATTGGACTGTCGATAAATTACATTTACCTTTGATTTTTTAAACTGAAACCATATGATAGATTTTAAAAAGCACCTACCGTTCACTTTGTTTTTTGGTGTTATATTTTTTCTTAACATCTTGTTTATGTACGTATTACAAGACTATAGAATGGTAGCAAAACCCATGATTATGGCGAGTTTGATAGGTTTTTATATCACAGTAGAGCGCAGACAATCTAATGCATTTGTGCTTGCTATGATCTTTGCTTTGCTTGGCGATGTGTTTTTAATGTTCAAGGGAGATGATTTTTTCTTGATAGGGTTATTATGTTTTATGTTAATGCAATTGTTGTACACCTACCTTTTTTCAAGAGAAGGGAGCAATGATAATAAAAGATTAATGCTCATTAGTGGACCATTAGCATTATTGACTGTAGGTATTATTTCATTATTGTGGAATGATTTGGGTGATCTCAGGATACCTGTTTTGGTGTATGCGATGGCAATTACAGCTATGGTTATATCAGCTATTTATAGAATGAATACAATGAAAGGTTATAGTGCCGTGGTTTTGGGTGTAGTATTATTTTTAATATCCGATGCTGTTTTGGCTATTTCAAAGTTTGGTGGTGCTGTACCATTTCAAGACATCATTATCATGTGTACCTATATGGCAGCACAATATTTAATAGTGAGAGGTATGGTTGCGGCACATGAAATGAGCAAATAAATGAGATAGTCCATTTTTAAGATCTGGTAAAATTGCGTACCTAAAGGCACGCTTTGTTTGTTTTGGTATTTTTTTCTACCAATATTTTGTCCTTAACAGGACAAGGATATTCACAAATGTACATTTTTCACTTTACCAATATGTTGTCCTTAAAAGGACAAGAGTAAATGCATCCTTTAGATAAGTTAAAGACTTAAGTCTACATCTTAGATAGTAGTAATCCTGCTTTAGAAAGAAGGTTTTCCGTCTTGGCAAAACAAAATCTTATTAACTTATCTTGTCTATTATCTGAATAAAAAACGGAGATAGGAATACAAGCTACCCCGTGTTTCACAGTCATTTCTTTGGCAAAAGCTATATCATCTAGGTCGCTAATCTCGCTGTAATCACACAATTGAAAAAAAGTCCCATCAGATTTTATTGGTCGAAGGCGTGTCGTTTTTAAAATCTCTAAGAAGAAATCTCTTTTATGCTGATAAAATTGAGATAGTGACAAATATTGCTGCTCATCTTTCATAAATGTGGCCAAAGCGTACTGCACAAAAGAATTGACACTGAATACATTCCATTGATGGACTTTGCGAATTTCATTCATTAGGTACTCAGGTGCTATACAATAGCCTACTTTCCAACCAGTACAATGATACGTTTTCCCAAATGAAAACACAGAAATACTTCGTTGATACAATTCAGGATATTTGAGTACACTTTCATGCGGCTGACCATCGTACACCAAATGTTCATAAACTTCATCGCTCAAGATGATGATATCGGTATCCTTCACAATATGAGACAATTGAATCAAATCATCCGCTTTCAGGATTGTACCTGTAGGATTGTGTGGGGTATTGATGATGATCATCTTGGTTTTCGGGCTGATTATCGCTGACAATAAAGACCAATTGATCTTAAAATCAGGTGCTTCCATCGTATAAACTACGGCCTTTCCACCAGCTAACTCGATCGATGGACGATAGCTATCATACGCTGGTTCGAAGATGATGACTTCGTCACCTAGATGAACCAATGCTGTGATGGCCGTAAAAATGGCTTGTGTGGCTCCAGCAGTGATGGTGATTTCTGATGTTGGATTTATGTATTGTCCATAAGCATGAAGTACTTTTTGCGTAATTATCTCTCTCAATCCCATCACACCTGCCATAGGCGCATATTGATGTTTGTGGTCATCAATAGCATCTTTTACCAAATCCAATAAAGCAGAAGGTGGATCATAATCTGGGAAACCTTGACCAAGATTGAGCGCTTGATGTTGCGTTGCCAAGGCAGACATCTCGGTGAAGATGGTGGTTTGGGAAGAGGAGAGTTTGGATGTGATTTGCAATATTACTTTTTTAATAAACACTTGACTTTTCAATTGAACTAATCATCGCTAATTGATCAGATTTCGACTTTTCTTTGTCAGGATTTATAGCAAAATACTGTAAATAACAAATTTTATTTTTATTCTTATTATGAATAAGGTAATAAACTGCAGGTATGCTACCTAAAGTTGAATCTTTACAAATCAAATTTTTCTCAATCTTTAAGCTGTAATTATTATTAATATTTATAAACTGATGTTTAATCTCAGATTCATTGTTGACTATTAATTCCGGAAGTGAGTTCAAAAAATCTCTATCTAAAACTGTAAAGGAGTCATCACCATTCTGAAGATTTCTGATCATCAATAAGCTCTTGTAAAATCGATTAAAATCATAAATTATTTGCTGGATTTTGGTTTCATCAAATTGACTCCGGCTTCTATATATTTCGGAATGTATCAAAAAAACATGGGAGCTATTATCCTTTTTACTATATAAAAAAGATAAATTATCACTAATTTTTATAGCGTTTGGATTAAAGAAATCAGGAAAATCTATGTTTATATTAAAATTTTTAAGATGGTTTTCTTTAGTACAAGCAACTGAAAATAAAATAAATATTAAAACAAAAAATTTGTAAAAGTTGATTTTGTTCTTCATTAATGATAAAATTTCATATATATTTTATAAATTCCACATCTAAGCCTTACAATGATAAAGACTGATGTGTCTATTCAGAATATAACCTCATAAAAAAATGTACATCCAAAATTAAAGGGTTAAAACCTTTCGAAAATATATTACAAATCAAACTTAATCCCCTGTGCTAATGGCAAAGTAGTACTATAATTGATCGTATTAGTTTGTCTGCGCATGTATGCTTTCCAGCTATCTGAACCTGATTCTCGTCCGCCACCTGTTTCTTTTTCACCACCGAATGCTCCACCTATTTCTGCACCACTCGTACCGATATTGACATTGGCAATACCGCAATCTGAACCCGCTGCTGAAAGGAATCTCTCTGCTTCACGAAGATTGGTGGTCATGATGGCTGAAGATAAACCTTGTGGTACATCATTTTGTATGGCGATGGCATTTTCTACACTTCCTTTATACTTGAGTAAGTACAAAATAGGTGCAAAAGTCTCATGCTGCACGATAGGCATACTATTTTCTGCCTCGACGATGCATGGCTTGACATAACAACCACTTTCGTAATGTTTGCCTTTGAGTACACCACCTTCAACTAAGATATTGGCACCTTGCTCTTTTGCAGCTTGGAGTGCATTTTGATAAGCATCCACGGCCATTTTATCGATCAATGGTCCTACATGATTTTTGCTATCTAATGGATTGCCTATTTTCAGCTGGGTATATGCTTTGGTCAGTTTTGTTTTGACTTCGTTGTATATGCTTTCGTGTACAATGAGTCTTCTCGTAGATGTACATCTCTGTCCACAAGTACCTACTGCCCCAAAAAGTGCACCAGTCAGTACTAAGTTCAAGTCCGCTGACTCAGTAACTATGATAGCATTGTTTCCACCTAATTCTAATAAGCTTCTACCTAATCTCTCAGCAACTGCAGCGCCTACGATTTTGCCCATTCTAGTGCTACCTGTTGCAGATACCAAAGGAACTCTTATATCTTGGGTCATCCACTCACCTACTTTGTAGTCACCAGTGATGATACAACTCACACCTTCAGATACTTTATTGGCTTTTAGTACTTTATGCAAGATGTTCTGACAAGCTACAGCACAAAGTGGTGCTTTTTCGCTGGCTTTCCATACACATACGTCTCCGCATACCATAGCGATCATCGCATTCCAAGACCAAACTGCCACTGGAAAATTGAACGCAGAAATGATACCTACGATGCCTAGTGGATGCCATTGCTCATACATACGATGGTAAGGTCGCTCAGAGTGCATAGTCAGACCGTACAACTGGCGAGACAATCCTACTGCAAAATCACAGATATCGATCATTTCTTGAACTTCTCCGAGACCTTCCTGAAGAGATTTGCCCATTTCGTAAGATACTAGTTGACCGAGCGGCTCTTTGTATTTACGGAGTTCTTCGCCATATTGACGTACGATTTCACCACGTTTTGGAGCAGGTATTTCGCGCCATTCAATGAATGCTCTTTGAGCAGTTTTGATGACTTTTTCGTAATCTTTTTTGGAAGTGACGGAAACGCTGCCTATCAATTCTCCATCTACAGGAGAGAAAGATTCGATATAAGTATCAGATTTTAGGGACTTTTGCCCTGTCCAAGTACCTTCGTTTTTTTTATGAAGGTTTAATTTTTTTAAAAAAGAAGTATTCATTTGGGTAAGGTTTATTTATGTGTTCAGCAATAAATGCTTTAAATTTTGGTGCAAAAGTAAGAAACTTAGTTGAATGAATGGTAGAAAAATGAAGATATGAAGCGTTTACAGTTACTAACTTAATAGACGTAAGAAAAATATAATCTTTGAAAAGCTTTTAATTGCTATATGGTTAGATTGGTGATATTCAGAAAACAAAATATACTGGTAAACAGGTGCTTTATTTCTTTTTCATTTTTTCTTTGATTACTTCTTCTATCCTACGCCCTTCAATTTTACTATCAAGCCAAGAGATGATATCCAAGTAAAGGAATGGTCGCTTTTCATAAGGATCTTTTTGGAATTTTATCAGTTTTGTCCTTAGTTTGCTAAATTCTGACATCAGATCATACTTCGTCATCTGCGGTGTCCTACGTATGAATGACAAGATTTCTTTTTGTACAGACTGCAGGTCTTCCATTTTGATTAAAAAACGATATACTGACTTGATTTGATAACTGACCAAAAAATCATTGCCTAATTCGAAATGACTAATCAACGTCAATATCCTAGCAAAACATTGAATGTCTTCTCTCAATCCGCCGATAGGACTATTGTTTATTTTATTAAGATATTCTATGGCATTGTTATAGTCATCTGCCCCAAAATATACACATGCTACCTTGTAATTAAATACCATCTCCCTATTGATATCCCAATGATGTTTTCCTGATTTGAGCACATCTCTAATTTCTATGATCTCCTTGACACCTTGTTTGTAATCTCCTATCAAGAATATCTTATTTAACAAATGTACATACTTAAACAACCGATAATTGGACAGTTGGCTTTCTGACATCTGATCTATATATTGGTTTTCAAACTCAATATATGTCGCATAATGCTGAAGGAATTTTTCTGTTTTATTTGCCATGTACAATGCATTCATGGCATTGTGAAGACCTTTGAAATACAAGATTTGATCTTCCTTGATCAAATGTGGAAAATCTCTAAAACAATCCACCCATTTTTGCGAATATTTGTAATAATTTACAAAATCTTGAGTCATATGATAGTACCATACAAATGACTGGTAGTAATAAATACGTTCATAAAATCCTAACTTTTCAGGTTTTAAATCTGGAAGGTTCTGATAGAAATAATCCTTGACATGCTCAAAATCCTTTTTGTCTTTGACGTATCCGTATTTGAGATACATGCCATAAAGCATCAGAGAAAGATTAGAGAGTTTGTCATGGATGGCAACTTTAGAAAGTATCAAATTGCTTAATTCGTTGAGTTGAATGGCTTTTTGGGTGGAACTGCCTGTGATATATTGGGTCTCAATTTTTCTTTCTTCATCTAGAATATGGTAAGCCAATAAAGTCTCATGATTGACTTGTGCCATCTTTTTTGCTTTTTCGAGCATATCAAGACTGGCTTTTGTCATGCCTTTTGATTGCAATATTTTAGAATAATCTAATAATTCCCTAATGGCCACGTCTGAAAATTCTTGTTTGTGGAGATTGCGAAGGTTGACCAAAATTTGTTTCATTAGATTGGCCTTGATATTGGACAATTGACCTTTTTTGATCTGAGGTAATTTCTTAAGTAAATCAGCTTCTTTGAATGTTTTGTTGGAGTCGATGTAGTCAAATAATTGCATAAATAATTTGTCAGATGCATTGTTGTCTCTATTAACATACAGTCTAAAACTCTTCTTCTCTGCTTTGGTAAGTGAGTGAATGAGCTGTATAAGTTGATCTGTTTGTTGACTGGGCATCTTTAAAATTTAAACCGCAAAGATAAATGGAATCGTAATCAAATATTAGACAAAAACCTAAGTAAAAGAAAAAAATAGATGCTAATGTTTCCAAAAAATACCATCATTTGATAACTTAGTGCTTATTTTTCATGGGTGTAAAATCCAAAGGCAACAACATGCCTATATTTATTCGTTATAATAAAAAAAGGTCATAAAAAATGATGTATCGAAGTGCTTTCACCCTATTATTAAATGTATTCCTTAGTATTCATTTATTCTGCCAGCCATTTTCTTATCCAAAAGATAATCCTGTGGAGCTGGGTAAAATAAAATGGTTAAGAGATTACAACGAAGCGCTACGCCTGAGTAAAGAAAAAGATCTCCCGATATTTATATTGTTTCAAGAAGTGCCTGGATGTGCCAATTGTACTCGATTTGGTAATGTTGTCCTTTCTCATCCATTGGTCGTAGAAGCAATAGAAACTTGTTTTGTACCACTCTGTATATATAATAACAAAGGTGGAAATGATAAGGTGATCCTCGATAAATTCAACGAGCCTTCTTGGAATAACCCTGTGGTACGAATCATAAATCACCAAGAAAAAGATATCGTCAAACGGCAAGCGGATTTCAGAAATGTCTCCAAAACGGTGGCCACCATCATTAATGCTCTTCAATCTTCAGGAAAAGAAGTGGATGAATATCTCTCGCTGCTACTTCAAGAAACATCTGCCATAGCTGAAAACAAAACTGATGAAGTCTATTTTAGTATGTATTGCTTTTGGACGGGCGAAAGAGAAATAGCTGCTCTTGATGGTGTTTTGGCTACAGAAGCTGGATTTATGCATGGTAAAGAAGTCGTAAAAGTCATTTATGACAAAGAAAAAACATCTCTAGATGAGCTGGCAAATAAAGCAAAAACCAAGGGATGTGCTGATCAAATCTATGCTCCAGTTAATACAAATACTAAGGAGAATGTATTGCCAATAGCCAAATATAAAAAAGATCATGAAGACAAATATTATCTCCTAAAATCGCCATACAAATCCATACCTATGACTGAACTTCAAAAAACAAAAGTAAATCGAGCCATTGCAAAAGGTCAGGATGCATCTTTATACCTGTCACCAAGACAACTTGCCATTCTTGCCAACAAAAAGGCAAACAAAAATTTTACTGAATTCAAGATGGAAGATGTCTGGTATCAATGAAATGATCATCTTTACACTTTAATTTGATAAATATCGTCAAAGAATATTCTGATTTTGATCCAAATAATAACTAATATTCAAAAAAATAGGCTGACTTATACACTTAATTTCATTTTTATTGAAGTGTTGGGTGTAGACTATTCAATTATAGATACATTAGATAGTAAAGTTGAATTTAATGGACCATGTATTAATTATGGAATTGATAACATGGATTCAAATCAAATATTTATTCCTTCACAAGGATTATTAAATCAAAGCGGTATCACGAATTGCACTGAAACCATTAATGCCTTGGCAAAAAATATATTGACATCCATAGAAAAAAGAGAAATATTTACAGATGATATCTTTTCGTTAATATTTTTTCTGATCAGTCGATATGAAGAGTACCTACCACATGAAGCCGATCAACTTGGCAGATATCAAGCTAAAAACAGCCTTAGCTATCAGCTGCAGATATTAAACAGAGCTATTGTAGATGAATGTATATTAAATCTTAAAAATAATATTTCTGAGAAATATCCAACTTATGTATTTCCGAATAAAAAAAAGTTTGCTATCCATTCTACTATCGACATAGATCAAGTTTGGGCATATGCGTACAAAGGTTTTAGAAATATTGGAGGAGGAATCAAAGATTTGATCAAAGGAGATTTATTTTCATTCAAAAGAAGATTATCTAGTTTTAATAATTACAATAATGACCCATTTAATACTTACGAACTGATAGAAAGCCTTCACAAAAAACATCAAATAAAACCAAATTACTTTGTACTATTTGCTTCTAAAACTTCAACTTATGATAAGAATCATGATATTTCAGAAACTAATTTCCAGATAAAAATAAAAGCTCTTGCTGAAAAGTATGCTGTCGGAATTCATCCATCATTTAGATCAAATGAAGACCCAAATGTACTCTCATCAGAAATAAAAAACTTTAATAACCTTTTGAAAACAAAAATTACAACATCTCGGCAGCATTTTATCAAGCTTGAGCTTCCAACTACCTATAGGAACCTTATATTGAATGGGATAAAAGAAGACTACAGCATGGGATATCCCGAAGAGAATGGATACAGAGCAGGTACCGGACACAATTTTTATTGGTATGATCTGATAAATGAATGTGTAACAGATTTGATTATACACCCATTTCAACTTATGGATGTGACGCTAAAAAATTACAAAAAGCTTAGTGCAAGTCAAGCAAAAACAGAAATAGGTAGGTTTATAAAATACGCTAAAGAAATAGATGCTCCACTATGTGTCATATGGCACAACAGTTCGCTAGATGAAGGCGGTATTTGGAGAGGATGGACAGATGTATATGAATCCATATTGTGTGGAGGACAAGAAATGGGAGAATAGTTTATTTTAAAGACATTTGAAGAAAATAAAACACATCAATTACATTCATTAGTTTCTACCAAGACTTTCTGGGAGACAACTTTCTAAAATATTACTAATGAATCCACTCTGAAAAGCCATTAGTTCAAATAAAATGAAAAACCTTTATTTCTACTGCATAGATAATCAAACGTTTCCCTTTAGGGTCAGGGTAAAAAATGTTTGATTATCAATCAATTTGTGTTTTCGGAGTGGACTAACTATTGAAACCATATTTCTAAATCAACGACTAAAAAAACTATTCTTAATAATAAACCGTTTTTTCGCCACCTTTGTAAAAAGGCAAATTCCACATGAGACGTGCACCTATGAGCATATCAAAACGGGATTTATTGGTCGCAAGGCCTGTGTCAAAATTGATGGCTCTCACTTCAGAAGTAAAACCTTGAATAAAGTCCAATGCAAACTCAAAATTTAATCTCCTATCCTGACTTAAATGTTTGTATGCTATAGTTTCTTTAAGTGAAAAGCCACGCGTCAGACGATCATAACCAATATGTCTACCTGCCCTAACTTGACCAATAGAATTACGATCATCAGAAAATTTTATTTGATGCTGGAGAATACCACCAGAAAGTGCTACTTTAATACCTGATCTAGAATCTTTATTTAACGGGATCAACTTGCCAATGCCTAACCCCATAAAAAACCCTTGTTCTTTCATGATAAGACTTGCATATTGATTATCATCTCCCAATATAAATCCATCGATAGTTCGGTATGGAGCTAATACATCTTCTTTAATGTTTTCACTAAATAGATACAAAAACTCTGCATTCACTAGCCAATTTGTTTTATTTATGTACTCTGCACTTAATCCAAAATTCATATTACTTCCATATCTATCAGCCATATCACCTAATGGAACGTTTAATCCTATTCCCAAACCAAAATTAAGGATACTGCCATCGACTGCCTTTACGCCTTCATCGGTCACCTGAGCAAAAACAGCTGAACTAAATGTACAGAAAAATATTATCAAACTTAAAATCGTACGCATAACTTTACTTTAATATTACTATTTAAAAGAACGACACCAAAGACATGAATGTTGACTATGGAAAGGAAAAAACTTCGTCTTAGATGTACAAAGTTGTCTAAAGCTGTAAAAAAAGCTTTTTATATGTGCTTTTATTAGTTGTTGCACAACGACCAAAAAACTCAGCAAACTTGACTTGTGGAAAGATTCCCATATCTTCTGCATATATGTAAATTCTTTCAATAATTGACATTATGCCATCCAATGTGGTGGACACACGGAAACCTCCATTTTTATTTTTTGATAAATAAAATTTCATTCCTGAATAAGAGACAAAACAAAACTCAACCAAATCGTTGGAAATCACTTTAAAGTTATAACCGTAGGCTAGCTTTTTTTGAATATAATTTAAAGGCTGAATTTCTTCTTCGCCATTATCCATAAACTTAATCCAATTAATAGAGATGGGATCATTCAAATCTAACAAACCATTATAAAGGCAATTGGCTTCATATACCACCGTATTCCTATTTTGATTACGCTGGATATAAAATAATAGTTGATCATACGCTTCAATATCTGGATAGTCTTCTGGTCTACCGTATTGTCCAATGATTAATGTTTCATATTGTTCAGTCTGTGTAAAAAACATCATTTATTATTTTATGAATCTAGATTTTGCATCTGAAATGATACATATTACATATAGATTGGTAAAAATAGAAAAATTAAAAAGAACAACACCCAAAAGTGACATGAAAATATCATTTTTGAGTTCCTAATGTACCTTTAGCGACATTTTGAAGCCAAAAATGGCATCATTTAATGACAAAGAGTAGTGGATTTATGCTACATTACTCCATTGTGCAGAAGACGGGCTTTGAAGCAATGTATTAGCAGTATTTTTTACACTAGATATGAAGTAGTAAATTAAGCTGAAAGGGAAAACCACTACAAGAAGTATAATTAACGAAATTAAAAATTTATTTTGCATAACATATTAATTTATACAAAAGTAACGGTCGAATATAAACAGAATATAATCAGAACATTAAGTTATTGTAAAGCCTGAACAACATTAATGATAACTAATTCTACGAAGCTGTATTTTAGGTAAAGTAAAATCTATATTTGAGTCTACTCCGAAAAGTCCTTAGTTCAAATAAAATGAGAAATATTTATTCCTACAGCATTGATAATCAAACGTTTCCCTTTAGGGTCAGGGTGAAAAACGGTTGATTGTCAGTAAATTAATGTTTTCGGAGTGGACTCATATTTAAAAAGAATATGAAGGTAAAACTACCAAAAAGTGCTCTTCAACCTGAATAATTCAAAAACAACTGCTACCTTTGTGTCCCGTAGCGGAGAATTCAACTCTCCTGCCTATCAATCACACATGGCTAAATATATATTTGTTACGGGAGGAGTGACATCGTCACTCGGGAAAGGTATCATTGCAGCATCTCTTGCAAAATTACTCCAATCGCGTGGTCTTACCGTGACCATCCAAAAATTCGACCCTTATATCAATGTCGATCCTGGTACACTAAATCCATATGAGCATGGAGAGTGTTATGTCACTGAAGATGGTGCAGAAACGGATCTAGATCTCGGTCATTACGAAAGATTTCTAAACAAACCGACATCCCAAGGTAATAATGTCACCACTGGTAAAATTTATCAAACGGTCATTAATAAAGAAAGAGCTGGTGCCTTCCTTGGTAAAACAGTACAAGTCATCCCTCACATTACGGATGAAATAAAAAGACGTGCGACACTCTTAGAAAAAGAGCACAATTATGATATTATCATCACAGAAATAGGTGGTACGGTAGGAGATATTGAATCTCTACCTTATCTAGAGGCACTTAGACAATTGCGTAGAGAGGTCGGAAAAGAGAATTGTGTAGTCATCCATTTGACCCTGATTCCTTACCTAAAAGCAGCCAAAGAATTAAAAACAAAACCAACCCAACATTCGGTCAAAGAATTGCTACAGGCTGGTATCCAACCTGATATATTAGTTTGCCGCACAGAACACCATTTGCCGAAAGAGTTGAAAGAAAAACTGGCTCTTTTCTGTAATGTGGACGAAAATTCTGTGATAGAAGCCATAGATGCAGAAACCATATATGATGTACCATTATTGATGTTGAAAGAAAAACTAGATAAAACAGTACTCAAAAAACTGGGTATCAAAAATAATACAGAACCAGATCTCAACCATTGGAAGGACTTTTTGGGTAGACTCAAAAATCCAACCCATGAAGTTAACATCGCATTGGTTGGAAAATATAACGAACTCCAAGATGCTTACAAATCGATTTATGAAGCATTTATCCATGCAGGGTCTGTAAATGAATGCAAAGTCAGAGTAATACCTATCCATTCAGAAACACTAGAAACAGGAGATGTGCCTGCCAAGCTCAAAGATATGGATGGCATACTAGTAGCACCAGGATTCGGAGAACGTGGTATCGCAGGAAAACTCGAAGCAATACGATATGTGCGTGAAAATAATATACCTTTTTTTGGTATTTGTTTAGGTATGCAATGTGCTGTCGTTGAATTTGCAAAAAATGTCTTGCATATAGAAAATGCCAACTCCACAGAAGTAGACCCTACAACATCAGAGCCTATTATTGACTTAATGGAAGATCAAAAAACAGTAACCATCAAAGGTGGAACTATGAGACTCGGTGCATACGCATGCAAATTGGCAAAAAACTCACTTAGCTATAAATCATATGGTAAAGCTGATATTTCAGAAAGACATAGACACAGATATGAATTCAATAATGCTTATCTAGAAAGAATGGAGGCAGGCGGGCTTATTGCTACAGGCAAAAACCCAGAATCTGGGCTTGTAGAAGTAGTAGAATTAAAGGATCATCCATATTTCGTAGGTGTGCAATATCATCCAGAACTAAAAAGTACCGTAGAAAATCCACATCCATTGTTTGTCAGTTTTATAAAAGCTGCCTTGCAAAACAAATAAGGAAATATGCGGAAGCTAAAACTGGAAGAGTTAGATCGAGTATCTCTCGATGAATATAAGTCGGCTGCAAAAATCCCTGTAGTGGCAGTGTTAGACAATATTCGCTCCGCAATGAATGTGGGATCAGTTTTTAGAACTGCGGATGCTTTTGCCATCGAGAAGATCATCATCTGTGGGATTAGTGCGACGCCACCTAATCGTGAAATCACCAAAACTGCCATAGGAGCCACTGAATCCGTGGTTTGGGAATATATAGAAAACGTAAGTGATGCTGTAGCTCAACTTAAAAATGACGGATATACTATTGCTGGTATCGAACAAACGGATGCTTCAGTCCTTCTCACAGATTATACATTCAATACTGAAAAAATAGCCGTTGTTTTTGGCAATGAAGTAGATGGTGTCAGTGATGAAGTCATTAATGAACTAGATGTTTGTTTAGAAATACCACAATTCGGAACTAAACACTCGCTTAATGTTTCTGTATGCGCTGGCATTGTATTGTGGGAACTAGCAAAAAAGTATCATTTGACCTAAGTCCTTTATATCAATCAATATTATTGGGCGCCTTATGTAAGAGCTCTAACATCTCTGTTTGTTCTATTATTTTTCCCATTTTTGCTTCTGAATTAATGTACCTTCTCTTATTTTTCACAGCAAACACTGACATTGATCCATCATCTATAGGTTCTGCATTCTGTAAAACAACAGAATATTTTTTTTGAAGGAAAAGGTCAAAATCTCTTTTTTCAGTCACAATAAAAAACTCACTGTTATTCAGTCTTGGGTTTATATAGATTTCATCACATGACTTATTAGAATCGCTAGCAAATTCTGACTTCTTTACGTAAGAAGTAATATTATATGATTCGGGCTCAAAATTATTGATAAAGAACCATAAAGTCTTAAATGTTGCTGGCGTGTTTTTATTATTGTGAAGTGCTACGATCAGTTTGGCGCCTTTGGTTTCTGCCCATATGATATTAGCAAGATTTCGCACATCTTTTTTGACCTTTGTATCTACTTTACCATCACCGCTAATGATCTTTATATTTTTTTGAAGGATGGTATCATTTAAAGTATAAATCCTATTTGGATCAAACTGATAAGTCGTTTTATTATATTCAAATGTAACATTTCTATTGGTCGTATCTACCGAGTGGGACAATGTAAAGAGTTTGCCACCATACTTTTTCAAAACTTCCATACCTGCTTCGAGTGAAGCTTCTTCGTTTTCATGTACGTGAGCATAGACAACATTTTTGCCTGGTTTGGTATAAATTTTTAAGTACACCGTATCATCTCCCAATCTGATCGTTTTGACCAAAGTATCCAATCCTTGTGCCCATGAGATATTTGTAATGATAGCAAAAGCGAAAAGTAAAAAAGATTTTTGGATCATATAAGGGTTTTGTAATTATTGGATAGGCAAGCTTTTGATACTTTTTGTTATTCAAAATTTCGTTATCGTCGACAAATTTAAGGAATTTTAGCTAAATATGCTTACAAAATAATATAATTTTGGAATGTCACAATACCCTATGACTGGAAAATAGATATAAAACATATCTTTGCTATTGTATATAAAAGGAAAGTTATGATCATATTGACGGGAGTATCAGGTTTTATTGGTTCATGTCTACTTACTCATCTCAATCAATCCGGGTTTAATAGAGAAATAGTTGTAGTAGATGATTTCTATAAATTGTACAAAGACAAAAATACAGATAATAAAGCTGTACGGGAATGGATGCATCGAGATATCTTTTTAGACTGGTTTGAAAAGACAACCCAAAAAGTAGATTTAGTCCTTCACATAGGTGCACGTACAGATACAACACTATTAGACACAGATATTTTTGACCAATTAAATGTCAATTATTCCAAAAGAATCTGGACGGCTTGTGCGCGCAAAGAAATACCCATGATTTATGCTTCAAGTGCTGCTACATACGGAGATGGCAATCTTGGATTTAATGACAATCATGAAAATATTCACTTATTAAAACCACTAAACCCTTATGGAGACAGTAAGCAACAGTTTGATTTGTGGGCACTAGATCAATATGAAAAACCACCTTTTTGGGTTGGTTGCAAGTTCTTTAATGTCTATGGACCAAATGAATATCACAAGGGTAGAATGGCTTCCGTGATCTTTCACACTTACCACCAAATCAGAAATACAGGTGGTATGAAACTTTTCAAATCACACAGACCAGACTATGCTGACGGACATCAAAGCAGAGATTTTATATATGTGAAAGACATTCTTGACATAATAACCTTCTTTATCCAACATCCATCAACTGCAAGCGGTATATATAATTTTGGAACTGGCGTCGCTCGCACATTTCTAGACTTAGCACGAAATACTTTTGCTGCAATGAATATACCTGAGAACATCACATACATCGATACACCTATTGACATCAGAGATACGTATCAATATTTTACAGAAGCAAATATGTCAAAACTACGTGATGCTGGTTATACTAAACCATTCTATAGTCTAGAAGATGGCGTCCAAGAATACGTCAAAGATTATTTGATGAAAGATAAGTATTTTTAGATTTTTAAATGTAACCATATGTGGCCGAAGCATCCTGCTTCGGATATAATAAAGATACCGAAGCTTTTAGCTTCAACCACATTAATTCGAAGCTAGAAGCTTCGGCCACATTTTATCAGAAAACAAATATTTCAGAATACAATGACAAAATTACAGTTTTTTGATCCAGCCTATGATTTTGAAATTTATCATGGAGATTTGCCTCATTGGCGGCAGGAAGGAGCTATATATTTTGTTACATTTAGATTAGCAGATTCATTACCACAAGCAAAAATCCAACAGCTAAAAGATGATAGGGCCGCTTGGATAAAAATGTATAAACATAAAAGTGGGTATAATTTTACAAAAGAAGATTGGACAACTTACAATTATCTATTTCATGATCGTATTGAAAAATGGCTCGATGCCCAAGATGGCAGCTGCATCCTAAAACGACAAGATATAATAGAAGTGTTTGTAAATAGTCTAAGATTTTTTGAAGGACAAAAATATGATCTTGACAGTTTTGTAATCATGCCAAATCATGTACATGTTATAGTTACTCCACTTAATGGGTTTAATTTAAGTGAAATAACGCATTCATGGAAATCCTACTCTGCCAATAAGATCAATAAAATATTAGGACTCACAGGACAATTATGGCAACACGAATCTTATGACCACATTATTAGAAATGAGGAATCTCTCATTCAAATTAGAAAATATATAGAAAACAATCCAATCAAAGCGGGTATTGTTGTTCCCGATATTGCTATCAGAGTTCAAAAGACCATCTAAAATGTAACCAAAGCATCCAAATGTGGCCGAAGCATCCCTGCTTCGGAAGAAATAACATCCGGAAGCAGGGATGCTTCGGCCACATTAATTTGAAACTAGAAGCTTCGGCCACAATTCTATCCCTTTAGCGCAGCAATCATTTTTTGAGCCAGCTCTTCTCCTATTTTATTTTGTGCTTCTTCGGTGGATGCACCAATGTGTGGCGTCAACGATATTCTAGGGTGAGTAAGTAGATCTTTGCGAGGTGTAGGTTCATTGTCGAATACATCAAGACCTGCAGCTGAAACTTTACCTGATGAAAGTGCTTCCAAAAGTGCATCTTCATCGATTGTGCCACCACGACTACAATTTATTATAATAACACCGTCTTTCATTTTGGCAAATTCTTCTTTACCAAGGAGTGCTTTACCTACAGAAGGAATATGCAAGGAAATATAATCTGCGTCCGCTAGCATGTCATCCATATCTACTGTTTTGACAGTAACTTTAAATCCTAAAGCGGTCGGTCCTACTGATAATGTAACTTCCGATACATATGGGTCTACAGCTAGAATGTTCATACCCAAACCAAGACCCACTTTTGCCGTTTCTTGTCCTATTCGTCCACAACCTATCACACCTAGGGTTTTGCCTTCCAATTCTGCACCTTTGGCATATGCTTTTTTAAGATCGTTAAATTTTGTATCACCTTCTGTAGGCATTTGTCTATTTGACTGGTATAAAAATCTAGAAAGGCTCAACATATGCGCCATCGCCAACTCGCCTACTGACCTAGATGAAGCAGCAGGTGTGTTTATGACAGCTATACCTTTAGATTTTGCGTAATCGACATCTATATTATCAAGACCTACGCCGCCTCTTCCTATTGCTTTTAGATTTGGACAAGCATCAATCAACTCTTTTCTTACTTTGGTAGCGCTCCTTACACAGATAGCGTCATACTCATTCAGCTTTGCTGGTAAGTCTTCTTGATTGATTTTATTCATATCTACTTCAAAGCCCGCTTCTTCCAATAATTGTTTGCCGATGGGCTCTATACCATCATTTACTAAGATTCTCATTACACTCCCTTTTAAGATTTTTATTAAATATGCTGTAAAATTAAATGAAATAGCTGTAAGCACGAGTTAAAATGAATAATTTTTAAAAATAATTTACTTTAAGTAAAATTATTAATTTCACAAACAACACATTAACAGTTAAATACGCATAATAAAAATAAAATTATTTAAAATACAATTTTTTCATGCAGCGAAAACGATATTTAAAGGCTCTTATATCTAGGAAACGCCAAAGTTTCCGATTGATATTCTTTTCATTTAGAATGAGAAAAATCTTTAGCGAAGAAAAAGAGCCTTCTGAAAGCAGGGGGCTTTTTTATTTTATACAAGTAGGTAATTGCAAATAGTATACCAATTATTTAATAATCAATTATGACTTGATCTTCAACTAAAGCTTTATTACGACTTTTAAACCACCATTTACACATTACTTATAGACCATCTCGGATTTCATTTAATGATCCAATATCATAATCATGTGCGGAATACCATCTTCAAGATAGTCAACCCCAATTCCAACAAAACCTAGTGACTCGTAAAATTGCTTAAGATAAGACTGTGCGCCTATTTTAATAGGAAATGACGGATACAGCTCTTTGATTTTATTAATAGAATATTCCATCAATACTTTCCCTTGTCCTGAAGCTCTTACGGCCATTGAATTTACTACCCGACCTATAGAAGTATACCCATCATATGAGATACCTTCTGGTAACAACCTAGTACAACAGTGCAAAACACCCTCTTCATCCCAAGCCATCACATGATATCCATACTTATCTTTTCCATCTGCATCAAGATAAGGACAGTTTTGTTCTACCACAAAAACTTCTTGTCTAAGCTGCATCAATGCATACAACTCTTCTAAGGTCAATTCTTCAAAAAATTTGCAATCGTAAATTAATGTTTTCAATCCGACAATATTTATTTCTTTAACTGAAATGCCCCTCGACAACCAATATGATTAGCACTTGTATCTCTCAAATCTTCAAAAAAATAACATTCTAAACTTGGCGTATAAAAAATGTGGTCGTAAGGCATTTTGAAAGTAGAAGGATTGACGTTCCGTCTGCTATTTAGAAGACTTGTTTTGTTCCGAAATGAAATGATATCATGAGACCAATACACTTGATTAAACTCACCCATTACGATCAGGTTTTCTTTAACTTCATTTATAGATTTCTCTAGATCCAAAATTTGCTGCCTAGCTATTAAGGTCGAATTTTTGTCTAATGCGGGTGTCAGATATGCTGAAAAAATAGTAAATACATTTTCTTCTTTTTGCACTTTGACAACAATATTTGGTATACCTTGATGCTCTAGGATTTCAGAATTTATGATTTTATACTTCGAATAAACAGCTTTCCCATAAAGATCCATTCTAACCGCCTTAAATGAATATGGAAATGACTCCGATATTAATGGAATTATATTTCCCCAATCGGGTGTATATTCCTGAAAAGAAACAACTTCGATATCAGGATTATTTAATACTTTGATGACATCTTTTACATCGGTGATTAAACTTAAATTGAGATGCGCTACGGATAGCCTTATCTGATCGTTAATATTGGGATCTTTTAGCTCTGTGTTTGAAGCATTTTTTAGAAATATAGTGAGCATTGCCGCGCAACCGAAACTAGTAAAAAGAACTGTGTCATTACCTATAATCAATCCAATAAGTCCTGAAACGATTAGAAAAAATAGAAAATGTACTAAATAATCTTGCAAACTTGTAAACAACCCAAAGGATGGTATAAATACAGCAGTCACGGTAAGTAATACAAGAACCACCGCTATTATTTTATTTCCTATATGTAAGACACTCCTCATAACACCACAACTTTCTAATCTTCTTTATCTCACAGATTGCCTCCTACTACAACCACGTTTTTAAACTCTTTAATATCTCCATCAGGATGAAATAATCTAGTGGCTATGATATACATGCCCATTCTAATAATATTGCCTTCCCCATCTACACCATCCCACTTTATTGAACCTTCTGACCCTAGAAGAGTATTATTTTCTAAATTTAAGGTAGGAAAACCTTCTGAATCATATATTTTTATGGTAGCTAAATAACCTGATTTATCTAATTTGTAATTTAACAACAAAAAATCATCTGTACCATCACCGTTAGGAGAAATTACTTTTTTATCTGCCGTGAAGCCAAATGATGCATTTGGGTCTTCTACCTGGCCATTTGAGTTTTTGTATCCAGGAGTTGCAAATAACACTTGCTGAGAAGCTGAGTGCCAATTATTAGCATCATTTGATGGACCTTTTAAACTTATTCTCTCTAGGCTTACTCCTTTTGTTTCATCTAATAATGCAAAATGAAAATCTTCCTGATAATCAAAGGAATCTATAGTAACTTCCTGATTTCCCATCATACTCGCTATGGTAATATTTGCATCACTTACATTGAGAGAAGGTAACGTAGCTTGGATAAAACGAGATTCTTTTGGTACACCATAAGTGGTCTTTAAAAAAGCGGTATCTTGACAGATAGCTGTGTATTGCGTCGGTTTTAGTATTAATGAGGTAGCTATTGTTTTAGCTTGGTTGTTTTGTGTATTACGTATGACAAGACCATCCACAGCAATAAATTTTGTAGATTTATTATAGATTTCAATAAAATCTGCACCACCTAAATATGGGTCGGTAAGTACTTCAGTCACTATCAAATCACCTTTCAACGGTTTGGTCGCAAAGACAAAATCCTTCTTAGATTCGATATTATTAGCACTTTTGTCTTTTACACCATTTGCCGTCAAAGTATAAATGATACCACTTAAAATCTTATTGTTTATATAAAAGAGATTTACAGTATTAGGTGTAGTTGTTGAAAACAAAATTTGATCAGGCCGACCCAAGCTATTATTTACTGTATAATTACTTGTATTTTGGGCAGATACTTCTTCAAGTGATTCAGAAAAAATAACTTTTAATTCAGAATCATTTATGACTTCCACACTCACTATTTCTGGAGCAATAGTATCTCTTTCTATGGTTTTGATACTGATGTCATCATAAAAAAACTTGTCAGACCTTGTTGCAGTGTATTTACAGTAGATTCCAAAATACATAGAATCAGGCAACGAAAAATCTGAGTCTACAAACACCAAATCATCTTCAAATAGTGTGGTGCCTTCATAATCTGAACCCATTGTCCATAACCCGTCTCTATATATTTTTATTTGAATGCGTCCTTCAGCAGGGTCAGAACTGATAGCTCCCATAGTCGCTGAAGACATCAATGAAGGTACCCCTTCAGTAAGTTTCCAGACTTGAATCGCATCATTAGAACCATTTTCACCTAATCTGAGATAGTAACCATTTGCTATGCTTTCGACAGGATTATCAATAAAAAGGTAGATTTTACTGAAGTTGTCATTAGAAGGCGCAAACTGAAGTTTAAAGTACAAATCTAGCTGAATACTATCAGGAGGTACTGCATATTGTGTATAAATATATGACTCTCCAGCTCCAGTAGTGTTTAGTTGCAGCTGTCCCGATGCATTCACTTTAAATCTACTCACATCACCTTGCCATAATGGGTCGGTCAGATTTCCATTGCTAAAGTCAAGTTTCAATTGACTTTGTCCAGCAATTGTCAATAAAACTAAAAAAGCCGTTATAAAATATCTTGTCTTTAATGAGTATACATTTATAAATGAAAGCATATCTTTGCGGTTCATATTGTTTAGTTGTTTAAAGATTCAGTTTTTTGACCGCTATCCTTAATTTTACAGGTAGTCTTTATAACTTTCCTGTATTCGAAAGCAAATATAGAAATAAAGAGCGAATTTCTTTTTATCAAAGGATATTAAGACAAAAAAAAGTGTTAAATATTTGATTTCTGTTGTTATTCGGACTTTTTAAAACGAAAGTAAAGTGACAATTTGGATATACTAAATGCACCTAAAAATAGGCACAAATGTTATTGAGATTCATGTCTTCTGTAGTATTTGAAGCTGACCAAAGTCATATAGTCAAATCTAATGAATACGAGACTAGGATGATATCTTTACATTTTCACTTTTTAGAGTTAAATTCTTAAGATGATCTTTTATATTCGCTAAAATCTTTTCAAATCAAATGATACACATCGTCAATATTTAATTTATTTAGTTTTTTTAATCAAAATACAATTTAATGAAAGTTGCCGTAGTAGGAGCGACTGGTCTTGTAGGCCGAGTAATGAATGAAGTCTTGGAAGAATTTAACTTCCCTATCACCGAATATATACCTGTAGCATCAAGTAGGTCAGTAGGTTTACTCGTAACTTATATGGGCAAGGAATACCCAATAGTAAGTATGCAAGATGCTGTAGACATGGTACCAGATATTGCCATTTTTTCAGCAGGAGGAAGTACATCCCTAGAATGGGCGCCAAAGTTTGCAGAAAAAGGAACGGTGGTCATAGACAATTCAAGTGCATGGAGAATGGATCCATCTAAGAAACTTATAGTGCCTGAAGTCAATGCAGATACTTTGACAAAAGAAGACAAAATCATTGCTAACCCAAATTGCTCTACCATACAAATGGTCGTAGCTCTGGCACCACTTCATAAAAAATATGGTATCAAGAGACTAGTGATCTCTACTTATCAGTCATTTACTGGCACAGGTGCAAAAGCTGTGGCTCAATATGAATCCGAAAAAGCAGGTGCTAAACCAGAGAAGGCAGATATGGCATATCATTATCAAATATACGAAAATGCCATTCCACAATGCGACGTATTCTTAGATAATTTATATACTAAGGAAGAAATGAAACTGGTACACGAAACAAAAAAGATTTTAGGAGATGACACGCTTCGTATTACAGCAACTGCCGTAAGAATACCTGTCAATGGTGGTCACTCTGAATCTGTAAATATAGAATTTCACCATCCATTTGAGTTGGATGAAGTGAATAAGGTTTTAGAAGATGCAGAAGGTATTGTAGTGCTAGATGATCCAGATAGCTTTCAATATCCAATGCCACTTTATGCAAAAAACAAAAACGATGTTTTTGTAGGTAGAATTAGGAGAGATGAGTCTGTAGACAATGGGCTCAACTTGTGGATCGTAGCAGACAATTTAAGAAAAGGTGCCGCCACCAATGCAGTCCAGATTGCAGAATATCTGGTAAAACACCATTTAGTTTAACATTTGATTTATTACATTTTTAATTAACGATTTTATTAGTTTATTTAATTACACCGTATCATGAGACGTAAGTTAGTACTTTGGGGATCCAATGCAAAAGATGAAAAAATGCTTGTAGCATTGGAATTATTGGAGAAGGAAAATGTAGTACATATCTACACATTTCCAGAATCTATCGCAACGCAAGAATTAGATGATAATTTATCCAAAAAATGGAAAGATGACATCGAAGTAGAGTTTCCAGCAGGTTATACCAAAATTGAGCGCAAGCTATCTGTTTCTGATAGTTTATTGCCAGATGACATCAAAGTAGAAAGACCTGATCTGATCACAAGAGCTCAGGCAGAATGGCACTTTGTGGTCTTATCTTCCAAGCTCTATGGAATGTACAAAGCTGAAATGGAAGAATTTAAAGAAAAGATTGATGCATTGACCAATTATGACAAATCTGTTTGGGATGAATTGGTAAATTTTTGGTCAAAAGTTCAAGATCAAGTCAATGAAAAAAACCTTTTCAGAGAGCATGGTGCTGCTTTGCGCGAAAAGTCAAACAGCCTTTTTGAGAAATTGAAAGAACTCAAGAAGTCATTTGAATCAGAATTCGAGACTCAGTCTAAAAAATATATGGATAGTTTTAGTGATGAACTGAACCAAATCGAAGAAAAAATCGAAAAAGGTTTAGGATTAGCACCACTATTCGAAGATCTTAAAAAGATTCAACAGAAAATAAAAGATTTCCAATTCACTAGAAAAGATAGGGATAATCTTTGGAATAAAATAGATGACACCTTCAAAAAACTGAAGGAGAAAAGAGGAAATGCAGGTGGAAGTCCACAAGGCAATAATGAACTAGCTAGAACTGAAGCTAGATATAAAGGCTTACTTGGTGCCATCCAAAAGATGGAGAGTTCTGTTAATTTTGATCAAAAAGATCTTGATTATGAATCCAAAAGAGCCGCTAATAGTGATGGTCAGCTAGAGTCTCAATTGAGACAAGCAAAAATTAATATGATTGCAGAGCGTATCAAATCAAAACAAGAAAAGATTGATGATATGCAAAAGACCAAATTGGAATTAGAGGCTAAGATGGAGAGAGAAAAGAAAAAAGCCATTAAAGTCGAAAAACAAGAAAAGCTAGACGAAGCTAAAGAAGTAGTAAAACAAAAAATAGCTTCTGGAATCACTGAAAATGCCAAAGAATTGGACAAAATGTCTGATAAACTCGAAAAAGCAGCTTCAGAACTGGTAAAAAAACCTGTGGCTAAAAGTGAAGGTTCCTTTTTAGACAAGCTTTCGGATTCTTTTGAAAATCTTGTGGAAGATGTTGTAGATACTGCAAAGGCAGTTGCTGAAGTTGTATCAGAAAAACTTGAAACAGCGATGGACAAAGCAGAAGACATGGCTGAAAAAGCAGAAGATAAGTTAGAAGATATCAAAGACAAAGCGGAAGACAAGTTTGATGATCTTAAAGATAAGGCAGACGATAAGTTTGTCGAGTTTAAAGATGCTGCAAAAACTGCTTTTTCGGATATCAAAGAATCTACTGATAAGTTAGAAGATAAAGCTGAAGACAAAATTGATGCTATCAAAGATGACGCTGAAGTATTAGGAGATAAGGTAGAAGACAAGTTTGAAAACATCAAGGATATAGTTGCTGAAAAGTTTGAAGAGCTTAAAGATGTAGCATCCACGACTTTTGAAAATATCAAGAATACCGTGTCAGAAAAATTAAGTGATAGCAAAGAAGATGTTGCTGAGGCTGCTGAATCAGTAGAGGAAGTAGTATCGGATACAACAGAAAAAGTTGAAGATGCTGTTGATGAAATCAAAAAAGACGAAGTATAATATTCTTTGTTTTCATCCAATAAAAAAAATTAAGGCAGAGATCATCGGATGGTCTCTGCCTTTTTTATAAAAAGTTCATGTGCTTACGTATGATTTTAAATATTTTGGCTTCTTAGTATTGTGATTGTAAAAAAGCGGGACCGAATTAGCATTCGAATCCCGCATAACCCCAAAAAACCAATTGAAAACAATTTACGTTTACTACTCCACTTTTGGAACAATTTATGTATTTTATCAATTTCTATTCTTGAGACGAACAATTTCCAAAAAATCACATATTTTGATTGTAAAATTGTAAAAAATAAATTTTGAAAGTAAAAACCAGCTTTTTTTGTAATAATTGTGGATCAGAGTCGCCAAAGTGGATTGGAAAATGTCCTTCATGCAATGAATGGAATACCTACATAGAAGAAGTCATAGATAAAAAATCTGCAAAATCTGACACTGAAAAAGTGTGGCGAGATCCACATAAGGAAAAAGTCACACCCAAAAAACTGGATGATGTCTCAGCGCTTTCATCGCATAGAATAAATACATATGATTCTGAATTAAACAGAGCGTTAGGTGGAGGTTTGGTTTCAGGGTCCATCATTTTAGTTGGTGGTCAACCTGGCATCGGAAAATCTACCTTGTTATTACAACTGGCACTTAGACAACAGAAAAAAGTATTGTATGTATCTGGCGAAGAAAGTGAAGAACAGATCAAAATGCGCGCTGATAGAGTAGGACACAAAAATCCAGAATGTTATATTTACACGGAAGTAAATGTCAATAATCTCCTCAAAGAAGCCAATAAACTTCAGCCCGAGATCATAATCATAGATTCCATACAGACACTCATTAGTCCATATATTGAAAGTACTCCTGGTAGTATCTCTCAAGTTCGTGAGTGCACAGGCGAACTACAACGTTATGCCAAAGAAACCAATATTCCTATCTTCATCATTGGTCACATTACAAAGGAAGGTGGTATTGCTGGCCCTAAACTTTTAGAACATATTGTAGACGTGGTATTACAATTTGAAGGAGACCAACATTATGCTTACCGAATTCTCAGAACACTCAAAAACAGGTTTGGATCTACGGATGAGATAGGCATTTATGCAATGGATGCTTTTGGTTTAAGAGAAATCACTAACCCATCTGAACTATTAATTTCACCAAACGATGACAAGCTTAGCGGTAGCGCCATAGCTGCATCAGTGGAAGGTCTCAGGCCTCTGCTCATTGAAACCCAAGCGCTAGTAAGTCCTGCTATCTATGGTACACCACAGCGATCTGCCACAGGATTTGATCTTAGACGATTGTCAATGTTGCTTGCTGTCTTAGAAAAAAGATGTGGGCTTCCCTTTGGTCAAAATGATGTTTTCCTGAACATTGCTGGTGGTATCAAAGTCACTGACCCTTCTATTGACCTCGCTGTTGTGTCTGCACTAATATCTTCATTACAAGATATTTATGTCAGCAAAAAGATATGTTTTGCAGGTGAAGTCGGTCTTTCTGGTGAGATTCGTCCTGTGAGTAGAGCAGAACAAAGAATTCAGGAAGCTAGTAGATTGGGCTTCGAAACGATTTATATCTCTAAATACAAGTCCGACCTTGTGCAAGGCAAAAAATTTGATATCGAGATCAAAACCCTGACCAAAATTGATGATTTGCTCAATGAAGTATTTGCTTAATGGATAATCCACAGAATCTGATACAGCTTTCTCAAACGAACCCAATCATTTTGTATGATGGTGAATGTTATTTATGTGACAATACTGTTCAGTTTATTCTAAAAAGAGACAGAAATAGCCTTTTTAGATTTTGTTCGCTTCAGGATGCCATTAGATATTCTGATTTATCCACTCTTCCTGACATAGCAAACAAAAATTCAGTATTACTAATCCATAAAGGAATAATTTCTGAGAAAAGTGATGCTGTTGTAAACACCATGAAGCTACTTGGTGGATGGTTATTTGGTCTAGGATATTTGTCGTCCATTTTGCCTAAATTTTTCGGAAACGCTATATATAACTTCATAGCTAGAAATAGGTACAGATGGTTTGGCAAAAGTGATACTTGTTTGATACCTAATCCTATGTACAAATCTCAGTTTCTAAACCTAGATCTATAAAGAGCGCTTAAAGACCATACCCTCAATTCTGTATAACCTTATATATCAATTCATTACAATTTTCACGACGAAATACCTTTTGGGCTACTTTTCTAATATCTTCGGCAGTTACCTTTTGGTATCTTTCGGCTTCATCATTAATCCACGCCGCATCACCCAAAACTTCAAAATAAGCTAGACTTATTGCTTTATTAAGTACACTCACTTCTGAAAAAACTAGGCTACTCTCCACACTATTTTTAAGTTTGGTAAGTTCTGATTCAGAAATCAATTCAGTTTTAAGAATTTCTAATTCTGCTTCAATCGCAGCTTTTGCTTGATCAAGTGTTACGCCTGGCATCGTTTTGCCTTCAATTATAAATAGTCCTGGATCCGTTGTACCTGAAATAAAAGCATCTATGGTACTAAATAATTGCTGCTCTTTATATAATCTCTGATAAAATCTAGAAGACCTTCCATTGGATAAGACATCTGAAAGTAAGTCACATGCGTAATATTCATCTGAGAGTCGGCCAGCCATATGGAAAGCTTGATATATTGCGTCATGCGGGACATCCTGCTCAAGTACAACCTGTCTAAATTCTTCTTGAACAGGCTCATGGAGTATAGCTTGTTTTTGGTAATTTCCTGCTGGAATCTCTCCAAACCATTTTTCTGCAAGGTGTTTGCCCTTTTCTATGGTAACATTGCCTGCTAAAACAAGGACAGCATTATCTGGTCTATAATAATTATAAAAAAACGCTTTCACCTGATCTAAATCTGCTTCCGATATGTGTGACATTTCTTTACCTATGGTAGGCCACTGATAAGGATGAATTTTATAAGCTAGTCTGCTCAAGTGGTGCCACATATCGCCGTAAGGTTCGTTTAAGCATGTTTCTTTAAACTCTTCGATAACGACTTTTTTTTGCGTCTGGAGTGATTTTTTGCTAAATTTCAGTTGTAACATTCTATCGGACTCCAACCATAATGCTGTTTCAATATTTTCAGCTGGTAAAATCTCATAAAAATTAGTCAAATCTGTATTGGTAAATGCATTATTTTCACCACCTGCAGTTTGTATTGGGTCATCAAAATCAGGGATATTTATAGAGCCTCCAAACATCAAATGTTCAAATAAATGTGCAAAACCTGTATTGGTAGGTTCTTCATTTTTTGATCCTACATCATAGACTAGATTGACAGCTACCATCGGTGTAGACGTATCCTCATGGATGATGACTCGTAGCCCATTTTCTAATTGAAATTTTACAAACTCTATCACACTTATTAATTATTATCTTGATTTAAATCTTATTGTTGTATTTCTTTGGGAAGTTTTCAATTAGTCTTCGTCATCTGATGCATTTTTACTTTGTTTGGTTCTTCCTTCTATGACCAATACAATTTCACCTTTTGCTGGTTTGGCTGTATAATAAGCAATAGCATCGATTACAGACCGAGTATTGAACTCTTCAAATACCTTGCTAATCTCCCTGGCCACACATACCCGTCGATCCTCACCTAGATATTCTTTGACCTCCTCTAGGCATTTCATTAGCCTATGTGGCGATTCATAAAGGATGATGGTTACATCTAGTTGAGACAAATATTTCCATCTAGTCTGTCGCCCCTTTTTGTGTGGAAGAAATCCTTCAAAATAAAACTTATCTGTCGTCATTCCCGATGACACCAATGCAGGTACAAAAGCTGTGGCACCTGGCAAACAAGATACTTTGATATCATGAGCCTGACATTCTCTCACTAACAAATAACCTGGGTCTGATATGCCAGGCGTACCTGCATCAGAAATCAAAGCCATTTTTTTACCTTGTTGTAGATGATCTATGATGTTTTTTAGTGCCTTATGCTCGTTAAAAGCATGAAATGACCAAAGTGGTTTATCAATATTAAAATGCTTTAATAGTTTCCCGCTAGTCCGAGTATCCTCAGAAAGTATGACATCACATTCGTTCAGAACATTGATAGCTCTGAATGTCATATCTTCGAGATTGCCTATAGGAGTGGGGACTAGATACAGCATAACAAATCGTATAATTAAGTAAGTGTCATTTTGTTTATGACCAAAAATGTCTTGCAAAAGTAATCATATACCTTTTAGAAGTGCAAAAAACATTAAATTAACGTTAAAATTGTATTTTTGTCAGTGCATTCATTGTGTTTTTGTCGTCTTTATGTAGGAATTGAGTCAACAGTTTATAGCAATATTGCGTTATTAAAAGCATAGTAAAGTTACTAGTTAGAAATATCAAGGCAAATATTTAGTTTTCTAAAAGCAAATGATGGAGAATTTCCAGCTTTACACTTAAATTTTAAAGAGAAAAAATGAATTTCAAAAACCGCTACATATCAAGATTTAAAGGCAAAACCTTCATATTAGTAATAATATTGTCATCAATAACATTTTTAGGATCGGCCCAAGTTCTTAATGATGATTGTAGATTTGCTACAGCTTTACCAAGTTCTGATAATTATTGTTCGGCAGATGGCCAGTTTTCCAATCTAGGTGCGAATGTAGATCAAGAGTTTACTAATGGCTGTGTTGCACTCCAGTGGGAAAATGGTGTTTGGTTTAGTTTCGTCCCGCGAGAACCAGCAGTTTTGATTAGGGTATTTGGATCAGGTCAGGGAGGCACACTCAGAAACCCAAAAATTGTATTATTCGAAAGCTGCTTAGAATATTTACAATGTTCTCCAGGTAAAGAATTAGGACTTGACGAGTTAGTAGTGTCTGATCTCAGCATTGGTCAGACATATTTTATCATGGTAGAATCATCTATTGGTGGCGAAGGTACATTCAAATTATGTATTGATGATTTTATCCCTACTCCTTCGCCAGAGTCAGATTGTGATGAAGCGGTCATATTGTGCGATAAATCACCTTTTAAAGTTGCAAGTCTTACAAGTATAGGAAATGACAGAAATGAAATCGAGCCTAATAATTGTATAGCGGAAGAATTCGCCTCATCTTGGTATAAATGGACTTGTGATGAGCCAGGTTCTTTGACTTTTACATTAACTCCAAATAATCATAGAGGTCCCAACTTTATTTCTGACGATATTGATTTTGCTGTTTACGAACTCCCAAATGGCATTGACAATTGTAATGGGAAGGTATTACTTCGTTGTATGGCCTCAGGTGCCAATGGTACGGGAGGTGCTACAGATCCATTACCTACTTGGATAAGTTGTAACGGCCCAACAGGTCTAATGATAGGTGATCCAGATATTACAGAAGCTCCAGGATGTCAACCGGGAA
Organism: Saprospiraceae bacterium UBA7687; assembly: GCA_002482845.1. GTDB lineage: Bacteria > Bacteroidota > Bacteroidia > Chitinophagales > Saprospiraceae > OLB9. The sequence continues at coordinate 51,445 of DLGT01000072.1, forward strand.
ACAATAATTTTGTATCAGCGCTCAATATGGAAACAGGAAAATCGTATGTATTGATTATTAATAATTTCAGTAGATCTGGACTTGGTTTCGCCATTGAATTTGGCGGCACTGGTACTTTCCTAGGACCCAAACCAGACTTTGAGATCAATGCAAATAATGCTTTTGAATGTGATAAAACGATTCAATTTACAAATACATCCGTATCAGAGACAGACCCAATCGTGAGCTACAACTGGAATTTCGGAGATCGGTCCGTGCCAAATCGTGCACAAGGTTTCGGTCCATATGACGTATTGTATGAATCTTTTGGAAATAAAATAGCAGCACTAACAGTAGAAAGTAGCCGCGGATGCACTGTCACAAAAATAGTAGATTTTTTTGTGGACCCATGTTGCAAAGATACAAGTACACTTGCACTTAATGCACAGGTAGTAGACCTTCGTTGCTTTAATATACCAGAAGGACAGATTCTAGCGAGCGGTGAACGAGGATCTCCTGAATATATGTATAGCTTAAATGGTGGCCCTTTCCAACCCAACCCATTATTTCCAAATCTAGATATTGGAAATTATACCTTGACAGTTCAAGACATAAAAGGATGTACCCAATTCTTAGATACCATCATAAATGAACCACCGCCAATAATAGTGGATGCAGGAATTGACCAAGAGATTGAGCTAGGCGAGACCATAAATCTGAATGGATCATTTGAGTCATTCAATGAAGTAGATAGCTTATTTTGGACTCCATCGGCAGATATTGAAATTAATGGAATTGAAGATCCTATTGCTTTTCCCAAATCTACTACTACTTATACCTTTACAGTGACAGACGAAAATGGATGTACAGAAGATGCCATGGTGACCATTAGGGTAATTAAAAATTATGAACTCCATGCTCCCAATATTTTTAGACCCAATGAAGATTTAAATAATGACTTCTTTAATGTTTGGGGTAATCGTGGTATTAAGTATGTCGAGCTTCTAGAAGTCTATGATAGATGGGGCAATCTTGTCTATCAAGGAAAAGATATTAGAATACCTAATGGAAATGGTGAGCTGATCATCAATGATACAAACAATGGTTGGGATGGAAATTTTAATGGTAAACCAATGAATCCAGGAATATTTGCATGGAGGGCTCTTGTAAGATTTATCGATGATTATACCATGAATTACGCTGGTGATCTTACCTTAGTGCGATAATAGTAATTACATAAGTATGTCATCAAATTCAACAATGCAAATCCTAAAACTATTTTATGGGCTTTTAGTAGTACTAGGTTTTTCAGCTTGTAGTAATGAAGTAGAAGAAATCAACCAACTATTGGCAGAAGATTTACAAACTAATGTGGAGCGTGGTAAAAATATAAGAATATTCTACAGCGATTCAGCATCAGTCAAAGTGATCATCAATGCGCCTGTTTTAGAAAGATACAATGCTTATAATGACTCAAAGGATGTTTTCCCGAAAGGGATACTTATTGAGTTTCTTAACGAACAAAAAGTAGTGGACAGTTGGCTCAAAGCAGATAATGCCGTGAGAGAAGCTCGTACATCTAAAGTGACCGCAAAAGGAAATGTCATCTTTTACAATGCCAAAAATGAAAAACTTGAGACGCCAGAACTCATTTGGGACGAAAAAGAAAGAATAGTTTACACAGAAAAAATAGTCAGAATCACACAAGCGGAGAAAGGAGATACTACATATGGCTTTGGCTTTCAGGCAAATCAAGACTTTAGCCGTATAGAAATTAAGAAAAAAGTACAGGGCAAAATGAATGTTACTGATTTTGTCAGTCTAATTGACTAATTTTGCGCGATAATTAAGATAAATGACCATTTATATAATTTTAGTTATTTTTATGTTGATTTTATCAGCATTCTTTTCAGGAAGTGAAATCGCCTACTTATCTGCAAATAAACTTAGTGTAGAAGTACTAAAGAATAAAGGATCCAAAAGAGGACGTATACTAACTGCCCTTTATAATGATCCGAAATCCTTCCTAAGTACCATGCTTGTAGGCAATAATATAGTACTAGTAATGTACACTATATTTTTTAGCCAACTACTTACGCCAATTTTAGAAATCATACTACCATCCAATTCATTTACAATTTCGTTTACGACTACTATTATATTAACTTTGATAATCTTAGTTTTTGGTGAATTTATACCCAAAACAATATTTAGACTGTATGCAAATGAATTGATCTTTAGATTAGCTTATTTCTTAAATTTCTTTAAATGGATATTATTAATACCAAGTTGGATACTGACAAAAACGTCTAATCTTGTTATTAAAGTAATTTTCGGAAATGTACAAACAGACAGTGAAACAAGTATTACTAAACTCGATCTAGAACATTACATAAATTCTAATGTCAATGAAGAAAAAGAAATAGATAAAGAAATCCTATCCAATGCTCTTAATCTCCATCAGTTGAAGGTAAGAGAATGCATGATTCCGAGAAATGAAATCGTATTTATTGATAAAAACGACGATATACCTACGGTTAAAGAAACTTTCATTTCTTCCAAACACTCTAGACTTATAGTTGTGGATGGCGATATCGAAAATGTAATAGGCTATCTTCACCATCAACAATTATTTAAAAATCCAGCAAGCATTAAGAGACACATCATGGATATTGAATACATTCCTGATGTCATGAATGTACAAGATCTGATGTATAAGTTCATAAAAAGTAGTACCAATATAGCTTGTGTAGTAGATGAGTTCGGAGGGACTGCAGGTATTATTACCTTGGAAGATATTCTAGAAGAAATTTTTGGAGAAATTGCAGATGAACACGATGAAGAAGAATTTACAGAAACCGTTATATCTGAAAATGAATTTATCTTTTCAGGTAGACTTGAACTCAGTTATCTAAATAGTAAATATGAAAATCTAAATTTACCAGAAGAAGAATACGTTACTTTGTCAGGTTATATAGTAATGACACATGGAAGTATTCCAGAAGTTGGTGAAGAAATCACTTTAGACAACTACAAATTTATCATCATTTCTAAGTCTGATACCAAAGTTGATGAAGTGAGAGTTATTAAAAATAGTACACATTCAGACAAAAATCTTGAAGAAACTATTTAGATTAACAAGTATTGATAGAAAAATTCGCAAAATTACTTAAAGTTACATCAGACAAACTGTGATTTATAATCATCTACTAATCCATGATTAAAACATAAAACTAATCTTACATGCGAATTGATGCAAAAATTATTCTGACTTTAGAACAATATTTTTATAAAGTTTAATTAAAAGCCGTCCTACATTAAACAAAATAGTGTTACTTTTGTATTTAGATTTAATATAATTAAGAAATAATGAGTGATAAGAGATTAGTTTATCTTGACAATAATGCCACCACACCGACGGATCCAAGAGCAGTAGAAGCAATGCTACCATATTTTTATGAAATACCTGGTAATGCTGCTAGTAGAAATCATCCATTCGGTTGGAAGGCAGAAGAAGCTGTAGATTATGCACGTGAACAAATTGCAGACTTACTTGCTGTTGATTCTAAAGAAATCATATTTACATCAGGTGCTACAGAATCTGACAACTTAGCTATCAAAGGTATTTTTGAAATGTATGCTGGTAAGGGTAACCATATTATCACTACCAAAACAGAACATAAAGCAGTGCTCGATGCTTGTAAAAAAGTAGAGAAAATGGGTGGACAAGTGACTTACCTAGATGTACAACATGATGGATTAATAGATCTTGTAGAACTAGAAGCAGCCATAACTGATAAAACCATTTTGATTTCAATCATGTGGGCAAATAATGAGACAGGCGTCATCCAACCAATGAAAGAAATTGGAGATATCTGTCAAAAACATGGTATTCTTTTCATGAGCGATGCTACCCAAGCCGTAGGAAAAATCACCACACATCCTAAGGAAGTAGGTGTCCATTTAATGGCATTTACATCACACAAGATGTATGGCCCTAAAGGTGTAGGAGCACTTTTCGTAAATAGAAAAAATCCAAGGGTCAAAGTTACTGCTCAGATGGATGGTGGAGGCCATGAAAGAGGCATGAGATCAGGAACACTTAATGTTCCTGGAATTGTAGGTTTCGGTAAAGCAGCTGCCATTGCTAAAGAAGAAATGCACAAAGATGCTGCTAGACTTGCTATACTAAGGGATAAGTTAGAAAAAGCATACATGGACACGCTAGAAGAAGTGTATATCAATGGCAATGTTAATCACAGAATGCCACATGTTACCAATATTTCTTTCAAACATGTAGAAGGGGAAGGTTTAATGATGACGTTTAACCAAAACATTGCTGTTTCATCAGGTTCGGCTTGTACATCAGCATCTCTAGAGCCATCATATGTGCTTGTAGCTTTAGGTCTTGGTGATGATTTGGCGCATTCTTCTATCAGGTTTAGTCTTGGTAGATTTACAACGGATGAAGATATCGAGTATGCTATCAAAGCTGTAACTGCGGGAGTAAATCATATGAGAGACTTAAGTCCGATTTGGGAAATGTATAAAGAAGGTGTAGACTTGGAGTCAGTCCAATGGTCAGAGCATTAATTATAAATCGTTAAATTTAAAAACAATAAGTCATGGCATATTCAGAAAAAGTACTAGATCATTTTAAGAATCCAAAAAATGTTGGTACACTTGATAAAAGTAAAAAAAATGTAGGAACAGGTCTTGTAGGTGCACCAGAATGTGGTGACGTTATGAGACTTCAGATAGAAGTAGATGAAGCGTCCAATACAATCATTGATGCTAAGTTCAAGACTTTCGGTTGTGGATCAGCAATCGCTTCTTCATCGCTTGCAACAGAATGGTTGAAAGGTAAAACCATTGATGATGCATTAGCTATTGACAATATGGATATTGTAGAAGAACTAGCATTACCACCAGTAAAAATTCACTGTTCAGTATTAGCAGAAGATGCTATCAAAAGTGCCATTGCTGATTATAAAAGCAAAAACGTGGTACTTGCTGATGCAGATGCAGTAAATGCTTAATTCTTAAATTAAATACTTTACCTATGTTATTTGTAGCTGATAGTGCTAAAGATAAAATTGTCGAAGTCATTCGCACCAAAAATCTTTCTGATGATTATTTCGTCAGGGTAAGTGTGACTAGTGGTGGTTGTTCTGGACTTAGCTATAGCATGGATTTTGACAATGAAAACAAACCAAACGACCAAGTATTTGATGATAATGGCGTCAGAGTAGTTACAGATTTAAAGAGTTTTCTTTATTTATGTAATACAACGTTAGAGTTTTCTGGCGGTCTTAATGGCAAAGGTTTTTATTTTAATAATCCGAACGCAGCACGCACGTGTGGCTGTGGGGAAAGTTTTGCGGTATAAGTTTAGATAAATTATCTATATTATAGAATAAAAAATGGGTTGTGAACTTGATGTTTACAACCCATTTTTATTAAGATGAAGGCTAAGATTATGAATGAGATTTAGACGAAAATCTAAAAACTTAAACCTTACATTTTGTCTATCCCTTCAGCACCTTTGCCATGGTAATACCTATATCTGCTGGAGAGTGAACCACGTGAATACCACATTCTTCCATAATCTTCATTTTGGCTTCAGCTGTATCTTCGTGACCTCCCACGATTGCACCTGCATGGCCCATAGTACGTCCTTTAGGTGCTGTTTGCCCAGCTATAAATCCTACTACTGGTTTTTTATTTCCTGTTTCCAAGATATATCTAGCAGCTAGAGCTTCGTAATTGCCACCTATCTCACCTATCATTACTATTCCATCAGTCTCAGGATCTTCCATTAATAATTTCACTGCATCCTTTGTAGGTGTGCCGATGATTGGGTCACCACCTATACCAATTGCAGTGGAAATCCCCATACCAGCTTTTACGATCTGATCAGCGGCTTCGTAAGTCAATGTTCCTGACTTAGACACTACACCAATTCTACCCTTTTTGAAAACAAAACCTGGCATGATACCTACTTTTGCTTCTTCGGGTGTAATGACACCTGGACAGTTTGGTCCAATTAAAGTCGTATCAAATTTTTCGATGTACGATTTTGCTATCACCATATCCTGTACAGGGATACCTTCTGTGATACAAATGATCACTTTAATACCAGCCTCAGCTGCTTCCATAATGGCATCTGCTGCAAACCCTGGTGGTACAAATATGATAGATGTATCTGCACCTGCCTTCTCTACAGCTTCCTTTACAGAATTAAAAACTGGTTTTCCTAGATGTTCTGTCCCACCTTTTCCTGGTGTAACACCACCTACAAGATTGGTTCCATATTCTATCATTTGTTCTGCATGAAAACTACCTTCTTTTCCAGTGAATCCCTGAACAATGATTTTTGAATTTTTATTTACTAATACGCTCATACAATTTGGTATTTACTACTTTTGTTCTATTAAAATGATTTCCTCATCAGCCTTATGCATCAGGTGCTTTTCCCTTGCAAACTTCTCATGATCTAATTCTAAATCCTGCTTGTCCTTGAGTGCTTGCGCTATCTCCTCATTCAACTGTTCCTTTTCCATCTCCATTTTTGCAATGGTTCCTTTTAATTTCTGATATGCAAAGATATTATGCTTATCAAAAAATGTAACCCACACAATAAAAAGAGTGGTAACAACCGTGTATTTGTTTATCCATGAAGGAGAAATACCTGCTGATTTAGCAACATCATCTAGTAACTTCTTATTTTTTGACATATTAAACTTATTTTGACCTTGAAATAATATGAAAGAGACCTTAAAAACTTCTTATGATAACAAAGATTTGCCTGGATAAAATGCTGAATCACCAAGCTCTTCTTCTATTCTCAACAACTGATTATATTTAGCTATCCTATCACTTCTTGATGCAGAACCAGTTTTGATTTGTCCTGTATTCAATGCAACTGCCAAATCCGCAATAGTGGTATCTTCTGTCTCACCTGATCTATGACTCATCACTGATGTAAAACCATTACGAGTCGCAAGATTCACTGCATCAATAGTTTCTGTAATTGAACCTATCTGATTAACCTTTATCAAAATAGAATTCGCTGCTTCTGTCTCTATTCCTTTTTGTAATCTCTTTGTATTTGTTACAAAAAGATCATCCCCAACGATTTGAATTCTATTGCCTAGTGCTTTAGTCATTTTTGACCATCCAGACCAATCATCTTCATGGAGACCATCTTCTATTGAGAATATTGGATACTTATCTACCCAACTTGCCCAATAATCCACCATCTCATCACTACTTAACTTTTTACCACCAGACTTATGAAAATGGTATAATTTTTCTTCTTCATTGTAGAACTCAGAAGCTGCTGCATCCATTGCTATCATAATATCAATACCCGGCTTGTAACCAGCAGATTCGATAGCTTTTAATACAATTTCGATAGCTTCTTCGTTTGACTTAATATTCGGTGCAAATCCACCTTCATCTCCTACATTGGTAGAATATCCTTTTGACTTAAGTACAGTTTTTAAATGGTGAAAAACTTCTACCCCCATTCTTAGCCCTTCAGAAAACAAGTCAGCACCCAATGGCATAATCATAAATTCCTGGAAGTCAATACTGTTATCAGCATGTGAGCCACCATTCAAAATATTCATCATTGGTACTGGCATCACATGTGCATTCACTCCACCCACGTATCTATAAAGAGACTGACCAGACTCTTCAGCAGCAGCTTTTGCCACTGCCATAGACACTCCAAGTATTGCATTTGCTCCTAACAAAGATTTATTTTCTGTTCCATCAAGTTCTATCATGATATCGTCAATATATCTTTGCTCAAATACATCCTCTCCAATTAAAGCCTCTCTAATCTTATCATCTATATTATTGCAAGCATTTAAAACACCCCTTCCTAGAAAACGACTTTTATCATTATCTCTAAGTTCAACAGCTTCGTACTTTCCTGTAGATGCCCCAGAAGGTACCGCTGCTCTACCCATAATTCCATTTTCTGTTAAAACTTCTACCTCAACAGTAGGATTTCCTCTAGAGTCTAGAATCTCTCTCGCTCTGATATCAACAATTACACTCATTATTTAATTATTTTTTGATTGTTTTAAAAGGTTTACAAAATCATCAAACAAATATTTGGAATCATGTGGCCCAGGGTTGGCCTCAGGGTGATATTGCACTGAAAATGCAGGTTGGTTTTTCATTTTTATACCCTCAATGGTATCATCATTAAGGTTTCTATGGGTCACTTCTATAGTGTCAACAAGCGCTAAAACTTCATCTTCACTTACGGTAAATCCATGATTTTGACTTGTAATTTCACATCTACCTGTTTGAATATTTATTACAGGATGGTTTGCACCTCTATGACCATGATGCATTTTATAGGTAGAAATATCATTCGCTAAGGCTAGAATTTGATGACCTAAACAAATGCCAAAAACAGGTTTCTTAAGCTTCAATATTTCCTTTACTGTTGATATTGCGTACTCCATTGATGAAGGATCACCTGGACCGTTAGACAAAAAATATCCATCCGCATTAAATCCCAGCATATCCGATAATGTAGCTTTTGCTGGAAATACCTTAAGATAACTTCCACGATCAGCTAAACTTCTAAGGATGTTTCTCTTAGTTCCAAAATCAAGGACAGCTATTCTAACATCAGCATTTTCATCACCCAAAGTATAAGCTTCTGTAGTCGTCACATAACTAGCTAACTCTAACCCTTCCATAGAAGGCACTTCATTTAATTTGGCTTTCAATACTTCTAATTCAAAGATTTCACTGGAGATGATACAGTTCATTGCACCTTTATCTCTAATGTTTTTTACAATAGACCTTGTATCTATATCGTATATACATACCAAATTATTTTCCTCAAAGTAATGTTGAATATCTTGGTCAGCCATAGGTCGGCTATAGTCATTTGTAAAATTTTTACAAATAAACCCAGCTATCTGTACTTTAGATGATTCCGTATCACTCGCCTTAATACCGTAATTGCCTATGTGAACATTTGTAGTTACCAGTACTTGACCATAATAGGAAGGATCTGTAAAAATCTCTTGATAACCCGTCATACCCGTATTAAAACAAACTTCACCAAAGGTGGTACCTGTAATACCAGCAGCTCTACCTTCATAAAAACTACCGTCTTCAAAAAGAACTACCGCTCTATTAGTTTGTGAAAAATCCATGATATTAATTTTGTCAAAATAACTTCGTGCAAATATAAGATATATAATAAACAAATTATATTCAATACTAATATTTCTATGAATACTAACCTATTTGGCAGAGAAACTTTAGAATCTAAACACTTAAGATATATCTACTTTAAATAACTATGAATGTTAAATAAATATAATAAAAAAGGGATACTCTCACACTGGAAAGTACCCCTTTGTATTACATAAGATAAATTAGATTATTCTTCTTCATTACCTGCTACTTCATCTATTACAGTAGGTGCAACTACTGCTGCTGCTGCCACAGCTGCAACGCTACTATCTCCCCCAGACTTTCTTCTACTTCTTCTTGTATTAGAAGCTTTTGCATTACCTACTTTAGCTACAAATACATCATTGAAGTCAACTAACTCAATCATTGCAATTTCCGCTGCATCTCCTTTTCTAAAACCAGTTTTGATAATTCTGCAATATCCACCCGGTCTATCTGCGATCTTAGGTGCAACTACATCAAACAATTCATTGATAACTGCTTTGTTTTGAAGATCTGCAAATACCATCCTTCTCGAATGTGTAGTATTGTCTTTTGATCTTGTTAAAATTGGTTCAACAAAAACTCTCAAAGCTTTTGCTTTAGCTAAAGTTGTATTAATTCTTTTATGAAGAATCAAAGAATTAGCCATGTTCAATAATAATGCATCTCTGTGGCCTTTCTTCCTTCCAAGATGATTAAACTTCTTACCGTGTCTCATAAACTTTAATTGTGTACCACTATTGCTTACATCTATATTCGACCTTAGATATTACAAAGCAACGTTTTATACTGTTAATAATATAAATATTCATCCAGCTTTTATACTGGGTCGATACGATTACTCTTCGTCAAGTTTATATTTAGATAGATCCATACCAAAGGTTAAACCTTTCTGCTGTAACAACTCTTCTATCTCAACTAATGATTTTTTACCGAAATTTCTGAACTTCAACAATTCATGCATATCAAATCTAACCATCTCTCCAAGACTGTTAATTTTGGCCGCCTTAAGACAATTGTAAGCCCTTACTGAAAGGTCTAAATCCTCCAGTGAAGTCTTCAACAACTTTCTCATATGAAGAATATGCTCATCAACAATACTATCTTCTCTTGAAGATGAATCATTAAATGTGATATTTTCATCAGTGATAAGCATCAAATGTTGGATCATTATCCTAGAAGCCTCTTTTATCGCCTCCTCTGGATGAATAGTTCCATCAGTTTTAAGTTCGATGGTTAGTTTCTCGTAATCTGTACGTTGACCAACCCTTGTACTCTCAACTTTATAAGCTACTTTCTTAATTGGCGTATATATAGCATCTACAGGTATTACACCTATAGAAGCATCTTTTGGCAAATTCTCATCTGCTGGTACATAACCCCTTCCTTTTGTAACCGTAAATTCGATTTCTAAAGTTACATTAGGCTCTAATGTACATATATAAAGATCAGGATTCATGATCTTAAATGTATTAGTACTTGCTTCAATATCACCTGCAACAAATTGATCCTTACCTGAAATCGTTACATACAATTTCTCTTCTTCAGATCCTTCCGTTATTACCATTGGCTTTAATCGAATCTGCTTGATATTCAATATAATATCGACAACATCTTCAACAACCCCTTTTATAGTGGAAAACTCATGATCAACTCCGGCTATTCTTATAGCAGAAATTGCATAACCTTCCAAAGATGATAAAAGAACCCTTCTTAATGAATTTCCTATAGTCTGACCGAACCCTTGTTCTAATGGCTTAAATTCAAAAGTACCATCAAAATCATCTGATTTCTGTAGAAGTATTTTCTCTGGTTTTTGAAAATTTAGAATACTCATTATGATAATTTTTCTAATTTTAATTAAAAAGGATAGGCTATCCACAAAGGATAGCCACAATATTATTTAGAATACAATTCAACTATAAGCTGCTCATTGATATTTTCAGGTATTTTTTCCCTTTCAGGATGTGCAAGATACCTACCTTCCATTTTATCACCGTTCCACTCTATCCAACCAAAAGTCTTTGAACCATCTCTTTTTGCAGTAACATTACTTTTAATAACATCGACTTCTTTAGATTTACCACGAACAGAAATAACTGTGCCTGGCTTTAACAACATGGAAGGAATATTTGTCAAAATACCATCAACAAGAATGTGTTTGTGTGTAACTAACTGACGAGCTGCTCTTCTTGTCTTAGCAATACCCATTCTGAATACTACATTATCTAATCTAGACTCCAACAATTGAAGCAATATCTCACCTGTAACACCAGATTTAGCTGCTGCCTTTTCAAACAAGGTTCTAAACTGTCTTTCTAAAACACCGTACGTATACTTAGCCTTTTGCTTTTCAGTTAACTGAATAGCATAATCTGAACGTTGTTTACGCTTCTTGCTAGCTCCATGTTGTCCTGGAGGAAACTTGCGTTTTTCATAAGCTTTATCGTAACCGAAAATTGGTTCACCAAATGCTCTTGCCTTTTTAGTAGTAGGCCCTGTATATCTTGCCATTATGAATGGTTTTTTATAAACTTATTAAACTCTTCTTTTCTTTGGAGGACGACAACCATTGTGAGGTACAGGTGTCATATCCTTTATCTTAAGTACCTTGATACCAGAAGTATCAATCGCACGAATCGCAGACTCTCTTCCCGCACCAGGTCCTTTTACAAATACCTCTACACTTCTTAACCCAGCTTCATAAGCTGTAGATGAAGCACTATTTGCTGCCATTTGAGCTGCATAAGGGGTATTCTTTTTAGAGCCTCTAAAGCCTGCTTTTCCAGCAGATCCCCAAGAAATCACTTGACCCGATCTGTTACAAAGTGAAATGATTATATTATTGAAAGACGCATGTATAAATGCTAAACCTTCAGATTCAACTTTTACGACACGTTTTTTGCTTACTTTTTTACCTTTGGCCATAATATTATAAATTAACTATTATTTGGTTGCTTTCTTTTTATTAGCGACTGTTTTCTTTTTACCTTTACGAGTCCTCGCATTTGTCTTAGTGCTTTGCCCTCTTACAGGTAAACCCTTTCTATGTCTAAGACCACGATAACAAGCGATATCCATTAACCTTTTTATGCTTAATTGGACCTCACTTCTTAATTCTCCTTCGACTCTATATTCATCCTGAATATATTTAGAGATAAACTTTATGTTTTCGTCAGTCCAGTCTTGTACTTTTGTATGCTCAGATACTCCAGCAGCTTCTAATATCTTAGATGCTAAGGTACTTCCTATGCCATAAATATAAGTCAAACCTATGACTCCTCTTTTATTTCTTGGTAAATCTACACCAGCAATACGTGCCATAATTCTTAATTATTATCCTTGTCTTTGTTTATACTTAGGGTTCTTCTTATTTATAATATAAAGCTTCCCTTTTCTTCTAACGATCTTGCAATCTGCAGAACGTTTCTTTATTGATGCTTGTACTTTCATTATATAAAGTATTTAACTATTATTTGTAACGATAATTAATACGACCTCTTGATAAATCATATGGCGACATTTCAACCGCTACTTTATCTCCAGGTAATATTCTAATGTAATGCATTCGCATTTTGCCAGATATGGTAGCAGTTATAAGATGACCACTTTCCAAACGAACTCTAAACATCGCATTGGATAAGGCTTCTTCTATGATACCATCTAACTTTATAAGGTCTTGTTTTGCCATTTTTTATTTTGGAGCGCAAATATCTAACTTTTTATTGAAATATCTATTATTTCTGAGTTATTTTTAACTGCAACGTCTATAATACTATGATTTGATAGAATATCAGGGCCACTTTTCCTTATTGCAACGCTATGTTCAAAATGCGCAGATGGCTTTCCATCTCTTGTCACAATGGTCCATCCGTCATTTTTCTGTTTCACGCCTCGATTACCCATATTTACCATTGGTTCTATCGCAATAACCATTCCATCTTTCAACATGGGCCCCTTTCCTTTCAGACCAAAATTAGGAACTTCAGGATCTTCATGAAGATTTCTACCAACTCCATGCCCTACTAACTCCCTAACAATTCCATAACCATTAACTCTTTCACAAAAGTGCTGAATGGCATGGCTTATATCACCTATTCTATTTCCCACTACAGCCATTGATATACCGCGTTCTAATGATTCTCGAGTTACTCTCAAAAGTTTCTCTACTTTTTCACCAGCGTTCTTAAACGCAAATGTAAAAGCTGCATCACCATAAAACCCATTGAGGATAACACCACAATCTATGGAAACTACATCAACATCTGTATACACAGTAGTATTTGGTATTCCATGAACAACCGCATCATTTACTGACATACATAACGAAGCAGGAAAACCACGATATCCTTTAAAACCAGGAACACCACCGTGGGATCTTATAAAATCTTCGGCTTCCTTATCAACACTTTTACTTGAGATCCCTACTTTTAGTAATCCCGCAACATGTGCAAGAGTTTTACTAACCAGTAAATTGCTCTCACGCATTAATTCTATCTCCTCATCAGTCTTGTAATAGATCATAACTATTACATTCCTGCACCTATAGTAATACCTTGATTTCCTCTTCCTTGGATTCTGCCAGATTTTACTAAACCATCATATTTTCTCATCAACAGATAACTTTCAATTTGTTGTAAAGTATCTAGTACAACACCAACCAAAATCAATAAAGATGTACCACCGAAAAATATAGCAAATGAATCAGTTACACCAGCTACTGCTACTAAAGCAGGCAATATAGCAATTGCACCGATAAATAATGCTCCAGGAAGTGTTATTCTAGTGGTTAATGTATCAATATAATTTTGTGTATCCTCACCTGGCTTTATACCTGGAATAAATGAATTTTGTCTCTTTAAATACTCGGCGTATTGCTGTGGATTCACAATTAACGCTGTATATACATAGGTAAATAAAACTATCAGAACAAAAAACAATAAATTATATGGGAATGACTTCCAATCATTTAAACTCAATAATAAATCACTTTGTGTACCACCATCACCAGCTGCCCATTGAGCCGCTGTTAAAGGCAAAAACATGATTGCCTGAGCAAAGATGATTGGCATTACGCCAGCAGCACTTAACTTAAGATTAATAAAATCGTTTCCTGCCCCACCAGCAATATCACCAGAAGCTCTTCCTACCATTCTTTTTGCAGCCTGGATAGGAATTTTTCTAACCCCTTGAACTATCAATATAGTAGCGATTACAACAAACAAGAAGAAAACTAACTCAAGTATTAAAGGAATTAAGCCATTTGTTCCTGCCCTACTTTGCACTTCTGCTATGAATGAAGCTGGAAGTTTTGCAATAATACCAACCATAATCAATAAAGAAATACCGTTACCAATACCCTTATCTGTTATCTTCTCTCCTAACCACATTGCAAATATTGTACCCGTAGCTAAGATAATCATATTACTAAACCAAAAAACAGTATCACTAATATTTGGATCTATAGCGCCTTCTGTACTTCTTAAAAAGGCTAAATAACCACCTCCTTGTACTAAAGTAATCAACAAAGTCAAGAATCTAGTAATTTGTGTGATCTTTTTACGGCCAGATTCACCTTCCTTTTGCTGTAACCTTTGGAAATAAGGAACTGCAAATCCCAACAATTGAACAATAATTGATGCAGTAATATAAGGCATTATACCCAAAGCAAAAATGGAACCTTGATTAAAGGCACCACCTGTGAACGTGTTTATCAAAGACAAAAGGTCAGATGCAGGTCTATTGCTATTCCCAGCATCCAAAGCTAATGCATTTACACCAGGCAACACAATAAATGATCCTAATCTATAAACAGCAAGTATCAACACCGTGAAAAGAATTCTATCTCTCAACTCCTTGATACTCCATATATTTTTTAAAGTTTCAATAAACTTGTTCATTTTCTAAAAATATTAAGCATTAATAGTACCGCCTGCTGCCTCAATCTTGGACTTAGCAGTAGCAGAAAAAGCGTCTACATTAACATTAAGTTTTACAGATATCTCCCCATTACCAAGGATTTTAACTTTATCACCCCTATTAATGATACCTTCATTATATAATGACAATTTAGTTATTTCTGTCAAACCAAAATTGTCAAATATTTCTTGAAGCCTAGAAACATTAATACCAACATAAGTAATGTTATTAATATTCTTAAAACCTCTTTTAGGAAGACGCATTTGTAAAGGCATTTGTCCACCTTCAAAAGCTCTTTTGCTAGCATAACCTGATCTAGCTTTTGCTCCTTTATGACCTTTCCCAGCTGTACCACCTGATCCAGAACCTTCACCTCTTCCGATTCTACCCTTTTCTGATTTAACTGAACCCGCCGCAGGGGTCAAATTATGCAATTTCATTTGTAAATATTTACGTATTACTTAATAAGTTGATATATTTAAATATCTTCAACTACTATTAGATGCTGAACCTTAGCTACCATCCCCATTATTTGTGGAGTAACTTCTTTAACAACAGATCCATTAAGTTTTTTGATACCTAAAGCAACCATAGTTGCTTTTTGTCTCTTACTCCTATCTATTGTACTTTTGATTTGTGTTATTTTAATATTTGCCATTGCTGCTTATATTTATTATCCTTCGTACACTTTACTTAAAGATACCCCTCTATTTTTTGCAACTTCATGAGCATTCCTCATTTTTGACAATGCATCTATTGTTGCCTTTACCACATTATGTGGATTAGAAGATCCTTGTGATTTAGCAAGACAATTATGTACCCCTGCCATTTCAAGCACAGCTCTCATAGCTCCACCTGCAATAACTCCTGTACCATCTGCCGCTGGTTTGATAAGAATCTTTCCTGCACCATACTTGCCTTTTTGCTCATGTGGTACAGTTCCTTTATGTAAAGATACTTTGACTAAATTCTTCTTTGCATCCTGAACAGCTTTTTGTATAGATTCAGATACATCCAAAGCTTTACCTAAACCATGTCCCACAGAACCATTACCATCCCCTACAACTACTAAGGCTGAAAAACTAAAAGTTCTACCACCCTTGGTAACTTTAGCAACCCTTGCTAAATTTACCAATTTCTCTTTCAATTCTGGTTCTCCTTGATTTACTTTAACTGGTGTTGACATAATTGATATTATTTAGAAAATTAACCCACCTTCTCTAGCTCCATCAGCTAAAGATTTAACTCGACCGTGGTAAAGATATCCACCTCTATCGAAAACAACTTTCTCGATGCTAATTGCTTTCGCTTTCGCAGCTATTGTTTTACCAACTTCAGCAGACTGAGTTACTTTATTACCTGTTTTAGCCACACCTTTTGTAGATGCACTTGCTAGCGTAACACCGTTAACATCATCAATTAATTGACAATATATCTCTTTATTACTTCTGAATACAGACAACCTAGGTTTAGTGCTTGTTCCACTTACCTTTTTACGAATTCTGTATTTGACTCTTGTCCTATTATATAATTTACTATCCATCTTAAACAGCTTTGGATTTATCTATTTATTATTTCTTACCTGATGTCTTACCAGCCTTTCTTCTGATGATCTCACCAGTAAACTTAATACCTTTTCCTTTGTATGGCTCTGGTTTTCTGTACGTTCTTATTTTAGCACAAACTTGACCAAGCAATTGCTTATCAGCTGCTTCCATAATGATGGTAGGACTCTCCCCCTTATCCATTTTAGTGGTCAACTTTATCTCAGATGGTATTTGAAAATAAATAGGGTGCGAATAACCAAGTAACAATTCTAACAAATTGCCAGTATTACTTACCCTATAACCAACACCTATTAGTTCCAATTGCTTTACGAAACCCGTAGATACACCAGTCACCATATTATTGATCAATGATCTATAAAGACCATGTGCTTCTCTATGTCTTTTCTGGTCAGTCGGTCTCTCTACAACAAGTACACCGTCATCTATCTTAACACTCAAATCAGGATTAACCTGTTCTGACAATGTACCTTTTGAACCTTTAACAGTAACAAGATTTCCTTTAGAAACATCTATTGTTACTCCCGCTGGTATATTTATTAAAGCTTTACCTATCCTTGACATGACTATAAAAAATTTATAAAATTAATAAATGTAACAGAGTAATTCCCCGCCAACATTCTCCTTTCTTGCTTGCTTATCTGTCATCAAGCCCTTTGAAGTAGATACTATTGCAATACCAAGTCCATTAATGACTTTTGGTATTTCAGTTGCACCTGCATATTGTCTTAAACCAGATTTAGAAATCCTACCTAACTCACGTATAACAGGCTTTTTAGTTACAACATCATACTTTAACGCTATACTAATAATTCCTTGTTTACCCGCAGCATCATCAAACTTATATTTCAAAATATAACCATTCTCATACAAGATTTCTGTTATTGATTTCTTGATATTTGAAGAAGGTATTTCTACTACCTTGTGACCAGCTTGTTGAGCATTTCTAATCCTTGTTAGATAATCTGCTATTGGATCTGTTACTATCATCTTAAATTATTCTACTATTTATTAATGTTACCAACTGGCTTTAGTAATTCCAGGTATCAACCCTTCATTAGCCATTTTACGAAACATAACTCTATTAATACCAAACCTTCTCATATATCCTTTCGGTCTACCTGTAAGCTTACATCTATTATGTAAACGAACTTTAGAAGAATTTCTTGGCAACTTATCTAAAGCCTCATAATCACCTGCATCCTTTAGCTTCTTTCTAAGATCAGCAAACTTTGCTACAAGTCTTTCTCTTTTAATTTCCCTTGCGATTATTGATTTTCTTGCCATTGCAATTAATTCTTTTGGTTTTTAAATGGTAATCCAAGCTCTTTAAGAAGTGCAAATGCCTCTGCATCTGTCTTTGCTGTTGTTACAAAAGTTATATCCATACCAGTAATTTTACTTACTTTGTCGATATCAATCTCTGGAAATATAATCTGTTCTTTAATACCTAAAGAATAATTTCCCCTCCCATCAAAACTTTTGTCATTGATTCCTTTAAAATCTCTTACTCTTGGCAAAGCCACAGTAACTAAACGATCAAGAAACTCATACATCTGACGATCTCTAAGTGTAACTCTTGCTCCAATTGGCATAAATTCTCTCAATTTAAAGTTTGAGATTGATTTAGATGCAATCGTTGCAACAGCCTTCTGACCTGTAAAAGTCGTCATCTCATTTACTGCATTATCCACCTGCTTCTTATCCTGAGTTGCAGAGCCTACACCCTGATTAACAGATATCTTTAACAATCTTGGAACTTGCATTACAGTCTTATATCCGAACTGTTCTAACAGCTTTGGTACAATCTCTGTATTGTATTTTGTCTTAAGTCTAGGTATATAACTCATTACTTGATAATTTCACCTGATTTTTTAGAAAATCTCACTAATTTACCGTCAACTAGTTTTCTACCCACTCTTGTGGGTTTTCCAGTCTTTGGATCTATAACCATAAGATTAGAGATATGTATTGGAGATTCGATTTCATTTATGCCGCCAGGATTATCCTGGGTAGCCTTAGTATGTTTCTTAACTAAATTAAGTCCATCTACAATTGCCCTATTTAATTTTGGGAATACTTGTTTTACTTCACCTGATTCACCTTTATTAGAACCAGCTATAACTTGTACTTTGTCACCCTTTTTAATGCTCAATTTTGGAGCAAAACGCTTTGAAGTAGGCATATTACTAAATTTAAAAGATTATAGCACTTCTGGTGCCAATGAAACAATACGCATATAGTCACGATCCCTTAACTCTCTCGCAACAGGTCCGAAAATCCTAGAACCTCTCGGCTCATCAGACGCATTTAACAATACCACCGCATTGTCATCAAACCTAATATACGAACCGTCTTTCCTTCTGATCTCCTTTGATGTACGTACTATTACTGCTTTTGTAACTGTACCTTTTTTGATACCATTAGGTGTAGCTGACTTAACCGCTACTACTATTTTATCACCGACAGATGCATATCTTCTACGAGTACCACCAAGTACTCTAATACAAAGAACTTCCTTTGCACCACTATTGTCAGCTACCTTTAATCTCGACTCTTGTTGGATCATGACTAATTATATTTATTAGTTATTTCGCTTTTTCTAAAATTTCAACTAATCTCCAGCTCTTATTCTTGCTAATAGGCTTAGTCTCTGTTATTTTTACTGTATCGCCTTCAGTACACTCATTTTTTTCGTCATGGACAAAAAACTTTTTGGACTTCTTTACGAACTTACCATATATAGGGTGCTTCAATTTTCGCTCGATTAAAACAGTAACTGTCTTATCCATTTTTGAGCTAGCTACAACACCTATTCTTACTTTATTTAATAAATTGTCAGTCATTGGACTTAAATTTTATACGTGATTACTTTCTTCTTAATCTAATATTAGACCTCTTAGCTAAATCTTCAGGTGACATCGCTTTAACTTCTCTAGCTCTCAGCTCTGTCTTTAATCTTGCTATATCTTTTTTAGTCTCACCAAGCAACAAAGGATTTTCTAATCCTTTTGAACCGTGATCAAACTTCATCCTGCCTAAATCAGATTGTGCTTGTTTTAACTCTTCTTGGATTGACTCAACAGTCATACCTTGAAGCTCTATAAATTTCTTTGATGGCATGTCATCTAAATTTTATTATTCGCTATAATCTACTCTTACAACCGTCTTTGTTTGAACCGGTAACTTTTGTGCTGCTAATCTTAATGCCTCTACTGCTATTTCAGAAGGAACACCATCGATTTCAAACATTATCTTACCTGGTTTAACCACTGCTACCCAGTGATCCAAAGGACCTTTACCCTTACCCATACGCACTTCTTGAGGCTTTTTGGTTATCGGCTTGTCTGGAAATATTCTTATCCAAACTTTACCCTCCCTTTTCATATAACGAGTCATCGCTATCCTGGCAGATTCCAACTGTCTGTTAGTAATTCTCCCAATATCCAAGGATTTAAGTGCAAAGGAACCGAACGATATAGTACCACCTTTAATAGCGATACCTTTGGTTTTCATCTTATGCTGCTTCCTGTACTTCGTTCTTTTTGGTTGTAACATATCTTTTTTTATTTAAACAACTACCCTTTTACCAAAAGTGGCACAAAGGTAATACATTTTTACAAATTAATGCCTATCTTTTTTTATTGCGATCGCCGCCACCTGATCTATCACTACCACGGTCATTTCCACCACCTCTTCTGTCATTTCCACCACCTCTTCTATCATTGCCACCTCTTCTATCATTTCCACCGCCTCTACGATCATTACCTCCTCTTTCTCCACCACCACGATTGTCAGAACTGAAGCCTCCTTCCGAGTTTCCTTTTCCAACATTTGCATTTGGTGACAAATCTCTTTTCTCAAGTACTTCACCTTTACATATCCATACTTTGATACCTATTTTACCATAAACAGTAAGTGACTCTTTAATAGCATAATCGATATCTGCTCTGAATGTATGCAATGGTGTTCTACCATCTTTAAATTCTTCGCTACGAGCCATCTCCGCACCATTCAATCTACCACTAGCTCTAACTTTGATACCTTCTGCACCAGCTCTCATGGCAGCCTGAATAGCCATCTTGATTGCCCTCTTATAATTAATTCTAGATTCAATTTGTTTAGCAATCGTCTCACCAACAATAGCTGCATCGATTTCAGGCTTTCTGATCTCGATGATATTGATCTGTACATCTTTAGAAGTAAGTTTTTTCAACTCTTCTTTTACACGATCAACCTCTTGTCCACCTTTTCCAATAATAATACCGGGTCTTGATGTATGTATGGTCACAGTTACTCTCTTAAGCGTTCTCTCAATGACTATCTTTGAGATACCACCTTTTTGAATACGAGCATTTAAATATACTCTAATTTGTTCGTCTTCTACAACTTTTTGACCAAACTCTTTTCCACCAAACCAACTAGAATCCCATCCTCTGATGATACCTAATCTGTTACCTATTGGATTTGTCTTTTGACCCATGAAACTGATGTTTTATTAATTATTTATTCTTCAATTTTAACTTTATTCTCCACCACTATTGTGACATGGTTCATACGCTTTCTGATTCTATGCGCTCTACCATGAGGTGCAGGTCTAAATCTCTTTAAAACAGGTCCACCATCTACGAAAGCAGTTTTGATAAAAAGCTTATAATCCTCAGGACTTAATGACTCTGATTTATTCGCCCAGTTAGATATTGCAGATAAAACTACCTTCTCCAACCATATTGCTGCTTCCTTATTAGTAAACTTAAGGATATTCAGAGCATCGTCTACTGATTTACCTCTTATGTTATCTACTACCAACCTCATTTTTCGGGCTGACATAGGACAATTCCTTAATCTCGCAAGTGCCTCCATTCTAAATATATTTATGCGATTCGCTTAACTTTATTAATATTATTTCTTACCACCGTGGCCCTTGAAGGTACGTGTTGGTGAAAATTCTCCTAATTTATGACCAACCATATTTTCAGTAACGAACACAGGAACAAATGTTTTACCATTGTGTACTGCGATGGTCTGCCCTATCATATCAGGTATAATCATTGACGCACGCGACCAAGTCTTAATAACTGATTTTTTATTAGATTCATTTGCCTTTACTACTTTTTCTAAAAGCTTAAAATGAATATAAGGTCCTTTTTTAATTGATCTAGCCATAATGCTATTATATTACTTTATTACTTCTTACGTTTAGATATAATTAACCTTGATGATGCCTTATTGACGTCTCTGGTTTTTTGTCCCTTAGCCATGATACCAGTTCTTGACCTAGGGTGACCACCTGAAGCTCTACCTTCACCACCACCCATCGGGTGATCTACTGGGTTCATCGCTACACCTCTTACTCTTGATCTCTTCCCCAACCATCTTGTCTTACCTGCTTTACCAAGTACTTCTTGACCATGATCTGGATTAGATGCTCTACCCATGACAGCTTTACAAGTCAATAATACTCTTCTTACTTCACCTGAAGGTAACTTAACAATTGCATATTTTCCTTCTCTACCCATCATTGTGCAATAAGTACCCGCACTTCTTGCTAAAGCTGCACCCTTACCAGGAGCCATTTCAATAGCATGAATATCAGAACCTAAAGGAATTTCTGAAAAGTAAAGCGCATTACCATTATCAGGTGTTGCTGTTTTACCAGACATGATTGCATCTCCTACTTTAATCTTATCTGGTGCAATGATATATCTCTTCTCACCATCAGCATACACTAAAAGCGCAATAAATGCAGATCTATTTGGATCGTACTCGATTGTAGAAACTTTAGCAGGAATACCCTCTTTATCTCTTTTAAAATCGATTACTCTATATTTCTTCTTGTTACCACCACCTATTTGGCGCATGGTCATCTTACCATCATGATTTCTACCACCACTTTTGTGGATACCAACTGTCAAACTCTTTTCAGGGACATTTGTGGTAATCTCAGCATAACTTACATTAACTTTCTGACGTAAGCCCGGAGTGATTGGATTAAACTTTTTAATTGCCATTTCTTTTGCTTTTAACTGTTTAAGCTATTAATCTTCAGAACTTCCGTAAATATCAAGTTCTTCACCTTCGGCAAGAGTTACATAAGCTTTTTTATATGAGCTTACACTACCTCTTATAACACCTGATCTAGTATTTCTTGACTTTAATTTAGCAGGCATTACTACTGTATTTACTGCTAAAACGTTTGTCGTAAACATTAACTCTACAGCCTTCTTGATTTCGATTTTATTCGCCTTCTTATCAACTATAAAGGTATATTGATTACCCTTTCCTGTCAATTTTTCTGATTTCTCAGATATGATTGGTTTTATTAAAATATTGTTTGACATTTCGGATCAATTTTATTGTTGTTCGAAAGAAGTTCTAAGCTGATTAACTGAATTCTCAGATATAATACAGATATCAGCATTAATTAGCTCATACGTATTTACATCTTTTACATTCACAACCTTAGCCTTTGGTAAATTTCTACTACTCAAAAATACATTACTATTGTAATCAGCAGTAAGAAGGATCGATTTGCCAGTTACGTCAAGACTTGTAAGTAAATTCATATACCCTTTAGTACTTGGCTTATCAAAGCTAAAGTCTTCCACTACGATCAATGAAGTATTTGCAACTTTATCTGAGAAAGCAGAATAACGTGCAAGCTCTTTTACTTTTTTATTCAACTTGAAAGTATAGTTACGTGGCTCTGGACCGAATGTTCTACCACCACCTCTAAACACTGGACTCTTCATAGAACCAGCTCTAGCTGTACCTGTACCCTTTTGTTTTTTAATCTTCTTTGTTGAACGAGATATCTCCCATTTTTCTTTGGACTTGTGTGTACCTTGTCTTTGTGCTGCATTGAATTGCTTAACAGCTAAGTATACAGCATGAGCATTTGGCTCTATTCCAAAAATTCCTTCAGGCAACTCTATAGATCTACCTGTACTTTTACCTTGAATATTTAATACATCGAGTTTCATATTCCTTACTTTTCAATGATTACGAAAGAACCTTTATGACCCGGTACTGATCCTTGTATAAGGATAAGATTTGCATCCGGTAAAAGCTTAACAATTTTCAAATTCTTCGTTTTGACTCTGTCATTTCCCATACGTCCAGCCATTCTTACACCTTTGAATACTCTAGAAGGCCATGCTGATGCACCTACCGAACCTGGGGCTCTAAGTCTGTTATGCTGACCGTGAGTAGCTTGCCCAACCCCTGCGAAATGGTATCTTTTAACAACACCCTGAAAACCTTTACCTTTTGATGTACCTACAGCGCTAACTTTTTCACCTTCAGTGAAAATTTCAGTTAATGCTATTTCATCACCAAGTGCTTTAGCTACAGGATAATCTCTAAATTCTACTACTTCACGTTTAGGTGTTGTATTTGCTTTATCAAAATGCCCTAAAAGTGCTTTTGAAGTATTTTTTACCTTCGCTTCACCGTATCCTAACTGAATGGCATCATATCCATCAGTTTCTACTGTCTTCACCTGAGTGACAACATTAGGTAAAGCTTCAATGACTGTACAAGCTATGTTCTTGCCGGCAGCATCGAAAATACTGGTCATACCAATTTTCTTTCCTATTAATCCGTTCATGATTAAATTTTTAAACTAAAGACATAAGACTTTAGAGTCTAGTACCTCAATACTTCAGAATCTAAAAATAAAAATTAAAAATCCAGCGATTAAGTGAGTTTAACCTGGATGTCTACACCACTTGGAAGCTCAAGCTTCGAAAGTGCATCTACCGTCTTCTGGGTAGGTGTAAAAATCTCGATGACTCTTTTATGGGTCCTAAGCTGGAACTGCTCACGAGATTTTTTATTTACGTGCGGGGAGCGCAATACCGTAAATACTTCCTTCTCAGTTGGCAGCGGAATCGGACCGGAAATAACAGCACCGCTGTTTTTAACCGTCTTAACAATCTTTTCAGTACTTTTATCTACTAAATTGTGATCGTAAGAACGGAGTTTTATCCTGATTTTTTGATTCATAACCTGTTGTTATTATTATCTCTATTTCTTAAGAGGGCGCAAAGATAACACTCTTTACCGAATTAAAAAATATTTTTAAATTATTTTAAAAAAAAATTCTAAACTTTTAAACCTTTTGCTTTTTCTATCACTGCATCAGCTATTCCCTTAGGTGCTGGTGAGAAGTGACTGAACTCCATACTACTAGATGCTCTACCAGAAGTGATCGTTCTAAGCTGTGTTACATAACCAAACATCTCTGCCAAAGGCACTTCTGCTTGTATCGCTACAGCACCACCAGATCTTGTGTCTTGGCCTTTTGGTAATCCTCTTCTTCTGTTAAGGTCACCAATAACAGATCCTACATACTCATCTGGAGATACTACTTCCAACTTCATGATTGGCTCAAGCAAAACTGGATTACACTTCTTAGATGCTTCCTTAAATCCTTCTTTAGCACATAGTTCGAATGCCAAAGGTTTTGAATCCACTGCGTGGGTCTGACCATCAAACAATCTCACCTTCATACTATCGATGTGGTAACCAGCTAGAATACCGTTATCCATCATAGAAGTAAATCCTTTTACAATTGAAGCAAAATATTCTTTAGGAACTGATCCCCCGAAAATGTCATTTACAAACTGAAGTTTAGTCTTGCCTGATTTGAAATCTTCTGATTCCAAAAATTTCTCATCAGCAGGTCCTAATTCGAAAGACATCTGCGCAAATAAACCCGAACCACCTGATTGTTTTTTCAATCTTTCTGTATGTTCGACACTCGCAGTTAATGCTTCCTTATAATTTACTTGTGGCGCACCTTCGTTTACCTCAACTTTAAACTCTCTTCTAAGTCTGTCCACAATGATCTCTAAGTGAAGCTCACCCATACCACTGATAACAGTTTGGTTGGTTTCCTCATCATATTTCACTCTGAATGTCGGATCTTCTTCTGAAAGTTTATTTAAGGCCATACCTAGTTTATCAAGATCTTTTTGAGTTTTAGGCTCAATAGCAAGACCGATAACTGGTTCTGGGAATACCATACTTTCAAGTACGATTGGTTTGCTTTCGTCACATAGTGTATCACCTGTACGAATATCTTTAAAACCTACACCTGCCGCTATATCACCAGCTTCCACTCTATCAATAGCGTTTTGCTTGTTTGCATGCATTTGGTATAGACGCGAAATTCTTTCTTTGTTACCTGAACGTGTATTCAATACATATGAACCTGCGTCCAAAGCACCTGAATATACTCTCATAAATGCTAACCTACCTACATATGGGTCAGTTGCAATTTTGAATGCCAATGCCGCGAAAGGCTCATTAACAGATGGCTTTCTTTGCTCTTCTAATTCTGTTTTTGGGTTAGTACCTGTAATGGCATCTACATCCAAAGGACATGGTAAGTAAGCACAAACTGCATCTAGTACCGCTTGAACACCTTTGTTTTTGAAAGCTGAGCCACACATTACCGGAGTAAATGCTAGATCCATAACTGCTGTACGAACAGCTGCTTTAATCTCTGCTTCTGTGATTGAATTTGGATCTTCAAAGAATTTTTCCATTAATTCAACATCATACTCTGCTACAGCTTCAATGAGTTTTGCTCTGTACTCTATTACAGTATCTGCGATATCAGCAGGTATTTCGATTTCTTTGTAAGTCATACCTTGGTCTTCATCATTCCATACCATGGCAACATTACTAATCAAATCTACAGCACCTCTAAATTTTTCCTCAGCTCCGATCGGAACTTGAAGTGGAATCGCATTAGCACCTAATTTTTCTTTTATATCATTTACTACGTTAAAGAAATCTGCACCTGATCTATCCATTTTGTTAACGAAAGCGATACTTGGTACACGGTATCTTTCTGCAAGTCTCCAGTTAGTCTCAGACTGTGGCTCTACACCATCAACTGCACTAAATAAGAAAACTAATCCGTCCAATACTCTTAATGATCTGTTTACTTCTACTGTAAAATCTACGTGACCTGGAGTATCGATAATGTTAAAGTGGTATGGTTGTGTTTCATCAGTTGGCTTACCTTGTATAGTTGGGTAACTCCAGCTACAAGTAGTTGCCGCAGAAGTAATGGTAATACCTCTCTCTTGCTCTTGTTCCATCCAGTCCATGGTAGCAGCGCCATCATGTACCTCACCTATCTTATGACTTATCCCTGTGTAATATAGGATACGCTCTGTAGTGGTCGTTTTACCTGCATCAATGTGTGCAGCAATACCAATATTTCTGGTAAATTTAAGATCCTTTGCCATGATTATGGTTATAAGATTTTATAGATCGATTAAAAAATAATGTTTCAGAAAAAAAATAAATTACGCTTTGAAATGTGCGAAAGCTCTGTTTGCTTCAGCCATTCTGTGCGTATCTTCTCTTCTTTTTACTGCGGCACCTTCACCTTTGCTTGCTGCGATCAATTCTGCAGATAATTTTTCTGCCATTCCTTTTCCGCTTCTAGCTCTTGAGAATCTGATTACCCACTTCATACCAATAGAAAGTCTTCTAGCTGGTCTGATTTCAGTAGGAATTTGGAAAGTCGCCCCACCAATTCTTTTACTTCTAACTTCTACAGCTGGCATAACATTTTCTAATGCCTTCTTCCAAATTTCATGAGGGTTTTCACTTATTCTACTTTCTATTTTATCCATAGCGTCATAGAATATTGCGTAAGAAACACTTTTCTTACCTTCCCACATCATGTTGTTTACAAATTGAGTAACCATTGGATCACCATATCGTGGATCTGGTGCTATTACTCTCTTTTTTGGTTTTCTTTTTCTCATCTTTCGATAAAATTATTATAATGATCTTAAACGATTTATTATTTCTTAGGTGCTTTTGCACCATATTTTGAACGGCTTTGCAATCTCTTCGCAACACCTGCAGTATCTAATGCTCCTCTGACGATAGTGTATCTCACACCTGGAAGATCTTTTACTCTACCACCTCTTACCAATACGATAGAGTGTTCTTGTAAGTTGTGTCCTTCACCTGGGATATAGCAAATTACTTCGATACCATTCGTCATTCTTACTTTGGCAACTTTTCTAAGTGCAGAGTTTGGTTTCTTCGGTGTCGTAGTATAAACCCTTGTACAAACTCCTCTTTTCTGAGGGCATGAGTCAAGTGCTCTAGATTTACTGGCAACCACCACTTTCTCTCTACCTTTTTTAACTAACTGATTTATAGTTGGCATATGTGCAAATTTAAATAAAATTTTGATATTTTCTCGAAGAAATTCAACGCTTCTTCAAAAAGAGACGCAAAGGTATTATTATTTTCCTAATGAAAGGTAGAATTTTGAAATATTTTTTTCAATAAAATGTTGAAATCTAATGCATTCCATTTTCAAAAAGCATTTTTTGATCTCCAAACCAAATTTTAACCAAAAACATATTTAATTATTTGAATGTATAAAAGTCTATCTATGTTTAATAAAATCCCAATCAACACCTTATCATCTTTTGAAAGACACTAAATAATTGATACTGATGGAATTGCTAAAACTTAATATTAAATTATTGTAAAAATCAAGGTTTTAAGCCAAAAATACGACAACAATGATAAAAATCCCCAATTTTTCGATTTGTAATTGGAACAAAAAAACAATTTACTTTAGTTGAAATATTTTAATTACTTATGACTTTGCATTGGGCAAAATTGAATAAATCAATGAACACATAAGTAAGCGGATATATAGAAAATGCTCCTATTGAACAAAAGAAGATCATACTAGTAGTGAGAACCATCATTCATCATAACGTGCAAAACGTAGTGAAAGAGTTCAAATGGCGCAGACCTATCTTTAAAACGACCAAAGACTTTGCTTGTTTTTTAATCAATAAAAATTATCTGACTATTTAGTTTACCAAAGATATTGAAAAACTTGAAGACGCCAACAATATTTTAGAAGGAACAGGAAAAACTATGCGTCAAATGAAGTTGAAACATGTATCGCAATTCGACTCCGACTTATTGACAAAATGGCTTGTAGCTATGACAAATGAGTAAGAAGCATTTAATGAAAATAAAAACTATATTCCAATTGTTAGAAAAAAACATATTTCCCTTCGATCAACAACAACTTAAAAACGTTGATTTACTTCACGAAATAAAAAAAAAGTAACGAGTCAATATTTTATTACGTTACATTGCTACATATAAATATTGAATAAAATACAGTTATATAACCCATGTTTTACCATTCATATTTATAACCCCAAACCATCATAAATTACCCACAACAAATTTCCTAACAAATAAACAATGCTGAACTTTAATTATTTATCAAACCTATTTCTTTGGCTAATATTAATCATTTTACCAAACCTATTGAAAGCTCAACCCATGGACTACACCATTCAAGATGTGACATTTGTGAGTCAAGGTGACACGCTTGCTGGCTCAATAGTAAATCCTAAAAATCCAATTGCTGCAGTTGTAATTGTACATGGGTCTGATCCTGTAAAAAGAGAAATGGAATTTGCAAAACAGCTCGCAGCACAAGGTATTGCTGTGTTGACGTATGATAAACGCGGAGTTGGAGAATCTGGGGGCATATATGTTGGACCTTCGGTTGGTACTAATAATATTGATTCAACAAATCTGAATCTTTTGGCTCACGATGCAAGTACAGCTTTAAATACATTTCGTACCTTTTTGAATACTATAAAACTACCTATGGGATTAATCGGCTTCAGTCAGGCAGGCTGGATCATACCTTTGACAGCAGAAATGAATAAAAATGTAAATTTTATGGTTATATTCAGTGGACCAGTTATCAGCACACTCGAACAGTTAAGATTTCAATTCTACACAAATGGGGATGAACATTTTTGGAAGACACACACAGAAGCCGATGTTCGCGATCATATAAAAAATGCACCGGACAAGTATCAGTTTGTAGAAACAAATCCACATGTACAGCTTAGTAATCTCACAATACCTGGTCTATGGATATTTGGCGGAAAAGATATTCAGGTTCCTGTCGAAATTTGTATGGAAAATCTAGATAAACTAACTTTGGTCGGCAAAAAATATACTTATCGATTGTTTCCTGAGCTTGGACACAATACTTCCTTCTCTGAATCGCCAGTACCTGTACAAGAAGCGATTCAATGGATAAAAGACTTGAGTATCAGAAAAATAGTCAAATAAAAACCCTTCTATATTGTTTGTCTTGACCCATTAATTAGACGCAAACTACCAATCCTAGTTTGTTAATATGTAGATGGTTAAGTCATTATTCTAACGCGGATTATGCGCTAGAACTTCGACCCGAAAAGTTAAAATACAATAAATCAGATATTTATAATCGAAAAGCGCACCTTTAAATGTATTCAATATTGATCACATAAAAGATTGTATTTTGGTATTTAGAATGGAGTAAAATTATTATTCTTGACGGCACATGAATTTATTAAAACTAAAATATGATCCTACTAAACTCTGTAGTATCTTTGTGCAAGATTATATCGAAAATATTTGTTGTTTGATAATAAGACTTTTCTTTTAACAAAATCCAACATTTGCCATTGATGATTTATCAAACATACAGCCCTCAGGCCAAATTAAAATCCTTAGTCAAATTTTATTGGACATTAGAAGTACCTTTTGACCCTAATAATCAAAAGCAAAAAATCGTCCCTGATGGATGTATTGAAATGACATTTAATTTGGGAGACAATATAAAAAGATTCGTTTCAGACACCGAATTTATCCTTAACCCAAATGCAATGGTTATGGGGCAAAGAACAAAATCTTATGATATTTTGCCTATTGGTGATGTCGATACCATCGCAATCTGTTTTTATCCACATGGATTCGCCAACTTCGTAAATATTCCACTCGAAATGTTGGTTGACAAAGAAACACCAATTGCAGAACTTTTCGACAGTTCAGAAGCCAATGAATTGGAGCAACAAATCTTTCAAGCTTTAGACACACAACAAAGAATTGAGATAATAGAAACTTATTTACTAAAAAAACTAAAAGAAAAAACTACCATTAGCAATATAGTTAAATCGACCGTCGATATACTTCTGAAAACTAATGGTAGCACCTCAATAAATAACATCTTGAAAGACGACATATCAAAACGACGACAACTTGAAAGACACTTTAAAAAACAAATTGGGATAAGCCCTAAACAATTGGGTAAAGTGATTAGGCTTCAAACTACATTACAAATGATGGTAAATCAAAAAGCTGAAACTTTGACGGACATAGCTTATGAAAATGAATATTTCGATCAAAATCACTTTATAAAAGATTTCAAAGAATTTGTAGGCATTACACCAAAAGAATTTTCTGGTAATGAAAATATGGCGCTTTCTACCCTATTCTATAAATAAAATCTCCTGTGTCGCATTTTTACTATTTTGACACAAAATGCTCATCTACATTTGCGTCAAAATTTAAACAAAGTAAAAATGGTAGTAAATAAGTTTATCCTTGCATCATTGTTTTTGAGCATATTTTTTGCTTCGTGTTCAAATCCAAAAAAGTCAAATGCAGAAAGCACCTCATCAGACACATTAACAAATTTAAAAGTAAAAGAAATGAACAGTTATGTTTCAATGTTCGAAATACCCGCAACGGATATTTCTCGAGCAATTAATTTTTATCAACAATTATTGGACATTAAAATTGAAAAAATTGATGTCGAAGGTATGCAAATGGGCATTCTACCCTATGAAGGACAAATGGTATCAGGCGTAATCATCCAGTCAGATGGATATAAACCATCATCAGATGGAGTTACAATGTATTTAAATGCTGGAGATAACCTACAAGCAAAACTTGATATATTAGAGAAAAATGGTGGAAAAATAATAACGCCCAAAACAGAACATGCCGATGGTAGCGGCTTCTTCGCTATATTCCTTGATTCAGAAGGTAATAAAATGGCGCTCAATGCCCCACAATAGATAAGTAAGCGCGAACGATAGATATATAAAATACGCTTAGTACTTTTATCAATATTTTATACGACAAATTTATTCGTTCGCGCTTTAATAAGGTTCAAACAAAACATAAATGGTTTTTTAGAGCAAATACTTTGATACAATTGGACAAAAATTCTATTCATTCATTTTTACAAAATCTCATTTTACCCCTGACATACTGTTGTCAGAAACCTATTTTATTTTTGTCCTTGTATTAATTTTTACGTACAAATTATGGACAATAATTACATTTTAGAAATTATAGCTTCACAATACAAAGCTTGTCTTGGTATGCTTCGACAAGCAATAGAAAAAGTACCCTTAGAACAATGAAAATTTCAACAATCCAACATGGCAAATCGCTTATCATACTTTATGGGCAACAAAATTTTATTTAGGTAAAAATCCAGAAAGTTATATCACATTTCCAAAAGCAATTGAAGGTGCAGAGAGTCTAGGTGGTGCTCTAGATTGGGAAAATCCCGATACAGATGTATCCATTGAAGGCTTTCAAACAAAAGATGAATTACTTCATTTTATGGATCTGCTAGAAGTTGATTTGTTACAAAGTATTGAAGCCTTACCAATTCATGAAACATCAGGTTTTGAATGGTATCCATACACAAGGTTGGAAATGCATATCAACAGTATTCGCCATATTCAACATCATACAGCACAGATTATTGAACGTCTAAAAGCCAATGGAATCACTGGTTCCCCATGGTGGGCAGACCAAAACCAACCGCAAGCGTGGTAAATCACTTTGATGTATGCTGTGAAAGTTTAGTAAAATGTAGTTCGTAGATTGGAATCTTTATGAGCCTAACTATGGATAACTATTATTTGTAATATTGTGATATTGTTAATAACTAATTACATTTGTGATAAGCAGTAAAATTTTAGCATGAAATTTTTAATTTTGAACTTAAAAATAACCATATTAGTTATCCAGTGCTTTTGGACTTCCATCCTTTTTTGTCAATCTGATCTCTTGAATCAAGATTCAGATTATTTATTTTGGCAAAATGGAAGTAGGATAACATTTGATGATTACAAAGTACAACATACTGGAGTACATGCTGAACTTGCCCTTTGGACAGTCCTAGATCTACCACAAAATACATCAGAAATGAGACCTACTCAAATGAGATTCTATATCGCACCAGTTTGTGCTCGGCTAATATCTCGTGCTGAAACAAATGATTCATTGCTCATTGCTGTTGATAATATTTATTTCGACATTCTTGAATTATCTGCAAGATCTGCTAGAGCTAAACTATATAGTTTACCTGACTCTTTAATGAGTACAACAGAATTATCAAAAAAATTCATGCTCATAGTCCAAGAAATGCATGAAAACAGACTTAGAATGAACCGAAAATTTTATAATGACATGTTTCGAAACAAAAAAGAAAATGCATTAAAGAATTGGCAGAAAATGTTGACTGATGATCTAAGCTTTACAACAAAATGGTCAACACCTCTTGTAGATTGCCACAGATTCTTACAAAACATCCCAATAGAATCTGGCTTTGAAGAAGATATCCACTCCAATGCTATCTTACTTGATATCAATGAACAAGTCCTTTCACGAAATATATGGCATGCAGAATTTTGTCAGATTTCGAGATTCAAAAAATAAATCAACAAAATTAAGAACTACGATTTTATTGGAAGTTCTTATCTCAGAATTTGCCCTTTATAATAAAACTAATTTAGGTAAGTAATAAGCCATAGCCAAATCAAAAAACGAATATAATTAGAAAACTAATCATGGTTCTATTTATCGAAAAATTAATTGGACACTCCTTCTATCCCATGCATAATTTTATTCCTATGCTGAAATCCCCATTTTTCCATAGCAATTAAGACATCACCCAAAGTTTCACTATAAGGTGTCAATTCATATTGTACCGTCACGGGTTTGGTATCACAGACTTTGCGACTGACCAATCCGTTCATTTCCAATTCTTGCAATTCTTTGGACAAGATACGCGGGGAAATTCCTGCTTCTCTCGATAACTCATTAAATCCCTTTTTACCACTGCGCAATACAGAGATCAATACCAATTTCCACTTTCCTCCCACGATGTCTAGGGTGTCTCTAATTGCCATTTTGGCTTTTGCGCAACTTTCTATCGAATGTGTTTCCATATACTATTCTTTTTGTAAGTACTATCCTTTTTGTAACAGATATCAAAGGTATTGATAATAAGCGGAACTTTGCAGTCTAAATAAAAATTTAAAATATGTCACAGAAAACAATCAGCATCATCGGGTGGATTCTAACCACCATCTTAGGACTTGTATTTTTTATGAGTGCCTTTATGAAACTCACACAAAACGAAACTGCTCTAGAACAAGCAGCTTCCATAGGGCTCGATGCCACTACTTATCTCTTTATTGGAATTGTCGAAGCCATCTCCTTGGTTCTCTTTATCATCCCTCGTACAGGTGTAGTGGGTGCATTATTATTAATCGCTTACATGGGTGGAGCCATCGCCACACATTTGCAACATCAACAACCTATTGCCATAGCAGTATCAATCCAAATTCTACTTTGGATCACAACATTTGTTCGATTTCCTGAATTAAAACAAAGACTATTTGCATCTGCTGTAAAAGCCTAGTGGGGTAAAACATTTTCAAAGGTATACATCTAATTATCTTAAGTTGTTCTATATTTGCAGTAGAAAAGAAGGATTGTTTTTTACCGCCAATTGAATACATCAGTTTTAGAAGGATACAATCAGCGTTTCATATTTTAAAGGTAGTATTAGACCTTTGAATTATTCCAACTAAAATTAAAAAATTACATTATTAGGTGTAAACCTTTGAATCTAATGTAACAAACATAAAAAAGAAATATGGTAAAAGTAATTGCAGCATTTAATATGACACTTGATGGTGTTTGTGATCATACGACAGGAGTAGCAGACGAAGGACTACATCAACATTATGCTGAACTAATTGATGATGGAGGCGTGATTTTATATGGAAGGACCACCTTCCAACTAATGCAATTTTGGCAAACACTATTACAAAATCCCTCAGGTGAAAAATCAATGGACGACTTTGCAATTTCAATAGACAAAATAAAAAAACTTGTTTTTTCCAACACTTTAAATGAGACAGGCTGGAAAAGTGCCGAACTCGCAAAAAAACCACTTAACGAAGTAGTTTTAGAACTCAAACAACAAGCCGACAAAGATATTCTTATTGGAAGTAGGAGCTTGATTATCAAACTTTTAAACAGTCATCTTATTGACGAATTACAAATATGCATTCACCCTATTATCGAAGGAAAAGGACTGAAGCTTTTTGACCAAATCACAGAAAGAATTACATTGAAACTTATCAAAACA
Source organism: Saprospiraceae bacterium UBA7687 (assembly GCA_002482845.1). GTDB lineage: Bacteria > Bacteroidota > Bacteroidia > Chitinophagales > Saprospiraceae > OLB9. The sequence continues at coordinate 86,446 of DLGT01000072.1, forward strand.
AAATCATTAAGCTCTGGAGCAACCGTATTTTATTATGAGCCTAATATTTTACATTAAAAATCCATTATCCGCAGTTAATGCCTTTGGAATATCTTTTTCATTTATCATCTCCTTAAGATCAATTTCTATTCCCCTAGCAATCGTCGAAATGGGTACATCGTTGTAAGTACCTTCAAAAGGATTTTCAGAAAAATCACCTATCATCTCCATCAAAAAAAATACCCAGATAAGTAAAGCTGTAAATGGTATGGAAAGCCACACAGTATGACTTTCCTGATTATGAAATACGCTGAGCAAGGCAAATGGGATCAATAAACAGAATATGAGCGTCATCCACAATGCCACTGACGCATATTGACGTGGAAAAGGGAAATTTTTAATGCGTTCACTCGCTCCTTGGTTATCATAAAACCCTTTAATCAGCGTGTAAAATTCCATGTGTCTGAAATCTTCAAAATATCCTTTGTCCTTTAATGATTGTAATCTCATTGATTGAGTATTTAATAGCTGTGCCGCCATATTGGCCTTACCTCATACAATGCAAACTCTTCATGATCAATCAAACCTTTTATTTCTGCCTCCAGTTGATCAAAATAACCTTCACATATCACAGGACTGTATTTTCCTTTGACCCTATACTCTGTATGTTCCCATTCTCTGGCAAGTCTTAGTTGATACCGCAATGAAGTGAGCCAAGCGATATGTCTAAATATCAACTCTCTTTTTATAATATCACTATGTTCGCCCTGTACAAAACTAGTTACGGCAACCCCAAAACTTCTAGAATTATTGACAATAGAGCCCCATATTTTCCTAGCTTCCCAAGTCCTATCATAACTCGCATTATTTTTAAATCCTAAATAAAATGCTACAGCGATACCCAATACACTGATAGGTTGCCAATTAACAGAAATATCAAAATTTTGGGAATGGAATAGGTATTCAAAGATTATAGTCAATAATGTGGCATAGATTAGTCCATAAATAAATGGTTTTTTACTCCAGTTAAAGGTCATCCAAAAACCATATCGTCTACGAGTGTACATATATTTGATATTATTGTTAGTGCAAAAGTAATCAAATGGACGTAATTTAATGGAAGTTTTCATTTTGTTTTATACTTGCCAAATAAGCTATATCATAGGAAAGTTATTTTTAGGGAGTGTAGAATACTTTGTGT
>DLGT01000025.1 GCA_002482845.1 Saprospiraceae bacterium UBA7687
AACTGTCCAAAACGTTTTTGACCATAGCAAATATATGCCAAAATACTGATATTTTGAGCTGGTAAAATAGCATTTTAGAAAACAAGCCTTGTGTATCAAAAATCGAAAGCCATTTGGGCATGTTTATCAGGTGGTTTATGTGGTTTTAAGATAGGGTAATTAGCCCACTGCCATAAATCTACTTTTACGAATAGATTTAACCTTAACAATGAGACTAGATTTGATAAATGCCAATCATAAATTGCCTTTGATTTGATGTAACTTAAGAGCAATATTGCTATTAATGAGCACCACATTTGTATCTGTACTGCATTTTCGGTTGTTCCGATGAATGACTTGACATGAAACAGTTGTTTTAGGTGTTTAAAGAAGATTTCAATGGCCCATCTTGACTTATATAGTTGTGAGATAGTGTCTGCTGTCCAAGACATATTATTGGTCAGTAATATTAACTCTTGGTCGTTTTGTTCGTCATAAACCTTGACGACACGTAGGTTTTTAGGGTATTTAACATCTGTAAAAAGACCTGTTAGCCTGATTTCTTCGTCTGTCAGGATGTGCTCATGCTTCTCATTTGTTACAAATGTCTCTATTACTTCAAATTTGGCGTTCTTCTTGAGCCTAGTGACAAAGAATACTCGGCTGCTGTCCAAATTATTAAGCCATATAAAGTCAACATATGCTCTATCCATAACTACTACTGAGCCACTAGGAAAATCAATTGTTTTAGCAGCTTTAACGTCATGCTTCTTAGCTTCAGTTAATACCGCATAACATGGAAGACCTGTGTCGTAATCAAGAACTGTATGAAGTTTTACTGCTCCTTTCGTTGTTCTAAACTTAGCCCAATCAAAAAGGGATAAACTGAGCGGTATGATCGTAGAGTCCAACAAATATATCTTCCGCTTAAGACTTCGGGCGTATTTCCTTGATTTTGCTAAGGATGGCTCCAATGATTCTAGAAGTTCAAAATAGATTTCCCTAAATACTTCATAACTACGGTGCTTGTTGATATAGCTCATTGAAGATTTTGATGGAGCTTTGGTAATACCCAAATGGCTCAAGTTGCCAGTAGCACTCATTAAACCATTAGCTATATCTCTAATTGATGTTGACGCTGATAATTGCATAAAAATCATGGATACCATATGCGTCCAGGTATTTATACCCTTATTGTGTTTGTCACTTTGATGTTGCTTTACTAACTTGTTACAAATATTTCTATCAACAAGTGCTAATATTTGGCTGAATACGCTTACTTTTATCCCTGACATGGCGTGTTAATGGTTGCACCCACAAGATGGGACATTTCTGCCATGTCATTTTAATTTATTTTGGACAGATGTGATATTATTTATGAAATGTTTAAAACACCTCACTCCCCACCAAAACTATACCGCACACCCCATAAATTCCTTAAGATCAAAGTATCAGGACTTAGCTCGTCTTCTACTGGCCATAATGGTGCAAATTCGATCACAAAGGCCAATCTTTTTAAATCTTGCAATGGAAATATATGCAGCTGAATTGGCAATTGAATGGCATTTATAGCTCCATAAAATATATTTCCATTCACACCTGCACCTAGCCTGATTTGATGATATTTCCTAGGAGCAAATCCATAATAAAACTGAACTTCCAAGTTGCTATCATGCAGAATGTCATTGGTATATACCCGGAATTCACCACTTAGATTTTTGTACACCTTTGTCTCGGCTCCAATCGCAAAAGTAGAATATCCCGTTATAGACAATTGTGAAGATGCTGTATAAACATAAAATAAAAAGAAAAATAGTAAAAGATTAAATGTTTTCATACCTGTTTAGATTTTATGAGTCAAAGGTAATTTGTTTTTTGACATTTTCTAAAAGTATAAAAAAGAATAGGTGGTAAGCGCTATTTATGTATTGATCCATTTTTCTACGTATTCAAGAAAAGCAACATTCACAAAAGGGAAAACGGTTACATTGGGGATATGATTTACTTCAAGCAAATATTTATTTCCATCATTTCCCACCATATAATCAACACCTACGGTTTGTAAATCAAAATACTTTGCAATATTAATGGAATCCTGCAAAAGATCATTGTCAACTTCCATTTCCCAAGAGCCTTTATTATGAATTGATTTCAGCCAAGAATCTCCTGTTAACTGTATCTGCCAAGATTTATCACCGACCAACATAATTCTTACAGCTTCGCCATTTATGAATTCTTCGATCAATGAAGACTCAGCGCTAACCCAATTACCTGAAAATTTATGTTTGTCTTCTCCACAATGCCAGATTCCCCATTTTGCGACAGATTCTTTTGATGTATTAACCTCTTGTGCTCCTATTGTCATGCCACGTTTTATGCCATTAAATTTTGAAACACGTAAAGCCCTAACAAGACCTGGAATCCTTTGTCTCAAATCCATCATTCCATGTGCATTTGGAAGGCAAGGTCCATTCCAAAGCGCCAATAAAGTAATAAAATCGATGTCATTCTCAAAAATTCCGTGAAAAATCACTTTATCAACTAGCAAGTATTTATCCTTGACAGACAAACTTTCGACAAATAAATTTCCTTCGATCAATTTTACATTTGGCAACATCTCATAATGAAGTGCCACATAACCAAATTGTAAATTTCCTTTTATTCTCTCAACTTCCTGCTGCTCAAGTCCGACAATTAATATTCTTTTCGTGCTCATTTTCTAAACTATTTGTAAATTCGTTTTTTATGCTTAATTTTTCTGATTCCGCAAAATTAGGTTTAAATCATAAACAACCAAAATTAAAGGTCAATTTTCATTTCTTATTTCATTTGGATTTATAATATCTTGAACAAGTAAAAGAGTGATAACTTCTATTACAAAAGCCAATCAATTTAAATCATGTAATGGGAAAACAAGCAATTGGACTGGAATCTCTAAAGCATATCATTGTTATGAAAATATACTCCCACTCAAACCAATTTCTTCCCTGATTTGTTGATACTTCCTTATACCAAATCCATATTCCAAATACTAAAAGACACTAATCATCCTGTAATACCAAACGTCGCCCATGCAACCTTTGTATTTTTTGCACCTTCACAGAATCTCTTTGAAATCTTTTCTTTTTAAGCTTTTGCAATCCACGCAGATTAGCACTAAGTGACTTACACGGTACAAAACGCTCCAATCCACCCTTTTCCCTAACACCATCATGTAATGAATGATGAACATCTCCACGATGCACATTTCTATCATCAACTCCAATCAATAAACGCTCCTTCCGCATCTCTAAATCATCAGATTCATCTAACTCTTTTTCACCACGTACATCAATAACATTCACTTCATTGAATCCCTTTTCACTATGCACTTCGACAACTTCATTTTCAAACAATTCACACCCTACTTGTTTATCTAATTCTGCTTCATGATGCAATCCTTGATCACTTTGCTCAACTAAATCTTCAGCTTCATACAACTCTTCTTCACAATTTCCATCGACAATCTCCAGTTCATTTAATTCCTGTTCATTATACGTATCAGCAACTTCAACACCACACAATCCAAGCACTACTTGCATATCCAATTCTTCTTCACTATCCTCTTCTACCTCTTCAGTTACATCCAATCCTTTGTTGTCCTCGTCTCCCAGCACCCACTCATCAAATCCATCACCCAGATATCCATCCAAAAACACATCCCAGTTGACACCATTTTCATCCAAAATGCTTCTTCCTTGATTCACATTGTTAGAAATACTATGCGCATCTAACCCAAGTGCCCCATACTCATCAACACAATACCCTCCAATCTCCTCTAAAACATCTGACCCATGCAATCCATCCTCCATATTCATCTCTCCTTCTATGACTTGCAACACACTCATAAACAACATTCCCGTAGGCTCATAAATGTCCCCATCACGCCACACTTGTTGGATGACGAAGGTCCACGGCAGCTTGATATCACCAGAAGGGGCTATCTGTACTTCACTATACTCGATTTGCTCATTTCGTTTACATTTGATCGTTAAGCCATCTTCATATTTAGCTATTTTACGATCAAAATCTACATGCAAAAAACCAAGTTTCACAGACTTGGTATCCCCATCATCTCTTCTTGACCATAACGCTTGATGATTCATTTTCCATACCTGTGGGTCCCTGGTTTCATTCATCAGGCTGCCTCTATAATGAGTATAGTTCTTTTTGGTGTATATATCTAGACGTCTAAATGCCATCTGAGATTCCGCATTTTTCAGACCAAAATTGACAGACCTTTTACCTTTGACATGCACGGTATCAGATTTCAATGTTTCCATCATTAATTGTATCACCTTTGGCGGATAATGTTTGGTTGTCCACCTTTGTGTAATGTGCATCATTGCTTGACGGAATAGTCCCCCACACCTTGTAGCGATACCAAATTCAGCTTCATTTTTACGGGTTTCCTCATACTGTGGACCTTCTTGTCTGACTTTTTTGTCCACCTTACCGATTCTTCTGACATGATATTCCCCATTCAACAAATATCCAAACCACTCCCCCAATTTGCCCAAAAATTTAAACGGTCCAACTTGCTTTGCCATAATTTTTATTTTTTGTTTTAAAACTGCAATATAATGGCAAATATTTTTCCATCCAAAACTTTAACCTTTCAGATGTCGCCACCTTTACATTAGTGGGAACTCGATTTTTTTATTTAAGATTTTGATAACATTTCAGCCTTCCCATTTCGCATTTTTCTAATAGTCCTGCATAATGATAATCTACCGTTTTCCTTCAGACTCAGACTAAAAAACGATTGATTATCTCCATTTTTCTTAAAAAAAACGTATCTTTGTTCTTAACCCTGCACATAACCCCAGAGGGGTGTTTCGTTTCATAACCACGGATTTCAATCCGTGGCATCCGTGGCATCCGTGGCCCCCAGTGGCCACCAACCACGCCCCGACCCTCTCCCGACTCTCTCCCGACCATGCCCCGACGCTGCCCCGATGGAACTCCGTAGGAACTCCATAGGAAAGCCGTATGTACGCCATAGGAACTCCATATGTACTCCACAGCAAACCCACCAATGCACCAATCACTTGACGCTTGATACCAGACAATAATACACCAAAATCTAAGATGGAACGCAGCTGATTTCTACTAATAATTTTAATCTTTGAGTAGCCCATTTCAGAATATCATTTACATGCACTCATCTTTACCTATAATCATAGAATGATGCACAATCAAGTTTTTGAAATAGTAGTAGATCGTAGGTATTACTAGACAAACATTACAAAAGCAATCTTTCTCAAGCTTAGCACCATCCGAAAATCTCACTAACCAGCCATTTTCATAATTTCCAAACCCAAAAACCCATATAAAAAAAAAGACCCCCTTCGACTTTTCGAAGAGGGGTCCCATCCCAAAAACAGTAAATTCTTTATAGAAAATTAATCTATGACAACCATTTTTCTGGTAGCTTTGAAGTCTCCTGCTTCAAGTGTGTAATAAAGTACACCTACACTACCAAGTTCGTTTTTGTTAAGCTCTACGCTATTGTAACCTTTTACAAAAGTGTTGTTAATCACTTTTACTACTCTACCAGTTACATCATAGATAGTAACTTTTGCATCCATTGCTTCAGGAAGATCGAAACCTATCACTGTGATTGCTTTGAATGGGTTTGGAGTATTTTGGTACAATACTGTAGCTGCTTCTGTTCTACCACTTACATTGAAGGCAACTTTCATGACATCATTGTCATTTGTGTATGCTTCAGCTGGTGTAAGTGATGAGTCTACCCAAAGTCCTTGAGAAACTAAGCCTTTGTCTTTAGCTTTCAGTGTCAATGTGAACACATTTGCACCTTCTACTAGATTCATTGCTTTCTCTTTGTTGTAAGATAGCGTCACAATACCATCCGCAAGTTTTGCAAAACCGAAGTTCTGATCTGTCATACCGATGATACCACCATTGACTGCTTCAAGGCTGAATAATTCAGTGTCAAAGTTTACAGTAAACTGGAATCCAGTCACATCTGCATTATCTGCTACATTCACAGGGATCGTTACGATTTGACCTGCTTCGAATGTTTGATTTTCTGTCGTAAGTGCAAGAGACTGTCCTGATCTAGACTCTAAGTTATTGCTGTTTACATTTGCTGCTGCACTTTCGTTTACATCACCCACTTTGATAGAAGTGAAGTCTACGATTATATCTGCATTAATATTCTCTACATTTGTTTTCTCAGAGAATAATTCACTAAGTGCAAACTGAGTATCACCGAATGTGTGTGACTTATCTACAAATCTCCAAGATTCATTATTACTGAATTTTGTATTTACACCCAAGATCACTTTACGAAGCTCTACTAAGTCAGCAGCTGTGATTGTTTTATCTTTGTTTACGTCAGCTGCAATCATTTTGTAAGGTGATGTCAACTTCTGAATACCTAAGATATGTCTCTGCATCATTACTAAGTCCAATGTAGTGACACCATTCAAGATATCATCATTTTTGCTAGGGCTTACAGTGTAACTTCCACCATTAGGCATGTCACCAAAAGAATAAGTACCTTGTGCATTTGTCATGGCATTCATTTCGCTACCTTCTAACTTCACAAATACATCTTTTACAGGCTCAGCTGATTCAGTCATTGCACTACCGTTGATTACAAATCTTCTACCATCATCTTCACATACATCATTGTTGTCTTGGATATTGATGAATGTAGAACAGTAATCTTGAACAACTAGACCCATTGGTGTAATCACCGCTGCATATAGATCTAAATCTACCCTACCTAAGTCAGCACAAGTAAATACTAAGCTGTCTTTTATGATTGGATTTCCTGCTGTATCTAGTGTTACAGGCTCGAATGATAAGATCACTTCGTATCCACATGGGTGTGAACTTCCATTATCAAAGTCTTTAGCCCAGATATCAATCATACCTACATCTGCTATACCATCATTGTCTGTATCGATAGGCATAAGGCTTGTAGCAAGACCATTCAAACAGTATGGCGTTGGTGCTTTACAATTTACTACATCAAACAATTGATCACACTTAGTGATATTTCCACATCTATCTTCGAATGACCATTGAATTCTGTGATTTCCTATTGGATATCTACCACTTGCATCCGCTGTATTTCCTAAACCAGTATTTGAGAGACCTAATTCGAAAGAGCCGTCGTTGAAAGCATCTATTTGATATCTCCAACGTAAGATATCAGTACAAACATCTGTACCTGTTGCAATAAGTTCGATATAACCATCTGCACATCCTGGATCGTATGTACATACTGATTTACGAGCACAACTGCTAGTGATCACAGGTTTAACTGGATCGTTCACTTTGATTACTTGTGTGTGTTCCCAAGTTCTGTAAATGAATCCACCACCTGGAGTGTTTTCATATCTTTGGCACCAATCGATAACTGTCCAGTGTCTTAAGATTTTGAAACATGCTTCTCCTGTTGAATTGTTGAATGTAAAGATTTGATCTGTATATTCAGCACCTACTAAACTACAAGTATTGTCCGCAAGTAGATTTGGTCTTCCTAAAACATCAGGACTGAATACTGGACTATTTGGATCTTCACAACCTGAGATAGTTCTATCAACAGGCCATCTATCAGCTGTCATTACAAATGGATTATTAGAACCTGTTACAGTGATAATTTGTGTACAAGAAGCTGTTCTTCCACCTGCATCAGTAGCTACAAATCTACGTGTGATTGTTCCAATTCTACAACTATTCAAATCAATGATTGAATCTGTAACTACTATCGGATTTTCACAATTGTCATATACTGTAGGCCATCCGAATGAATGTCTCAAATGTGCTGTATCAAATATGTCTTCACAAGTAACGGTAACGTGTGCTGGACAAGTAATAGCTGGAGGTAATTTATCTTGAACGATGGCATTTACCATACAGTCATTCCAGTTACCTGCTTTGTCTATAACTCTGAACTGTACCATGTGCGGCGTCGTTCCTACATCTGAACAACAGAACTGTGCATAAGAACTAAATCCACATGGATCAGTGATTTCGATTACATATAACCACTCTTCTGTTTCACATTGGTTTGTGCCGAAATCCAACCAAGTTGCATTATCGTTTAATACCCTTACATAATCAAATGAATTAGTACCATCAATGACATCTTGTGGAGATCCTACTGCCCAATTTCTATAAGTAGAAGTCTCATTACTCAACCAAGAAAACAAACCTTTTCTCTTGATATCTCTCAAACCTATTAAGTAATCTTCATCAAGATTCCATTGTTGAACTTGATCATATAACCAAGTATTTTCTGCTGCTGTGTTGATTGCAACTACGTATCCACCCATCGCAGCAGCTGTTTTGATAGCTACGTCAGGTGTAGATCTGTGCTTAGAAATATAGTAGTAGTGTGGTGTTGACTTACCTGAATTCACATATTCACCTAAGAAAGTAAAGCCCGGGAATTCTGGAGTTTTACATGGTGTACATGCCTGTGGATTCATTCTTCTAACCAACATCTTTGCCAATTCGCATTCGTCATAACTACCATCATCAAAAGATGTAGCTGGAACCCATGCTTTACCATCAAGTGTCAATCCTATTACGGTGTTTTGATCACAAATAGCTACTGGCGGTGTATTATCTACAACTGTAACTACCACAGTCGCTGTTGTGCTATTGTAACATGCATCATAAGCTGTATATGTCACAGTATGACATCCTACAGGAAGACTTCCTAAACCACCATTCACACCTTTGATAAATCCACCTGGGTAAGTGATGTCTACAGTCCATGTACTACAGCTATCAAATACTAAAGCTGCAGGGAATGCTATATTTGCTTCACAAGAATGTCCATTTGTAGAAGCAGTAAAGTCTACTGGTGCTGTGATGGTAGGGCCAACTTTATCAGCTATTTCTATCATCTGTAAGTGTGTTCTGATTCTCTGAGTACCTCTACAAGACCACTCTAGTATTTGCCAAGTTCTCAATATCTTAGTAACACATCCTATCTCAGGAAGTCTTACATCAGAAAAAGAAACCAATACATTACAGTATAAATCTGGTGTTGGATAAATAGGTAAATATAATCTTGGAAGTGCCGCAGGGACATTAGATGTTATGTTTGAAATCGTCAAATGCGTGTGACTTGCTCTATTCATAGTGTATACTCTGAAGCAAAACTCATCTCCTTTTTCTAAAACAACTGAAAGCACGCCACTACCAGTATTAACACCTGTTACTACAGGAGGAAGATTCGTTTCTATACCATTAACAGCATAAACTGGTTCATCATCAATGAACTGACCATTTGGTACTCCTGCATTAGTTTGCATGAATGCACTCCAGTTAAATGTCATCGTCTGATTGTCCAATGAATTGAAGCATATCTCAGCACCTAGAGTTCTTGTATTTGGAAGTGTATTATCTGTACCACCTATTAAGGTAATAGATCCAGGACCGTTACCATCGATTACACCTGCATTAAAAGTTGCAGGATTCCATAATAATAAGTATGGAACACCAGTACCTCTTCTTGTTTTACCACCAGAAGTGATATCAAATGGAGATGGATTACCAGCAAAAGGCTGACCAGCAGGTATTTTTGCATAATCTTCATTACATTGTAACTCAGTATCATCCGCAAGCCATCTGTTAGCAGGCATATTGATATATGGATCTTCAAGCGTAGGCAATCCTTCTACTGTAATATTAACTGTACATGGTGCCGAAACGTTACCGCTTTCGTCTACAGCTTGATAAGTACGAGTGATCACTTTTAATACTTCGTCAGGAAGACCTGTAGTAGGTCTACAATCATTTACAGTGATGGTCTCAGCTATCATATTTAATGTATAGTGAGAACAGTTTTCAGTAACAACTGGGCAGTATGCCGCTAGTTGGTAACAAGTAAGGGTCAAATCATCAGGACATTCAATAACTGGAGCCAGTTTGTCTTCGATGAAAATCTCGGTCCAACAAGAATTCACACCTGTACCTTCAGTCACTTTACCATATATCTTTTTACCGATATAAAGATGAGCGTCTTGTAACAAGGCAGATCCTGTACCCGTAGCAATGATATTGCCAGTCGGCGTCTTCATTAAGGTTACAACTGCAGTAGTCGAGCCACCACATGTAGAACCATTAGTAAGAATCATATCTGTGGTGATGTCAGCCTGGCAAACGTCATTTACAGATACTTGAATAGCACCTTTACACGCACAAGCGGACTGGGCCGATGAGATGGTAGAGGTGCCGATGAAAAATACCACGAAGAATGCTAACATCCTGCTTATGGTACTGAAACGTGTTGAATTTGTTTCGTTCATGAGATCCAAATTTTGAGTTTAAGAAATAAATTTTACTGTCATGAGATTAGGATATATATGTATACACCTAAGTCCCAGTAACTTAATGGTTAAAGAAAAATAATTCGTCGAAAAGACAGAAAGCCGTCTTTAATCTTCCGTTTCTAAAATCAAAATCAGGGTTGGATATAGAATAAGTAGGTGAAATATTTATATAAATATTTCTTTAATACATAATGTGAAAAATACACACCAGTTTTATTTAATACCACAATAAAGGATACTAAATCAATGTTTAATCGTTTATATTTTCTATTATTATTCAGACATCACACAATCTAAGATTGCAAAGTCTACATAGTATTCAAAACCACCTAAATGTAAATATAAAATTTACAGATGTGTTATATTTGAATATATGATCAGGTTGGATTTAAATATAGGTTCAGAACAGTTTCTCACGCTATTCTGATGCAAAGATAGATTGCATTATATATATAAAAAAATATTATACTATATAATTTCATATATTTTTATACACAACATGTAATCAATTGATTTTGTAATACTTATAAAATTTAAAGCTTTCTAATAATTTTCTAATAATTGATGAAAACAGTAGTTTCTGAATCTATCTATGCCTACGCATTACCCAATAGTTAAGTATAAATGAATGAATTACATATCATTTTAATTGTTTTAAACCCCAAAATAATGGTACATCTACCTAGATAATAGGTAGATTCCAGCCATTTTGGTAATTTGTTTTGATAAGCATATTGGCTTCTGCATCATTTTTGAATGTACCAGAAGAAGCATCCCAATAGACTTTACGACCTGTTTTGAAGGCTACATTACCCATATGTGCATTGATAGCTGCAACAGCGCCAGTCTCAATACCACATGCTAGTATTGATGCATCATTCTTTTTTATGGCAGACACAAAGTTTTTTCCATGCTCTGCTAGATAGTCCGCACTATTTGGTTTGCGTTGTTCAGGCATATTTTCGATCTCATAGTTTAATATCCCTTCACTATTTCTTTGCGTTTCAGGAATGACACTCCAGCCCTCTCTATTGACTACCAAAGTTCCATGATTACCAATGAAAGCAATACCCTCTGATTTACCATAAGGTCCATTGTCTATTCCTGTAGCATGTTCCCATAACATATTGAAGTTTTCATATTCAAATACAGCTTGCAAAGTATCTGGCGTTTCTGAAGCATCATCTGGATAAGCCAGTTTCCCACCCGAAGCAATTACTGATTTTGGTGCTTGTACACCCATAAAATATAAAGCGATGTCTATCTCATGTACACCCCAATCCGTCATCAAGCCACCAGCATAGTCCCAATACCATCTGAAATTAAAGTGAAAACGATTAGGATTAAATGGTCTTTGTGGCGCAGGTCCTAGCCACATATCATAATCCACACCTTGCGGCACAGCAGCATCGGGTTTTACATTCACAGGCTGCATCCAACCTTGGTAAGCCCAGCATTTTACCAATCTGATATTTCCAAGTTTTCCGCTTTTTAGATATTGGTGCGCCTGTTGGTAATGTTTACCACTTCTTTGCCATTGCCCTATTTGTACAATCTTAGGGTATCTTTTGGCAGCAGCCATCATCACATTGCATTCTTCTATGGAGTTGGCAAGTGGTTTCTCACAATATACGTGTTTGTCTGCAGATAGTGCATCACAAAACATCAGACAATGCCAGTGATCGGGTGTACCTATGATCACAGCATCGATTTCTTTCATTTCCAACATTCGTCTATAATCTTTAAACTGTTTAGGACGATTGCCTTTAAGCTTTTCAACATCATTCGTTCGTTCGTCGAGTACGCTTTGGTCTACATCTGCCAAAGCTATACATCTAACTTCAGGATTATTGGTCAGTTGAGATTTAAGATTGGACCAACCCATACCTTTACATCCTATCAAACCAACATTAATAGTATCATTAGCCCCAACCAAACTACCTTTGGCAAGTAACCCATTAAATGGCAATGATGATAATAGACCCAAACCTATTGCGGTGGATGAAGATTGTAAGATGAATTTACGGCGAGTATGATGCATGATTATTCGGGATTAAAATTAATTTCACAAATATAATTTCTATTCTCCAATACTACAAACAATAAATAGTATTATTTTACATCAAGGGCTACTCAAAACCAAAGAAACTAAAACCAAAGTGGTTCTTCATCTCCAGGTTCGCCATGATAATTGAGTGTAATTTCTTCCCCAGCTGAGATATCTCTAATGGCTACGATATCAATAGTATCATTTTCTAGATCAAGAATGAAATTGGCATTAGAGTGAACCTCATGATTATACAAACTTCCGAATCCTAAGGCAATAGCACATTCATCCATATTTTCTCCCCACAGAAAGTAATAATCGTGTAGCACAGTTTTATGAATGATAGGAAGTTCAGCTTTTGATATCTTTATAATAGGACATACTTCAATGACATCATCCAGAGCGATATCGATGGAAGTAAAAACACCCCTTCCTTTATCTTCTGAATCTGTAATGTATAAACCAGGAATTTGATTCATCTTTTTACTTTTTAGTAATATAAACACCTAACAATATCAAAGCCATGCCGCCAAAGTGTAGAATGGAAATCGTCTCTCCATCAAGAAATCCCCAAAATATAGCAATAGCAGGCATCAGATAAGTCACCGTACTACCAAAAACAGCACTAGTCTTTTGTACTAATGTATAAAATAATATAGTAGAAAGTACCGTACCAGCAAGTGACAAAATGGATACAGCTCCCAATGCTTGCAGTGCCTGTGGATTAGTCACAAGTGTTGTAGAAAAATCTGAAAATGCTAGATAAATCAAAGCAGGTGGACCAATAAGGAAAAACGAAACACTACTAATAATAATAGGTTTGGTAGTACCAAAAAAAGCTTGTACCATATTGACACTCGAACCATAACATATCGTGGCAATTATGACCAGAATACCATACCAAGGATTGCCACCTGTAAGATCTTCAGACCCAAGCAAAACAATAGAGGCAGCTCCTAAAAATCCAATAAAAACACCCACTAGTTTTGTACGGTCAAACTGCAATCTAAAAATAAATATCCCGATCAGCAAGGTCCAAATGGGTGTGAGGCTATTGAGTAATCCTGCCACTGAACTGCTGATGTGAGACTGCGCCATAAAAAACAGGAAGGCTGGCACACCACTTCCCGTTAACCCAATGGCAAGAAATTTTGGCCATTTGGACCAATCGACATCTTTGCGATGCCACAACATGATAGGTGTAAAGGCAAGGGAAGATATACTGATACGAAGACAGGCCAACTGAATAGGGTCAAATGCAATCAGCGCCTTCTTTATAAGAATAAATGAGCATCCCCAAACGAGACTCAAGAAAATAAGAATAGCCCAAGATTGATTGTCGATTGATTTTTTGTCCATGATTGCATTTCGGTTGCAAAGAAACGAAGATGTAACCTAATTATTTCATTCTAACCGTATTTGCTTTAGAATATTTAATGTTTATAGTTCAAATAAAAAAGTTTAAGCATTTGCCTGATGATTATCACCATTCCAAATGACCTTACATCTACACGAACATCACTCACCTTCTTACCTTTCTGCCATCAAAAACAATAGTAGCAGATCGATTTTCTAACAGTCCTTTAATACATTGAAAATATGTACTTTAAACATTACACCAATTTCAATTTAAAAAAAGAAGTACTTAATTACTATATTTTGATTATCAAAATTATGAAGATAGTTAAATTGGTTGTACCTTAAAGCCTGATTTTATTATTTTGATTTGTGTTATTCGTGCGATTTTATATTATTAACCATATAATCATTATTGTCATATGAGTGTAGATACTAAAAAAATTAGAAATGTGGTGCTGCTCGGTCATTCGGGCAGCGGAAAAACGAGTTTTGCAGAAACCATGTTATTTGAGTCTGGCGCAATTAGTCGGATGGGAAATGTAGGTGCTAGCAATACTGTCTCAGATTACAGTGCTATTGAACAAGAAAGAGGAAATTCCCTGTTCAGCACCTTGATGCATGTGAAATGGCGAGACTGTAAGATAAATATTTTAGACACTCCAGGATTTGACGATTTTATTGGTGAAGTCGTATCATCCATGAAAGTTTCAGACACTGCACTCATTGTATTAAATGCAGCGCACGGTGTGGAAGTAGGCACAGAAATCCTTTGGGACTATGTCAATGATTTTAAAACACCTGCCATTTTTGTAATAAATCAAGTAGACCACGACAAAGCGGACTTTGACAATACCTTAGAACAAGCTAAAGAAAGATTTGGATCTAAAGTAATGCCATTCCAATACCCACTAAATCAAGGTGCTGCTTTCAATTCTATCATTGATGTGCTCCATATGGTCATGTATGTATTCGATAGTAAAGGTGGAAAACCTGCCAAACATCCCATTCCCGATAATGAAATGGCTAAAGCCAAAGAAATGCACAACGCCATAGTAGAAGCAGCAGCTGAAAATGAAGAAGGACTGATGGAAAAGTATTTTGAGAAAGGTACACTTTCAGAAGAAGAGCTTACAGAAGGACTAAGAATTGCGCTAGCACACCAACAGATATATCCTGTATTTTGCTGTTCTGCTACCAAAAATATGGGTAGTGGTAGGATAATGGGTTTTATCAATGATGTAGTCCCTTCACCTGCTGACGTTCCTGCATTTTCGCTGGTAGATGGTAATACCTTGACTTATGATACCAAAGCGACTCCTTCTATATTTATATATAAAACCATTTCGGAACCACAAGTTGGCCTAGTCAGTTATTTTAAAGTGTACTCTGGCACAGTGCGAGCTGGCGATGACTTGATCAATGCAAAAAATGGCACCCACGAACGTATCAGCCAAGTATTTGAAGCCAATGGTAAGATTAGAAATACCATTGATTTCCTCCAAGCAGGCGATATTGGCGTCACTTTAAAACTAAAAAATTCACATACCAATAATACATTGAATGGCAAAGGATTGACCATAGAAATAGATCCTATTCACTTTCCTGAACCACGTATCAGAACAGCTGTAACACCACCGAGTAAAGCAGACATGGAGAAACTCATCAAGTCACTCCATCAGATAGAAGAAGAAGATCCGACCTTGGTAATAGAGCAGTCTGCATCACTCAAACAAACGATCATCCATGGACAAGGACAATTACACCTAGATCTTATCAAATATAGAATAGAAAAAGTGAATGGCGTGCAAATGAATTTTGAACGTCCGCGTATACCTTATAGAGAAACCATCACACGAAGTGCCAATGAATCTTATCGTCACAAAAAACAAAGTGGTGGCGCAGGACAATTCGGAGAAGTCCACATGCGCATAGAACCTTACCACGATGGTATGGCTAATCCTGAAGGTCTTACTGTGAAAAATACAGAAATAGACACTTTAGAATGGGGCGGAAAACTTGCATTTTATTGGTGTATAGTAGGTGGAACGATTGATGCTAAATATGCTAGTGCCATCAAAAAAGGCATCATGCAAAAGATGCAAGAAGGTCCACTTACAGGATCGCATTGCCAAGATATAAGAGTCAGCATTTATGATGGCAAAATGCACGCTGTTGACTCCAACGATATGGCTTTTATGTTAGCATCCGTAGGTGCATTCAGAGCAGCATTCAAAAATGCAGGTCCACAAATATTAGAACCTATCTATAATGTAGAGATTACTTGTCCTGATGCTGCTATGGGTGATATTATGGGCGATCTTCAGACTCGTAGAGCCATTATAGTTGGTATGGATTCGGATGGCCATTATCAAAAAATCAAGGCCAGAGTACCTATTGCAGAGATGTATCAATATTCATCTACACTTAGATCTATTTCTCAAGGTAGAGCAAAGTTCACCAGAAAGTTTGCCGATTATGTGCCAGTACCTCCTGATATCCAACAAAAATTAATTGCAGAACATCATGAAGAAGAAGATTGATGAGTTCGGAGAGATGAGAGATAAGTGATGCAAGATGAGCGCACACTGATAAGCAAAGGGTCTTCACTAAGCTTGGGTTAGTTAAAGCGTCTCGCTTTTAGCATGTATTTATATTAATTCCTTCATATAATTGAAGATAGAAAATACTTTAAAAACAGCATGTGTAAATATATCCACATGCTGTTTTTTTTTGCGTCAATAAAAGAGGCAGCGTAAAAACGCTGCCTCAGCCAACATTAAAAGAAACTTAATGTGGAACAAAACACCAAGTTTCTCTCACTTGGCTCCGTCGACTTTAGCTTTATTTATGGTATATTCAGCTACTTGAGTTCCCTGAACCAATCCAGCTTCAGAGTCAAAACGGTAATGAATCCCACCATATATTCTAGACTCAGCAGCTTCTAGTGCCCATGCGTCTACAAATGACTTTTCGGCTGGGAAAATATATGCTAACACTGCTGCTGCTGCTGCTGAAAATGTGCTATGACCAGATGTATAACTCGGAAAATTAGGCGTACCCAGAATACCTTTAAATCCAGGAATGGCTTCGATTGGTCTCGGATAATGGTAATAATATTTGGCGTCCCAACAGCTAATGCCTGCATCTTGTACTGCCATATTCATATATGCCAAAGTTCTAGCTGATCTTAAAGGATTTAATTTGTATTTTACTAAATAATCAGAAGCCAATTTATTCCAATGGCCTGGAGGCGTCGTAGTGTTAAATCCGTCAGACCACCAATTGGCTACCTTTCTTTGTTCGGCAGTGATATTGTCAGCAATGTTTTTTAATTCATCTGCCGCTTTATTGAAATCTGCTGATCCAATTGTTGGCGGAACTGGTGGACGCACGGCTACCAAATCAGTAACACTCCATGTTTTGACTTTGCCAAATAATGGTGTTAATCCTACTGGTCTGACTGGCGACTCTTGATTGGTCCACTGCCATCCGAATCTTACAAAAGCCGCATTTTTAATAGAATCAGAAATTGGTTTTGGTGTTTGGGCAAACTTCATACCATCACCTGCTGCTCTTTGCAATAATACTTTTGCTACACCTCTTCCTAAAGAATCACCGGCCGTAACATCGCTTTGAACATGCAATCCTGACAAAATCAGAGCTTCTTTAGCTTCATCTGATTTTGATTTTAGATATTCTTTTTCTAGCGGGAACAAAGCTGATAGTATCTCTCTAGATACCGCTGTTACAACTGCGCCATCAGAAGGATATGAAGGTAAGTCTGAAGAAGGAAGTAACTGCTTGATAGTGCCATCGATTTTATGCAAAGCTGGTCTGCCAAACTTATACTTATAATGCCAAGTTGCTATCAATGCATCAAACTGTGCCACACTCATGTATGCATAAGCTCTTGAAGAGTACGGTGGATGCGCAAATGGAAAATATGGAAATTTACTTGGGTTGGCTGGATCAGGCAATGTATAAGTACCATCAGCATTTGGTGGTGGTATTAGATTGTATTTTGCAGCCAATTCTCTTGCGATTTCATTCCATCTTATGATAGGATTATTGCCCCAATATTTGACTGCATCTTCTTCATCTGATGTCATCGATGCTATTGCTGCTTTGGCAGCAGCTATTTCATTTTTGTATGCATCAGAAAACGGATCAGTTGGTGCATCTATTTTGATTTGTTCTACACTTGACATGTGCACCTGTTTCCAAGTACCACCATCATCATCCAATCCTGCATAAGTATAAGGCTCGAAAGCAACAAATCGAGGTAGATCTTTTTCACAACTTTGAGTGAAGATTACCACGGATAAAAGCGCAAATAGAAAACAAAATCTATATATATATTTATTAAAAGTCATTTTGATAAGATTAAGGTTGAGATTAAGATTAAGGCTAAGGTTGAGACTAAGGTTAAGGTTGAGATTGTGGTTTCTTAAGCATAAACTGATAGGTAAGTCCTCCTGAAAGGATAGTAGATTTGCCTACATTTCTACCTGAAACTACGTCTGTGTAACCTACCATAATACTTATTCCTTTCAATACAGACGGAAAATATCTCAATCGTCCATTGATGGTTGCCATGTCCATTTTATTGGTAGGTTGACCAGCATTTTGAATTCTAATATCATCTCCAGAAAAAGAAGTTTGTGTGACATATCCGGCTTCTAGTTGTAAAGCTCTATTGAATAGCCAGCCTCCCAATGCCAATTCAGCATTAGAAGCGCTGGGTACATCCATGGTAGTAGTGTAATAAGATCCATCAGCGTAATAATAGTCTCTTTCAGCCTCCGTAGTAGTGCGATGTAGGTAGGCATAGCTTCCACGTAGATAGATACCTGATTTGTGTTCGTATTTTGCGATTCCTCTTAATGAAAATTCCTGAGTACCTAAGCCAAGACTGAAGGGCATGTAATCTGAAAGATATGAAGATACAGGCAAACTAAATCCGCCAGTAACAAAAGTAGATAATGAACCTGATTCTTTTTTAATCTCATATGGTGCATACTTCGCAAAAATACCGAAGTCTTGCAGTCCTGATGCACCTACCATTTGTCCACCTGATGCTTCAGTTTTAACATAAGGTAATGCTGCTATAATATTAAATTTACTTGTGATTCCATAAGCGACCATGGGTAAAATAGTATTTCTTGTCAAAACACCTATATTTTTATTCTCTCTCAGAAGACTTCCCTCCCAATATTCATCCCAAGTATCTTGCTGATAAATCATAGCAATGCAAAGTTCATTTTTTTCCATCATGAGTGCATCGGATGGCGTTTGTGCCTTAAGCAAATTGGCAGTACCAATTAAAAAAACTAGAAAAAGAAAATAATAAATTTTAAATCTCATTGTGTTGGTTTTAATAATGAAGAGATGGCTGATTACTTTAAAAAATACCCAAAATCTCCCAAAAGACATTGGCATTTGATTAAATAAAAATTGTAAAGTGGAAAATAAAATATAATCGTATTTTTGACCCACATTTTAATAACGCAGCAAAAATACTGAATATATGGATATTTCCAATAAAACGGAATATTTTTTTGGAAATAATCTTAGATTTCTTCGGAAGTCTAAGAAAATGACACTTTTAGGTCTCAGCGAAACGCTAAAAATAAGCAAAAGCGCCATTTCAGACTATGAAATTGGTAAAACATTACCAGGATTGGATGTGGTTCAGAAATTTAGTGACTTCTTTGAAATTCCGATAGACGATCTCTATAATTCCGACATACCGGAATTTTACAAAAAAGGTGGTTTGAAAATCAAAAAGAGAAAGGCATTAAATATAGATAATGAAACTGCTGCTGAATTTGAAAATGAAAAATATAGCTTTAACATTAAACTGTTAAACCAAAAATTAGAAAGTACACAATTGCAGATTCAAATGCTAAAGCAACTTCTTGATAGTAGAGAAGCAGAGAACAAAACATTAAAAATCAACATTAAACTGCTAGAAGAGCAATTAAAAAACTTTAGCTAAGGGTATGTTTATCAATCTAATTCATAAGGTTTTAATGTACCTTTATCAAATTGCTCTTTTGTCTTAGAGAATATATTATGGATAAGCTCATTCACATCAGACTCCGAACTTTTATTTCCAGCCATATTATCAATAAGATGTAGTATTTTTGCCTGAGTTTTTAAAATAACAGCAAGCGTAACTTGGTTTTCAACAATCTGTTTTTGATTTTTTATGATATTAATCTGATTATTGACAATGACATCTTGATTTCTGATAATAAGACTTTGATTCTGGACCACAAGGTCTTGATTTTCAACCTTGTTTTTCTGATTTTCCATCAAAATGTTGAAATTCTCAAATAAATTGATCTGTATGTTTTTGATATATTCTTGTTCTTCTTGTAGTTTTTCTATCAATTTTTCTGGATTATCCATATAGTTGTGTTTGATTTTAATATTTAAACCGTAAAATTAGTTTTTTAATATATAATTTGTAATAAATTGAATTATAAAAATTATCCTTTAATATATTGGACTTATTTGGTAGTCGTACTAGCAGTTTGGTTTTGGTTTATGATAGAAAACGATAAATTCTACATTCTACAAGACAATCTTGCCGTCATGATCACCATGGTTTTTGGTTCGTTTATAGCCGGCTCTAGTCCTGAAGGTAGTGCATCGGTAGCCTACCCTATTTTCACGCTATATTTAGGTATAATACCAGATGTTGCTAGAAATTTTGCATTTGCTATACAAAGTATAGGCATGACAGCAGCATCTATTTATATTCTCAATAAAAAAATCCCTTTGGATTGGAACTACATTATTTATGTGACTTTGGGCGGTCTATTTGGTTTGGTTTTAGGAACTTATTATCTGGTCCCACATGTACTTCCAGTGTACGCAAAACTCATTTTCGTTTCACTTTGGTTAGCCTTTGGAATTGTCCTGTTTTTAGAAAATAGAAAAAGTCAAAGAGTCATATTCGAAAAGATCATAGATTTCAGGAATATGGACATTATCAACTTGCTAGTTTTTGGATTTATTGGTGGCGGCATCTCCTCTCTATTTGGTACAGGAATCAATATTTTTACTTTTTGCTTTTTGGTCATTTATTACAAAGTAAATGAAAAAGTAGCAACGCCATCTTCCATTATCATTATGACGGTGGAGACCATAGCAGGGTTTGTCTTACACGCACTTATTATGCAAGACATAGCTGTACAAACCTATGATATGTGGCTTAGTTGTATTCCTATTGTTATATTTTTTGCTCCACTTGGCACATATTTGGTACATAAAATATCAAGACATAGCTTCACAACATTTCTGTATGTTATTTTCTTTGTCCAATATATAGGCGCTATGATTGTCATCAAACCTGATATTCCAAAATCTATGCTTTCCTTAGGAATTATTATTTTCGGATTGATATTTTTCAGATATATTAGTTCATTAACCCGAAATCCTATTCTGCCTGTGGAGAAGAACAACCATTAGCTTTGATATAGACAGCGAGACGGTCTGTGAATTCTTTTTGTTCATCATGACCTGATAACTTATTGGTCAAAATATCATCTAGCTTGACTTTAATGGAATCAGCTAATACTAAACTAGTGTTTTTTATCTCACTTATAGCTATTTTAAGAGAGTCAATTTCCTTCTTTTTATCAATGGAATCAATTTCTATACTTCTTAGATGATCGGCCATTTGGAATCGTTTATCTTTCAAAACTATCGCCCTACACTGAATCTCAGCAAATTCAGTAATTAATTTATCGTAATCAACTTGCTCCTTACATGAAGCTAAATGGATAATAATAAGGAGATAAATAAATTTATATTTGTTCATGACTTAACCTATTATTTGATATCAAAAAACACACATATTACAATCCTATGAAGTAATATTATACATAGGATTGGATGGAAAATGTACATTTATTAGTTTACAAACCTTGGCCATTCTAATTCTTTATTGATATTGTCCCCGATTGCTCTACCTACTTGTAAACCTTTTGAGTTGTCAATAGGATAGTGGATGCCACCATATAATCTGCTACTCGCACATTCTTCAGCCATTTCATCGAAGTTTGAATAACTACGGGCAAAGAAACCATATTGCAACTGACTATAGTCTGTAAATGAATAATCACCGCTCCCATCTGTAAACAATGATGTCAGAATACGAGATCCTGCTCCTATCTCACAAGAGTGGCCAGAAGTGTAAGCAGGAAATGGTGGCGTACCAATGACTGTATTAAAACTTGGGTCAATATGTCTTTTTATGTATGTCACAGGTCTGAGTAGGACGTAATCATATTTACCTTTCCAGCAAGATATAAATGCATCATTTTCTGCAAGACACATTTTGGCAAACGCCATACTTGATTTAGCAAGCGTAGCTCTTTCTTCTTTTAATATTTGTGCTAGAATATTAAATGTATGCCCAGCTGGTGTACAAGTTGCAAATGGATCATCTGCCCAGTATTTTGCTATTTCTATTTGTTCAGCTGTATTATTTTTAACAGTATTGTAAACGACCATTGCTTCTTTATAAAATTCAGAACTAGGGTCTATTGAAAAAGGCATGTGACCTGCTGGCTGTGTCTTGGCAATATTTGATATAAGGAAAGGTCGATTTTTACCCCATTTTGGGCTCAATGGATTGGTAACGGCACCGGTAGGAACCCAGCAATAAGGATCATTTGGAATTGAAAAAGGCTGTTGAAATGGATCAAGATATGATTCATGTCCTCCATCTGTTTTTGAATAAGCATAAACCACTTCAGCTACTTGGTAACCATATTCTTGAGACCGCGTCACTATTGCTGCATCTTCATTTTCAGAAAGTGCCACGTGTGTAGCTGTCTCGATACTATCTATTTTTATACGGTTGGCAGCAGTCAAGTTTTTATCAAACATATATTTCATAATTCTAGCAGTAGCAGCATTAGATGCGATAGCCCAATTATACTTTTGACCACTAATAACTTCTGGTAGTTGATAAGAGTCAAAGCCGTTTAACTGATTTTGTAAACTTGTTGCCCCTTCAATACCATGGACCACAGCTTCGTAACCTGCTATACCAATATATCCATATGCTCTAGCAGTTTGTGGTGGGAAAAATCCTTGGGTGGTTTTTGCTGTCTTACAAATATGATTATAATATGTCAAAAGAAAATCTGCATTGTACTCATCTGTAAATTTACTATTTTGTACTACCGAATCTGTCGTACATGAAGCAATGAATAACAATAAAGTGCCAAAAACGAAAAATAGAGAAGCCTTACACTTCACTATATATCCTGTCTTCTGTAAAGATTTCATATCAAAGATTATTATATTAACAATTAATTTATAAGACAATTAAACAAAACATTATTCACAAATTACATATTGCAATTATATTTAATATTTAAATCAATTATCATACCAAAATTTGCTAAAAAACAAAAAAGGCAATAGAACACAATATTCCATCACCTTTTTTATATCTTTAAGAAAAAATACTACAAAGTCCCTCTCAATTCTTGTTCTCTTTCTATGGCTTCGAATAAAGCTTTAAAATTGCCTTTACCAAAAGATTTTGCACCATGTCTCTCTATGATTTCGAAGAAAACTGTTGGTCTATCTTGAATAGGTTTTGTAAATATCTGTAATAAATAACCTTCTTCATCTCGATCTACCAAGATATTCATACGTTTCAATTCATTAATGTCTTCTTTAATCTCCCCTACTCTTTCTAATACCGTATCGTAATAATTGTCAGGTACATATAAGAATTCGATGCCATTATTTCTTAATGATTCTACTGTATGAACGATGTCATCTGTTGCAATAGCAATGTGCTGAACACCCGCTCCACGGTAAAAATCAAGATACTCTTCTATTTGAGATTTTTTCTTACCCGAGGCAGGCTCATTTATAGGGAATTTAATAAAACCGTTACCATTACTCACCACTTTACTCATAAGCGCTGTGTAATCTGTAGATATATCTTTATCATCAAAAGTTACTAAAAGCTTAAAGCCCATAACTTCTTCATAAAACTTTACCCATTTGTTCATATGACCTAACTCTACATTGCCGACACAGTGATCTACATATTTAAATCCAAGTGGGTTTATTTTGACCAAACTAGATTTTGGTATATATCCTGGCAAGAAGACGCCATTATACTCACTTCTTTCTATTATAGTGTGAATTGTGTCGCCATAGGTTTTGATAGCGGCCATCATTACATAACCATGTTCATCTTCTACTTTTATAGGCTCAAAAGCACTTTCTGCACCTCGTTCTATCGCTTTGTGGTATGCATCAGTAGCGTTATCTACCCATAGGGCAAGTACTTTGACCCCATCACCATGAAGCGCAACATGTTTCATGATTTCATGATCAGGCGAAAATGCAGAAGTTATGACAAATCTTATTTTACCTTGTTTTAATACATATGAAACGACATCTCTTGATCCAGTTTCAGGACCTTTGTAGGCAATCAATTCAAATCCAAAACAATGCTGATAAAAAAGACTTGTTTGTTTGGCATTACCAACATAAAATTCGATAAAATCTGTGCCATTTATCGGAAATGTATCCGTATTAGTGGCAGATTGTGGCATCGTGGAAGTATTCATTATTTTTAATTTTATTTATGATCAATTATTTTTTTAAACTTTAAACATTAGACCTTAAACAACTCCAAAATCATAGCCAACTAAGTGCATATTGATCATCTTCGATCTCTGCAGCGTAGGTGGTCATAAGTAATGGTTTGAATGTATCTACCATTACAGCAAGTTCATGTGTTTCCTTTTTGCCTATACTTTTTTCAGCAGTTCCAGGATGTGGTCCATGAGGAATACCACCAGGATGTAAGGTGATTTGCCCTTTGTCCACATGTTTTCTGCTCATAAAGTCACCATCAACATAATAAAGTACTTCATCACTATCTATATTACTATGATTATATGGTGCAGGTATCGCTAATGGGTGATAATCATACAATCTTGGGACAAAAGAACAAATTACAAAATTTCTAGTTTCGAAAGTTTGATGGATAGGAGGTGGCAAATGGACACGCCCTGTGATGGGTTCGAAATTGTGTATTGAAAAAGCATAGGGGTATAAATACCCATCCCAACCGACTACGTCAAAGGGATGGGCTTTATAATGGTAAGGGTAGAGGTTGTCTTGTTTTTTGATGTACAGAAGAAAATCTCCTTTTTCATCGTGTGTGACTA
Organism: Saprospiraceae bacterium UBA7687; assembly: GCA_002482845.1. GTDB lineage: Bacteria > Bacteroidota > Bacteroidia > Chitinophagales > Saprospiraceae > OLB9. Next base: position 24,972 of record DLGT01000025.1, read on the forward strand.
GTACATTTGGCTTTCTGATATCTCGCTCACAGAATGGAGAATGTTCCATCAATTGCCCGAAGTCATTTCTATAACGCTTAGGTGTAAGAATTGGAGCGGTAGACTCTACTATAAAAAGCCTATTATCAGTAGTATCGAATTGTAATTGGTAGATAGTGCCTCGTGGTATGACTAAGTAATCTCCATATTCAAATCTAATATCACCATACATAGTCTTGAGCGTACCTGTGCCAATATGGACAAATATACACTCGTCAGCATCAGCATTTTTATAAAAATAATCGGTCATACTTAACCGTGGTGCTGCTAGAATGATACGACACTCATTATTGACAAGGACAGGTTTGCGACTATTGAGAAAATCATCCTCTGGTGCAACATTAAATCCTTGTAAACTTCTGTGCTTTAGTTGTTTATCATGGATCGTTTTGGGAGCTACATTTACAGGATCACCAACTTGTGTGATCATAGTCGGTGGATAATTGTGGTACAATAATGAGTACATATCACTAAAACCTTCTGTAGAAAATAGCTGTTCGCTATACAAACTACCATCAGGTTTACGATACTGAATATGTCTTTTATGCGGAATATGACCAAGTGAATGATAATGCATATTAATTTTGTTTAGAGAGATTTTGGAATATTTTGTTCATAGTTTCCTCCAGCGCAATTAAGTCTTCATGGGCTATATCTGCATAAGCTTCGCGTCTGAATTCTTCTAGTATTGGAATTACCATTTTGTATGTGTCTATACCATTGTCAGTGAGTAGAATAGAGAACTTTCTTCTATCTAAGTGGTCAGCATCTCTACGTACTATGTCTTTATTAACAAGGATATCTATGATTCTAGTGACAGTGGGAGCATCTTTAAAAGAAAGCTCAGCAATTTGCTGTTGACTTAGGTTCTTATGTTTGGAAAGTAGTTGGATAATAATCCACTGATCTACTGTGATATCTATCTCTGGATGCATCATGAGTATCCTAGAGAAGCTAAGTTTCATGAGTTTCACCGTCTTTTCGATGGTAAAACCAGATACTTCAGGTTGTTTAATTTTATGTAGGGTGGCTTCCAAAACAAAAATCATTATTTAGTTAGTACACTAATTATGTGCAAAGCAACTATAATTTTTCTACATAGCCAAGTATTTTATAAAAAAAGTTTTGCAAAGAATAAAATTTTGTAGGTTATGCAAAATTTCCACTTAAGTTAAAGAAGAAATACATCATGAAATACGTGAAAAATCAGCTTCAAAATGACAAATAGTCACCATTTTGAAAAGGAAAATTTAATTTAACACTTTTTTTTTCAGTTTTATATAATAATCCTTAATTTTGTCGTTAGAGAATACATTAATAAATACAAACATATTATAATATAATTAAATATGACAAAATTTAGCAAGCTACTTATCTTAACTTTGTCTCTGGTTACATGGATAACTGTCATTCAAGCCCAAACTAAATTTGGCAATGAATGGATAAACCCTGCCAAAACCTATTATAAGTTTAAAGTTGCTCAAGAAGGCATGTATAGAGTCACCTTTGAAGAGCTAGTCCAAGCAGGTTTACCAAATGAATCGATCAAAGGAATAGATCTAAAATTATTTAATTACGGAAAAGAGCAAGCTATTTACGTAAGTGATCCTAATGAGTTTAATGCAGGTGACTATATCGAATTTTATGGTGAAAGAAATACTATAGGATTGGATTCACTTCTTTATGAAGATTGGAAAATAGATCTTTTTAATCCAGAATATTCTTTAGTGACAGACACCAATGCTTATTTTCTGACTATTTCCCCAGAAACGAATAACCTGAGATACACACAAGTAAATCCGGACTACAATAATAACAATTTGACGCCATTTCCTTATTATCTGCATGAAGAGAAGGTGGTGTATAGTGGTACATTCTTAAAAAATGACATTGGAAAATGGCAGTATTCAAGTTTTGATGCATCAGAAGGATTTGGCGACATTTACCGACAAAGTTCAAACACAATTTTAAAATCAGATAGAATTTTTCTAAATGGGCCGAATGCAAAATTATCTTTTAGATACACTCACAATGGTGTTTATAACAACGTAATTTTTGATTTCAATAATATTGTGTTGGGTAATGTTTCTTCACAACCACCAAAGACAATTCAAAAAGACTTCGATATCAGTTTAAATGAACTCAGTGAAAATAACGTTTTAAAACTATCAAATAACCAAAGTATTTATGATCAACACAGACTTGCGTTTGCATCACTTCAATATCCTAGATTATTTGACTTTGCAAATAAAAGCTATTTTGTCTTTAAAATGTCACCTACAACAACAAAAAGTTTCATTGAAATTTCTAATTTCAACCATGCTGGTAATCCATCTTTTGTATATGATATTTCTAATGGGGTAAGATATAATACAAATATTAATGGAAACAATGTTCAATGTATTTTGAATTCACAAAATAGGATCACGAAATATTTTATTACAGATTCTAGTAACGGCTTATTAAAGCCGAGTAAGATTATAAGATTAGATTTCAATTCATTTTCAGACAATGGTCAAGATTACATAATAATTACTAATAAGAACCTTCATAAAGAAGGAATAGACTATGTTAAAGAGTATGCTGACTACAGACAAAGCTCTGAGGGTGGAAACTACAAGACTGAAATTATTCACATTGAAGACATTTACGAACATTTTGGATATGGGATAGAAAGGCATTTTTACGGGATAAAAAATTTTGCAGCCTATATGAAGTCAAAGTGGGAAAATGTAAAATTTGTACTCATAATAGGCAAAGCCGTAGAATATCCTGATATGAGAAGCAAAGAAGATATCCTAAATACAGAAAATAAAGTATTTTTTGTGCCAACCTATGGTGTGCCTGGTGCAGATAATTTGTTATTTTCGGATAAATTTTATCCTGACCCATATTTTGCGATAGGAAGAATTGCGGCAACTTCACCTACTGATATAAAGAATTATCTAGATAAAGTAAGGCAATACGAACTAGCTCCATTTGGCCCACAGACGGATAAAGATAAATTTTGGATGAAGAGAGTTCTACATTTGGGAGGTGGAAGTACTCCTGGGGAACAATCATCCATTAGAAGTGGCTTAGAAAGTATGCAATCTATCATTGAAAATTCAATGATGGGTACAGAAGTAAATACTTACTACAAAACCAATACAGAAATATTAGCATCAGCTGCCTCTGATCAAATAAAAAATATAATTAATACGGGTGTAAACATTATCACATTTTTTGGTCACTCAGCCGTTGGTACGTTCGATTTTTCATTAGAAAATCCAAAAGATTACAATAATTTTGGTAAATACCCTATCATAAATTCTTTAGGTTGCTACTCTGGCAACATACATACGATAGGAACTGGCGGTATTAGTGAAAAATTTGTTTTTGAAAAAGATAAAGGCTCCATTGGTTTTTTAGCATCATCTGGGACTGGGTTTATTAATTCATTAACTCTTTTTGGTAGAGAACTTTATGATAGAATGGGCAATTCTCAATATGGGTCATCAATAGGAGATATAATAAAAACTACAAATCAAAATCATAGAAATGAAAATTTTTCAAATTTAGCTTTTTATCAGCAACTTACATATCATGGTGACCCAGCTATTAAGTTATATCATTCTGAAGGCGCTGATATTATATTTGACTATGAATCAGTAAGAACAAATCCAGAACTAATTACAAGTTCTACCAAAGAAATTGAGCTAAGTTTTGATCTAGTAAATTTAGGAAAAAACATATCAGATAGTGTTGATTTAGTTTTTTATCATCTTTTACAAAATGGTGTATATTTTGACACAATCAGAACAAAAGTACCTGTCCCAATTTCGCGTAAAAGTTTTTCTGTAAAGCTAAAGTCAGCGGGAGTTGCGGGCATTGGTAAAAATACAATCTTAGGGCAAATAAACCCAACTGAACAATTTAATGAAAAGCCGGCCCCAGAGGCATTTAATAATAATAAGCTTGAATCAGGCAATCAAAATGGTTTTGCATTTTATATTCTAGACAACTCAGCTATACCAGTCTATCCAGACAATTATGCGATTGTAAATAATGCAGATATTATACTCAAAGCATCAACAAGTAATGCTTTTCTCGCAAAAAACAAATATCGTCTAGAAATAGATACGACTAAACTTTTCAATAGTCCATCTTTGATAATGGAGTATAAACAATCCGAAGGGGGTATTATTTCATGGAAACCAAATGTAAATATGGTTCCAAATATGGTTTATTACTGGAGAATTAGCCCTGACAGCATAAATCCAGAAATAGGTTATTTGTGGCAAAACAGTTCCTTTATCTACTTGCCAAATAGTAGTGAAGGCTGGAATCACAGTCATTATTTTCAACTTGCTGATAATAATGGGTCTAAACTTATAAATATGGAAGAAAACAGAAAATATAAGTTTCCTCCATCTGAAATTTTTGTCCAGATGAAAAATGGTATTTACGTACCCGACATCATAGGTTATAGAACAAATTTCAGTGCAGTGAGAGCTGGCATACGACCATGGAATTTTACATCTAGTGCAATTTGTTTTGTTATCACAGATCCAGTTACTGGAGATTTAGTTAATAATATCGGTGGAGGTGCTTTTGGAAGTATTGCAACTAGCACATCAAGGTCCAACCAATCATTTTCCTTTAAAACTGAAACACCAGAACAAAGAAAAACAATCATGGACTTTGTCGAAAATGTAATTCAAGATGGCTATTATGTTACAGTTTTTTCAGCTTTAAATAGTGTAAGTGATAATCTAAACACCCAAAGTTGGAAAGATGACGAGTTAATTTATGGCAAGTCATTATTTTCAGTCTTCGAAGATCAAGGAGCTAAAGACATAAGAAAACTAGATACTATTGGTACAGTACCATTCATTTTTATGTTTACAAAAAATGGTTTACCCATAAGTGAAGTAATAGGTAATAGCATCAATGATGAAATAGACGCAACTATGATAGTGCCGTATCAAAGCAATCAAGGCCAAATAAAAACATTACCAATAGGTCCAGCAACTAAATGGAATAAAATAGAATATAAATTTGATAATGTCACGACAGCTGATACACTTTATCTTAATGTAATTGGTATTAAGGAAAATGGAGAAGAAAGAGAAGTTATTTCTAAAAGTATTCAACAAACTATTGATCTAGAAAATTTCAACTTAGATTCGTTCCCGTTTTTACGATTAGAATATTATATTAAAGACCAAATAAACAGAAGTGTTCCAGATGTGGATTTTTTAAGAGTTTATTATGAAGGATATCCTGATATAGCAATAGATCCCACATCTTTTTTTACTTTCTACAATGACACTATAATTCAAGGAGATAAATTTAAATTAGTGGTTGCAGTTAGAAATTTGTCAGATTTCAAAACTGATAGCTTAGACGTGAAATTTTCATTTATTAACTTAAGTAATAATCAACAAATAATTGATCATAAGACTTATAGAAACTTGAATTTAAAGGATACAGTTCATATCGAAATAGAAAAAAATAAACTTTTTGAAAATGGAGAATTCTTGGTTGTTGTAGAAGCAAATCCTGACAAAAGATTTTTGGAAAAACACTATTTTAATAATATAGGCAAAAAAAATCTTTTTGTAAAAAAGGATAATGGAAATCCATTAATGGATGTGTATTTTGATGGAATAAAAATTATGGATGGTGATATTGTGTCACCTACCCCAGAAATCAAAATAACTTTACAAGACGATAATTCTTTTTTACCAATTACAGACCAAAATCTTTTTGAGATCAAATTAGACACCGGTAGCAATCAAATTGTAAATATCCCAATGGATAGTCCAAATATTAAATTCATCCCATCAGATGGTAATAACAAATTTGCTACGTTGCAATATTATCCTACCTTAAAATCAGGTGAATATAAGTTATTTGTACAGGCATCAGATGCCGCTGGCAATAAATCGGGGGTCAATCCAAGGTCAGTTAATTTTAATGTAATCGAAGAAGAGTCCATTTCAAATGTTCTTAATTATCCGAATCCATTTTCCACTTCTACTCAATTTGTTTTTACTTTGACAGGTAGTAATATCCCTGAAGTGATGTCTATCAGCATTATGACACTATCCGGTAAAGTAGTAAGAGAAATAACTAAAGAAGAATTAGGTCCATTAAATATTGGTATCAATAGAACAGCCTTTAAATGGGATGGTACTGACGAGTATGGAAGTAAATTAGCTAATGGTGTTTACTTGTATAAAGTGAATGTTCGTAATGCTGAAGGTGAAAAATATGATGCTTTTAAAACAGCGAAAACTGATTCGCTTTTCACTAAGGGGTTTGGCAAAATGGTCATTTTAAGATAAATTATTGTTTTCAGTAACAATATTAGCTAGTAAGTCCGAGAGTAAGGGTGCAATGGTTTTCTTATCGTATATTCGTAGAATATTCTTTGATATATCATCGACAGAATAATTATTAAAGTTATGATATAAAAAGTCCATTGCATCTTTAAGTTCAAAAACATTTTCTTTTTCAACTAATAATCCATTTTGTGCATTTACAAATTGCTCTGGACCGCCCGAAATAGTAGAAATCACTGGCATACCGCAAGCAAGTGCTTCGAGTGGACTAATGCCAAATGTTTCCAGTCTACTAGATGATATATACACATGTGATTGATTAAATATTTGAGGTAGTTTATTATTATTTTCCCATCCTAGCATTAACACATTTTCTTCTAAATCGGTTAATTTTATAAAGCTTTCTAGTTTTCTTCTTTCTTTTCCATCACCTATAACGATTAATTTAAACGATTCTTTTGGATATTGTATGCAAAGTAAACCAAAAGCTTCTAATAAAATGTCATAACCCTTATTGCGATGTAAGCTACCTACAGAAACAAAAGTAAAATGGTCATTTTTACCAATTCCTAATGGTTTAAATAGTTCCCCATCTATAAAATTTGGTAGTTGTGTAATGTTTTCCAGTTTATATTTTATTTTAATTTTTTCAAACAACTTGTTGCCAACAGCTATCACACTATTTGCATTTTTAAACATCAAGGAAATGTATTTTTCACGCCATTTTGGAATTTGATCATCTAAAAATTGGGTGTTATGAATAGTAACTACAAATGGGATTCCTGTCCTAACTGAAATTATATACGCTGCATACCCAGCCAATGCATCATGCGCATGAATAATACTAAATGGAGACGCTTTATGCCTTTCTTTAAACAATAAAAAATATTTTTCTACCCAAAATGATAAAAGAAACATATTACGATTTGGCAACCAAAAACCTGACCTACTTACGACTTTAAGATTTCCGTCTAAAAATGCTGATTTCTTATTAAATAAACCCCATTTTAAAAATAAAAACTCTACATCATGAAAATCTGACAATGCTTTAGCCTGTTGATACATATAGATACCTGCCACCGGTGTTTTTTTATTAAAAGTCCAAGAAGGCAAAACAGCAATACGCATAATACTTAAAAATTTATCTATATTTGTAGTGCGAATATACATATATAAATGTCAGATCATATTAATATTACAATTATTAGACCTAAAAAGGTTTTTAGTCTCGGGATTAAGGAACTCTGGCAATATCGCGAATTACTTTATTTTTTCACTTGGAAAGAGATCAAGGTCAGGTATAAGCAAGCAGCATTAGGTATCGTATGGACCCTTTTGCAGCCTCTTTCCATGATGACTATTTTTGTGTTATTGCTGTCTGAAGGTCTTGGCATAACAACTGGTGCTGTACCTGCACCGATTTATTATCTTATCGGATTATTAATTTGGAATTTATTCAACCATGCCGTAACACACGCATCGCAATCAATGGTGAGCAACGCCAATATCATAAAAAAAATATATTTCCCCCGATTAGTCATTCCTATTTCAGCAGTGCTGACATCTTCATTTGACTTTATAGTAAGTCTTTTACTATTTTATGGCCTTCTTATTTATTATACTATTTCTGAAGAGATTGCTATTTCTTGGATAAAACTCAGTTTCAGCTTATTGATTGGCTATATCATTACTGTATTTACAGCATTTAGCCTTGGTACTTTTTTATCTGCAATTAATGTAAAATATAGGGATGTAAGATACGTGTTACCTTTTTTGATTCAAACTTTGTTTTTTATTACACCTGTGATGTATGACACTTCCATCATAAAACAACCATGGATCAAAACCATTCTAGAATTGAATCCACTAAATTTTGCCATTGAGCTCATCAGAAACAATATCACAAATACCACAAACATTTTTTGGCCAGATATATCTTTTTTTGTACCTATGGTTATTATATTATTATACTTAATAGCAATCGTTACCTTTAGAAAAACAGAAGCATATTTTGCAGATATTGTCTAGAGTTTTCGTTGTCCACAGTCTTTCTGACTTTGGAAATAGCATAATCTCTGTCTACTGACCAAAGCATCATAAATCTTAGGTTCTAAGCATCCGTTAAACTCTAACAAACATCAGAAACATGACAAAGCCTTCATTTACTTCATAAAATGATCAAAAATTTATAACTTTGTTCTGTCTTAGTAAAATTTATAATACACAATTCCTAAATAATTTGAAGCCTATCATCGAAGTCAATCATGTCTGGAAAGAATACCAAAAAGGTATTGACCGCAGGTATAAAAGCCTTCGTGATACCTTGGTAGGTATGCCCAATAGGCTTCTTGGTACAGAAAAGGAGAAATTTTGGGCATTGGAAGATATAGATTTTAAAGTGGAAGCAGGGGAATCTGTAGGCATTATAGGGAGAAATGGTGCGGGTAAATCTACCCTTCTAAAGATATTGAGTAGGATCACACCGCCAACTAAAGGAGAAATCATATTAAGAGGACGAGTAGCCAGTTTGTTGGAAGTAGGTACGGGATTTCATCCTGAATTGACGGGAAGGGAAAATGTATTTTTCAACGGCTCCATCTTGGGGATGAAACATGCAGAAATCAAACATAAATTTGATGAAATAGTAGATTTTTCTGGGGTAGAAAGTTTTATAGATACGCCACTAAAACATTATTCGAGTGGTATGCAAATGCGATTGGCTTTTTCAGTAGCAGCACATCTTGATAGTGAGATATTACTGATAGACGAAGTATTGGCTGTAGGCGATGCAGAATTTCAGAAGAAGTGTATAGGAAAGATGGACGATGTGAGCAAAGGAGATGGGAAGTCTATTTTGTTTGTGAGTCATGATGTAAATGCTATATCAAATCTGTCACAAAGAGGAATTATATTAGATTTAGGTCTTAAAATATTTGAATCAAATATAATTGATGCACTAAATAAATATGTCGAAATAACTTCTCACAATAGAAATATCAGTTTAAATAATTCACCCAGAATTGGTAATGGTATCGTTAGAATTTCTCAAATATGTATATCATCCATATCAAATGAAACAAGTTCTTTTTTAAAACCTTTTGATGATGTTAATTTCTCAATAGAATTTGCGTATAATAAAGAAAGTAATCTTAGAGAAATAAAGTTAGATTTAGGAATAAATAACCTTGCAGGTAAGAGAGTTACTTGGATGACCGCGAAAAAATTCTTTAATGATGAATTTAACCAATCAAGGAAAATTGAATTTATAGTAGAAAAATTTCCACTCGTTCCTGGAGAATATACAATAAATTTACACTGTGAAGTAAATAATCAAATTGCAGATTGGATAAAAAACGTAGGAGAATTTAAGATTTTAAATAATAAATATTTTGATACAAATCTAAGAATACCGCAAGGTCAAGGTGATGTACAATTACAATATACAGTCAAATGATTAAAAATTTAATACTAAAATATATCCACAAAATTTTTGCACCAAATAACAAGCAAAATTCAGACAATATATCTGAACTTCTTTGGGCTAATATTTATCATGATACAATTAGAAATAAACGGTGGCTTGATAACATATCAATCTCTCCTTATGGTATGGCAATTAATTATTCCATGCTATACGTATTATCTAGGGTTTTAAATGAAATCAAACCTAAAAGTATACTTGAGTTTGGACTCGGCCAATCAACAAAATTTATTAATGCATTCATTGACAATGAACTTCAAGATACAACCCATCATATTATTGAACATGATAGCTATTGGATAAGCGAATTCAAAGTTGGGTCATCAAACTTTCAGAAAATAATTCAATTAGACCTTGCTAGAACAAACATTAAAAATAAAAACATTCAATTTTATAATGGCCTTTTGGAAGAAATTGATAATCAATATGATTTATTTTTAATTGATGGTCCCAATGGTTTACCATCCTATTCAAGATATGATATTTGTTTAATAGCAGAAAAATTTAAGGAAAATGATCAGTTTATAATAATTATGGATGATTTTCAAAGATCTGGGGAAAAGCAAACAGTAGAAAAATTAATTAAAATTTTAGTTTCGAAAAATATAAAATTTCATTCGAAAATTTTTGTTGGAAGCAAATCTCAATTTCTACTTGTAACTGATGAACATAAGATCGCATTAACATTCTAGATCAATATTATCTAATTAATATTTTTATTCACATTTCTAAAAATCATTTGTGCTTTTTAAACTCGATTATAAAGAAATACATAAGAATAGAAAAATAAGCATGCAAAAAGGGCCTAGTTTCTTATGATTAGTAATCAGTCAAAAATACTTTTAGTTACATCCATTAACGAAAATGGTATTGTTGGTCCTGCAAATTTTGTTAGGTTGATTGCTAATGAATATAAGGGTAAAATAGATATCCTTACAGAAAACACATATGAAACAGATGGAGTTTTTAGTATAGATATGAAGTTAAATATATTGACTTCAATATTTAGTATGCTATATAGATCTTATCATTATTACAAGTATATTAAGCAACATAATTTTCAAGCTAAATATGAAAAACTAATTTTTATTAGTCCGTTATTAGCTTTTTTTCCAATTCTTTTAATAAAAAAAAGAGCTGGCTTTATAGTAATGTTAAATGATGAAAACAATCTACAAAATGATGGAGACCCAAGATTAGATTTTTTTAGAAGAAAAGTATATCAATTGGTTGAGAAATATACACTTATTCAAACTGAATCAACATGGACAGTTTCAGCTTACTTAAAAGAACAAGTGATTAATAAATATGCAATCAATCCTGACAGCATCAAGGTTATTTACAGGGCTATAAACGTCTCTGAATATTCATTTAGACATAAATGGAATTCTGAGCATAATGCTATAAAAATACTTTTTATCAAGAATGACTTTGAGCGTGGTGGATTAAAAATACTTTATATGGCTCTTACCAAAATTCATAATTTAAATTTTGAATTAGATGTAATAGGTCTATCACAAAAGGATCAATTAAAATTGGCTGAAGAACTAAAAAGCAAAACCAATGTAACTGTAAATTTTTCAGGATATCAATCAAAAATTCAAATTATATCTAAGTTTAACGAAAACAACATTCTTTGCATACCATCAAAATCAGAAGCATTGGGTTTTACCAACATAGAAGGCATGGCTTCGGGTATATCTATAGTTACAACAAACGTTGGTGGAATCCCCGAAGTAACTAATTATGGTCAATATGCATTTACATGTTTACCTGACAATGAAAAGGATTTATCTCGTGCTATTTTGGACTGTATAAATTCCCCAGATCATATAAGGTTACAAAAAGCAAAAAATGGAAGAAAATGGGTAGAAACCAATTTTGAAAAAAGTGTTATAAACTTAATAATTAAAAAAGAATTAGGTATTTAATATATGAATCAAAAGAATTTTACATATTACATTGATGTAATTAAACTCAAGGTTTTTGCTATTTTTTATTTATGGCTAGAGTCATTTGTACATAAAAAGAATCTTACTTTTGATAATGAATTAAATTTAAATCAATTTAATCTAAACAAAAACCCTTTCTTTTTTACATACACATTTTTTGAACATCCAGACGAACTTGGCAATACACTAATTAAACAAAATGGGATTTACACAAATCATTATACGGATGTAAGTAAACATGTCAATCCTTTGATTCCAGCATATTATGGATTGGTTTGTTATAACTATTACTTAAAAACAAATGACGACAAATTTAAAAGCTTATTTCTAGAACATGCTGAATTTTGCCTTACACATGCAAATGATGATGGAGGGCTTCCTATCTTAAATAATTATAATAAATTTGGTCTAGTCGCTCCGTGGTACTCAGGTATTACACAAGCCATTGTAGCATCGTTGCTTATAAGGGGGTTTATAGAAACAAATAATGATAAGTACAAAATCTGCTCACAAAGTATTATTAACTTCATGATTGACGAAAAAAGAACATACAACAAACTTTTAATAAATATTAATAATCATCCATGGATAGAAGAATATCCTGGAAAATCATCCAGTCAAGTTTTAAATGGTTTCTGCTTTTGCATCATTTCACTTTTCGAATTTGCTAATACTTTTAAAGATAAAAGAATTGAAAAATTAGCCATTCAAAATTTTAATAGTTTAATGCACTTCTTGCCATTGTTCTTATACAAAGTGGGTATTAGACATAATTTAAAATATTATAAGTTTGGGAATATAAACTACCAAGCATTGCATGTATATTTATTCTACCATTTATATACTATTACAGGCAATAGCTCATTATTAAACATCGCAAAAATATATTATAAAAAAATAAAATGGAATCGATTTTTTAGTTTTTATAATATAAAAAGAACAAATAAACCAGCTTTCCCCTTATGATGAATATAGTCTATATTTTTATATCCGCATGTTTTGAAATCTTAAGAAATAGTATTTCTATTTTTAGAAAATTAAATGATATCATTAATAATATTTATTATAAAAATTTGGTTATCAAAAAATATGGGATACAACGATTACCTACAATCGACATTATTGAATTGTTTCCAAATTTGGATGAAAGTCTTGATGTTTATACCTTTCTAAGTGGGACATCATTAATCACAGACCATATTTTATTAAAGAGTTTTGCAAAAAAACATTCAGATTGCGATTATTTTGAAATCGGTAGTTGGCGTGGTGAGAGTGCCGTAAACGTATTACCTAATTGCAAAAGCCTAACTTTGCTTACATTAGGTGTAAATGAAATGAAAGCTAAAGGATTCTCTCAACAAATAATTGATGAGAATGGAATTTTCATAACCAATAATTCCAAAATTAGTTACATTTATTCAGACTCCAAGGTGTTTAACTTTAATATGTTAGACAAAAAATTTGATTTAATTTTTGTTGATGGGGAACATGGATTTAAGGCAGTAAAAATTGATACAAGGAATGTATTCGCCTTAAGAAAGGATGCCAATAGCAATATAGTCTGGCATGATTACGGATATGATACAGAAGATGTAAGATTTGAAGTTTTAGCAGCTATTTTGAGTGGTATACCCAAAAAAGAACATAGTAAGTTATATCATATTTCAAATACTATGTGTGCAGTTTATTTAGAAAATTATATCGGGAAGACGTCCATTATTTCTAAACCGGCAAAGGCAGATAAGTTTTTTTCAGTGGATGTTAAACTTAGAACAACTAAAGATTTCTTTTAACTTTTTTTTATCTATATTAAAAATTAACTCTAATAGTGAATTGCTAAAATATAACTTTGGAATTTCTATTTCAAGAAATAACAAATTCAACTCCGCCACACTATCCATCCTTACTAAATGTACATCTTGGCTGACAAAGTCTATTTCATCTTGGTAATTATCACCTCCAAGTCCGCTTAAGTAATGAGTTCCATTCAGATGTTTGGTAATTGCAAGATTATATGCAGAAGCCTTTCCTGATACTGGCAATTTTGACGAGATGTGCATTTCTTTTTTAATGTCTAGTTCATTCATGATCTGTTTAATGAAAAAAACATTCATTTCACTCAGTGAAGTAAAACGCTTTGCTTCTAGATACCAATCCACTATTTTTGAAAAAAAATCACTAAAATATGGACATTGGCAATAAGCATCTTTTATCTGATTCAAGTGGTTTTTGGTCCAGTCACTCTCCCACGAAATCTCCAAGTCTTTGATGAGTGCGAAGTCACTATGCTTTTTTAGTGGAACAGTTAACCATTGTGTTTTGTCTATGGAATGTCTTGATGCTATTTTCACCCTGCGAGTTGGACCAGCTTTTGTAATTTGCACATTATCGTGAAATACAAAGACGTCGCAAGCAGCCATCTTCAAAAAATAACCTGCCCATGGCAAGTAATTAGGTTGATGAATGGCTATGATTTTTTTGGTCAGTGGTAAGAATTTTGATGATAAACTAGAAGCTTTAATTAATGCTAGCTTAGTGATGAAGATATGCTAATCGAATGCACCTTACGTTAAGCTAAGCGCCATCGGTCAGCTTAGGTTAGTGGTGGCTTCTCTCCAATTGATTATAATATTTTAATGTAATGTTGAAGCTAACATCCTAGTTCAAACCTAATTACTTTACAAAAGCTAGAAGCTTCAACTTATGCTAGCTTAGCGAAGACGCTAAGCTAATCGAAGACGATCTTCCTCGCTTGGCTTGGGTTAGTAGTGGAGTCTCTCCAAAGTATTAGTCTCTATTTTTACGTTTTAAAACAACTTTGGCATTAAATCCTTTTTTATGTCTTTTACTTTCATAATCACTAAATAATATATCAAACCCTGCATTTCTTAAAACTTCCATTGTTGCATCATTTGAAAATCCACAATGACTCATATCATGAATTTCCATAGAAATTGTATTGATTTTCATAAATGTATTTAAATCGCAATTCTGCAAAATCTCGTGTTCTGCTCCTTCACAATCTATCTTTAGAAAATCTATATACTCTATTTTATTGATATTTATAAAGTCTTCCAAAGAGAGACATTTCACTTTGGATGAAGACACCATGTGGTCAAGATAATTTTCAAATAAACTATGATTCCATGATTTTGCTGTATAAAAATGTCTATCTTTTGATGTGCGTGAAATTGCAATTTGAAACGGAATGATATTTTTTAGACCTGTTGACTGAATGTTTTTAATGAAATAAGTAAAATTATCTGGTGATGGTTCGATAGCAAATATCTTTGAACTTAACTTAAGATTCTTTGCAGCAAAGATGGAAAAAAAACCATAGTGTGCTCCAATATCTACTATTACACCGTTTTCGATTCCTTTTGGGAAGCCAAGTTCATATACTTTATGATAAAAAACCTCCTTGAATATTGATAATTGATTTTTATTTGATTGAAAATTTAAGTTTAATGAATATGTTAAGTTTATAAAATTGAAAAACAACCTATCCACTTGGAATAACCATTTTAGTTTATCCTTAAATTTCATTTTTATGATTTGAATGTACGCATTATAAAAGTTAAGTTTTACTCTACAAAAGCTGGAAGATTTGACTAATGCTAGCTTAGTTATGACGCTAAGCTAATCGAAGACGATCGTCGTTAAGCTAAGCGTCCTCGCTTAGCTTGGGTTAGTAGTGGCGTCTTGCCAAAGTGATTGAACTAATAAAATCATGATACTGAAATCATAATTCAATACAAATTACTTCAGAAAAGCTGGAAGCTTTGACTAATGCTAGCTTAGCGAGGGCGCTAAGCTAATCGAAATCAGACCCATGTTAAGCTCATAGCTTGGCTTAGTAGTGGCGTCTCGACTATGTGATTGAACTAATAAAATGATGATGCTGAAATTATAATTCAACCCAAATTACATCACAAAAGCTAAAAGCTTTAACTAATGCTAGCTTAGCGAGGACGCTAAGCTAATCGAAGACGATCGTCGTTAAACTAAGTATCCTCGTTTAGCTTGGCTTAGTAGTGGCGTCTCGACTATGTTAAAGAACTAATAAAAATCACAATACTGAAATAAATATTCAATAAAAACTACTTCACAAAAGCTAGAAGCTTTAACTAATGCTAGCTTAGCGTCTTCGCTAAGCTAATCGAAATCGGGCCCATGTTAAGCTAAGCGTCCTCGCTTAGCTTGGGTTAGTAGTGGCGTCTCGCCAAAAAAAGAGTTAGGAATCAATATAACCGATACTTGGTCCTAGATCTAGTAGACTGACATCTAATAGCCCAATAGAACCTTCATAATTTCGTGCTGAACTAAATATATAATGACTTGCTTCATCTACAATGCCTGCTCTTACAGGATTTAGATGAATGTATGCTAATTTCTGATTTATAAACTTTGGTGTGACCAGTTTTCTACAGGATTGCTGTCTTGTTGCCAAACTTGAAACTCACTATTTCTAGTATTAAATCTACTTTGGTAAGCAAAATTTGTCAACATCCATTTTGCTCTTGAATGATTTTCTGATTGAATTTTCTTTATAATTTCCTTTGCAGTAAAACTTTTGAAGTCACGAATTAATGAAGAAAGTCCAGATTCTGCATCTGTCTGACAGATAATATGAATGTGATTACTCATAATCACATAAGCAAAAATATTCAATCCCTTATTTAACTGACAATACCTTAAATTATCAATTATAATATTTTTGTACTCCAAATAAGCAAAGACATCAATCCATCCTACAATAGTCATAGTGAGAAAATGAAGTCCATATTGATTTCTGATTTTATATCCGTCTGACATAAGTATAATTTTATCAAGTAAGCTAGAAGCTTTAACTAATGCTAGCTAAGCGAGGGCGCTAAGCTAATCGAATGAACGTTAAGCTAAGCGTCCTCGCTTAGCTTGGCTTAGTAGTGGCGTCTCGCCTATGTGATTGAACTAATAAAATGATGATGAAATTATAATTCAATACAAATTACTCTACAAAAGCTAGAAGCTTTAACTAATGCTAGCTTAGCGAGGACGCTAAGCTAATCGGATGAACGTTAAGCTAAGCGTCCTCGCTTAGCTTGGGTTAGTAGTGGCGTCTCGCCACCATACGTGATATACTAATTATCGATCCACCTGATCACCTCAAATGCCTCTGCGTGCATAGTATTTATTTGTGTGCCTCGTACAGTAGCCATTGATCGAATAAAATCTGGTGACATATACCCTTTTCCTTCTTGCGTCTTATATGCAGCGAGTGCATTGATTTTCTTTTGGATATCATCTTCTTTCAATACACAAAAATAATCAGTGGCAAAACTCAAATTATTCCAGATAAGCTCATAACCAAGTATAGAACAGTTTTTGAAAGCTCTAATGCCTTCCGCTGTGACGGTGCTATGATCTTGGTGGATGTCGTTACGAGATGGTAGGATTACAATATCAGGTTTTATTTGTGACCTAAGTTTAATCATTTCTTCTAGTATTTCTTGTCGTACATAGTTTAGTTTTCTGACAGTGTGCTTATATATAAATAAATTTTCAGGTTGAATTCCTATGATGGCTGTTGCTTGTTTCACTTCTATTTCTAGCTGATTAGATGGGAAGGTAGTAGGAACACTTTCGTCAGCTGTAGAGAACGCTGCATAAAAAACAGTAGCTCCTTGTCGAACAGCCTTTGATATCAATCCTCCACATCCTAGTTCCCCATCATCAGTGTGAGGAGCAAGCACCAATATTTTTTTATTTTCTAACATTCAAATAATTAAGTATTTCTTTGACGATAAGATGACCAGCATTTCCATTACCTATACAATTACTATGCCTTGTGGGTCTCTGCCAATTTTTCATTGCTAACAAAATTTTATTTTTATCAGGACCAGCGATCACATTCCATCCTTCATTTACGGTTTCTAGCCACTCGGTTTGTTTGTCGATAATGATAGCAGGAGTCTTATGAAAGTATGCTTCTTTTATAATACCACCCGAATCTGTCAGTACCATTTGCGCATACTTTATCAGCGATTGTGTCTCCCAAAAACCAGGTGGTTCTACCAATTTTATATAGTCACTAAGTAATAAATGTTGTAACGAATAATCGTTTATTTTTTGTTGTGTTCGCGGGTGAATAGCAAAAATGACAGGTAATTTTATTTCTTTGATTGCTTGTAATATTTGTTCTAAATTTTCCTTGACATCAGTATTGGAAGCGCGATGGCAAGTTACAAATATGAAGTCTTCTGTTATATTATACTTTGTTACCAATTCTGACTTCTCCCAAAGATTTTCATTATCGTACAATAAATCCAAACTAATATCTCCTGTCAGATAAACATTATTTTGTACACCCACATTTGCTAAATTATCAATACCAGTTTTTGTAGGTACAAAAAACAAATCTGTTACTGCATCAGTCAGTAATTTATTAATTTCTTCGGGAATAGATTTATCAAATTCTCTGAGTCCTGCTTCTACATGGGCAATAGGGATATTTCTTTTGGATGCTGCTATTGCTGCCGCTGATGTGGTATTGGTATCACCATAAACTATAACTAAATCAGGGTTTTCTTTTGCCAAGATTTCATCTACACCTATGATACATTTAGCAATTTGAATATTATGATGTCCACTTCCTATACCGATATTATAATGTGGTTCGGGTATATTCAACTCCATAAAAAACTGACCTGACATATTGTGGTCGTAATGTTGGCCTGAATGAACTATGACATGTTGAATGTCACTTTCATCTGAAATGGCCCTATGTAAACCAGCCAATTTTATGAATTGTGGTCTTGCCCCCACAACAGAAAGCAACTTTTTCATTTTTTCATGTTATTCAAAGAAACCAAATCAAAGACTCTATCGGCTTGTCGCTCCCAACTCATATTTTGTAAAATGGCATCACGCAAATGATCAGCTTTTACCTCACCTGTTTGTATATATTCATTATATTTCAAAAGAATATATTCGCGTATCTTTTCTTCATCATAAAGTACATCGCCAAGGTGAAATTCTGTAAACATGGCTTCGATTTCTTTATCGCGACTTCCTTTTATAAAGCATAAAATTTCTTTGCCTGCCTCGATGTATTCAAAAAGTTTGCCTGTAAGCAAACCTGCATGTTCGTCACTTGCAGACGTAAGTAAAAGGTTTATATGTGACCTGTCTTGCATCTCTATGGCTTCATTGCGAGAAAGCATGCCTTTATTTTCAAAGACATCACTTATGCCACATGTTTCTGCCCATTGTTGCATTAAACCACCATCTTTGCCAGCATACAAAAAACAAATACGATCTTTATATATCTTTTGTTCTTTTATCAAGCTAGCCAATACATTAAATAAAGGTCTAGGATCTCTAAATTGCTGAAACAATGACCCTGAATAATGAATCGTAAATTTATCAAAACTCTCTTTTTTTTCTCTTAAACGCACACCTTTTGTAATGGTATGCACATTCTGATGCAATGCTCTCATTTTTTGGGATATACCATCTGAAACGGTAGTCACTACATTAGCATTTTTCAAGATGAACTTCTCAACTTTTTTTTGAAAATTCGGCCAAATCACATTTTTATAGATCGGTTCCACATGAAGATCTCTGAAATCAGCAACCCAAATTAATGTTGGAAACTTCCTTTTTAACATCCAAGCTACAATGTGGTCGGAATAAGGCATAAATGAAGAATAAATCACATTGATATTGTCGGTGCGAATTAATCTTTTGCCTATAAAATATGCATGAATGATATAAAAAATAGAGCCTTCTGCAAAGAAAATATTGAAAGGAAAACTACGTTGAATTTTAATCAACCAAGAAGCTAAAAAAGATGCTTTTGTTTTTTCTGAAAATTGCGCACCACTTTGATTTTTCTTGCCTTTGAGTAGTGATATCACCTTCCGATAGTCAAATGTGATAGCTTCAAATCTCTGCATCCGTGAATGTAACGGAAGGGATTCATTAGGCAATATTTTCCTATTGTCAGTTGTAATTAAATAGGATGCAGTACATTTATCTGATATGGCTGTAGACAAATAGTAATTTCTATACACACCACCATTTTTGATAGGTGGGTAGTGATAGTGTATAAAAAGAAAACGATTATTGTTCATGTATGCTAAAGCTAATCTAAATCAGGCTAGAAGCCTAGTGATATTTTATCGAGACGCTAAGACAAATCAAAATAAATTAATCATAATGATAACGACAAGCTATAATGATTATTTCATCATTTTCTACTTTATATACCAATCTGTGTTCTCCAGTAATTCTCCGTGACCAACATCCAGCCAAATCATATTTTAATGGCTCTGGTTTACCTGTTCCCTTGAAAGGATTACGACAAATTTTTTTAATTAATTCATTTATTTTTTTTACGATAGTCTTGTCTGTTTTTTGCCAATAGATATAATCTTGCCAAGAATTATATGTGAACTTTACATTCATAAATCTGACACATCTAAAATTTGAGCATAATTACCATTTTGGGATTGCTGTAAAGATTCGTGTAAATTAGACGCATTTGTTTTAGACTTAAGTAAATGAATAGTTTCCATCATACTATTATACTCAGCCATTGAAATCATAACTGTTCCTTTTCCGCTACCACGTTTTAAGATGAGCATTTCATTTTCATCTTCAACTTGATCAAGATACTTCTTAAGGTCAGCTCTGAATTCTGTAAAATTGGCAACTATCATACATTATATTTAACAAGTACATAAACAAGTACGTATTCAAAAAGTTCCTGATTGAAAATTTTCTATAAATACGAAGCCATTCTAAATCAACATTAATATCTTAGCGACACGTTAAGACAAACAAATTAACTACAACTGACCTTCCACTAAATTAAAAATCTCCAATGCTATCCGCTTGTCATCAAATTCATTGATCGCTTTTGCCCGTCCTGCGATTCCCATTTCTACTTGTCTTTCGTGAGTTAAAGAAAGGAATTCATTAAATGCAACAGTTAAAGCTTTGATGTCTTTTATATTTACAAGATATCCATTGATGCCTTCATCTACGGTCTCTGCACAACCAGCAGTTAACGTCGTGATGACAGGTTTTGCCATTGACATACCTTCTATTACAATTCTCGGCAATCCCTCTCTATATGAAGGTAACACAATGCAGTCCGACTGAGCAATAATACTTCTTACATCCTTGATAAATCCATGATAGTACACCACATCTTCATCTACCCATCGCACTAAGTCGTCTTTGTCGATGGTAGCTGGATTTTCAGCATCCAACTCACCCACTACCCAAAATTCTACATCCTGTCGGAGTGCTTTTATCTGTCGAGCGGATTCAACAAATTCGCGGATACCTTTATCATACAAAAGTCTGCCAATAAAAGTAAAAATGGTTTTATTTTTAACCTGTCCATTCGGATACGGATGGTACCATGTGGTATCTACTCCACAGCCTTTTACGGAAATGGCTTTATCTCCTGACACGATACCCAACTGCGCAAATAACTGTCTGTCTTCAATATTTTCAAAAATAAACTTCTGATGATACTGAGCTGAAAAACGATATAGCATGGTCATCATCTTACGCACAAAACCTTTGTTGATAAATGCATATCCAAGTCCTGTCACGACCGCTATGGATTTTATGCCTGCAATTCTTGCAGCAATTCCACCATAAATATTTGGTTTATTAGTAAAATGAAGGATTAAGTCAGGCTTTATCTTTTTGTACCTTCTGATCAGTTCAAGCAACAGCAGAATATCTTTGAAAGGATTGGTGCTGTCTCTATCCAATAATCTCAGACCATAATGACGCACAGATGGATACTTTTCTTTGTAAGTAAGATATTCATCTACGGGAGCAATAACGACCACATCCATACCTTCGGCAATAAACTTATCAATAAGGTTAAGCCTGAAGTTGTAAATATTCCACGTGGAATTTGCTACGAGCGCTATGGTCTTTTTTGCTGAGATTTGTCTTTAAATTGTATTAATAAAAGGGATTTTCATAAACTAAACTGCAAATATTCATACTTTAAACTGCAAATAATCATAAACTAAATTGCAGATTTTCATACTTTAAACTGCAAATAATCATGAATGTAAAGTTCTCCAATTCTTAACTTCTAATTCGGTTAACTTAATATTCTCTTCTCCATTATAGACAATATTCATACTTAAGCTTGGGTCAATGTCTTTCAATTTTTTCATATTTGTCAAAAAATCAGACTTAAAGGTTTTGCCAGACTTTAGTTCAGTCATTGCTACTTTATTTATATCATTGATTTCGAAGAGATCTACTTCTAGGCCATTGCTATCCCTGAAAAAAAACATATCGGGGTCTTGGTGTCTGTGTGCTTTATACTTTACCTTTTCAGCAATAACCAAATTTTCAAATATGATGCCGAATTTATCCGATGATTTTAACTTTTCTTCATCATTCAATCCAAGCAAATGGCACAAAAGACCAGTATCAAAAAAATATAGCTTCGGTGTCTTTAATAGTCGTTTGCCCAAATTCTTATGATAACTTGGCAACATAAATATAATGTAACTCGACTCTAAAATGGTGATCCATGTTTTGATAGTGTTTACTGATACATTTAGATCATTACTGAGATCAGTCATTTTCAGTTGCGATCCACATTTGTAGGCGACCAATTTCAGGAAAGTCCTAAATGTGGTTATGTTGCCGACATTTACTAAGTCAGAGACATCACGCTCCAAATATGTTTTGATATAATTACTATAAAACAATTTGCCAGGGATGCCATCCGTCAATTTGCCAGGGTAAAAACCATTTATAATCGCCTTTTCCAAATGATTGTCCCAACTATCTATTTGCCCCATCTCTTCAAAATCCAAAGGGTATAAGGTGGACAGATCTATCCGTCCTGCCAATGATTGGGTAATGTTGCGATGCAAGAGATAGTTTTGCGAACCAGAAAGTACAAATCTACCAGGTGTTCGTTTCTTATCCACAATACCTTGCATATATGAAAATAAATTTGGCACTTTCTGCGCTTCATCTATAATCACTCCCTCTGTGTAACTATCAAAAAAACCACGCGCATCAGATGTTGCCAAAGCATAAATATCAGGGTCTTCCATGCTTACATATTGATAGTCAGGAAACGCTTGCTTCAGCATTGTAGATTTACCTGCTTGTCTAGGACCTGCTACACTGACGATGGGGTAGAATGTTGCTGCATTTCTTACATGCGTAATCAACTGCCTTTTTATCAATAACTTGTCCATTTACCGATCATTTTATGATGCAAATAATAGCACAAAGATAGTACTTAAGAGAATAAACTGCAAATATTCATACTTTAAACTGCAAATAATCATAAACTAAACTGCAAATATTCATAACTTAAACTGCAAATATTCATAACTTAAACCGCAGATTTTCATACTTTAAACTGCAAATAATCATACCCCAAAAACACTATTTAACTTCAGTGGTATTATATGGGATGATGCTCAAGACTTAAAAAGTTTTTCTATTTGCTTCATGTCTTCACCTTGTACAAATACAGTTTTAAAATCATCTAATAGATCTAACAAATGAGGTCCAACAAGGCAAATCCGCAGTTAAATCAAATTTTCAATTCAAGCAATCCAAGTTGAGACAGACATATTTACAGAACAAACTTCTGAACTACGCCTTTGATCTCTTGTTCGTCAGATTTTGGGTAGATCAATAGTGCATTCTCTTCATCCACCACGATATAATCTTTGAGTCCTTTGATGACTATTTGTTTGTGGTTATTGGATATCACAATGATGTCTTTTGCATCTATCAAATGGATATTTTGGCCTACACTTACTGCATCATTTCCATCGCTCATATAGGCATGGAGACTATTCCACGTACCAAGATCGCTCCATCCTATGTCCGCAGGTATAGTATATACATTATCAGCTCGCTCTAGTATGGCATAATCCACCGAGATCTTTTGTGTATCAGGATATACTGCATCAATATAGGCTTGCTCATCCGAAGTACCATACAATGCATTTTGCTGCATCAATACATCTAAGATTTGTGGTGCATTGATTTTATATGATTTCAGAATAGTAGGCACACTCCATACAAACATACCCGCATTCCATAGATAATCACCTGACTCCAAATATGTCTCAGCTGTCGCCAAATCAGGTTTCTCCTTAAATGAAATGACTTTGTGTATTTGCTCATTTCCAATGGTTTCTTTTTGGTAATTGATGTAACCATAACCAGTATCCGGTCTGGTAGGCTGAATACCTAAGGTCACAATCGCTTCATTTGAAGTGGCAAAATCAAATGCTTGACTTAATTTACTAACATATTCTTCTTCCTTCAGGATGACGTGATCCGATGGCAGAACAGCAAAAACTGCATTTGGATCTAAAGCGTTGATGCGCAATGCCGTATATGCTATGCAAGGTGCCGTGTTATTCATACTCGGTTCGCAAAGGATATTCTCTTGTGGCAATTCTGGAAGATGCTCGATGACCAAGGCCTTGTACTTCTTATTGGTGACAATGAATACATGATCAGCAGGTACTAATTTCATTGCACGCTCGAAAGTCATCCTAATGAGAGATTTCCCTACACCCAGGATATCTAGAAACTGTTTTGGTCTTTCATTGGTGCTTGATGGCCAAAATCTACTACCTACACCGCCTGCCATGATGGCTATATATTTATTCATACTATTTATTACTAGTAATTAAATGCCTTATAATTGATTGGCAAATTTATTTGCATCACTTGTATTTTATGCTTGTAAACAAGTTTACAAGTTCAATAGTGCTAAAGAGATATTATTTTAGCAGGGCGCTAAGCCAAACAAATATCAATTTACATCAACAAACAATTTTAAATTTACATATTTTTGCATTAGTTGAAAATGTTTATCATTTGACCACAAAGAGTAGTTGTTCTGGATACTCTGTTGTAAAATAATTAAATCTGGTATTCCAACCTTATTTACACCATTTTTTAAATTCATTTTTTGAAAACTTATAATTTCCGACCAATTTATATTGAGCTTCAATTTATCTATAGTCTCTAAGGCATCAACAACATCAAATTTTCCAACATGTGAAATATATGGAATTAGTTCAGCCAAAATAATATCATTTACAACTACTAAATCATTGTATATATAATATTCTAAATTGGGATAATGCCCCTTATTAAAATAACCAATCCATATAGATGAATCTACTAATATTTTCATCTTTCTCTTATAGCATCAAGATCGATTTTCAAATCTAATTTACCTTTATTAAAAAAAATTGCTTGCCTCTTGCGCATCTCAACAACCTTTTTTAAAGCTTCGATTACAGTTTCTTTTTTTGTAGAAGTCTCTAACAATCTTTGAGCTTCATCTAATAAGCTAATTGGTAAATCCATTGTTGTCTTCATTTTGAAATAATGTTTAAGTTTAAAATTTATGTAAACTCTATTAAAATCATTTTACTTATAGCTGCACGCTTCAAAATAAGACAATTCTCGACTTTAATCCCAATAACACTTACTTTCATAAAATGGTTCCGATCAGAGATCAATCAAAATACGCTGTCTTCTTTAATTCTTGCAAACGAGTTTGAAAGTCCAATAGTAGGGCTACTTCTTATTGGAGTGGCAAACTTGTTTGCAACAACTTAATTTCGCTTGCAAACAAGTTTGCAAATCCAATAGTGCTGCCTTCCAAAAAAGTAGCTAAAAATAATTTATCAAATACGTATTAACCCATTCAGGATTAACCTACGTTAATAATTGTTGTTTTGCCAGAGCCATTAGGACCAGCGAAGACCCTAAGTTTTTTAATTTGGTCATTTAATAACATAACTTTTTTTTGTCACTTTTACACGACCAAAAGCGACTTTACCAATTTTTGTTTCTTTACCATCTGAAGATATAGAGACAACTTCATCATCTTTGACCACAGCAATAGACAACCCTAGTGCTTTGGACAAGCTTTGCGCCTTCTCAGCACCCAATTTTTGGGCTTTTTTTAGTGTCGATAACTCTTTGTCCATATTATTATATTTGATTTCTTAAAAGCTATATTTTTTCAAAAAGTTTTTAAATGAATTTTAAATATCAGCTATCCTTATAACTAATTAATTTATTCTTGCAAACAAGTTTGCAAGTCCAATAGTAGGGCTACCTCTTTTAATGGAGTGGCAAATTTATTTGCAACACTGGTATTTTATGCTTGCAAATAAGTTTACAAGTCCAATAGTGGGACTACATCTTATTGGAGTGGCAAACTTGTTTGCAACACTTATATATATTTCTTGCAAACAAGTTTGCAAGTCCAATAGAAATAAAACCCTTACGATTTTATATAATTGTAAGGATATGTATCCCACTCTTTTACCAAACCAGCTTTTACGGGATTTTGTAGAATATAAGAAATGACATTATCCATCATTTTATCATTCCGTATGTAAATATCAAAACTTTCTCTTTCCCAAAATTGCCCGGTTCGATTTAATGCTTTATTGCAATACATTGCAGTAGGTCCTTTGATTTTTTTCATTATTCGGTCTAACGATACATATTTCATTTCTAAATCTTCGTTGTCAATAATCTCTGACATTTGGATTGAAGTACCTATCAAAATATGTACATGATTAGACATAATACAAAAAGATAATAATTCATATAATTCTCCATCATATTTAAAGAACTCATCTCTAATCAGATTTTTCAAATTGTCATCTTTTAAGAAATCTGGACCATTGACTATGGAGTGAAGCATTTGATCGTATTCAGATAAATATCTTTTTCTGATATTAAACACATCTAAATTCCTTTGGTGCCGCTCAGTTATTTGATTTGCTTTGACAATTTCAGCTGTGTATTTCTCTTTTAATTCTTGCAGCTTTGTTTTGGGTACACACCCGTATAAACTAAATGTGACAAAAAAAATAGCGCCTACTGGCTGAATGTGTGGTAATCTTTGTTTATAGTTAGTTTTCATTCTTTCTATAATATATTATTGAAGTTACAAATTAGTTTTATTGGAGTGGCAAACTTGTTTAGAACAGATGTCCTTTATGCTTGCAAACAAGTTTATAAGTCCAATAGTGGTCTTACTTCCTATTGGAGTGGCAAATTTATTTGCAACACTTATATATGATTCTTGCAAACAAGTTTACAAGTCCAGTAATAGGACTACTTTTTATTAGAGTAGCAAGTTTATTTGCAACACATGTCCTTTATTCTTGCAAACAAGTTTGCAAGTCCAATAGTGCTATCGTGATATTATCTTGGCGGGACGCTAAGACAAACTTGTCTCAGTCACAAAAGGATGACGCAAGGAAATTTTTCAAGCTTATGCTTTATACTAAAAGTAAACGCTC
Organism: Saprospiraceae bacterium UBA7687; assembly: GCA_002482845.1. Taxonomy (GTDB): domain Bacteria; phylum Bacteroidota; class Bacteroidia; order Chitinophagales; family Saprospiraceae; genus OLB9. The sequence goes on from DLGT01000025.1 coordinate 52,126, forward strand.
TACCATAATGCAAAGATAAGTCTTTACATTGAAAATTGATAAGCTTACTTAGTAATTTTCAATGTTAAAGATTGTTTTGTATTGAATATTTCTAAGTTCATTTTAGTGGATGTGGCAAACTATTATTGGACTTACTTCTTTCTGGAGTGGCAAACTTGTTTGCAACATTTACACTTTCATGCTTGCAAACAAGTTTACAAGTCCAATATTACCTTCCGAAATCATCTTGCAACCTTATGATATCGTATTCATTGGATGGATCATTGGCGTCGGTATGCTGCCATATTTCTGCTATGATACCCCACTCATTTAGTCCTATGAGACGATGTCTCTCGCCTTGTCTAAGGGTCAGGGTCTTATTTAGCTCCATGATGTTGATATCTCCTTCTTGGTCAGTATCACTTTTTTTGTAAGCTGCTTTGCCTTCTATGAGTTTCCACAATTCTGATCTTCTATGGTGGTATTGCCATGACAGTCTTTGTCCTGGAGCTACACATAAGATTTTGGGACTCAGCGGTAGCGTAGTAGCAGTAAGCTCATCAGATAGTTCGGGATAAAACTGGAGAATAAACTTCTTGGTATCTACTGGATCTATGACTAGAAATCCACCCCAAGGACGCTCGAAGTCATGGGTTTGGATATGGAAGCCAAGCGCTTTGATTTTAGTTAAAATAGACTGAAGTTTGTTTGATTTTGTGTCCACGATATGGTATTTTAGGTTATTGGCGTTGTTATCTTTGATTGCAACTAAAACTTGGTGTTTTGGTACTTCAAACAGAGATATTGGTTATTGGCGATATAATCTACGATTGTAACTAAAAAGGCCTTTTCGGAAGTGTCCTGAAGACTTTATAAATTAGATCAGATGTTGGAAAAATGATTACCCATGCTGTCAAAAAAATACACATTAAGTCTGTGTAAAAACCTTGATGATGTTGATACCATCGTTCGACTTCACCCTTGAAAGGATAGATTTTATTTTGATAAAAGTCCCAAGCATCACCTCCATTATCTCTTACTACTGTAATTAATGCTTCTTCATCACGGAAAATAATTGATCCTATACCTGTTAGTCCAGGTTTTACATTATAGATAACTTGCTGAACTTCATGTGGATAAGCAGCAAAACTTTTTTGCATGACTGGACGCGGGCCAACTACACTCATATCACCATTTAGGATATTGATAAGTTGTGGTAATTCATTTATTTTGGATGTCCTCAAAAAACCACCTAATGGTGTAAGTCTAGGATCTTTCTTTGTAGTGATGAGGCCACCTGCCATATTGGGACTATCCTTTAGCATAGTTGCAAACTTGTAGATATTAAAAAGCTTATTTTTAAAACCTACTCTCTCTTGAAAATACCAAATATATCCTTCTCCTGTCAATTTCAACCCAATAGCGATCGGAAGCAATAATGGTGATAATACAACCAAAGCAAGTAAGGAAGCTAGGATGTCAAAAAAACGCTTTATAAAAAGGTACATTTTAGTTCTTGTATCTTGGAAAAATCTTTATCTTCAGTAATCAAAATAGTATCATGAATAATTGCTGTTGCTGCAATAATTGCATCTGGCAATTTTAATTTATATTTTTTCTTTATCACAATTATCAGAACCATTAATTCTTCATCGTTTGAGTTCAGTTCATAAATATGGATCCTATCACAAAATTTTAAAAAAACATTTCTGTCCTTTTCTGTCAATCCTTCGAAAGCCAAAAACTCAAGCTTGGAAACAACTGAAATACTTACATGTTCTGCTTTGTTTACTAATTCAATGACGTTATACTTCCCTTTCAATAATGCTATGATTGCATTCGTATCAAGCACAACTTTTAATCCCATTCAGACCTAATTTCTTTTTGAGACACAAGTGCGTCATTTGACCATTCTAATTGACCAATTAAATCACTAAAATCAGGTTTGCTCGATTTATCTACCTTGTTAATTTTTAAAACAACTTCAATTTCCTTATCCAAAAAAGAAGTTTGGTATTCAATCAGCAACTTACCATTAGGTGTTGTTCGTTTGTTTAATTTTATTGTATCCATCATCATTTTACCAATTAGTATATTAACAGAAAGGATTTAAGATAAGTTTCAAGATAAAGGATTAGATCTTAGGCTTTACACCCTATAGAGTCTTGAAAATTAATACCTACCCACCAACTTACCGCTAATGGCTAGCAACTCATCACTACTATCTCGACCCTACATCTTTTGATCCAAGCTCTTTCCAGTCTCAATGTGCTCGAAGTCAGGCAGATGCTTTTTCATTAATGATACGATGGCTGATTTATCATAAACTTCTGATGTCATTAACATTTTTAATTCAGAGATGCAATTTTCTATTTGTGTCTTACTTGGTTTTACTGCATTTTTGATCACACCCATTCCTTCATATTTGATCATATCCACTTCATCAGTATCTGTGTAAAACTCCTCATAAAGCTTCTCACCCGAAGTGTCGGACGTAAAAAAATAAACGGGATGCGGATCTTCTATAGACTTACTCGCTGCTCTATTTCTTGCATCATCATCACTTAAACATTCTGTCACAGGTATGGCCATTTCTTTAAAAAAGTCTAATGTGATATCCTTGAAATTGACCATCTCATCTTCATCCAATTTTGGGAAATAAATCTCTCCACTAGCACCTAGTATACAAGCCAACATACAAATCTGTCCACTTTCTTCGGGCGAAACAAAAAATCTTTTCACATCTGAGGGACATGAAATAGGTTGCTTTTTGAATAATCGCTGAATATACCCATCCAAAAGACTGCCATTGCTAAAAGCGACATTGGCAAATCTCGCCGTTGTGATTTTGATATCACTGCTGTAAGCCATGATGACTTCTTCCATGAGTTTTTTGCTCGCGCCCATGACATTAACAGGATTAGCTGCTTTGTCGGTAGAGACACAAAAGAAATGCTCAGGCTTATGCGTCACAAGCAAATCCAAAAATTCCTTAGCTTTAAAGACATTATTGTCTATCATCGCTTCGATGGAGTAATGATCTTTTTCGCTTCTTACATGTTTGTGTGCTGCAAAATTAGCTACTATATGGAATGGTCCTTCATTAACAAACATCTTTCTGAATACATCATCTCCAAAATTCATTGGATAAGTTTTGTAATCTTCTGGAATGTACTGTCCATGTTTTGATCTTAGATCACGAGTGAGTTCTGTCAATCCATTTTCATTGGTATCTACTACGTAAAGTCTTGATGGCTCAAAGCTTAAAATAGCTTTGATGTATGAAGAGCCTATCGTGCCTGCACCACCAATGACGAGTACTGATTTACCCCTAATATTAGCAGATAATAGTTCATTGTATTCATTAATATCGTTTTCAAAAAGACTTTTATCTCTTTTGGTGATATGGGTTTTAATAAATTGTGGTATATCTATGATGTGCATGTGGTTTGTGTTTTTAATGGGCAGCCAAATTTATTTGGCTGATAATGGGTAGCTAAATTTATTTGGCTAGTTTGCTGGTAATGAAAAAGCCTATTCTAAACTTCTCCAAATGATTTTAGAGACCAAGTAGAAAAAGCCAGTTAAAGATTGTATGCTTGTATATGGGTAACCAAATTTTTATTTGGCTGATAATGGGTAGCTAAATTTATTTGGCTAGTTTGCTAGTAATGAAAAAGCCTATTCTAAACCTCTCCAAATGAATCATGCTATGGCTTGACAAGTTTTGGAGACCCAGTAGAAGTGTCTACAAAATAATTTCCTAGAAAATCTTCCCAATTCTCAACAAGACCTGCTTTTACTGGATTATTTAGCGTATAAGATATTACATTATTCAACATCTTTTCATTTCTGATGTAAATGTCAAAACTTTCTCTTTCCCAAAATTGACCAGACCTATGGAGAAATAAATTAATATATCTTGATGTAGATCCTTTAATTTGTTTTAATATCTTATCTAATGGCTGATAACTTTGCATCAATTCTGTATCTTCTTTTAAATTTTCAAGTTGTACAGCTGTATCAATCACTAGATGCACATGATTTGACATTATACAATATGCGATTAGATTGTACAAAGTGCCATCATGTCTTTTGATTTCTTTATCAATTATTTGAATGATACTCAAATCTTTTAAATAGTGTGGCCCTGTCTCAATTTTATCAAGAATTCCATCCAACTCAATTAAATACTTTTTGCGTAAATTAAAAATTTCTAAATTTCTTTTAGGTACTTCATCAATAAAAAAAGCTTGAGTCACTCTTTGTGTATATTTTTCACTTAAAGCATCTATAGCAATTTTTGGCACACTATTATATAACCTAAAAGTTACAAAAAAGCAGGCTCCAACTGGTTGGATATGTGGAAGATTTCTTCTATAAAAAGTTTTCATATTTTAATGGGTAGCCAAATTTATTTGGCTGATAATGGACAGCTAAATTTATTTAGCTGATTAATGGGTAGCTAAATTTATTTGGCTAATAATGAAAAGAATTAAAAACACCTCTCCAAATAAATTTGGAGACCCACTAAAGCTGTAATGGGTAGCCAAATTTGTTTAGCTAATATCCAAAAAGATTTAAAAATCTCTCCAAATGAATTTGGAGACCCATTAGAAAAACCCATTAAAAAGAACGGATCACCCTTACTACTTCCTCTACCTGCGCATCTGTAAGGTTAGTAGATGATGGTATTGAAATACATGAATTATAAATCGTATCAGATATATTTTCATTCGTAATAAATGGTAGATGTTTGAACATGCGCAACTGATGCATCGGGACCCAAAATGGTCTGCATTGTACCCCATTATCCAATAAGTGTTTGATCATCGGTCTTTGGTTTTTGACTTTCATGGTGTGTAACCAATTATTGGGAGTGACGTGGTCGCCTACTTTTTGGAACTGTAAATTTTCATTTTCCAAATGATCCCGATAATACTTATCAATCGTCTTTTTGCGCTCTAGGAAAGAAGGCAATTGCTCCATTTGTGCTACACCTACGGCTGCGAGTATGTTTACAAGTCGATAGTTGTATCCTATCTCATCGTGGTCGTATTCGAATGGGTCTATCTTAGCTTGGGTGGTGATGTGTTTGGCTTTTTTAGCTAGGTTTTCATCATCCGTGACGATGACACCGCCACCACCTGTACTAATGATTTTATTACCATTAAAACTAAATGTACCGAATGTACCAAATGTACCTGCACCCTTATTTTTGTAGGATGAACCTAGCGCCTCTGTCGAATCTTCGATCACCACTAGACAATATTTTTTTGCTATGTCCATTAGTCTATCCATATCGCACATATTACCTAATACATGTACTGGCATGATGGCTGAAATACAACGTTTGTCGCTTTTTAGATAGGTGTGATCTTTGAAATAATAAGTCTCCTTTTCTAAAAAAACTTCCAGAATATCTAAATCCATCTGCCAAGTATCCTTATCTACATCTATGAAGATGGGATCTGCTCCTGTATATTTGATAGCATTGGCCGTAGCAATAAAAGTAATATCGGGCGTGATGACATAATCTCGTTGGCGGACACCTGCTAACTCTTGAGCGATGTGAAGCGCTGCTGTACCGTTCATGGCTGCGATACCATATTTTGCACCAGCAAATTCGGCTACCATATTCTCAAACTGAGTGACATAGCTACCTACGGAAGA
>DLGT01000126.1 GCA_002482845.1 Saprospiraceae bacterium UBA7687
CAGCACACAAAACAAAAAAGGCCCTGAACTAACGTCCAGAGCCTAACCCATGCAAGAACCAAAACCCAACTTTAACTAAACCTTACCTTTATCCTGTGGCCACAACTTGTGTAATCCCTTCGACACTCCGAAACTTACGATTGCACCCACACACACCAGGATACCAGTTTTGATGATGTCACTGCCATCTACGATGCCGATGAAAGAAATCAAGGTACCACCCAGTGTTCCCACCGCCTGATCACTATGATGAATTCCCATCCCCATCAGACCCTCCTTCCTCTTTTTCGCCGATGGCATCATCACCGATATTGGTGATTTGACTCACAGCTGTAGCTACACCACCAGCTGTTACTAGGTACCCACCTATGGTCACCACAGCTGCGGGAAGCGAGATTGGAGCCGTCAGTAATACGGTACCTACACCCGCCATGATCAAACCAATATTTCTTAGCACCTTAAAAAACTTGGGTGTAGGTGCTTTCACCCTGTTCATGATTTCACCCATGATCTTAATTTTTAATAAATTTTAATAAAATGACTCTTCTCCTCACTCTTCCTCAGATTCTCGATGATATAAGATAATGCCAATCTCGAATACTGTCCTTTCCCGTTCCCACTCAAAGAAAACACCGGAGCTATACAGCCCCGGAGTTCCTTCTGAGCATCATTGGCCACATGTATCAGGATGCCAGATCTTCCCTTCACACCTTCTACTCTAAGGCATTCTCCGTGTTTTGGATGTTGAATGATGGACATTGGATAAACTCCCTCCGGCACACACGACTTATTACGCTCATTATTTGCCCATCCTAATTCAATACTCTGACACACGTAGACACCATTGATAAGAACCTTCCCATCTGTCCAGCCATCCCGATAAAACCTTTGAAGCTCAATTGTCATCTTTGATCTACTTTATTTAAAAAATTCTGAAATTAATGATCTGTATCTTAGCCATTTTTTAGCGAGTCTCCTTTAGGACTAAGGTAAAGGAGCAAAAAATGGCCATCAACCTTGTTTAACTTTGATCTTAACCTTAATCTCAATCTTATACTTAAACCACTTCAATCACTGCAAGAGCATTATACCCACCATTCTTAAGAGAATACTGCGTACCATTCACTTCCTGATAAAACTCAATCTGAAGCGTGAACACATGGATACCAGTCGCCAAAGTTGGCGGAGCTGCATGTGTCAAATTGATATCTACCGATGTGTTGTTGATCGGAATGTTTACAGAGTTACTGATCAGCGTCTCAAACTCACCTGCTTGGAAATCCAACTTAGACCATCCCGCCTTGAATGTTACATGTGTTGCACCAGGAGCGGACACAAGGTCCATTCTTGGTACCACACCAAGGATATCCAGTGCACCAGTAGTAGTGTTCAGCGCAAAGGTCTTGAACAAAATGCCGCTAAGGATGGCTCTTTTGTTAAAGTTAAACCCCTTTAGCACTGCCTTACCTTCAGGAAGGTCAAAGCCTTCATGGACATGTCTTTCTCCACGGTCATTAGCCGCATCAAGATTCTTCACATCCGTCATCAATTGTGTTAATCTGGAAACCACCCGGTTGTCACTGGCTGTCATCATCAGATTTCTCAATGCTGTTCTCAACAGCTTCCCTGCACTCGCTGACATTCCGAACTCAGCGCCATTCTCCCTCGTTCGTTGAAACGTGGGATCATTCGCGATCCTGTCAGCAGAAACACCGCCTTTGGTCCTTACCAAAAAACCATCGGCACTTTTGTAAAAGGATAGGTCATCAAGCTTTCCCACCACCTTCAATAAACCACCTTGTCTAGCCATAATGCTACAATTTAAAAAGTAAAATAATACGACAAAGATATAGTCAGCTTTTCCACAATCCGCCACTTTCCAGACCACCACTATCATAAATGACAATAAATTGCATATAATGACAAATAATTACATACACATTTTTAAAATTATCATGTGTCATTTCTGACAAATATCCTATTTTTGCAATGCAATTGATTTTAACTTGGCTTATGACCAAGCTTTTTTCAGTTCAGGAAAACACTAATTATTGATTACTACACACCACCCACGACAAAATCCAAAATGTAAAACCGTCCATATCAATCTATGGCTTATCCCATCGATAGTGTATGGATGATGTATAGATAGTGTATGGATAGTGTATGGATAGTGTATGACAATAGTATTAACGATTATGTTAAATAGAATGTAGAATGAGCAAATTTTCAAGAATGATTATATATCCAAAAGATGTAGTCGCCATCACTGGTAAGAACTACAGGACATCTTGGTCATTGCTACACAAGATCAAAACCTATTATGGGAAGGATGCACATCATGTGGTGACAGTTGATGAATTTTGTGCTTATATGGGTATAAATGAAGATTCTGTTACTAAGCTGCTTAGCTAATCTTATTTTCTAGTCCTTCTTTGGTAATCTTTTTCAATAAGTTCATCTCTCTTTTCTTCAATCTTAGCAGTTATTTCCTTTGAATATTTTGCAGGTTCTTTTCTAGCTAATAGATCATGTGTAGATCCATGTATATCTTTAATATCTACATTTAAAAACTTTCCAAAATGCTTCGAAATGTCTTCAAGGGAAATATCACCATCATTTATAACATTAGTCAATTTAAGACCATTTAATAATTCACTTAACTTCACCATCGGCCCAGTCCATTTTATCTTTGGGTATGATGCGATGATATCTTCTACTGAATTAGTATCATTAGCCTTCAAAAGATATTTTTCAATCATCTCTAGTGCTTTAATTAATGTAAAGATATGATTATGTTTTGATTCTTTTCTAAATAACGTTTCATCTAGATGGTTTTGCTTCGATCTATAATAAATGATGTCATCTTTGATCAATTTACAATCTTTTTTCAACCGCTTTAAGAGCCTACAATAATATCTTTTATCTCCAAGTAGCTTTTCCAGTTCCAAATTATAAACTCGCTCATAATAAATCCCTAGATGTTGAAAGGTTGGCTTTTCTATCTTGTAGTATTGAATTTCTTCTTCAATTGAGTTAAATTCGAATTCCCTTTCAGAGTTTGTCAATTCAACACTTAATGCTACAAATGTATCCAGACGTTCCTTTATTTCATCCCTATCATATATCATATCGAAGGAGTCAGGATATTTTCCCAAAAAATGATTTAGATTTATATTTAGTTTTTTTGATAGCATTATAAATAATTCTCTAAATCATTCTTCTTTTTGGTTATATATCAGTCTAATTTACTTAACGAATTATTATTAAATTATGTCATGTTCAACAAAAGAAAATAAGAAAATTTTAACTATAAGCGCCTAAATTAAACGAAAAAAGCCACCTAAATAGATGGCTTTCTACGCTTTATGTAGATTAACTTCTACTACTTTGCTTGTCTCAATGAATCATCTTTTCTGGATGCTAATTTTTCACTTAGGATATCCATTTCTGCCCCTACCCTAGACTCAACAATTTTGCCATAAATTTGAGTAGTTTTGATACTACTGTGGCCAAGCATTTTACTGGTAGCTTCCATGCTTACCCCATTGGCCAATAATACTGTTGTTGCAAAAGTATGTCGAGCAATATGCATAGTCAGTGGCTTTTTGATTTCGCAGATATCAGCAAGCTCTTTCAAGTAAGCATTTAGCTTTTGATTACTTTTCATTGGCAGAAGCTTATTATCCTTTATGCACTTTGGATGATCTCTATACTTCTCAATGATCTCGAGGGCAGTATCTAGAAGTGGCACATTAGAAACATTTTCAGTTTTTTTTCTGGAAGTATATATCCATTTACGACCATTTATACCTGTGCCAATATGTTCAGGTGTCAAATTAGCCGCATCTTTGTATGCATAACCTGTATAGCAGCAAAATACAAAGATGTCCCTTACTTCGGCCAACCTTTCAATAGATATTTCTTTCGTCATGATTCGTTCCAGTTCTGCAGCTGTAAGATATTCCCGTTTTGCTTCTTTGACTGGACATTTGTAATTCTGGAAAATATTTCTGTCTAACCATTCATTATTGGTAGCAAATTCCACCACTCGATTTACATACTTAAGATACTTTGCCATGGTGTTTTGCTGAATCTTGACTTCTGTCTTTATGTAAAATTCGTACTCCACCATAAAGGAATATTTCAAATGGCTCAAATAAATATCATCGAGAGAATACTTCAGCTTCAAAAAATCGGCTATTCTATTTCTAAAAGCTTTATATCTGCCCCACGTAATTTTTCCTATTTCTATACCGATGAGCTTCTCTGCATTAGAATTGAAAATATCGCATACTTCAAGCAACTTCTTTGTTTTAGCTTCATTTTTACCAGTCAGGTTTCTACGCAAATCTTCAGGTGTAACTTCATCACCCAATGACTTCATTTCATTGAACACTTTGTATGCATCAACTCTCATCTTGTCAAGATACTCGTTAACTACTCGTATCTTATGGCTTTTGCCAGCAGCTCGACCCGTTCGAACATCCCAATAATCAGGCTCAATTTTTTGTCCAGTGGTAATAAATAGTCTGACACCTTCCAAAGTTACTTGCATTTGAATGGGAACTAGGCCTCCAGCTTCCCTGTTTTTTCGAATAATGAATTTCACATTCATAAGATCTAATTTTTGCATGGTTGTTTTATTTAAACGATTAAAAAATATAATTCGCGTAAATAATTGCTGCTTTTATGCTGAAAACCAATGTAATTATAAGATCAAGTCATTCTAGCGACATTTGCAGCCATGATTTTCGTAAAATCGCGCGGCTGCACAATGGCTGCAAAATGGCTGTAAATAAGTTGAGTTGATTTGCGTAATTTTGGGTAAGCTATTTTCATAACTCCTTGAAAAACAAACGCCAAACAAGAAATCTGATATGATTTGAGCTTGTTTGGCGTTGTAAATAGTGATCCCGACAGGATTCGAACCTGTGACCATCGGCTTAGAAGGCCGGTGNNTGACCCACAGATTAGAAATCTGTTGCTCTATCCAGCTGAGCTACGGAACCGTAGATATCTGATTCCTTCAAATCGGGTGCAAATGTATAGCTTTTTTCGTAATATTGCAATTCTATTTAATTTTTTTCAAAAAAAAAATATCCTTATGAATCCTGACGCGGTCCAAATTCATCCACAATGGCGTCAAGCACTTAGGTCACAATTCGAATCTCCATACTTTGATGTCATTTCTACATCACTTAAAAATGCAAAGGCTGATGGCAAAATAGTATTTCCACCAGGCCCTTTGATCTTTAATGCTTTCAATATAACGCCACCACAAGATGTCAAAGTGGTAATTATTGGCCAAGATCCTTATCACAATCCTGGTGAAGCTATGGGACTGTCTTTTTCGGTACCACAAGGGATTCCAGTACCTCCATCACTTAAGAATATTTACAAAGAATTAAAAACGGATATTAATTTTAATCCGCCTCCACATGGTGACCTTACTTCTTGGGCCAACCAAGGTGTTTTTTTACTCAATGCCATATTAACGGTAGAGAAAAATCAGGCTGGCTCACATAAAAATATTGGATGGCAACATTTTACAGACGCAACTATTTCTTATCTGTCTGAAAACAGACAACATCTTGTCTTTATGCTTTGGGGAAACTTTGCTAAGAACAAAAAAACACTGATCAATACCACTAAACATTTGGTACTTGAATCCGCTCACCCTTCCCCTCTAGCTGGAAATGCCTTCCAAGGTTGTCGTCATTTCTCTAAAGCAAATGAATATTTGATGGAAAATAATATAACGCCTATTAACTGGCAACTCTAAGCCAATATTTCTGGTTATAAAGTCATGTTATTTTAAACTTTAAATAAAATGAATACGTATATTAAAATTGTAGCCGTTTTGGGAGTTGTAGCCGTTTCTATTGGCGCTTTTGGTGCACATGGATTAGAGCCATATTTGGATGCAAAACAGATTGCTACTTTTAAGACAGCGTCCTTATACCATTACATCCATCTTTTGGTAATGTTGATTTTGGCATTTAAACTAAACAGTCAAAATAAAGTATTACAGACCAGTTTCTGGCTATTTTTTGTGGGTATCATCATGTTTTCTGGATCTTTGTATATACTTAGTACCAAAGATTTGATAGGTGGCGATGTTTGGAATGTTGTAGGGCCAATCACTCCAATTGGTGGGCTTTTCTTTATTTTGGGATGGGCAAACCTATTTAGATATAAGCATTTGAATTAACTCTTATCCTTAGGCTTCTGATTAAAATGTTTTGGCTTGCCTGAGTTTTGCTTTGATGTATTACCCTTATTTGGATTTGGTTTTCCAGAATTAGAACGATTATTATTTGGTTTAAACCCAAACGTTTTTTTGCTTCTGACAAGGCTCCATTCCGGACTTACTCCGATGTGTTCTGGCAAGTTTATCTTAGTAATAGTTGCCCCTATCAATTTTTCAATATCTGCAAACTTCAGCATTTCATCAGAATTAATAAGGGTGATCGCCACTCCTGTCGCTTCTGCCCTACCCGTTCTTCCTATCCTATGTATGTAGTCTTCACCGTCGCCAGGTACATTATAATTGATAACAAGGTCTATATCTTTAATATCAATACCTCTTGCTAGCACATCTGTGGCCACGATGACACGTGTTTTCCTAGATCTAAATCTATTTAATACTTCTTCACGTTCTTTTTGTTCAAGATCAGAAGAGATGCCTTCTACGGTATAACCTTTTCCACTCAAACTCCTCACCACTTCATTGACACTTTTTTTGGTAGATGAGAAAACAATGATACTTTCGAAGTTTGGCTTATCTTTAATCAAATCATTGATTAGCGCCGCCTTATGGACATCATTGGTCAGATAAGCTGCTTGGAGTACACCGGCAGATGGTTTTGAAAGTTCAATAGTTACCTCAAATGGATCAACAAGATTTTGTTTGGCTAAATCTCTCATCTTTGTAGGCATCGTAGCGCTAAACATGAGCGTTTGTCTGTTTTTCGGTAGGGCTTCTATAATCTTTTTAATGTCATCATAAAATCCCATATCCAGCATCCTATCAGCTTCATCTAATATCAAATATTTTATTTTGTCAAATTTGACATTACTCATATTGATATGACTGATCAGTTTCCCTGGTGTAGCCACGATGATATCAGCATGACTTTCTAACCCTTTTTTCTGCACTTCCCACTCATTACCCGAACCTCCACCATAGATAGCTATAGACGATACAGGTACGAAGTAAGCAAATCCTTGTATTTGTTGTTCTATTTGTACGGCAAGTTCTCTCGTGGGTACAATAACCAAAGTACTAGTTCCATTATGTGGTTCGACCGCCATTTTGTGTAGTAAAGGTAGCATAAATGCAGCTGTTTTACCAGTTCCTGTTTGTGCGCAAGCGATCAAATCTCTTCCTTTTAATATTTCAGGAATGGCTTTTTTCTGAATTGGGGATGCTTTCTCGAATCCCATGTATGAAATCGCTTCAAGAATGCGATCGTCTAGTCCTATTTCTTTGAATGTCATATCTTTATTATGATCAACTACTTTATTACTTTAATTCAAAATCATTACAAACGCAATTTTTATATGGCTATAATATGGCATTTGGATTTACTCAGAAGTTAATAATATTGGTTTTATGTATTAATTAAAATGCAAATATATGATTTTTACTTCATGAAGTTGATAATCTTTGCAAATAAGTTCAAAACTACTTGATACCTTTGTGGGTTAATACATGTGTATTATCAGTAAATATGTGTTTTGGTAGAAAAAAATCAATTAATTGAGTTAATATATGATGATGAATTGGTTCAACAAGGAGAATTACTTTTTGAATCCAATGCTGTGTCTGACGTTTCTGTCTTAGACTCAAACCTTTATGTATGCCAAGTTAAAGACGGCTTGAATTATGAAGTCGAAATTTTTGGACCTTTTCTCAAAAAACAAAAGTTAAGTTGTGAGTGCGCATTTTTCAAAAGTAATAGAGTTTGTAAGCATGCTATTGCAGCCCTTTTTAAAATAAGAGAAGATTTTAAAGAAAAAGAGAAGTCTAAAGAAGTAGTGTCTGTAGATACACCTCTTAAAAAACAAAAGCTCGCAACCTTAAATATCAATCAAATTCTAGAAGAAATTGATCACGAAGATTTAAAGTCTTTTGTTAAAAACTATGCGAAACAAGACAAAAAATTCTCCACACAACTCAAAGTAAGTTTTGCTCGTAAAATAGATTTATCTAATAATCAAGATAAGTACAAAAACATCTTGAATACCATCATCAGACCTTACACAGGATTGCAAGCTAAGTCAAATGCTTCCGAACTTAGGGCAATTATCCATGTATTGGAAGATTTTGGTGATCATNNAAAATTAATGATTGTATTGCCTTGGGACAATATAGAGAAGCGTTTAATATTTATGAAAGTGCTTTCGCAAAATTGGAATATGTAAGACATTACCACCAATATCATGCGGAACAAACACTCAAATTGAGTCACAGCTATCACCAAATGATTGTAGATTTTCTTGGTGAAAAGTTACCTCCCGAGCTAAGATTGGAGTTTATGAGTTTCTTGATTGACCTTGTAGGAAGATCTTATTATCATTTTTCTGACGTTCACAACAATATTATCAATCTATTATCAAAAACAAATAAGCCTAAAGACAATGAAAAAATAAAAGTGATTTTACCTGAACTTATTGATAAAAAACATGGAGAAGAACAAATCATTTTACTTGCCTTATATTTAAAATTGGAAGGTAAATACGGCAAAAGTCAACAGGTGTTTATCCAACCTTACCAAGGAAACATTTTGGATATTGTCGATCAATTACTTGCCATCAATGAAGAAGCTATCGCATTAGCTATATTGGAAAACAAACAAAATGGCAAAAGATTTGAAAAAGATGTGGCCAATCGTTTGATATTCCTTTATGTGCGATTTAATCTCAAAGATAAACTCATACAAACTGCTTATCAGGCTTACGTGGTAACAGGAGATTTAAAGTATATTGATATTCTGAAACGAGAATTGGATGAAATGCAATATAATGAAGCTTTAGTTAATATAGAAAATGACTTAAGAGATAAAAAGGCAGATCCATTATTCCTCATTAGAGTATACAAACGGGAAGAACGATGGGTGGAACTTCTAAATTACTTTGAAGAATTAGGTGACATAGAGCTTTTAATGCAACATGACTTAAGTATTTACAAGGCTGAAAGAATGGGTTTGGTAACCATATATCAACAATTTATCAGCAATTATCTTGATGAACATCTAGGAGACATAGCTTTTGAATATATAGAAAGCTTAAAAAACCATTTCAAACATCAAGCAATGGATGGAATGCTGCCACCAATTCAGAGAATGTTTAAAGAAAAATACCCCCAAAGACCAAAATTAGCAGAGATCTTTAATTGATAGCTAGGGGTTAGCTAAAAGTGTTAGACCATTTCTACATTGGATATTCGTTTAAGTTACCAAGCTGACCAGGAGATTAGACAAGTCTGTAATTTATTTTCAAAAATCATACTACCATATACATTTATGAATAAAAATGGATCCAACTAGACAGATTTTTTGGAGTCATTTCAAACCTGATTTTTTTTTCTAATAAATAACTAAGGTGTAATTAATGTTAATAAATATCTAGGCTTAGAAAATTCTCAGGTAATCAAACTAAAAAAAAGAGCCCAACAATCACTA
>DLGT01000162.1 GCA_002482845.1 Saprospiraceae bacterium UBA7687
GCTATCTTTTTAGACAGCCTCATTGCCAATAGGTACCGACCATCTGTACTGTAAATCGCCTGAGAATAATGATGCCTAGAATAATTTCCTCATCGTATAGCCCATCGGTACCGCCCATCTGTACTGTACATCGCCTGAGAATAATGATGCCAAATAATATCCTTTTCAGTATTGCATATCGATATAACCATGGCTAGCGCAAGTGTGCAACTTGTGCTCTACATATTCCTTTCCGTAAACAGCAATCATATATTGGACTTGCTAACTTTTTTACAAGAAAAACACCTATTGTAATTGTAGACTTGTTTAAAATCTACCCTAGGTTTGATTTACTAAACCAAAATTAAGGCACTATTCTTAGAACTGAATTAAAATTTTAAAAAGTCCAAGTTGCAAATACAATCATTTGAATATTTTCAACAATTAAATTACATTTACATTTTATTAAACTCTAAATTTAATAATATGAGTTCATTCAAATTTTCCTTTTTGTTAGTTATAAGTATATTTTTCACTTCATGTAGCAAGGATGATTTAGAACTCTTAGAAGATGGCATTTGGAAATTACAAGATGTCAAATGGGATAATATTTCAAACATTAATGATTGTAATAAAGATGACAAAATGAATTTTAGTTCTTCAAAGGTTTTCTTTAATATTGGAGTAGTTAAGTGTTCTGAAAATGATAAAAATAGTGAATCTACATACACTTTACTATCTGATCAAAAAATATTAGTTATTGGTAATTCGAGACGTAATATTACACTATTGACAGAGACAAGATTGACTCTGTCAAGCACTTCTCTTCTCGGTGAATTTTCTTCTGAATATTCAAAATAAATAGCTGCATTCTTAGGAGCTGGGCAGCTTACATCACACAATCTACTAACACAAGCTTTATGTCTTAGCCAGTCAAGTATTATCTTCCCTAACCATCTAGATGAGCAGATTAACATGATCATCAAATTTGTATCAGAGAATATATAGAACTCTACAGGAAGCCTTGTTCAATAATCTGGGCTACCTTTTTTTTAAAGGTATTGTAGTTTAAATTTTCGAACCTTACAAAATATGTTTAATAATATGAATTCTTATTTTAAAACGGCAAAGTTTAAATTAACGTACTTTAGATATATTAAGTTATAAGGTAGTATAATCAGAAATATTCATAAATATCATAGTAGACAAATTTATAAGCAAAAACACCATTACTAAAATCGTCCCTAATACTAATTTTTTTTGTTCTGTTTTCATTATAAATGTTTTTCTCAATAGATCTTATTTGCCAATCATTATTTTCGAAATTTTGTTCAATTTTAGAAATAATATTTCCAAATTGATAAATTAAGTCAGTTTTTCTAGTTTGTTCTTTTTCGTAATCAATATAAATTGAATATCGAAATTTAATCTGATCATTTAAAGCAATCTCCTGACGATGGTGAGTATATTTTGGTTCATTATTCATCTTTACAACATATCCTGTTTGTACTAAATTTCCATTCCGTATCGTATCAAATCTTTCAAACGACTCTAGTTTATTTATCGAATCTTGGTAATCACCTATTTTCTTAACTATTAGATCTTCCTTAATATAAATAGTATCAACTTTTACTTCCAAATTATTAATTCTTATAGTTTTTGAATAATTCATCAAAGTATCATTTTCAATTAAGATAATGTCAATATAAGGATACTTTACGAATTCAGAACCAGACAGATGCCCATAATAAATTGATTTCCCCTTGCGAAAGTTAGGTTCATCAATAATAATAAATTCTGACACAAGTTGGCTGTCAAGAGTTAGTACTTTTTGTAAAAATGTATCACTTACATATTTTGTAATTTCCATTTTACCGATGTAAGATGTTGGGTTAAATGGAAAAGGGTACGTAATATTTTTAGTTATTCTACCTTTAGTATCATATTCTTTATAATAATTCTTCCATTTCTCTATACTAGTCAAATCATTAAAATTAACTCCTAGGGTGTCCTTTAAAATGTATGAAGTTATTGATTTAACTTTTGGTATGTCTTGTGCTGAAATATAGAATGAAATAAAAAAAGAAACCAAAACTAGTAAATATTTCATGGATATTCAATTTTAAAAATATGAACAAAGGAAAACTAAAAATACAAAGGTAGTTCATAAGACATTTTAAACAACTGCAAACTCAGGTGTAATTAACTTTGCAATGCTTTAAAAAGTAAAATAAGTCGCTAAAACTACAAAAGTTAATATTTTATCTTTTGATTAGCTACAAAAAAACTCTATTTAAATAGAATGTCTGCACAAAACCCTTTTATTACATTTGAGTTTAACCATCAATTCAACCTTAGGAAAACAAAAAGGCTATGAACTAATGTCTAGAGCTCACTACATGTAAGAACCAAAATCTAGTTACAAATATATTAGTTTGATATTTCCTAAAAAAAGTACATCTTTGCATCAAATTAAAACCTGACATTAAATATCTAATGATCAACTTTGGCAATCTAATAACTAAGGAACTCCATGACAAAGCGATAATTCTAAAAGCCAAAGCCACCAATTTAATTTTGTCCCTTCTATAGCCATTGATAATGAAGATGATATTGAAGTTTTGAATTAGTTAACTTATATAAATCTTGAAAATGAAAAAATCTATAATATTTTTGCCAATCATATTAATATATCTTGTTTTTGCAATATTCATATTATTTAATAATGTATCGCAAATTCCTGGGGGAGCAGAGATGGCTGGAATAATTATTTACTTCAATGCTATTTTTACATCTTTTATTATTTTTATAGGTACAATTGGGTTAATAATTTTAATCACTCAAATTTTCAAGAAAAGCAAATATAAAGATGTGATGATTGTTATAGTCTTCCTTTTAGGACTTATCTACACCCATAGCGAAACTTTAAATATTTGCGTATACAAAGACAGAAATATTTCTGTTTATTCAAGGATATCAAAGCAAAAGGAAGAATTACAAGAGGTTATTAAATTGGGTAAAAAAGCCTTATCGAAATCCGACAATGTTTATCCTGAAAGGGAAATAATTTTAAAAGATAGTATAATTATTATGAATTTCTTAAATGATTTTTTGGATAGTTGTCAAGTAGCTTTAAATCCTACAGAAAAAATCTATTTTAACTCCAGGTTTAATAATTTTTTTGAGTTAAATTTTAGTGATAGTACTCGATCTAAAAATGACTCAATTCTAATTGAAAAAATTAAAAGTTCTTTAACTTTAGATTTCATTGCATATTCACCTGATGAAAAGTTCATAAGTACCGCATTGACATATTCCTATCATGAAGATCGGGTCCGTATTTTGTTTCTTATTGGGGAGAAAAACAAGGACAACTTTAGATTTAATAAATTATACTGTAATTATACTGGAGAAGATATTTTTGTAAACAAGGAGTATGCCTTTTATAAATTTATTATAGATATAAAGGATGATGATAAATATCATGGATGCAAATGTAAAGTAGCTTCAAAGAAATTTTGGGAATGTGACCACTTTAATAAAGTATTTATAGGCCAAAACCATGTATATAAATATCGGGTTACCAATAGTTTTAGTTCTTTACATAAAGAGTACAGAGACACGATAGGAATGAGTTTAGTAATTCCTATGGAATAGTTGCTAAAACATTTAATTGCATACAAAAACGGCCAAACTCAGTCTAAAGTAAGGATTTGCGTCATACCTCTTTGTGAATCACTTATTGTATGTTGCCTTGGCTAACGCAAGTTTGCAACTTGTGCTCTACATATTCCATTCCGTAAACAGCTATCATTTATTGGACTTGTAAACTTGTTTGCAAGAAAACACCAATAACCTAATTAGTTATGGCTTGGCCAATGCAAGTTTGCAACTTGTGCTCTACATTTTCCATTCCGTAAACGGCTATCATATATTTGACTTGTAAACTTGTTTGCATGACGAACCCTTATTGGACTTGTAAACTTGTTTGCAAGAAAACACCAATAACCTAATTAGTTATGCCTTGGCCAATGCATGTTTGCAACTTGTGCTCTACATATTCCATTCCGTAACCTGCTTTTTATTGGAATTGTAAACTTGTTTGCAAGAAAACACCCCTATTGGACTTGTAAACTTGTTTGCAAGATTACAAATACTCAGATGGCACGGATGATGCTCGTGGTTAACCTTTTCAGCGCTATAAGATCCTGAAGGGATTAAATAATTTGTGAAATAAGCTATAATTTAACCAAAACAAATTTGCTATTAATCGAATTATCATTTGATTTAAAAATCACAAAACAAATCCCTGCCACTAGGTTTGATTCTACATTAATATTTTCATTTGTTGACACATATTTGGTAAAAAGTAACCGTCCAAATTGATTATAGATTTCTAATTTACCTGATGATTGATTATGGCTTCGCAACACTAAATCATTGTCATTATTTGTTAGGATATTTGGTGTTAGAATAATTGGATTAATTGGAATATCATGAGTGGAAGATATAAAGTCTTCACCGTTACAATCTTCATCTATACCATTATTAGATATATCTATTGCACTTGGATTGATATTTGCATTTTGATCATCACAATCAACTCCTAGCGCATATCCATCTCCGTCAAGATCATTTTCTAGCGTGGAAGGATTACAGTCATCATCAAAGGAGTTGTACGGAATTTCAGTCACACTTGGATTAATATTTGCATTTTGATCATCACAATCATCCCCTAGCGCATATCCATCTTGGTCAAGATCATTTTCTAGCGTAGAAGGATTGCAGTCATCATCAAAGGAGTTGTACGGAATCTCAGTCATACTCGGATTAATATTTGTATTTTGATCATCACAATCATTCCCTAGCGCATAACCATCTTGGTCAAGATCATTTTCTAGCGTGGCAGGATTGCAGTCATCATCAAAGGAGTTGTATGGAATCTCAGTCACACTTGGATTAATATTTGCATTTTGATCATCACAATCATCTGCAAGAGAATAACCATCACCGTCATAATCAATTTCCGAGCTACACCCTAATTTGGAAGGGATGAAATCATAAGCAATAACTTTATTATTTATTCGGTAATCCCAAGGAATGGTTGCATAGACTATTGTGTCATTTAAGGCTTTTATTTTTTCTAAATTTCCCAATGAACAATTTGTAGTTGTAAAGGATTGGAAATGATCAACCGTCATGTAAACCAGTCCATTATCTGATGTTAAGAAAGCAGTGTTTTCGTTGATTACTGTAATGTTGGTTATTTTAAAATTTAAAGGAATCTTAGTGAACGATTTTCCTCCATTCAACGATTTATATAACTCTTGATTTTTGATACCGAAGCCGAGTTTTGAATTTAAATATATTTTAGGAGTGACATCATTAACATTAGTATAAAAAATCCATGATTTGCCATTATCATATGAATGCCCTGTCGTATTCTTACCTTCTTGCCAAAATCCTTTATATGCTACTGCATACACGGTATCACCATTGATATGAATAAAATCTATAACGGCATTTCCAGATCCAAGAGAAATGGTATCCCAGTTTTGTCCAAAATCAAGGGACCTAAAGTAAGTATTATTATAAGGACCTTGAGCTGCAAAAACACCACCCGAAGATGAAATTTCTCCGGATCGAATGTTATATGAACCAGGAACCTTCGGCGTCCATGATTCTCCTCCGTCATTTGTTATAATAATTCCACTATTGGTTGTAGTGGGGATATCACGATTACAAAATGCAACACCACGTTGATCATCCCAAAATAACATTTCATGAAATCTTCTAGCATTTTTTCCAGATTCAGATGCCGCCACATTTTTAAACGTAAAGCCACCATCCATCGATTTCAACAAACTATTTGTTGTATTAATAAATTCAATATTTTGACTGATCTTAAACCTATTCATAATTGTAATACTGTCAATATCGTTGGCAACTTTCCATGCTGTCTCCGAACAACCATTAACAATCGTAGATAATTTATTATTGGATGATATTGGGCATTTGTCGATGGCAGTAAGTTCTACTGTGTAACATCCTGCTTTTTGATAGGTGTGTGTTGGATTTTTTTGGGATGAAGAATTGCCGTCGCCAAATTTCCAAGTGAATTGATCTGCATATCGACTAAGATTTGTAAATGTTATGGTTTTATCGCTTTGCGTATAATCAAAAATTAGGTATGGATGCTTACATAGAAAATTTCCATCGCATAGAAGAGCAACATTTGGATCTGGGTTGATATATAAATCATTGCCGTTGATTTTTGCACATACAAAGTATGAACCACCTTCAAATGAAGACCATGGAAATAACCCTCCTTCTAGATGCCCTATGCCTGATACAAAACTTGCTTTGGAATAGCCCCAAGTATTATTATATCGCTCAAAGTTGAATTTGTCTCTTATCTCTCCATTTGCCAATGTAATGGATGTTTTACTGACCAAAATCATTCCACTAAAAGTGCCATTTTTAATGGTATCGCCAATATTCCAATTAGTATCAAATAATAAGTTATAGATAGATGTGTCTTTGGTTTGGTATAATTTAGTATCAAAAACAGTAAGATATCCAATCGAATGGTTTTTAGAATCCCTAAATAAAAATCTCTTAAATGCTCCTTGATATTCTATTGTGTCAAAGTAGTATGCACTTTGACCAGGGATATAGATATTTCCACTTGCTTGTCCAATAACTAGCCCCGGTGTAGCAAAGGCATCATAAAAGGATTGACCAAATAGGAAAAGGGATAAAAAAACAAAACTAAACAATAAAATTAATTTTTTCATGACAATAATTGACTTTTAAGTAGAAGGAAAGAAATAAGAATCGTCTATAGTGTAAAAGGGAGAATCAAAGATAATCAATATTTTTAAATCTGTATATATATACTATTTTTTGTGTTTATATAAATTGATTGGAGTGTAAAATTTATGATGCAATTTTCTTATCAAAAAGGGTGTAATTTGTTTGTTCCACTAGGGACAAAATATCAGTAGAAATCAAGATGATAACCCAAACCCCGTACTTTAGGTACGAAATAAAAAAATCTGCGAAATCTGCATAGTCTGTGAGATATAAAACTCA
>DLGT01000161.1 GCA_002482845.1 Saprospiraceae bacterium UBA7687
TTTATTAATATCTTCAGCTACTAATGTCACTTTTTTGATACCAGCAAATTCGTACTCAAATGCAGGATTTTGGATGGTAGAGCTACCTTCGCCAAACTGCCAATCCCATTTTTGTATTGGTCCTGCGCCACTCGATGATTTGTCTGTAAATAGGATAGGACCCGCTTTACATGTATCAAACTCAAAGGTGAAATCTGTTTCAATAGAAGGGTATAAATATATTGTAATATTTGCCGTATCTGAGCACTCTGCATTGATATTTTCACTTTTATTGACAATCATGGTCGCTGAATAAGATCCTAAGCCTGGGAAAGTGTAAGAAACATCTCTAGTTGTAAAGATCTCTTTGTTGCCATTCACATTAAACTCCCAATAATAGTCTTTAATATATCTAGCATCCGTACTTTGATTGATAAAGTCGATGGTAAACGCCCCACAACTATTTACAATGTATTCCGTAATTGTTTTTGCAGAAGCTTTTATATCGGCGGCTATGGTTACTTCACAAACGGTTACATTAAATTGGAAATCTCTTCGCAAACTACCTATTAAAATACCATTTCTATATTCCTTGACGATGACACCTACAACGTATTGTCCTAGTATATTGGGGACGCCGGTAATGAGCCCAGTAGCTCTATCAATGGATACTACAGGATCACCTGCCATGGGTTTGTCAAAAGTAAAATTTGGACTATCAAAAATAACATCACTAAATGGGGGTAGACATACCGAAGGATTAGGTATTACTGAATTACAACCATTTCCAGATCCTGGTCCACCCGACGATAATGGAGCAATAAATTCATAAACCAGACTGTCACCATCGACGTCGATAGCACTATGATCGTAGTTTATAGGACGATTGACACATATTAAAGCAGGTGGGAACTCTTCAAAAGTTGGACTATTGTTACAACTCCTTTGCGATTCTGGACTTATTTCAGTGGCAATAGCTGCACCAGTATCTGCGGCATTTACAATGTTAAGAATTGTGTTATTTCTACAACATCTTTGATAAGCAATATAATAAGTGTCATCAATTACATCAAGTGTTACTTCAAATCTATACGTTCCTTTCTGTACACCAACATTTACGGGTACTACAATACATGGGTTATCGTTTTGGATGTCAATATCATTAACGTTTGTAATGGGCACATTTACTACATTTCTGACATGGGTGTATGAAGTCCCATCATATCGGTAAATTCCAAATGAAAAACGTTGCTCAAAAAGGGCTCCCGTGCCCCGACTATCTCTAAATAGGGTGAAAGTTACTTCAAAAGTCACTTTAGAACTATCTGCATTAAAACCTTTACAATTATAAGTGACTTCACCACCTATGATATGCGCACCAAATGAAATAGACTGACAGCTGAAAAAACAAATAAATATAATTAATGTAAGGTACAGCTGTTTCATAGTTGTTTTATTTTATCTTAATAATGTACAATGTCCTTTTACAATCTGCTCTTTACCAAGTGGGTCAATATATCTGATCAGAAAAGCAAAGACACCGGGAGGAGCTACATCTCCAGTATTATTTCTTTGTCCATTCCAACCAACTTCGTAATCTTCTGTACCAAATACTTCTTCTCCCCATCTATTCCATATGGTGAAAGAATATCCCCTTATACCTTCAAAACTTCCTTTAGGTATAAATTCATCATTCAAACCATCATTATTTGGCGTAAAGGCATTTGGTACAAAAAAATTAATAAATGGTAGAATACTTATGGTTGCGTATGCAGTATCTGCACATCCAGATGGGTGCAGTACTATTTGGCTAATTTGGTAAGTGCCAGTATCTCGGAAAGTAAAGGATGGATTGGCAATTAAGGATATACCTAAACTATCAAAGTTCCATAAATAAGAGATCGCATCAATAGATTCATCCGTAAATTGAACGGTATTTTTGGTTATGTTAGGCATTTCAGGTGAGAAAGAAAATCCAGCTGTTGGACTGGGAACAACTTTGATTAGATTGTTCCACACTTTAGATACTTTACAACCTATCGGGGATGTCAGTTCTAGAGATACAGTATACGTTCCAATTTCTGTAAAAAGATTTGAAGGACTTAATTCACTGGCTGTATTTCCATCACCAAAATCCCAATTAAATAAGTAGTTTTCATCTATGGGTTTGCTGAGATTGGTAAATGTAATATTTGCTGGTTGACATCCAATAAAAGTATTAGGATCTATAACAATAATTGCGGGGACTGGAAAATAATTTATTTGTTGAATACTTGTATCCCTACATTCATTAATATCTTCTACGATCAGTCTTACTTGTTTTTCTCCAGGAAACTCATACTCAAAAGATGGGTTTTGTGTGGTAGACGAACCCTCACCAAATTGCCAGTTCCATTCAAGTACTGGTCCTGCGCCACTTACCGAAAGATCAGTAAATGCAATAGGGCCTGCTACACAGGTATCGTATGCAAAGCTAAAATCTGCATCAATAGAAGGGTATAAATTGATCGTAATATTTGCTGTGTCAGAACATTCTGCTAAGCCCGGAAGATCTTTATTGAGTATCATAATGGCTGAGTAAGATCCTAAGCCTGGGAAAGTGTAAGTAACATTCCTTGTGTTAAAAGTATCTTTTGTACCATTGATATCAAACTCCCAATAGTAGTTTTGGATGAATCTTGTATCTGTACTTAGATTCTGAAAGTTGATGGTGAAATCTCCACAACTATTGACGTTAAACTCTGTGTCGGTTTTTGACGTGGCTCTTAAGTCGGCAGTCACGGCTATTTCGCATGTGGTAACATTAAACTGAAAATCTCGTCTCAAAGTACCTATTTGTATGCCATCTCGATACTCTTTTACACATACTCCTACTATAAATTGCCCTAAGATATTTGGTGCTCCACTTATCAAGCCTGTTTGACTATCAATGGTGATATTGGGTCCCATTGGTTGGTTTGAAGTAAAACCAGGAGTTCTGAATATTACATTATCAAAAGGTGGAGGACAATTATTGGGTGCGGGTGTTACACCAGTACAAGCGATGGGACTACCACCATTGACACCATCCATACCACCAGCAGTCAGTGAAGGACAAAACTCATAAACTAGACTATCACCATTTATATCAATTGCAGAATGATCGAAGTCTATATCTCTATTGACACAAATGACGACCGGAGGAAAGTTGTTAAAATTAGGACTTGTATTACATGATCTTTGTGCGGTAGGATCTATTTCTGTGGTAAAAGCAGCACCTGTTCCACCAGGGTTGACAAGGTTTAAAATTGTACTATTTCTACAGCATCTTTGATAGGAAATCATATAATTTTGGGTAGAAATAGGCAGTGTCACTTCAAAAATATATATACCTTTTTCTACACCTACATTCACAGGTACTAAAATACATGGGTTACTCGTATCAATGGGCACCTCAGAAATACTTGTTGGTCTAGGGACAACTACAGTTTGTACCCAGTTCCAAAATTGATTATTACCACGATAGATACCAAAAGTAGCGTTGTTATCAAAATTTGCTCCACCACTCTTACTATCTCTGTACATAGTGAAGGTAATTAAAAATGTGACCGTATTTCTAGTCGTATCGCTACCTACACATTCATACTTTACCTCACCTCCTATGATATGCTCAGCCTTTATGTCTTGTTTTAATACAAAACATAAAATTGTTATAGCGACGAAAAATTTAATATTTAAGGTTAGGTACTTCATATACAATGTTCTAAACACTGGCATTTGAGTAGTGTTCAGACCGATGGTTGTTTAAATTTGAATATTTCTTTAGTTTGTCAATTAAAAAATCTTATTTACTCTTGAATGACTCCGTCGATAATCAAACATCAAAAATATGAAATTATTGCCAATTCATAGTCAATATTTGTATTTATGTCGTTATAATGACTAAAATATTGAAAGCTCTGAATTAAAAGCATACATTTGCATGACAAAAAACATGGGATCAAAATATGTCGTCCGGCAAATTAAATTTCAAAAAGATACTTAATAGATTGATTCTATTTGTCGCTTTAGGTGTGGGCGCACATGTGGCTTTTGTTTTGTCTACCACAGAAAGGAGTTTGCTCAATTACCTAGGCGAACTCAGTGTACTACATTTGTTGACTATCTTAGTATTAATTATTTGTCCTTGGTTAGGATATGCACTTAGAATACGTATGTGGTCGGGATTTTTGAATGAAAAAATTTCCTATGCAGATGCTGTTAGAGTGGTTATTACAGCTGATGTTGCGTCAGCCCTTAGTCCTACCGCAGTAGGTGGAGCTCCTGTAAAAGCTGCCTTGCTTCTTAATCGAGGCTATGCGCCCGGCAGCGTGGGTTTTATGCTTACTTATGGCGTTATAGAAGATATCATATTTTATACTACAGGTATCGTATTAGCAGGTTTTTTTTCCACGGGTCTTCTCACTGATATTTGGTCAAAATTATACCTTTTTACTGTACAAAATGTGTATGCTATTTCATTAACTACGTTTATAATCTCTCTGTATATCTTGATGATAAGAATGGATGCGATTCCTTCGTATCTCAAAATTACACATTACCTCCCTCAAAGATTAAAACTATTGATTACAAACACGAAAACAAAATTTTATAATAGCATCCATGGGATGAAATCTAATTTTACATTAGTATGGCAGCATGGCAAACTAAGGATGATCTTTAGTTTTACAGTATTATTGTTGCAATGGATGGCAAAGTTTTCCGTATTGATAGTCATTCTGCATGCTTTTAATATTGATTTTGAAGCAATTCAGATTTATATCCGTCAGTGGGTGATCTTTGTAACCATGTTGTTTATACCTACACCGGGTGCATCTGGAGGTGCTGAAGCTTCATTTTTATTAATATTTGGTAAGAGTATTCCGAGTGATATTGCTTACCTTGTTGTATCTGTGTGGAGATTATTTACTTATTATTTTATTTTGTTAATGGCTGCAATATTATACACCGTACTTAGTTTTTTTGTGGAAAGGAAAGAAGAAATAGTGATATCTGAGTAAAAGAACCTTATCTGTTTCCTTTGTCAAGAATAAACTTAACACAGGAAGTCATTATAAAATCTAGTAACTAAAGTCTTTTATTAACTAGATTGATTTACTTATATAGTCAATCATTACCCTATATTTAATGCTCAGGAAATCCCCACATTTCTCCTTTATTTCCAAATGTTTTTGAGATTAATAAAAAATGTGTAGGTTTGTCTCATGAATCGTGATCTGGCAATCTTAGAGAAATTAGAAAAGGAATTGAGTCTGAAACAACTTCAGATAAAATCCCTACTTACCATCACACAGGCGATAAATGACAATGTTTCTGCCGATGGTCTTTTTAATATGTACAAGTCGTTTTTGTCATGGGAAATGGGTATAGAAAAAATGGCCCTATTTGTGATTGAAGAAAATGGTTGGGAGTGTACTACCTCTATTAACTTCAATAAAAGCCACATCTCAAAAATGATTCCTTTGTTACTCCAACACAAAAGATTGCATACGGTCAAAGATGATGAAGACGCTATTTTACAAGGTTTTGACATCATAATCCCAGTTTTTCATAAGGATAATCCCATTTCATATTCTATTATCGGTGGTATAAAGGAAAAAGAAGATCTTTACAACAAGATACAATTTATCACCACGATCACCAATATAATAGCAGTAGCCATTGAGAATAAACGACTATTTAAAAAACAAATAGAACAAGAACGTTACCGTAGAGAAATGGAACTTGCTTCTGAAGTACAACACATGCTTATACCTGAGTATTTGCCAGTGGAGTCTAAGTTTGCACTTTCAAAAATATATAAACCTCACTTCAATATTGGAGGTGATTACCTTGATTATATTCGATTTGACCAAGATAGGTTTGCATTTTGTATTGCAGATATTTCTGGCAAAGGTGTCTCAGCAGCCTTATTAATGGCAAATTTTCAGGCTATGATCCAGAGTTTGATCTTCCAATACCGTGATTTGGAGACATTCGTCTTTGCTTTGAATCAGTCTGTCTATCGAATTACCAAAAGTGACAGATATATCACGTTCTTTGTAGCAGAGATAGATACCAAACAAAAAACATTGAGATACGTCAATGCAGGCCATTATCCACCCATTCTGAAGATGAATGGCACATTACGACGACTAGATACAGGATGTTCATTTATAGGAGCCTTTGAAAAATTGGAAAATATAAAGGAAGAAAAAATTCAATTGACTGATGAAGCCATGGTTTTGAGTTTTACAGACGGATTGCCAGAATTGAGAAACAATAATGATGAGTACTTTAATGATGTCATGCTGGAGAAATTTGTAAACGAAAATGGACATTTGGATCCTGAATCATTTAATGCAAAATTGCTGAGCGAAGTAGACCTTTTCAGAGGAGATAATGACATTGCTGACGACATTGCGGTATTGACATGCAAAATTTATTAAAGTACAAGAGAATAGTAAAAATATGATACCAAAAAACAAAGTTACAGCAGCCATGTTGGCCTTCTTTTTAGGATCTGTAGGCGCGCACAAACTATATTTGGGTAAAACAGGTGGCTTTATTTGGTTTGTAATTCTATTGATGATGTCTATGAGTATAGGTTTCCCAATCACAACAATTTTAGGTGTGATACATGGCGCAAAGTTATTAAACATGACAGATCAGACTTTTGATAAAATGTATAATAAAGGATATGCAGCACCATCCAAAGGTCCGCTTGAAACAAGGAGATCTCAACAAATGGAACGATACGAACAAGTCTCAGATAATAGACAACGTCAGCCATCTTTTCGGAAACCAACACCAACAGCTTCTGCCAAAGCAAATCCATTTAAAAATAGTGGAATTAAAAAATACAAAGATTTTGACCTAGCTGATGCCATAATTGATTTTAATAAAGGTCTAGAAATCTCACCAAATGATATTGCATTGCATTTTAATATCGCTTGTGCATATTCTCTTACAGAAAATAAATCCAAGGCTTATCACCACTTAAGTAGGGCAGTGTCCCTAGGTCTTCAGGATGTAGAAAGGATTTTGTCACACGACGATCTAGCATTCGTCCGTATACAGCCCGAATTTGATGGGTTCAGGAGTGCAGGGTTTAGGGTTAATCCTTTTGAAACTAAGACAGAGCCTATTCAATCACAGTCTTCAACGCCGAGTGCCGCACCTGTAGAAATAGCTCAGGAAATGTTAGACGATACCTTGCTTGCTCAACTCAATAAATTGTCCGAATTAAGGAAAAAAGGCATTTTGTCTGATGATGAATTCAACTTTGAGCGGAAAAGGTTGTTGAGACAATAATATAAACATTTAAGTAGTTAATTTACATTAGCAAATAAACAACATAAGTATTGGTAGCAAAAGAATTGATTTCACAGACATTATTGCCTATTCAGACTTCTGATACAGGTGATGAAGTGCTCAACATGATGCAAGTATATCATGTGAGACATCTCCCTATCGTTAATTTTGAAAAATTACTAGGGGTAATTTCTGAAGAAGATATTCTGATACATGACACAAAAGAAGCTATTGGAACTTACAGGCTTTCGTTTTTGAGACCTTATTGTTTTGAAAATGAACATTTATTTGAAGTGATGACTAAGATGGGCAGATTGCAACTTACCATCATTCCCGTGATTGATAGAGAAGAAAACTATCTTGGCATCATTACTATGGAACATC
The DNA here is from genome assembly GCA_002482845.1 of Saprospiraceae bacterium UBA7687. Lineage (GTDB taxonomy): Bacteria > Bacteroidota > Bacteroidia > Chitinophagales > Saprospiraceae > OLB9. Next base: position 7,696 of record DLGT01000161.1, read on the forward strand.
TTCTTCAATATTTTGCAACGCATTTTTCGTTTTCTGATCCAGGAAGTATTTTGGTTTTGGAGATATCTAGGGCAAACTATTCACTCGCAGAAATAGCAAGAATTACTGAATCTGAAGATATCACGATTTTGAGTTCTTTTGTCAATAATATACCTGATACTAATCTAATGTATGTCACATTAAAGTTAAATAGACAAGATATCAATGCCCTAAAAAGCACTTTCGAACGATTTGGTTATCAGATTTCAGCATCTTTTTCAGAAATAGAGTATCATGATGGACTCAAAGAGCGTTATGATCTGCTGATGTCCTATCTAAACGTTTAATGCTTGTGTATAACATTGAGAAAAACATAAATTACATCATTCTAATAATTTGCCGATTCCGGTTGGTATTTATAGCTAGTTTTTCTTTTTGTTTTTCTTTCAATATTTACTGTCAAAGTGATTATGTCATTGTAGATAGCATTCACATTCTTGGCAATAAAAAGACGACTCGTCAGGTCATAATGAATGAAATGGATATCCATTCAGGTGATACCATTCCACTAGATCAATTGGCGAAAAGACTATCATCAAATGAAAAGAGACTGCAAAGTATTGGCTTGTTTACAAATGCAAAAATTAATTTAAAGAACTGGAATACAGATCTTTCTATTGCTAATGTCGAGATAGTTTTACAGGAGAATTGGTACATTTATCCCTATATTATATTTGAATTGGCAGATAGAAACTTTAATGTGTGGCGAAAGGAGCAGAATTACTCATTAGAAAGAGTGAATTATGGACTAGCCCTGACACACATCAATTTTACAGGAAATAAAGACAAGTTGAAACTCAAATTTCAACGTGGTTTCACCCGCAAATATGAAGTTTCTTATGAATATCCATACTTCAGAAAAGGGTGGGGATTTTCTACAAATTTTAACTATACAGAAAATAGAGAAATAGCCTATCGCACTGAAGATAATAAACTTCTTTTTTACAAAAATCCTGATGAAAGAAAAATATTTAACCAATACAAAGCAGGTATTGGATTAGTAAATAGAAGAAATGCATTTACTTTTCAGAATATCAGATTGGAGTTTATATCAGCTAGAGTTGACTCATTTATTCCTGAGCAATTAAATAGAGACTACTTTTTGGAAGGGCGGACAAAGATGAGGTATTTCTTTTTAGACTACGTATTTAAGTTTGATAATACATTATATCCTTTATACCCGATTGGTGGTTACAGGTTCGATATAAATGTGCGGAAAGAAGGTTTGGGAATCTTCAAAGATGTAAATAATTTTTGGTTTACAATAGGTGGTGAAAGGCATACAACCATAAAAAAATGGCTAATAATCAGCAATAGGTTAAAATTTAAGGTCAATCTCCAAAACAACAGACCTCCTTATGTGCTTAATTCGGGGTTAGGATATTCTAGCGATAATATCACAGGATATCAATTGTATGTATTAGATGGTAGAGATTATATCCTGTCCAAAAATGCAATTAAACTTAGAATCTTGGACAAGGATTTCAGACCCTATGACCGCCTGCCCAATCAATTTAAAGTAATGAATGTCAAGTTGTTTTTTAGGTTTAATTTTGATTATGGCTATACACGAGATCCTTTTTACGGAGTATCAAATACACTCACAAACACTGGTCAATTTGGATATGGTCCAGCATTGGATTTGATAGTGTATAACAATTTTACCTTATCATGTCAGATAGGAATAACCCAATTTAAAGAACAAGGATTTTTTGTCGAAAGTGGATTTAACTTTTAGCAAGTATTGCAAATTAAACATTGACTCCAATAATTATTTAAAATACACTACTTCAAACTTCGCCAAAGGGGCCATTCTCGCTTTGTTGAGATACAGATAGTCACCATTTAAACTATAATTGTCAGATATTTCTAGCACTTTCATCAATGCATTTTCTATTTCTAGATTTTCACAAGCCATCATGGTAGAAGCTAATTGGGCAAACTTGATGCGATTACCTTCATTTATTTCATACGATCCGAAAAAACCATTGCATCCACCATTTCCTTGAACTCTGTTATCATCTGCTTTCAGTATGAAATGTGCTTCTTTGGATTGACCATCAACCCATTTTATTGGTTTACCATTCAATTCTGTTAGTTTCCAATATTTTTCTCTGATATCAGTATCAAAATCCACTTTTGTCAAAATATAATTGTTCTCTGATGCACCTGTTATTCTGTTTCCTTGATTGTCAAGTTTAAATAAGGTATTTTCGCCTACTTTGTATTGGTGGTTCGCTTTATCTTCGCCAGCAACTTCCAAGGTAATATTACTACCAGATTTGTCCCAAGTAAATTTACCTGTTGATGTAAATACTTCGTCACTTTTTCCTACATATTTTGTTTCCATCACGTAGGTTAGATCGTTGTTCAGAGTTATTTTTGTTTTGATGGCTTCGCAATTGGCGCACGGTAAGGAACCATGATATACACCTGTCCAGTCTAAAGATGTTTGACTATTATCACCTAAGGGAAGGTTTTCGTTCATATTTTTTTTGGAAGAGCAAGCAAATAATGTCAAAGTTAAAGATACAAATATTAATTGAAATCGCATTTTGAATATATTAAGTTGGTTTATATTAAATTGGCCAATGTTATGAAACATCAACAAAGATAACGATTATAAAACCGAATTATTATTTCGAAAGTTAGGCCTGTATCTTTGTTTAATAAAATATTATGAAAGTTCGTTGATATACCGGATGTTATATTTATTTTATATTGGTTTTTTCTTAAAGCATATATTTTACCCTGATTTCATCATCTTTCATTCGTAGGTAGTCGGTATCTATCAAATCATAACCTATGGCTGTCAGATAATTTAATGCGTCCATATTGCTTTTGAATTCAATGTAATCTCCTTTAGTATCGGCTCTATTGTATTTGTTGTATAGGATTTTGGGTTCTTGACCATAATCTATATCCAGAAATACTTTAGTGCTAAAAGCAACTCTACAAGTTTCCGCTTGGATATATTCGGCTTGGATGGAGTCGAGTGGAATTCCATTGATGAAATACATGTTGGTAGACTGTCCGTTTGTTGTGAAGAAACAGTAGAAAGTGAATAAAAGGGTAAAAAGTGATTTCATGATTTTTTATATTTATCAAATTTAAATGGAACCCACAAAAAAGCCCGAACCACTGACGTATCAGCAATTCGGGCTTTTATTATTTTGTAAAAAGTAAGGTGTTATCTACACTTCCTCTCCACTAAACACTGCCTTAAGATATGATCTATTCATAAAGGCGATATTCTCTAGTTTGATTTCTTTTGGACATTCTGCTTCACAAGCACCTATGTTGCTACACATACCGAAGCCTTCTTTGTCCATCTGTGCTACCATGGCTTGTGGGCGTTTATTGGACTCAACTTCTCCTTGTGGTAAGTGACCTAAGTGAGCGATTTTTGCTGAAGTAAATAACATCGCTGAACCATTTGGACATGCTGCTACACACGCTCCACAACCGATACACGCTGCTGCTTCAAATGATTGTCCTGCTCTACCTTTTTCTATCGGAATCGCATTGCCATCAGGTGCTTGACCTGCATTGACAGAGATATAACCACCTGCTTGAATGATACGGTCGAATGCTGATCTATCTACTGCCAAATCCTTCAATACAGGAAAAGCACTAGCTCTGTATGGCTCCACTACGATGATGTCTCCATCTTTGAAGTGTCTCATGTGCAACTGACAAGTCGTAGTACCAGAGCTTGGTCCATGTGGCTGACCATTGATGACCATACTACATGTGCCGCAAATACCTTCACGACAATCGTGCTCAAAAGCAATGGGTTCTTTCTTTTGATTGATTAAGCCTTCGTTAAGAACATCTAGCATTTCTAGGAACGACATGTGTTCATTGGCAACAACAGGATATGTTTCAAAACTTCCTGATGCCTTATTATTTTTTTGTCTCCAGACTTTTATTTTTAAATTCATATCTGCGCTCATAATGGATATTTTTATCAGGATTATTTATAACTTCTTGTTTTCAATTCTACATTCTCGAATACCAATGGCTCTTTGTGAAGGATTGGTTCTGTTTCATTCCATTCCCAAGCTGCTACATAAGCAAACTCATCATCCTTACGCATTGCTTCACCATCATCAGTGACAGATTCTTCACGGAAGTGTCCACCACAAGATTCATTTCTATTCAGTGCATCAACCATCATTAGTTCGCCGTGCTCTAATAAGTCTGCCACTCTGATTGCTTTCTCGAGTTCAGGGTTGTATTCATCATTGCTACCCGGTACAAACACATCACGGTAATATTCAGCCCTAAGTTCACGAATCATTTGTCGTCCTTTGACCAATCCTGCTTCGTTACGCGCCATACCACAATATTCCCACATGATCTTACCTAGTCGTCTATGGAAGCTTTCTACAGATTGATTTCCTTTGATATTCAATAATTTATCTATCAGAGCTTTGGTCGCTTTTTCAGCTTCTATGAACTCAGGCAAATCATTTTTTATTTTAGGCGTCGATATTTCATTCGCCAAGAAAGTACCGATAGTATAAGGTATCACAAAGTAACCATCTGCTAGACCTTGCATCAAAGCGGACGCACCCAATCTATTGGCACCATGATCTGAGAAATTACACTCACCCAAGGCAAAAAGTCCTGGTACATTGGTCTCCAAGTTATAATCTACCCATACACCACCCATCGTGTAGTGGACAGCTGGATATATCTTCATTGGCTCTTTGTATGGATTTTCACCAGTGATCTTTTCGTACATTTCGAATAGGTTACCATATTTGGCTGACACTACTTCTTCTCCCAATGCAACTATCTGTGCATCAGAAAGACCTGTCATACCTTTTTTGTTGGCTTCTGTCTTACCGTATCTGTACATGGCATCCGAAAAATCAAGGAATACCGCCAATCCCGTAGGACTCACTCCATGTCCTTTATCACATTCTACCTTAGCTGCTCTCGAAGCCACATCACGTGGTACAAGGTTTCCAAAAGCAGGATATCTACGCTCTAAGAAATAATCTCTATCTTCTTCTTTTATATTGACACCTTTCAGTTTTCCTTGTTGAATAGCTTGGGCATCTTCTTTTTTCTTTGGTACCCATACACGACCATCATTACGAAGCGACTCAGACATTAGGGTTAGTTTTGACTGATATTCACCAGAAACAGGAATACACGTAGGGTGTATTTGTGTAAAACAAGGATTTGCCATAAGCGCACCTTTTTTGACGGACTTCCATGCAGCAGTGACATTACACATCATCGCATTGGTTGACAAGTAGAATACATTGCCATATCCACCTGTAGCTAATACAACAGCGTGTGCTGCGTGTCTTTCTAACTCACCAGTCAACAAATTTCTAGCAATGATACCACGTGCTTTGCCATCTACTTTTACCAATTCTAGCATTTCATGTCGGTTGTACATTTGCACTGTTCCCAGCGCTATCTGACGTGAAAGTGACTGGTAAGCACCAATTAAAAGCTGCTGACCTGTTTGGCCTCTTGCATAGAAAGTACGAGATACTTGCACACCACCAAAAGATCTATTTTCTAGTAATCCGCCATACTCACGTGCGAATGGAACACCTTGTGCAACGCATTGATCTATGATATCTACACTACATTCTGCCAGTCTATGCACATTGGCTTCACGAGCTCTGTAGTCACCACCTTTGATGGTATCATAAAACAATCTATAAACACTATCGCCATCATTGGCATAATTTTTTGCAGCATTGATACCACCTTGGGCAGCGATACTATGCGCCCGTCGCGGACTATCATGGAAAGTAAAACACTTTACAGAATATCCAAGTTCACCTAATGAAGATGCGGCTGCAGCACCTGCAAGACCAGTACCTACTACGATTACTTCTAATTTTCTTTTATTATTAGGAGCCACAATAGGCATGGTGGATTTATATTTTGTCCACTTTTCTGCCAATGCTCCTGAAGGTATTTTTGAATTTAAACTCATTTTATTTGTTTTTAAAACCCAACAATTTGATTAAAAAAGGATTTTATACTTTACGTATGATTACATCGTTTTGAATAAGAAATACCATATGGGAATGACAGCAAATCCCAATGGAATCAAGATAGCATAAGCTTTGCCTACGGACTTGATTAGTGGCGTATATTTCTTGTGATTGAGTCCCAAAGTTTGAAATGCACTCTGAAATCCATGCCATAAGTGAAATGATAAGACCATCATACCTATTAGATACACAACAACTATCCACAACTGACTAAAAGCAGTGGAAACTCTTGTGTATAAATCTCTAACTTCAGGAAATCCTTCATAACTCTTCATACCTAACTCATCAGTAAACTTCATCTTAAACCAGAAATCTCCCATGTGGATCAGTATAAATGCTAAGATCAATGTACCTAGCAAAGCCATGTTTTTGGATGCCCAAGTGGTTTTGTTGCTGTTAGATACTGCATATTTTTGACCTTTTGCTCCTTTATTATAAAGGGCGATCGAAATGCCTACAAATGCATGTAAAATAATGAAAAAGTAATTGCCATAAGCAACAATTTTGATCAAAGGATTGTGCGTCATCATGTACGCGTAAGTATTGAAGGCTTCTCCTCCATCATCTTTTAGTAATTGGAGATTGCCTATGAGGTGCACGACAAGAAACAATATTAGGAAAAGTCCTGTAAGACTCATCAATAGTTTTTTGCCAATACTGGAACTAAAAAAGGTAATTATCCACTTCATTTGGTCTATTTTGTTTGTATGCTGCAAAACTACACATAGTAATAACAAATTTTCCTATCTGTTTTTGACTTTTTTTTATTTAGAATAATTCTACTCAAAAAATGTTTACTTATCATATTAGTTTATATAAATTGTGCCATAATTTAATGTGAAGTAAATATGTTTGGAAGTAAAAAGGAAGAGTCGCGACAAGTCAAATATCAATATCTTTGTGCCGCAAATAATATGGAATACCTTGGCGAAGATAGTTTCGGAGTAAAATCACTATTGAAATATTTTGAATTATTTAAAAGTAGGCGTGGAAAAATAAGGAATCTAAGTCAACTAAAGTTATCAACAATGGAAGAAGAGATACATATGTTTGATTTTAAATACACAGTGAGTACGGGAAAAACTTACCATATTTTTGACCAAACTGTTTTTTTTGTTAATTCTAAAAATCTAGGATTACCTGAATTTAGCATGAAACCAGAAAGTATTGGGCATAAAATTGCTGCATATTTTGGTTGGGAAGACATTGATTTTGAAGCCTATCCTTCTTTTTCAGAGAAATATCATCTTAGTGGAGAACACGAAGAGTTTATTAGACATACTTTTGATGATAAAATACTGAAGTTTTTTAGTAAAACAAGTGGATGGACCATAGAAGCAGCCAATTATTATTTGATATTTTATGCGCATTCGTCTTTGGTCCCGGAGAATATTTTGCCAGATTTTTTTAGATTAGGAATGGGTGTATATGATTTGTTTAAAGATGAAGTTATGGAAAAATCATGAAAATATTGACAAGTAAATACATTTTATTGTTTTTGGTTATGGCGACAATTTACGCTTGTTCCACCACAAAAAAGACAATTTCATATCAAGATATTATTCCACCGAATGGAGTACTTATCGGAGATAATTTATACATGGATAAAACAGAAGTTTCCAATATAAATTACAAAGAATATCTTCATTTTTTAAAAACTTGGTATAGTGATAAGTCTTTCTACCTAAAAGCTTTGCCTGATACTACGGTTTGGGTAGTTTTGGATACTTGCCTTGCTGATCTTGTTTCGGATTATTTTCGTAATCCTAAGTATGATGAATTTCCAGTGGTGGGAATATCATTCACCCAAGCACAAAATTATACAAAATGGCGGCAGGATAGGGTATTAGAGATGATGCTTGTTCAAACTAAAATGATTAAAAAAATCTTTGAAATAGATAATGTATTTTTGTGTGAAAGATATTTTTCAGGAGGAATACAGAAGTTTAGACCAAGGGATACTACTACTTTTTATCTTGAATATAACATACCATCTATAGAAGAATGGAATGTTGCAATAGCTTACCAAGATAGTCTGAATCATATCAATGGATGTAAAGATCATCAAACTATATGGTATAAAAAAGATGTAGATTTCTGTAAGTTAGAAGTGACACCTACCACTTTTGTAAATTGGGGCTGCACGACTACGCAACAAAATATGGTATATAATCTTCTTGGGAATGTATCAGAATGGTCTTCTGATGGTAAAACTTGCACTGGAGGTTCTTTTATAAATAAACTTGATGATATAAAATCAACTACATTAAGAAAAGAAACTAAACCGGCAGCTTGGCTAGGCTTTAGAAATATAGCTAAATGGAAGAAATGGAAAATCTGATCAATGTGTTTAATGATTTTGATTAGTTGATGTTATGATGATCGTCATCAATAAAATAGTGTTATAGTACCGTACTTTGCGTCCAGATTCAACAATAATATAAATATATGAGATTGCCCATTGTATATGCTTCACCAGAAGAAGCGCTTCAAATTATTAAAAGTGGAGACCGAGTTTTCATTCACGGAAGTGCCCAGACTCCTACCAATATTTTACGCCATCTTTCATTACAATCAGATAGATTACGAGATGTAGAACTGGTTTTCATCAGTGTGTTAGGGGATTTGTACGTGGACCAGCCAGGTATGGAAGAATCTTTTAACATCAATGCACTTTTTGTATCAGAGCCAATTAGAAAAGATGTGGCTGAAGGCAGAGCGGACTATGTGCCAGTTTTCCTTAGTGAGATTCCAGAACTATTTAAAAGAAATGTTCTTCCATTGGATGTCGCTATTGTGCAAGTATCACCACCAGACAAACATGGTTATTGCTCCATGGGTGTATCCGTGGATGTGGCAAGATCAGCCGTAAATACAGCGAAAAAAGTCATTGCACAGGTCAACCCTAATGTACCGCGAACCCACGGTGATGGACTTATTCACACCAAAAGATTCAGCGCGATGGTATATTGTGAAGAGCCATTAAAAGAAGTCATGTTTGGCGGGAAAGTAGGTGAAGATGAACTGAAGATTGGTGAACATGTTGCTCAACTCATTGATGATAGAAGTACCTTGCAGATGGGCATTGGGGCCATACCAGATGCAGTGCTCAGATGTCTAGGAAATCACAAAGACCTAGGTGTACATACAGAAATGTTGTCTGATGGTATCATAGATTTATTTGACAGAGATATTGTTACCAATAAATATAAATCCATACACCCGAATAAGATCGTTACAGGTTTTGCATTAGGAAGTAGAAAACTTTATGATTATATAGATGATAATCCTGCTTTTACATTTTTGGATATCGATTATGTCAATGACCCACATGTTATACGAAGAAATCCCAAAGTTGTAGCCATCAACAGTGCCATAGAGGTTGATCTTACAGGGCAAATTTGTTCAGATTCTATAGGTACATTCCAGTTTAGTGGGGTAGGAGGCCAAATGGATTTTCTAAGAGGGGCAGCATTAAGTGAAGGTGGAAAACCCATTATTGCCTTACCTTCTAGGACAAAAAAAGGAGAACCTAGGATCGTACCATTCCTAAAACAAGGAGCAGGAGTAGTAGCTACAAGAGCTCATGCACATTATATTGTCACAGAGTATGGCTATGCATATTTATATGGTAAGAATTTAAGACAGAGGGCAAAAGCACTGATTGATATTGCACATCCTGATGACCGTGAAGCATTGGAAATGGCTTGTTTTGAGCGATTTAAAGTGTTTTAATGTGTTGGGTTCTAAAAAAAGTGTGGTATAGTTTTTTAAATTCTTAGATCTTGAGTCTACTCCGAAAAGTCCTTTGATGAAGTAAAATGTAAAATCTTGATTTCTACTACCTTGATAATCAATTGTTTCTCTTCAAGGTGTAGGGTGAAAAACGGTTGGCTATCATATTTTGAGTTTTTTCGGAGTTGATTCAATCTCCTATATGATTTAGGTACGAACAAAAATATTTTTTGGAAAACTTCTCAGTTTTTGTAAAAGCAAAGTTATTACTACATTTGCATTTTGGCAAATCAAAACACGTATGCTCAATAATAAACAAATAGCCAATCAATTCGATCTTCTGGCAAAATTGATGGAATTGCATGATGAAAATCCTTTTAAAATAAGATCTTATGCCAATGCTTACCTTAGCCTTAGAAAGCTAGAAGGTGATCTAAGCACCATGGGAAAGGAAGCTATTGCGTCTATTCCCGGAGTAGGAAATGCTATTGCCGATAAAATAGAAGAATTGGTCACGAATGGTCAGATGGCTTTGCTACAGAAGTATAAGGAAATGACGCCATCAGGTATCCAAGAAATGCTTTCCATAAAAGGCCTTGGTCCCAAAAAAGTCAAGCAGATATGGAAAGAGATGGATATCACCACCATAGGAGAACTATTGTATGCTTGTAACGAGAATAGACTTATGTCTTACAAAGGTTTTGGTGAGAAACTTCAAGACGAAATAAAAAGCAAAATTGAATATTTCATGGATGCAAGGGGCAAATTTTTATACGCCCACGTTATCCATCATGGTGAATCTTTAGTAGAGAAATTAGCTAATACTTATCCTGATTACAAATTTAGTCTTTGTGGTGAGTTAAGACGGAAAATGCCAGAAGTCGGTGGAATTGAGATATTAACGAATGTAGAAATAAATGACATCCAAGCTGCTTCTCTAGATTTGAATATCATAGATGAAAATGGGCTATTGTTTTACCAGAATATACCAACTTCATTTTATCATTCAGATTCGAATTCATTTTATACCCAATTATTTAACCTTTCAGGATCAGATGATTTTTTACATGAGATCCACATTCCTGAAGGAAATTATCAATCAGAAGAAGGTGTTTTTACTGCATTAAATCTTCAGTTTATCCCCGCTGAATTTAGAGAAACAAAAGAAGTAATCAGTTTATACCAAAATGGCTTGACTCCGCCACAACTCATAGAAGTCGCTGATATAAAGGGTATTATACACAATCACTCCACCTACAGCGACGGACTTCATAGTCTAGAGCAGATGAGTGATTATGTCAAAGCTTCTGGTTATGAATATTTTGTGATTTCAGACCACTCAAAATCAGCAGGATATGCAGGTGGATTGCAAGAAGAAAGGGTAGTCATGCAATGGAGAGAAATAGACCAATTAAACCATAAATACCTTGATACTTTTAAAGTCTACAAAAGTATAGAAAGTGATATTCTTTCTGATGGTTCTCTAGATTGTAGCGAAGATTTGCTAAAGGAATTTGATTTGGTCATTGCTTCTGTACATTCGGTCTTGAACATGGATATAGATAGAGCCACGTCTAGATTAATAAAAGCCATTGAAAATCCATATACTCGTATATTGGGGCATCCTACAGGTAGGTTGTTGCTTGCAAGGGCAGGTTACCCTATCGATTACAAAAAGGTCATAGATGCATGTGCTGCAAATGGGGTAGTCATGGAATTAAATGCCAATCCACAGCGCTTGGATATTGATTGGACTTGGATTTCTTATTGCATTGAAAAGGATGTTTTAATATCTATAAATCCTGATGCGCATTCCAAAGAATCTATTCATTATGTTAAGTATGGAGTAATAGCAGCTAGAAAAGGTGGATTGACCCAAAAAGCTTGTTTGTGTACCAAATCTAGACATGAATTTGACGCATGGTTAAGCCAAAAATAAACATGCTTGTTAAACCTTTCTGTTTTCTGTTAATTACTTGTTAATCGGTATCAAACTAGAAACAGAAGTACTAGAAATATCATTTTTACATTTAATTTTGTGATCGTATTTAATCAAATTTCGTAATCTTTAAAAATTAATCAATAATGAAAAGTTTTAATTTCTTAACGGTTTTAGTTATCGCTACCGTTTTTGTATTTACTTCTTGCAAAGAGAAAACAGGTGATGATGCAAATGCAGCAGTAACAACTGAAGCTTCAACTGATCCTGCTGCGGCAGCAACTGATGGTTCTACTGTAAATGCAGCTGATGCAATGGCAGGTGGAGAAGCAGCAGCAACTCCAGTACCAACAGGTCCACTTACTTCAATTAAATTTGAGCAAGATACTTATGATTGGGGTAAAGTGATGGATGGTGAAAAAGTAACACACGTTTTCAAATTCAAAAACACAGGAAACGAGCCTCTTATCATCAGTAATGCAAAAGGTAGCTGTGGTTGTACAGTTCCTGAGTGGCCAAAAGACGCAATCGCTCCAGGTAAATCAGGTGAGATCAAAGTTGTATTTGATTCTAAAGGAAAAGGTGGAGTTGGTGGAAAAGAAGACACTAAAAAAATAACGATCACTGCTAACACTGATCCTGCAGATACTTACTTGAATATCAAAGGTAAAGTAGATAAAAAAGAAGGTGATGCAGCTGCTCAATAATTGACAATTGTAAAACAATCTTATAAAAAAGGCTGTTCTGTTCATCAGAGCAGCCTTTTTTCGTTTTAATCTATCATATTTGTAAAAGTATTTATTTTTGAAAAATTATTTATCTCTCATCAAGTTCAGCCATACCGTTTTTGCACTACCATTTGCTATGATAGGATTTTTTCTTGGCTTTGAAACATCAGGTAGTAGTTTTCAACCATTGCTTTTAGTTTTGGTGATATTATGTATGGTATTTGCTAGAAGTGCTGCGATGGCCTTTAATAGATGGTTGGATAGAGATATTGATGCTAGCAATCCTAGGACAGTGGTAAGAGAAATACCTTCAGGGTTGGTGTCAGAAAAAGCTGCCTTTTGGTTTGTCATTTCGAATGCTACATTATTTGTCATTACTACGTATTTTATAAACACCATTTGTTTTTTATTAAGCCCTGTGGCATTATTAGTCATTTTGGGGTATTCGTACACAAAACGTTTTACGGCTTTTTGTCATCTCGTTTTAGGACTTGGGCTAGCACTTGCGCCTGTTGGTGCTTACCTGGCAGTTACCGGATATTTTGATATTATTCCAGTTTTAATTGGTGGTTCTGTATTATTTTGGGTGGCTGGTTTTGATGTCATTTATGCATTGCAAGATGAAGGATTTGATAGATCAAAAGAATTGCATTCCATTCCTGTGGTATTTGGTACAAAAAATTCTATGAATCTCTCTTCACTGATGCATTTTATATCTATTTGTTTGATCGTTTCAGCGGTTATTCTTTCTTCACAGTCATTTGAATCTATAGGATTGCTCGGTTTTATTGGGCTTGGTCTTTTTATATCTCTGCTTATTTATCAACATATAATTATTAAACCAAATGATTTGTCTAGAATAAATCTTGCCTTTTTTACTACCAATGGTGTAGCAAGTTTGATATTTGGGAGTTTATTTATTATCGATTTGCTTATTTGATTGAAATTTTCATCGTACTCTTTTAATTAGTTTATCTTTAGATATGTCCTAATCGCTTGATTTTAGGCTACTAAGAGATTTTTAGCTACCTTTGCACTTTATTTTACAAAATTGTTATAATGACGTTTAGAGACCTTAATCTCAATAAACCACTTTGGACTGCACTCGATGAAGGTGGATATACCAAACCAACTACAATCCAATCAAAAGCTTTTTCGGTGATCATGTCGGGTAGAGACGTGCAGGGTATTGCGCAGACAGGTACAGGAAAGACAATTGCCTACTTACTTCCACTACTCAAGATGTGGACCTTTAGTAAAGATAGACATCCCCAAATATTAATTGTGGTCCCTACTAGAGAACTTGTGGTACAAGTGGTAGCCCAAGCTGAGGAAATTGCAAAATATACCAATGCCGTAGTGAGAGGTGTATTCGGAGGGACTAATCTGAAATCTCAAGCCGCTGAAATTGCGGATGGATTAGATATTATCGTAGGTACGCCTGGTAGATTGTTGGATTTAGGATATCACGGAGCACTTAATCTAAGAATGATAAAAAAACTAGTTATTGATGAAGTAGATGAAATGCTCAATCTTGGTTTTAGGTCTCAGTTAGAACATTTGATGGATTTGCTTCCTGAAAAAAGGCAGAATCTTATGTTTTCTGCAACGATTACTGACGAAGTAGAAGCTTTGATAGGCGAATATTTTAATGCACCAGAAAAAATAGAAGCTGCTCCTTCAGGTTCACCTTTGTCCAATATTAATCAATACCTATATAGAGTACCAAATTTTAATACCAAAATAAATCTATTGGAATTGCTACTTGCTGAAAAGAAGGAAATGACTAAAATTTTGATATTTGTATCAACAAAGGCCTTGGCAGATGAGCTGTATGCAGGTATTGTAGAGAAATATCCGACTAGCACAGGTGTTATTCACTCCAATAAGGATCAGAATTACAGATTTAACTCCGTGAATCAGTTCCAAAATGGCACTTTCAGAATGTTGATCGCGACAGATATTATTGCCCGGGGACTTGATATAGAAGATGTATCACATGTTATTAATTTTGATTTGCCTGACGAGCCACAGAACTATGTGCACAGAATAGGACGTACAGGTCGAGCAGACAAAAAGGGAGAAGCCATATCACTTGTCGGAGACTTAGAAGCAGATTATCTAGACGAAATTCAGGAATTGATGAATTATCAAATCCCTGTTAACACATTACCCGAAGACTTAGTTATTTCTGATGTACTTACGGATGCTGAAATTCCAAAGGTACAAATGAAAAACATTCTTGGTAAAGTGCCAAAGATGAAAGAAGACACTGGTGCTTTTCATGAAAAGAAAGCCAAAAACAAAAAAGTTAATGCCAAAGTCAGATATGTTACCAAGATGCAAGAAAAGTATGGGAAACCAAAGACTCGCGGGCAAAAAAAGAAGAAGAAGTAAATAAAAAGGGGGACAAAATCCCCCTTTTTGTTTTTAGAAAACTATACTAAGTAAGACTGCTGAACCTGCTATGATCCATGGCACAGTTTTCATTAATTCCTGTGTGTACGCATTTGTATTGTCTTGTACAGGTGTGTAATTATACTTGGGTCTTCTTGCTTTGATTGTTACATCAGATTGGAGTAACTTAGCTCGTGAATTTTCACGTGTTGCCTGAAAGTAACTCTTAGGTTTCAAACCCATTTCGAAAGGACTGTTGTAACTAATAAACGTTGTCATAATAAATATTTAAATTAGAATAAAATTTTGTTTAACGTGTGTATTTGTATTTATTAAGTAATTATGTTCTTTTAATTTTATAAATACAAAATTAAATATACATACATAACGTATCAATCGGTGTAAAGGTTTCATTATGAGACACTTTTGTGATAAACACCATTTAATGATCGATAAACGTACTTTTTTTTCTGATTTTGGACAATAAGTGTTATTTATTCTACCACATCAAAGTAATAGAAATAGTTGTAGTTGGTCAAAATATTATCTTGACTGTAATGTTTTGTTTTATGAAGACATTCTTTTAGTACTTTACAAAAGTAAAAGTATCATCTGTCGAAGTCTTGTCGTCAAATAAATAACCTTCTTCTTTAAACTGTATTAGGTCTTCAGGAGATGTACATTTATGGCGAATGATATAAGATGCCATAATGCCACGAGCTTTTTTGGCATTAAAGGAGACAAAAGTTCTTTTGCCATTTTTTTCTTCCAGGAAGTTTATATCGATAATTTTGGCTTTTAATTTCTTTTTATCCACAGCTTTGAAATATTCATTTGATGCTAGATTTACCAAGTACTTGGAGTCAATATCCTTTAGGTCATCATTTAATAGCTTTGTAATTTTATCTTTCCAAAATTCATAAAGATTTTTTCCTTTTTTGTTTTCTAAGCTGATACCCATTTCAAGCCTGTATTCTTGCATCAAGTCCAATGGTCTTAGAACTCCATATAATCCAGACAAAATTCGTAGATGGTCTTGTGCGTAATTAATGTCTGATACGGTAAGTTCTTCAGCTTTGAGACCTAGATAAACTTCTCCTTTAAAAGTGAAAAGTGCGGCATTACTGTTCTCTTGCGTATATTCAGGGCTAAATTGTTTGTAGCGTTGGTAATTCAAGATAGCTAACTTTTCACTAATGTCCATCAGTTTAATTAAGTCACCTGGTTTTTTCTTTTTCATAATGGCGACCAATGTTTTTGTTTGTGGCAAAAGCCTTGGAAGCGTAAAAGTTTCAGTTTTTTTGGGTGTATTGTCGAGTGTTTTAGCAGGGGAAATGATGGCAAGCATAGGTTATCGTATAAATTGAATAATGAATTAATAAAACGACACTATCGCATTTTGGTTTAAAAACCAATAAAAAAGCCTCATTCAGATTATATCCAAATGAGGCTTTATATGTTTAAGATTAATTTCTTATCCTTTGATCAAGCTAGGTTCTGCTGCTGGAACTGCCTTATCTTCTTTTACAGGTAGAACTGTACCTATAACTTGAAGTACGTGATTGTCTGGTCCTTCGTTAGTTGTGATAGTGATAGATTTGTTGATAGCACCTGTTCTTTTAGTGTCATATCTTACTTCTATTGTACTGCTTTGACCTGGAGCAATTGGTTCTTTAGGCCATGTAGGCACTGTACAACCACATGATCCTCTTGCATTTTTAATAACTAAAGGCTCAGTACCTGTGTTTGTGAATTTTACTACTCTTAATGGCTCTGAACCATTTTCGATAGTACCATAATCTACTGTCAAAGACTCGAAAGTCATTTTTGAATCTGCTTTTTCTACTGCTGCTGCTTCTGAAACCGCTGCTGCTTGTTCAGCTTTGATTTGCGCAGACTTCATAGAAGCTTCTTTTTTAAGATCGCCAGCTGTTTTTACTGGAATTGGTGCTTTTTCGCTTACTTGAGCAGAAAGAGAGAAACTCACTAATACTAATAATGAAAATAAAACTTGTTTCATCCTTTTTAATTATTTAATGTTAATAATATTACTTTTGAAGTACAAATATAATGCTATAAATGAACTTGACAAATAAAAAGTTCTAAACCCGCTGTTAAAGTACTGTTAAGGAGTTGACCAGAAGGTTGGTTTTGTACTTTTAGGTATTGATTTTAAACCATAATATTTGGTAAATAAAGTGGATTTAGATGTAATTCGGAATTATATTTCTATTGAAAGAAATGATTAATTCAAGTTTTATTTTTTTGCCCAAGTACGTTTAAGTGGTCTTTATAATTTTATAAAAAAAGTACTTTATATTTGTCTTTTATTTAAAATCCATAAAAACATTTAGATGAGTTCAGCAGGCCACATTATGAACATGATCAACACGATCAAACAAAATAGAGCTATGCAAAAGTCTCGTCGTGATGATTATAGAAATAAAAATAATAACAGAGCTGAATTGTCAAGTCAAGGTTTTCATGTACCAAATACGCCATACGAAAGAATTTACAAA
Source organism: Saprospiraceae bacterium UBA7687 (assembly GCA_002482845.1). Taxonomy (GTDB): domain Bacteria; phylum Bacteroidota; class Bacteroidia; order Chitinophagales; family Saprospiraceae; genus OLB9. Next base: position 25,085 of record DLGT01000161.1, read on the forward strand.
GGAAGTTTTGCAAAGAAAATGAGTATTGCTGTATTCGTTATAATGTTAATAGTGATACTCCTAGTGGTATTTATTTTTGTTTCTTAGAAATCCAAATCAAAAAGATTAATGTCAATATCCCATATAATTCCAAGCGGAGTCGTAATATCCTTCTTTCTCTATATGATTAATCAAAGAAACGAATAACGGATGCTGCCCCAAAGTGGCGCTATCTCCCACCAAAACCAATTTTTTCTGAGCTCTAGTCATGGCTACATTCAGCCTTCGTTCGTCTTTCAAAAAACCTATCTCGCCATTATCATTACATCTTACCATCGAAATGTAAATCAGCTCTTTTTCCTGACCTTGGAATCCATCTATTGAATTGACCTCGATATCCATTGCTCTCAAGTCCGCATCTTCACTGATTTGATTTCTTACATAACGCACTTGTTCTGAATATGGACTAATAATACCTATCGACACACCTAGAAGTTTCTCTCTATTGGCCAAAATATGTTCTCTGATGATAAAAAACTCTCCATGATTGGCATAACTTCGATGTTCATTGTTCATTACTTCTTCAAATCCACATCCTGCAGTATCTATCAATACCAAAGGCAATTGATCATTTCTAATGGTACGATTGGCTACATCTTGGTGTGAAATCAGTTGATTACCATAATATTTTTCATTAGAAAAACCCAAGATTTTATGATGCATTCGATATTGTTCATTCAGTAACGAACTAAAGGAAATATGGTCTGTCATCAGGTCTAGAATAGTGGTCTCGAGTCCGAGTTTGACTGCTTCTGTACTTTTGACAGTCGGCGGCAGTTGTTTGTGATCGCCCGCAAGTATAACTCTTTCAGCCTTGAGTATGGCATTCCAACATTCAGGTTCCAAAGCTTGAGAAGCTTCGTCTATAATGACCGTTTTGAAATGCAAATCCTTCAAAATCCTATTACTAACACCTATTAGCGTCGTGGCTATCACTTGACTGCCAAGCACGATGTCGTCTATGAGTCTGTCTTCAAGTTCTATGGCCCATTTGCGAAGTTCTCGGGCTTCTTTTCTTAATTCACGCTTTTCGTCACGCTCTTCAGGACCAAAATTCCTTTTGAATTGTGAAGCTTTTTTGTCTGTCTCATGGGCTTGTATTTTGACTTTTTTAATGTGATTCCAGTCTTGGTGGTTTCTCACTTTTTCTTCTATGGTCAAATGCATTAAGTCATCATGGATACGTGTGATATTACCAACACGAAGTACTGAAATGCCACGTAAAGATAACCTTTCAGCTAGGAGATCCACTGCATTATTGCTTGATGCACAGACAAGTATTCTTTTTTCGCTCTTGAGCAATGTCTCGGCTAGCGCTACAAGGGTAGTTGTTTTTCCAGTACCAGGCGGACCATGTATGATAGCAAGATTTGGTGCTTTGAGAGATGATTTTATAGCTTCTTTTTGAGAATTATTGATGTCTTTACGATGATCTACTAATCCATCTATTTCTATGGCTAATGGGTATTGTTCCATTGATTGTTTTGCAATGCCATCGCGTATAATCTTGTGGTAATCCTTTTTGGTATCAATGATAGATCTGATGGCTTTTTCCATCACTTTATATGGTTTGTCATCGTAAATGACTTCTACACCTGTGAGTCCACGATCAAAAAGGTCCATTCTATCTGCCTGATCCGTATGCAAAAGCAATCTCATCTTGTCACCACGCACTGCAGAAACGACTACTTTAAATTCTACTTTTTCGTCTTGTACATTAAATATAGAAGCTGCCATTCCTTCCGAAAAACGATGGCTATTCTCCAGATTTTTGGTTCGTTGTACTTCTATTTCTAAGTATTCACCAATTGTGTATGACTTTCTGATGATGTTGACTGGGTACCAAACAAAGCCAACGTTGACTTTCTGTTGCATGGTTTTACTCTCATTGAGTGACTTGAAAAAAGCTTCATCATGTTTTCTTTCTGCATCTATGGCTTTCAATAAAGTTTGGTATCTGTTTTGGTCTTGACTCATAGGGGCAAAGGTAGAAAAAATGATTGAAAGACTAAATGGTTATTGAATGAAGGGAAATGTATAATTGACGGAATGGTCATACAAGAAATTGGATTAAAGGGCTAACAGCTACCTAAAAATAGATCTTACTCCTAAAAGTTCAAATTTCAAGTATCTTTACACCAAAATATGTAAAAAATGGATAGTGTTTTTATAAAAAATGGAGTTTATTTAGGTGTTAGTAAAATAGTAATTTTTCTAATTGGCAAATTTTTTAATTTTGATAATACTTTTTCGGTATTTTCATTAATCTTTGATTTATTTGCTCATTTCTATTTTATGTACAGAGCTATTGAAGAAGTGAAATCAATGAACAGGGGTAATGTATCATTTGAAGAAGGATTTAAAGCTAGTTGGTTGACTTTGGCTTTAGGTATGACAATGTATGATTTATTCGTGCATGTTATTTATTCATTTTTTACAAAACTTGAATTTACTGAGTTTTTCTATGGTTTTGTGAAAGTACTTTTTAGTATGCCAGGTAATTTTATTGGTGGTGCAGTCTTAGCCGCCATTATTTCTGCTATCATGAAAAAAGAAGGAATAAGATTTAAGTTATAGTTTTACATTCCTTTTTACATGATAAAGGTGACATAACTTGAGTACCCTTGTCAATTTATATGGGTTGCTATATTACATATTTTTCATATCTTTACCACAAATTTAGTTGATTATGCAGAATCATCCTATTAGGTTTGGGATTTATGCTGGAGGAATGGTGGTTTTATTAAATCTAATATTGTATTTTGTTGATAAAACCTTGCTAGCTAGTGTAAGCTCATTGATTGAGTTTTTGGTCGTTATATTTTTTATGACAAAGGCAGTAAGTGCGACAAAATTGGATTTGGGTGGATTCATTAGTTTCAAAGATGCTTTCAAACCTGCATGGCTTACTTTTATCTTAGCAACAACCATCGTAGTTTTATACACTTTTGTATTAATGAATTACATAGATCCGGGTCTTAAGGATGTTATAAAAGCAATGCAACTTGATGCCTTTGAGCAAGCTTCTGAATGGCTTAAAATTGCCGAAGCAGACAAAGAAGTAATGTTGACATCCATCGAAAATTCTGATTCATTTGGCATGAAAAGTATTGCTTTTGGCCTTCCTTTTTCGTTTATATTTCCTGGTGTATTCTACTCGATGATCATGGCATTAATCATGAAAAAAGAACAACGTATCATACAACCTTAAAAAAAAGATAAACTTGGATATATCACTCGTCATACCATTATACAATGAAGCAGAATCACTGCCCGAACTTCATGATTGGATAGTGAAAGTCATGCAAAAAAATGGCTACAGCTATGAAATCATTTTTGTAGATGATGGAAGTAAAGATGGGTCATGGCAAGTGATCGAAGAACTTAAAGGTCGAAATGCCAATGTTCGTGGCGTTAAATTTAGAAGGAATTACGGTAAATCCGCTGGTCTGAATGTCGGTTTCGAGCGTACTCAAGGTGATGTAGTGATTACCATGGACGCTGATCTTCAAGATAGTCCTGACGAAATACCTGAACTCTACGAGATGATCAAAAGCCAAGGTTATGACTTGGTTTCAGGTTGGAAAAAGAAAAGATTTGACCCATTGTCAAAAACCATTCCCACCAAACTATACAATTATGTGACAAGCAAAATGTCTGGTGTACACCTGCATGATATGAATTGTGGTCTTAAAGCTTACAGCCATGATGTTGTAAAAAATATCGAAGTATATGGCGAGATGCATAGATACATTCCCGTGATAGCCAAGTGGGCAGGATTTACCAATATAGGTGAAAAAGTGGTACAGCATCAAGCAAGAAAATATGGTGTCACCAAGTTTGGAATGTCGAGATTTATTTATGGTCCGTTAGATTTGTTTTCCATCATGTTCATGGGTAAATTCGGTAAAAGACCGATGCACTTTTTTGGCGTCATAGGGACTTTTATGTCTTTCGGTGGTCTCGGATTATTGGCATGGTTAAGTATCAATAAACTTTTCTTTGATACAATAGGTATAGCTGATCGTCCGGCTTTTTATCTAGGTATTTTGATGGTGATCGTAGGTGTGCAGTTGTTTATTGCTGGATTTCTGGGTGAGTTAATCAGTAGGAGTGCTACAGAGCGGAACACTTATAAGATTACTGAGGTGATATGAGATTACGTTGGGTATTTATGAAAACTAACTGAGCTTCATCACAACCTTAGAAAATGAATTGGGTTTGGATTTGTCTGAGCTTTATAATTAATTAAGAGTCAATGATTCAGGTTTTTATAATGGAGGTTAGAATCAATTACATATAGCTAATAAGCCACTTTTTATTTTTGTCTGTTTTGCTCAATCATCTTAAATGCTTCATCAATGGGAATAGATGGCTTGGAGCATTTTACTGCTTCATCATACAGTTTGATATCATCAAGTTCTGCTAACTCATCCATTATTGCTTCGAAGTCTTTTATGGGAAGTACGACGCTCAATTTCACACCTTTTGTGTCTGTGATAAATTGTGGATTAATGGTCAACATAATTATTTTTTAGATTGAAAAAGATTTATGAATTGAAAAGTTCTCTAGAATTTCTTGCTGCCAAATTTCCCAAACAACTCACACATCCATCTCCAAAATCTCTCCTTCCACGATCAAATTTCCTTCCGTCACTGATTGGATGTATTCCACACTGACTCCTGGCGCTCTTTCTAGCAATTTGAATCCTTGATCTGTTACTTCTAGTACGGCTAGTTCTGTGACTATTTTTTTGACACATCGCACACCTGTGAGTGGGAGCGAACATTTTTTTAGCAACTTGGATTCTCCTGCTTTATTGACGTGCATCATGGCTACGATGATATTTTCTGCGGAAGCTACTAGGTCCATAGCACCACCCATACCTTTCACCATTTTGCCGGGTATTTTCCAGTTGGCTATATCGCCTTCTTCTGATACTTCCATGGCTCCTAGGATGGTGAGATCTACGTGTTTGCCACGTATCATGCTGAAACTCATTGCAGAATCAAAAAAACTTGCTCCGGGCAGGGTAGTGATAGTTTGTTTTCCTGCATTGATGACATCAGCATCTTCTTCGCCTTCAAAAGGGAAAGGTCCCATGCCTAAGACACCATTTTCGCTTTGGAATTCTACATTGATGCCTTCAGGTACGTAGTTGGCTACTAATGTCGGGATGCCTATACCAAGATTGACATAATACCCATCTTTTACTTCTTTTGCAATTCTTTTTGCTATACCTATTTTATCTAATGCCATGGTTTTTAATGATTGAATGTGAGAATGATTTAAGGAGTGAATAGAAGAATGAGTAAATGATTTAATGCTGCTTCGCTGGTCTGACGGTACGTTGTTCTATCCTTTTTTCATACCTTTCTCCTTGAAATATTCGCTGTACAAATATACCAGGAATGTGAATGAAATTCGGATCAAGTGTACCAAGTGGCACCATTTCTTCTACTTCTGCTACCGTGATTTTGGCCGCGCCGCACATGCATGGATTAAAGTTCCTGGCAGTTCCCTTGAATATCAAATTTCCTGCTTCATCTCCTTTCCAAGCTTTCACGATGGCAAAATCTGCGTCAAATGCTTTTTCTAAGACGTACATCTTACCATTAAATTCTCTAGTTTCCTTGCCTTCGGCTACTTCGGTTCCATATCCTGCAGGTGTATAAAAAGCAGGAAATCCACCTTGTGCAGCCTTACATCTTTCTGCTAGAGTACCTTGCGGAATGAGTTCTACTTCCAGTTCTCCAGACAGCATTTGCCTTTCAAATTCTTCATTTTCACCTACATAAGATGAAATCATTTTTTTGATTTGTTTATTTTGAAGCAGTAGTCCAAGACCGAAATCATCAACACCAGCATTATTCGAGATGCAAGTTAGATTGTTTACACCCATTTTTACTAAATGGGCTATGGCATTTTCTGGAATACCACAAAGCCCAAATCCTCCGAGCATGAGTGTCATATCATTGGTTATGCCTTGTAAAGCTTCTTGGACAGAATTTACTTTTTTTGATATCATTTGGTTAGGATATTTATTTGCAAAAATAGAAATTTAATTGATTTTTTCGGTAATAATTTCAATATTTATGATGCATTCTAGTCTTCCACTATATAATATACCCATTCTCTCATTCCATCCAATCCATCATAAATTTATTCATCCATTGTCCTTCTCACAGATCACCCGATCACAGATCACTACATTAAGAATCTTCCCATTCCCTATTCTTAAGATTGCCACGCATGGCTTTTATTTCGCCAGATGTTTTTTTGGTCGAAATTCGTTTTTCTTTTGATGCTTTTGTAGGTCTGGTCGGGATTCTTGGCTCATCTTGAACTAAAGCTTCACTGATCAAATCGTGCAATTTTTTAATGACCAATGCTTTGTTTTTTGCTTGACTTCTTGTCTCTTGGGCAGAAAGTAGGATAGTGCTGTTGTTTTCGATTAGTTTATTGAGCAGATTTTTGGAAATCAGCCTTTTTTGTGCCGATGTCAATAAAACCGAATCTGAAATGTTAAACCTGAGTTCGACTTTAGTTTCGGTTTTATTCACATGTTGTCCACCTGGTCCACTACTGCGGCTTGTAGAAAAAATACATTCAGATGATAAATCTAATTTTTCTTCCATCGATTATCTCAATCTATCCATAGACCTTACTGTATTTTCGTCTTTGCTAATGAATCTAGCTGCAAGCCCAGATAAAATTAAACAAATAAAAGGTAAGTAAAGTCCAAATGAATCATCGATTTTGTCACTTTGGGTTTTAACAGTTTGATCATTTGTCATTAATAAAAACGCTACAACAGCCAATAAAATCGAAAAAACGATACCCAAATAACTCATTTTTATCTGAAGTGGTCTATTATTATATAGAAATATAGCTCCCATACAAATCAAACCACCTAAACCAGCCAAAACCATCAGAATCGGACTATCCTGGACATTATAAACCATATCAGAAAGTAAATCTGGGATAGCTATTGAGCTTGTAGCAAATGGAACTCCGAATAAACTAAAAAATGAAACACCACTTAATAATAGAAATATACTTTGTATTCTCTGAATCATATTGTTTTATTTGTTTTACTTTTGCACAAAGAAGGCGCAAGATAATGAATTTTAGTTTTTGGGAAAAATATTTTATCGAATCTCCTACGGATATCACCATTATAGGATCAGGTATCGTGGGTCTGAGTACGGCAATATCTATCAAAAGAAGTAGACCTGAACTTAGTGTAAAAATCCTTGAGAGAGGAAGTTCTCCCTATGGTGCGAGTACTAAAAATGCAGGTTTCGCTTGTTTTGGATCTGTGTCAGAATTGCTCGATGACATCGAAAATATGGGAGAACAAGCCTGTATGGAAGTCGTCAAAATGCGTTGGGATGGCCTATATAAATTAAAAAGTCGTGTTTCAGAATCTGTGATGAAATACCAAAATGTAGGAGGTACAGAATTATTCAGACATCAAGATGGTGGACTAGAAGCAAAGTGTCTCGACCAAATGTCTTATTGTAATGAATTAATGTCTGATCATTTGCGCATCAGCCAATGTTATACCACCCAAAAAAATAATTTATTAGAATCGTTTGACTCCATAGCTATCTTTAATCAGTATGAAGGTACGATTAATCCAATTTGGATGATGAACGAATTGACTCGACAAGCTATTTCGTTAGGAGTCAACATCATTAATGGTGTCAAGGTGGAAAACATAAACATTCATGAACACACAGTTACTGCAACAGATAATCTTTTGATAAATTACAACAAACTTATCGTTTGCACCAATGGATTTGCGGCGCAATTACTACCAGAATTACCCGTAGTTCCTGCTAGAAACCAAGTCTTGATTACTTCTCCTATTGCAGGACTAGATCTGCCTTCTGCTTACCATGTTGATAAAGGATATGTCTATTTTCGCCAATATGAAGGTAGAATTCTTTTAGGTGGTGGAAGAAATATGGATAGTGAGAATGAATCTACGAGTGAGTTTGGTAATACGGAAGTAATTAGGTCATACTTATTAAACGTGCTGGAAACTATACATTCTGGAGCTTCAGAAAAAGTTGAGCATTGGTGGAGTGGTATTCTAGGGGTAGGGGAGTCTAAATTTCCTATTTGTACATGGGCGCATGAAGATGTCTTGGTTGGCGTGCGACTTGGTGGCATGGGAGTAGCGATTGGTTCCTTTTTGGGAGAGAAACTTGCAGCCGAAGTAATCTAATCCGTATTATAAGTAGCATTGTTAGTATAGTAAGAAAAATTTCAATTCAGTAAAGCACTAGCTATTCTGTTGAAATCTTTGTAACAAATAGATATCTTTGCATTTTTTTAACAGAATCAGTCGATACAAAAGTCTCTAATGGTTCGTTAAGATTAGTATAAAACAGAAATTATCAAAGGTTATTTTTCATATTTATCCAAATGTTTAGCACCACGCCATGTATGGATGTTGGTTCTTTTTTGTTTTTCTTCCATGGTTTATGGACAGATCAACCCTGTGAATGTAGCTAAGGGTAAAAAGAGGATATCGATCCACAGTGAAAACAATCAAGTTATAGATGCCACCACAAAGCCACCTACACAGTATCTCAATGGTGATGTCAAGGTATTTCACGCAGGTACTTTTATGTATTGTGATACAGCTGTATTAAGAGGCGCTCAGCTCAAAATGTATTTTAATGTCGTTCTCATGCAGAATGATACGATAAAAATATTTGCAGATTCTCTTCATTATGATGGGGATTCATTGGTGGCATATTTGTATGGAGATATCATCTTGGAGAATGGGCCTACAAAAAAACTTTACACATCCTACTTAATATACGATGTCGAAAAAAAGATAGGTTATTATACCAAAAATGCTAAACTCGAAGATGGACCTTCCACGCTCATCAGCAAACGTGGTCGATATATGCTCAATGAAAAAACTGCCTATTTCTATGAGAATGTCAAAGTAGATGGAGATGGTTTTAATCTCATAAGTGACTCATTATCATATAATACGATCTCTCAAGAAACTCGATTTATGGCTCCCGTACGCATTCACAAAGATACTAGCCAAATATATAGCGAACGTGGTTGGTTTGATCTTGATGATAAAAAAGGGGACTTTATAGGCAATGCGCAGTATCTCGAAGGAAATACTATTGCCAAAGCAGATACCATTACTTATGATGGCGGTCTAGATCTTGTGACGCTAAAAAGTGATACCATCAGGAGTGAATATTATTCAGAAAAAGATACGGCATTTGCCAAAACCATATTTTACGACAAAAAGAATGATGTATTTCGTCTGACCACCGATGCATATTATAAGGGTGAAAAAAATGAGGTCACAGGTGAAAAAATATATTTTGACAAAAAGACTGAAAAATTTAATGTCACAGGTCGATCAGTGGTCAGTGATGCACCTATGTTAATAGAAGCGGATACGCTAGATTATGACAAAAGTATTAAATTTGGCATCGCCAATGGTCATGTCATATGGCGTGATACTGCTGCCAAGACGGCTATTTATGCAGATCATGTCATTTACAAAGGAGAAGAAAACTATATGAAAGCCACCAATGATGTCGGGCGTCCTATGTTTACAACAGATATCGAAGGTGATACTTTGTATCTGAAGGCCGACACACTAAAGTCATTTAGAGTAATCAAAGAACGCATTATATATCCAGATAAAAATGCTGCTCGAAGGGCTAAGAAAAATGAAGCGAGTCAAATAAATAACGGAAATCCTTTAGATTCTACAGCAACTTATAATGTTTTTACCCCACTTGACTCTATGGTGGTTGATTCTATGAAGCTAGATACATTAATGCCTAAAATTCAGACTGATACCATTTATACTGGTATCATGGACACCATAGATTATTTCATCGGAGATAATAATGTGAGAATGTTTAAGTCAGATATGCAATCTGTGTGTGATTCTCTTGTTTTTAATAAAAGTGACTCGCTATTTACACTTCATAAAAATCCCTTTGTGTGGTCAGATAGTTCGCAGATAGCAGGAGATACGATTGATATTTTTATGAGAGAAAAGAAAGTGGATAGATTGGTCGTTAGGTCTAATGCCACCATTATAAGTACAGAAGATCTTCGGTTTTTCAATCAAATAAAGGGACGTTTTCTAGAAGCATTTTTCAGAGAAAGTAAAATATATCGCATGGATGTGGATGGAAATGCACAGATTGTTTACTACCTTACGGATAAAGACAAAGCTTATGTAGGTGTTAATACCACAGAATCTAGCAACATGTCATTTTTTCTGAGTGATAATAAAATGACGGATATCAAATGCTATAAAGAACCTAAATCTAAAGTCATACCTATGTCAAAAGCCAATCACGAAGCACTCAAAGTCAAAGGGTTTATTTGGAATATGGGGATGAGACCTTTAGACAAGTCATCATTATAAATATGCTATGATTTGACGGTTGTCGGTTTTTTTGTCCAAGAAACCATAATGCCACAAACGATAATCAAACCTATGCCCACCATACTTATCAAATCAGGAAATGCATCTCCCAATATTGTTCCAAAAAAAATAGAAAAAACGATATTACTATAACCTACAGCCGCTATAATACCAGTCTTTTGATAAGAAAAAGCTTTGGTTAAATATATCTGACCAAATAACGCTGCAATGCCCAATAACAGAATAGCAGGAATCTGTGACAGATGTATTTTGTCAAAAGTATCGATCATAAAATCTAAACCTTCTACTGCCCAAAACGAACCCACCGTAAGCGATACTAATGGTAAAATGATACCTGACAACATGAATGATAATATGATAGACCGCTGATCATATATCTCACTTAGACCTCTAATGCTGAGATAAGCCATTCCTGTCATGATTGCATTGGAGATACCTATAAAATGATATTTAACAGATAGAAGTGAAGTGTCTACGGATGGTAAAAAAATCAAACAAATTCCCGCAAATCCTATCAACACTGCGAGCCATTCCATATTTCTTAGTCGCTCACCAAAAAACCACATGGCCATCACTGCCAAAAACACAGGATAGGATTGTTGGTAGGTGATAGCAATTGCAAGACCTATCTTTGATATACCATAGAAAAAAGTATATAGCGCTAAGGTTCCTATCACACCTCTGAAAATGAGTAAATATAGTTTACCACCAGTTTGGATAACAGGTGTTTTTCTGATGGAGTACAAGATAAAGACGACGCCGATGATATTTCTGAATAATACCAGTTCTATAGGGTTAATATCATTCCTTAGGTATCTAGCGCATGCTCCTGTCAGAGCAAAACAAAATGATGCGATCAACATATAAAAAATACCACGATTCTGAGATAAACTCCCCATTTCTTAACTATTCATTTATTGATAAACCCAATTTTTTGCGAAAGCTACAAAAAAAAATAGTGTTCTCCGATTTATGGAAAACACTATTTCTTTATTACTTTGTTTACGTCAACTATTGTCTTACAAATTTTTTGTAAATTGATTTATGACCATTGATCAGTTTTACTAAATATATGCCTGATTGCAAACTTTGGACGTCTATACTTGTCACATCTTTGTTAATTATACTTGCTGACATCATTTCTCTTCCTGTGATATCGAGTATTTGATAAACATTAAATCCGTGGTTTGAATCAAGGAATTTGACATTAAGCGACTCATTCGTTGGGTTTGGATATACGAGGATATTATTGGCTTGAGTCATATCTGATGTAGACGATGGGAAAGATGCGTCCACATCGATGATAAAATCAGTTATAGTTACCCATCCTCCTTGACCATCAGAAACAGTAAAACTAAATGTATCATCATCTTCATTATCAGCGGTATGGATGTACACTAAATTAAAATTATCTATATTTTCTTGTGTGAATACACTACCAGCTGTCAAAGGTGCACCATTTAAAGTAAGTGTACCATTGGCTGGTGATTTTACGAGCGTAAACTTTAGTTCTGAAGCTGAATTGTTCTGATCTTCAGATAATAATAAAGATCTATCAATATTTCTATTGTCTTTTGGGTGAATTTCGAGCACTTCATTTCTTGTAATAACAGGTGGGTTTAGTATGATGTTTGCACACAATTCTAAGTCTAAATTTGTTAATTTACCACCAGAGCCTGCTACTTTGTCTTCTATCCTAAATTTCCACTGTCCCTTTATAGATTCACCATTAAATACGGAGAATGGAGATTCTGGTCTATAGATATTACCTACATTAATCGGACATTGAAAAAAGTTATTTGACTGATCGTCTGCACCTACATTAAATGAGCTGATAGTACTACATTTTTTACTCCAAACAAGTGCTTCTTTGCCAGAAGGAGCTACTAAATATGTTACTAAATCACCTACTCTTTGGTGGGTGCCTTTGATGTTTTTTAAATTGACATCACTGATTATACCATCAGCCGTTACTTGTATTGGGTATTCTATCACTGGAAGTCCATTGCCTGGGATATTGATACTTATGGTACCTGATTTTATTAATTCACAACTGAGGGCTTCTGTATTAAATGCAAAAATCTCCGACCATTCTCCATCCGCACAAACATTATTAGATCTAACTCTCCAATAGTAGATAGTTGCTTTTTCTAAAAAGGTATTTGATGGAAATGAAGTCCCTTCTTGTGTTTGTGATATAACTATATTATTAGGATTGAAATCCGGTGAAGTAGCCACTTCTAGTGTATATTCTGTCGCATCGACTTTCGTATCCCATTGATAGATTTGTGTTGGTCCTAAACCGTTAATACCATTTGGTGGTGACTGTAAGGCAATATTACTTAAATCTGTACCCGTAGTTTTTAAATTAATGATTCTGTCTAAAGTATCAAATCCTGATGCAAAAGCCCTCACAACAATTTTATAATCATTTGTACCAGTGGCATTACTTAAATCCAATATTAGATTATTTGATTCACCTGCTGTGACCTCATCTTTCTCGAAAGTAGCAATAGCACCAGTAGGTAATCCTGACAAAACTTCAAACTTTATATTTTCAGTCAATTCACCCAAACCTACTGTGGAGAAAGTATAACTAACATTTTCGGGCAAACAAATAGATTTTACCGATTCTGCTACATCTACAAAGATAGATGGTGTCTCGGGTGTTTCTATGATGGAGTTAAATATAGAAGCAGTCAAAAAGATATTGTTTGATGCTTTGATAACGATACGCGCATTTATTGTCGTTCTATTAGGAATGATGATATCTTCTTCTCCATCATTTGGAGTCGACTTCGAAACGAGTATCATGTTGTTTGAAGCGAAATCCAAACTTCCGTTGTAAGATATATAGATGTCTACTTCTTTGCAATTGATCGGAGCAATATCTGTATTACTTACGTCCCAAGTCACCTTTAAAGCATCACCTATTTTTGCTCTGAAATTATTAAATGGACTTGTCAATCTGAAAGGACCTGCATTGGGAGCTACTTTAAACTTTAATTCTTCCCACACGGATGCATTTCCTAATGGATTATTATCTCTCACTATAAACCTGAATGTCAGGTCTCTACCATATGTAGGAAGTAATTCTGTCGGCAAGTTAAACCGACCAGCTAATAAGTCTTGTATATTAGGAAAAAATCTAGTCGGATTGCTTTGGTCTTTTAGTGATCTGAATAATGGACAGTTGCCCATTGGCGATCCTAATGGTACAGATGGAAGGTTATCAAATTGCTCCCATGTATAAGTCATAGGATCATTATTTTCATCTGTAGCACTAGCTGTCAAAAAGAAAGGTGTACTTTTAGGTATGAAAAATCCATTTTCATATGGCAAGTCAATAACTGGTACGAAATTATTAATGTCTACTTTTTCTGCACATATGTATGCATCAGAACCAGGACTATTTGTAAAGCTTAACATTTGTTCTAAAGACGCTCCATGGTAATATGCTTCTCTAGGCACTCCCAGATTGTCACTGCCGCATGCACCTGCGTATGAAAGTATCGTATTGCCACTGCCGGGCTCATAAGCTGTACCTAACGCTAATTGGTCTGTTTCACCACATCTATTGAATGTATGGCTGGCAGTCATCTGATGGCCTACTTCATGGTTGAATATAAGGACTACACCATTTGTAACACTGTTGCCATTATGACAAGTGACTCCTGCACCTTTTCCAGGGGTACAGATATTGCCACCTGCAACACCACCTACATCATAACATTTTGAAAAAACGTGTCCTACTTCATATGCATCTGCGCCTATTCTGGTATTTAATACAGATCCATTTTGACCTAAAATGACCAAACCTTCATCTGCACTCGTGTAAGGATCCGTAGCTGGGTCAAGAAATATAAGTTCATCATTTCTAGCTATTAACATTAGTCTTAGGGCAACTTCAGATTCAAAAATGACATTTGCTCTATCTATGAATGTCACCATTTCTGCTAAAGCGTTTTCCTTGGTAGCTCTCACTGTTCCCCATTCACCTGTACATGCTAGTGCTAATCTATAAAGTCTTAACTCCATTTTGTCTGCCCTATTTCTAGTCTCTGTACCCCATTTTGGACCTTTTTTGTCATGTGGTATCTCATCTTTTGTACCACATAATACATTTTCATAAAGATTGTTTTCTATATGGTCAGACGTGTAATAGGACATGTAATGTTGCTGATTGCGAAGCGTATAAGGGTCAATGTATACCGTGCCATTGTCCGACTTTATAGCTGCGTGAAACCCATTAGGACCGACTCCAAATCGAGCAACAACGCTTTTATTACCTAGTTGATAACCTTTGTATGATTTGATTTGTGGATATTTATCTGCAAGTTCTTTTTCCATTACGGAAGACTGCCATACAACGAAGGTAGCTAGTTCACCATCAGGTAGCGGTAGATCTATGGTTGTTTGATTTCTACTTCCTTCCGTACCAAATTCCATGGGTGCTTGAGATACAATTGTTTCAAAAGCTTTAGCATCAAAGCTGAAAGTTTGATATTTTTGAGGTATAACTTCTCTGATATCTGTGGATCTTAGACTGATTTCTGACTCGTTAGTTTTTTTCCACACATTCTGGGAGATTACCATCCCTGGAGTGAAAAGTAATAATAGTTGAATTATTTTGTTAATCATCTTTAAAATTTAAATTTTAGCGAACGTAAAATTAATTATTTATGCCAAATGAATGTATCTGTTTGAAGATTTAATATCAAAAACTGTATTTAAACGGACAAATTGGATGGGACTTTTATTGATGGCGTTTTCATTCGTGTCTATCGTGATGACCATTGAGGCAACTTCAGTATTTAAAATTATTCTCACACTCATCATACATATTATAAATATATTTAATATATTTGTGCAAATTTTAATTGTTTTGGTAGATACACATAGACATAGAGGACTTAGACAACAGTTGGTTCATGAACTGAAAACAAAAGGTATTAGTGACGAAAGGATCCTTCAGGCATTCATGGAAATACCAAGGCATTTTTTTCTTGAAAAAACTTTTGCTGAATGGGCTTATCGAGACGTAGCGTTTCCTATAGATGCAGACCAAACAATTTCTCAGCCATATACCGTAGCTTTCCAAACATCGTTATTGGAAATTAAAAAGGGAGATAAAGTGCTCGAAATAGGTACGGGTTCAGGCTTTCAGGCATGTGTACTCGCGTTTGTAGGTGCTAAGGTATATTCTATCGAAAGACAAAAGTCACTTTATGACAAAACAGAATTGTTGCTTCATAAAATTGGATTCGGCAATGTCAGAACACTTTTTGGTGATGGTTATCTCGGTGCGCCACGATTTGCGCCTTATGACAAAATACTATTGACAGCGGGTGCAACTGAATTGCCAATAACACTACTAGAGCAACTAAAACCGGGTGGAATTATGGTGATTCCAATAGGCGAAGGAAATCAACAGAAGATGATTAAGATCACCAAAAACCTTGATGGCACACTAAAAAAAGAAAGTCATGGAAACTTTAAGTTCGTTCCATTCTTAAAAGGAGTGAATTAGCCCATTAAGAGTACATCTTAATTCTTGCCAACACTCATGTTGAAGAATATCTCACGCTGAAAATTATTCATATATCTCTGCCAAGGGACAGATTTATGGCTATTACTGCCAAAATAAGTGATGATCATCTCAAATGTTTTCACATCCTGATAGCCAGGTATGGATTGGATTAAATTCAAATCTTCATCCAAAAATACCATGGAAGGATAACTCATTTGTCCTTGCAAAAAATGAATGGCGAGCTCATGATAACCTTTAGAACCGTTTTTGACGTGTTTGTATTCCTTATCTTTGAGCATGGCAGGTGTGATTCTTTCAGCATCAAATTTTACAGCGTAGTAGTTCTTATTAAGATAGACTGCTAGATGACCTTCTGAAAGTGTGGATTTATCCATTTTTTTGCACCAACCACACCATTCTGTATAAATGTCAATGAATATTTTTTTCTTTTCTACTTTGGATTTCTCCATAGCTTCTTCCCATGTCAACCATTTAATCTTATTTTGGGCCAATAAATTATTGGATCCTTGACAAAGAATAAAGGCTGTTAATATGTATATGAATTTACCCATGAATAATATCTGATGTAATGTTTACAATGCAAAATTAACTGAAAATAGACGAAAAGGATCACAATAACCCAAGACTTAAATTAACTTTAACAATAATCAATCCAAAAATTCATGAAAATCACTATATAATCTAGCTATATTTATACTTGAGATTAACATAAATTTGATCTAGTTTGTTGATAATCAATGATATTGGTACTGGTTTGGCTCACAGCAAATCGTTATTGAAGAGATGATATGGTCATTTTGACAAAATGTTAAGAACTTTATGATTTACCCTACACTATATTTACTTTTATATGTTTTTAAATAGCCATTGCTTGTTTTATCAGCCATTCCTTATCGGTGACGGATGATTCTTGAGATATTTCAGCGATCAATTTTTCTTTACTTTCTTTGTCAAATGGGTTTTGTTTTAATATTTTTTTAGTGTATTTGATCATCTTGTCATAATTGAGTTTGTGGTAACCGACTATTTTTTGGCGCTGTAGATAGACTTGCATGGCATCTAAATGAGAGTCTAAAAGTCTGATTTGGCCACTTTCGTAATAGATTTTTAAAAGAAGTGTTTTGGCAAATAAATTGGATAAGTGGTCATCAAAATCAACTTTCTGCATGGAAATAATGGCTTCATCATAATTTTTTTCTGAAAAAGCCATATTCGCTAGATTAAAATGATAGGCACTTTCTCTATCATCTTGTCGAAGCAGATCTTTATATTCGATCGTTATCTTTTTTGCTTCTTCTAGCCTTTGCAATCTGATGGCAATAGTACAGATATTACGGTAAGTATTGCGCGAAAGCCAACCATTGAGCAATAAATATCCTTTATCCAATCCTTCTATGTAGTAATTCATTAGGATGTGGCCGTACTCTTTTTCACCATTATTATATCGTCGTATACAAAAGTTGATTCCTTGAAAATAAAGCGTACTTTTTTCTTCTTCTGCTATTGTGTCCGAAACCTTTTTAAATAAAGTATCAAATTTTTCAAACCATATCTCTTCCTTCGTAAAATTCATCATCATCCAGCAGTAATAATACAAACCAATATCGTCATACTTGTCTAATTGTTGATCTTGTATATATGTAAGAATATGTGGCAACAAACCGAAGTTTTGATCTTTGGTGATTAAGGTAGATTGTGAAGCTAAATTTACACTGAGTTTTAGTTTTTGAAGTATGAGTGCCCGATCATTAGAGCTTACAATGGTATCTATCTCTACATTTGTAAATCTACTTTTAAGTAAGTCGAACTTCCATTTTTCATAAGCTAATACTGCGCCATAGTTTGTGTCTGGATGTTGAAGATTTGTTTCTGTCTCTTTATTTAGTAACGTGTCAAAAAGTTTTTGATTTTCTTGAAGACGGAAGGTTTCTAGTAATTTCTGTCCACAATACTTTTCATCAGTCACGGCTTTTTGCATGACAATATATTTTTCAATCATTTTGTAAAGGTCACTCTGAATAAGTCTATCTTCCACAGAAACCTTATCCAAACTTTTGTTTTTACACACAAGATCAAACATATCAAGATGTTTTGCTTTTCCGCCAAAAAGTGATGTAGTAATCAGTTCTCTGAATTTTTTTCTATCTTTAGGCGTTAAAATGGTTAAAATTTGGGCAAGTTTAGTCATGGTATTTGGTACAAATTAATTTGCAATGCATTGATATATAATTAAATAATGTGTTTTATGAATATAAATATGCTACAAATATAATATTATGTTTTTTAATAACCAAATACTGTTCGCTTATCTTTGCATCAACAAATTTATTTAATCTTAAACATAAACAAATCGTCATGAAAAAACACATTTATTTCTCATTGTTACTTGTGGTTTTGACAGCCATCTTCTCACCTTTGAAAGCTTGTCAAGACACCGTTTTATTTACGCCCCAATATTCTTTTGAAGGTGATCAACTTATTGTAGAATTGTATCAGACCCAAAAGACTAATGTAGTTAGTTTTCAAGTTGGTTTTTTATTTGATGCCAATGTTTTAAAATTGGACTCTTCTAATGTGTATTTCAATAATTTGCCTTTATCAGATGTACAATTTAACTCCCAATCTGGTCGGTTACTAATGGTGTATGTAAATACTAATACGATTCCAGAACCTGTAGACAATTCTAAGCCATTATTAACTTTAAAATTTAATATCCTAAATACACAGGCTACTAGTTATTTTGTTTTGGATCCTAATTTTCAAGGTGAATTCGTTTCAGATGAATTATCAGTTTCTTGTATTTCTATGAACAACAACGCTTTTGATATTAATTTTGGTGCTATAACAGGTAATGCATTGCTTGATACAAATGAAGATTGTATAGCAGATCCTGGAAGTAGACTTCTGAAAGATTGGATGGTTGTTTTTGATAATGGCACGCATACCTTCATTAGGAATACAAAGGCAGATGGCAGCTATTCAGCTGGATTGCCAGAAGGTAGTTATACGGTATCTTTAGTACCTAAAAATGATTTATATGCCATTTGTACACCACCCATTACGGTGACTGTTGTAGAAGATCAAACGGTATCAGATATAAACTTCACCACTAATGCTGTACAATCATGTGCCATCCTACAAACCAATGTAAACGCAGCATTCTTTAGAAGGTGTTTTGATAATTCTGTAAGAATCAAGTACGAAAATATCGGAACAGTTACCGCAGAAGACCCTAGTGTAGAAGTAATATTAGATGAATATATGACCTTAGTGTCTACATCTTTGCCTTATACGATAAATGGTGATACCTTAGTATTTGCACTTAGTGATTTGGAACCTGATGCTACGGGTTATATTGACATTGTTGTAAATATTGATTGCCAAAGTACTGAGATAGGGCAGACGCATTGTATCACAGCACTCGGATATCCCAATGAGCCATGCGATATACCTACTAATTACGCTGGTTCTGATGTAATTATCAATGGTGTGTGTGATAATGATGAGAAAGTAGTATTTACCCTTACCAATGTCGGACAAGGTAATATGCCAGCAGCTTTAGAATATATTGTTATAGAAGATGATGTCATGCGCCCACCTGTGTCCTATCAGTTATTGGCAAACGAATCATTGGTCGTAGATCTAGATGCTGATGGCAAAACTTATACGATCATCACGCAAAATGAAGTAAATTATCCAGGATTGTCTAGGCCTCGTGCATTTGTAGAAGGATGTGGCACAGGAAGCACATCTACTGGATTTGTCAATTTGTTTTCTATGAATGACTTTGATCCTTTTATAGATATACTTTGTCTGGAAAATATAGGCGCATATGATCCAAATGATATCACAGGATTCCCATCTGGATACGGAGCAAAAAAATATATTGAGAAATATGATAAAATAGAATATAAAATTAGATTTCAAAATACAGGTACAGACACTGCATTTAATATAGTGATACGTAATGTGATCGAAGAGCATTTAGATATTTCCACATTCAAAATGACGGTAGCTAGTCATGATTACAGTTATGAATTTGATGAAAATAGACAATTGGTAGTCACTTTTAAAGACATTCAACTCGTAGATTCATTCAAAAATGAAGCATTATCGCATGGATATTTGGTATATGAGATTTATCCTTCTGATGTCTTGAATGATGAAGATCGTATAGATAATCGTGCAGAAATATATTTTGATTTCAATACACCTATTCAGACAAATACTGAGAAACACACCATCGGACGACCTTTATTTGTTTCTTCAGTAATATCTTACGATCCAAAAGTGCAAATTGCAGCGTATCCAAACCCTACCAATACCAACTTGATAATCGATGTCAAAAAGAAAGATAATTTGACCTTTAATATCCTTGATTTTGGTGGTAAAGTTTTACAATCAGGAAGTTACAATTTTGAGTCAGGTATTGACTGTACTGCTTTAAATCAAGGGATCTATATCGTACAAATATTAGATCACTCAAATGCCATTGCAACTGTAAAATTTATTAAAAATTAAAAAAACACACACCATGACAATCAAGCATATTTTAATAACAATTACATTAATGTCCATCACTTTTGGACTTCGCTCCCAAACTTCGCTTATCAGTGGACACATACCATCTGCTTTTTTAGTAAATGCTGAAGTGGAAATCCAGGTCATTAATCTAACACAACCTGATACTATAATCCTAACCCCTGATGCAAGCGGCTTGTATGAATACAATGCGCCTGTCGGAAATGATTATAAAGTTAGTTCAAGTGTAGTAGGTGGAAAAAGATATAGTGATTTTGTGAATGGTGTAAGTACCTTGGATCAAGTATTGATTATGCGTCACATTTTAGCAGTCGATATATTCACATCACCAAATAAACTAATAGCTGCGGACGTAAATCTAGATGGCAAAATCACTTCCATTGATCTAGTTCTCGCGAGAAGGTTGATTTTGGGTATCATTCAGGACTTTGGACATTCTAATTCATGGTTTATAAGACCAATAACCGATCCAACTTTAGAAGCTTATGAGTTGATCAATCTACAGTCAGATGCGACAGGGTTGGACTTCATAACTATAAAGCTAGGAGATGTAAATGGGAATGCTGTTATTGACTGATAAAATAAGGTTTTAGATATTTTAAATAAAAAAGAGACATCTAGAGTAATCTTGGTGTCTCTTTTTGGTTTTAGCAATTTATTGGATAGGAGATCACTATGATATTACTTATTTTACATTTTAACTAGAATATCTTTAATTTTATAAATGACATAAAATCAAAGAGTTTTAGTTATGAGAGTCGTAGGGTATATCTATTATATGTATTTATTGCTCGTAAAGCGTAGTGGGAGTGTATAGGGAGCGTATATGGAGCGTCTAGGGAGCGTGGTCGGGCCAACGTCGGGACAACCTTGGCACAACGTCGGGACAACCTCGGGACAACCCTACTTCGTTTTTGATTAAAAATGGTAGTTTTGGTAGCTTTTGTGGACTTATGATGGTCAAATGTCGTTTGGACAATTAAGTGCTGAAACAGATTTTAACTAGGTATAAAGATAAGTGTTTTGGGACAAAAAATGTATTGGTTTCTT